>NZ_JBSFGE010000014.1:0-243605 GCF_053596435.1 Streptomyces sp. NPDC001700
GGTTGATAGGCCAGATATGGAAGCCGGGTAACCGGTGGAGTTGACTGGTACTAATAGGCCGAGGGCTTGTCCTCAGTTGCTCGCGTCCACTGTGTTGGTTCTGAAATAACGAACTGTGTCCTTGTCCGGTTTGTTTGTTTCATAGTGTTTCGGTGGTCAAAGCGTTAGGGAAACGCCCGGTTACATTCCGAACCCGGAAGCTAAGCCTTTCAGCGCCGATGGTACTGCAGGGGGGACCCTGTGGGAGAGTAGGACGCCGCCGAACAATCTTTAGCCTCGGTCCCGAGCATTTCATGCTCGGGACCGAGGCATTTTTGCGTTCAGCACCAGGTTCCCAGTCGAACTGATGTATCACCGGATCGAGTGAAACGGGGCTGTGGCCCTGGCGCGGCGTGTGCGGGACCGCTCAGAATCGCCAGCAGGAGGGGTGAGGAGAAGCGGGGGTGCCCCATGTGGGTGATGCAGGTCGGGAGGGCGGTGGAGGTGGCGTCAGGGCCCGTTACGGGGTCGGCTCTGACGCCACCACCTGCCACCGTCACCACATCAGTTGCCGTAGCCCGCGGCGCGGGCGAGTTCGAGGTCGAGTGCCTCGCGCCGGATGCGCTGGTCCATGTAGAGGAGAGCGGTCACACCGGCGCTGATCGGAAAGGTGATGGACGAGCTGATCACCCCGCCGATGCCGACGACGATCAGAAAGGCCCAGCCGACGGAGACGGACTCGCCGGACAGGTAGTCGATGGCGCTGTCCCCGCCGAGCACCATCGCGACGGCGCTGGTCGGTACCTCGACGATGGCGGCCACGAGGAAGACCAGCACGATGGAGAGCAGCTGGATGCCGAAGACGCGCCACCACGCTCCGCGTACGAGCTTGGCCGAGCGGCGCAGTGCGGCGATGATGCCCTGCTTCTCCAGCATCAACGCCGGGGCGGCGAGGCTGAAGCGGACCCACAGCCAGATGGCGACGCCCGTTCCCGCGAGGGCTCCGAGCGAGGCGAGCGCGGCGCCCTCGCTGCCCACGCCGGCCGCCACGAGGAGCATCCCCGGAGCCATGCCCAGGCCGATGACGCCCGCGGCGATGGCCGGGATGAGCAGGAGCAGACCGCACAGCTGAAGCAGCCGCGGCCGGGCACCGCCCCAGGCCTCCCCGGTGGACACCGGGCGGCCCAGGACCGCCCGGGCGGTGACCATGGTCAGCAGGGCGGTGGTGACGATGGTGCCCAGCACGCCGACGAGCAGGGTCACCGAGCTGCTGCCCAGAGCGCCGCGCACGGCCTCCAGGGCCTCGCCGAGCGTGGGGTCCGGCTTGTCGACCGTGCCGGTGCCGGAGGTCGTGCGGAACCACAGGCCGGTGACGACGGTGATCAGTCCCTGGGTCACGACCGAGACGGCCAGCGAGATGCCGAGGACCGTGCGCCAGTGGGCACGCATGGTGGCGATCGCGCCGTCGAGGATCTCGCTCACACCGAGCGGCCGCAGCGGGATGACGCCCGGGCGGGGGACGGGTGGTGGCTGTCGCCAGCCGGTGCCCCAGCCGGGGCCGTTCGCCGGTCCGGCAGGTTGCGGGGGCGGCGGGGTGGAGATGCCGCCGCCCGGGGCCGACCAGCGTCCGGCGGGCGGCTGCCGCTTGGCCCAGGTGGCGCCCCGCGCAGGCCGCTCCGGCACGGGGTGGTCGACGGGCTCGTTCGGCTGCTGACTGCCGTGGTCGGGCTCGTCGGAAGGGGACGATCCGGGCGGAGCCCAGCCCGGAGAGTCGTTCATCGTCGCTCCGTAGGTCGTTCGTTGGCCGGTCGCCTATGCGGCGACGGCCGCTTCGTAGCCATCGTGCCACGGTGCGTTGTGGTGCGTACCGGTCGCTGGGGCTGGCTGACCACTTCATCAGAGGGTGCCGCAGGGGGCAGACTGGGCGGATGGCTGATCAGCACCGGGTCTCCCCGGAAGGCGCCGCGGCGCCCAATGCTTTCGCACTGCGCTGGGAGGAACCACCGGAGGGGCCCGTCGTGGTGCTCCTCGACCAGACCCGGCTTCCCGCCGAGGAGGTCGAGCTGGTGTGCACCGATGTGCCGATGCTGGTGGAGGCGATCCGCTCACTGGCCGTACGAGGCGCCCCGCTGCTCGGCATCGCCGGGGCCTATGGGGTCGCCCTCGCCGCGGCGCGTGGCTTCGATGTGGACGAGGCCGCCGAGTCGCTCGCCCATGCCCGCCCCACCGCCGTCAACCTCGGCTACGGCGTGCGCCGGGCCGCCGCCGCGTACCACGCGGCGGTCGGAGACGGGGCGAGTCCCGACCGGGCCGCCGCTGCCGCGCTCGCCGACGCCCGCACCCTGCACCGTGAGGACGCCGAGGCCAGCGAGCGGATGGTCGGGCACGGCCAGGCGCTCCTCGACGAGCTGCTGCCCGCCGGGGGCTACCGCATCCTCACCCACTGCAACACCGGTGGGCTGGTCTCCGGCGGTGAGGGCACCGCCCTGGCCGTGGTCAAGGCGGTGCACCGGGCCGGGCAGCTGCGGCGGCTCTGGGTGGACGAGACCCGCCCGCTGTTCCAGGGATCCCGCTTGACGGCGTACGAGGCGGCACGGGAGGGCATGGCCTACACGCTGCTCACCGACAACGCGGCGGGTTCGCTGTTCGCGGCCGGGGAAGTGGACGCGGTGCTGATAGGCGCGGACCGGATAGCCGCCGACGGCTCGGTGGCCAACAAGGTCGGCAGCTATCCGCTCGCGGTGCTGGCCCGCTACCACCATGTGCCGTTCATCGTGGTGGCCCCGACCACCACGGTGGATCCGGAGACCCCGGACGGGGCGGCGATCGAGGTCGAGCAGCGGCCCGGGCATGAGGTGACGGACGTCATAGTGCCGCATGTTCCCGGTCCCGGTGCCGAGACGGCGATGGGAGTTCCGTTGGCCCCACTGGGCACACAGGCGTTCAACCCGGCCTTTGACGTCACCCCGCCGGAGCTGGTGACCGCGATCGTCACCGAGCGTGGTGTCGTCGCTCCGGTCACCGAGGGAGGTATCGCAGAGCTGTGCGCCAGGTCACGATCAGGTAATGGGATGATGGCCTCATGAAGGGACGCGTCCTTGTCGTCGACGACGACACCGCACTGGCAGAGATGCTCGGCATCGTGCTGCGCGGCGAAGGCTTTGAACCGTCGTTCGTCTCGGACGGAGACAAGGCTCTTGCCGCCTTCCGCGAGGCCAAGCCGGATCTGGTGCTGCTCGACCTCATGCTGCCCGGACGGGACGGAATCGAGGTGTGCCGGCTGATCCGGGCCGAGTCCGGGGTGCCGATCGTCATGCTCACCGCCAAGAGCGACACGGTCGACGTGGTGGTGGGGCTGGAGTCCGGTGCCGATGACTACATCGTCAAGCCGTTCAAGCCGAAGGAGCTGGTGGCCCGCATCCGGGCGCGGCTGCGGCGGTCCGAGGACCCGACGCCGGAGCAGCTGGCGATCGGCGATCTGGTGATCGACGTCGCCGGGCACTCGGTGAAGCGGGAGGGGCAGTCGATAGCGCTGACCCCGCTGGAGTTCGATCTGCTGGTGGCCCTGGCCCGTAAGCCGTGGCAGGTGTTCACCCGCGAGGTGCTGCTGGAGCAGGTCTGGGGCTATCGGCACGCGGCCGATACCCGGCTGGTCAATGTCCATGTGCAGCGGCTGCGCTCCAAGGTCGAGAAGGACCCGGAGCGGCCGGAGATCGTGGTGACCGTGCGCGGCGTCGGCTACAAGGCCGGGCCCAGCTGAGATGACGGGTGGCGGCACGGCTCCGCGGCCCCAGGGTTCGGGAGGCGGGGCGCCGGAGAGCGGCCGGGCGGGGCGACCCGATCCGGCGGGTGACATTCCGTTGCTCCGGAGGCTGTGGAGCGGGGGGCATCTCCTGCCCGACGGGGCCTCCGGCGGACCGGCCCACCCCTTGATCCGGCTGTTCGGGCGGTGGGTGCGCCGTCCGCTGCTGCCCGCTGCCCGGCTGTGGCGGCGGAACATCCAGCTGCGGGTGGTGGCCACCACGCTGCTGATGTCGCTCGGCGTGGTGATCCTGCTGGGCCTGGTCGTCATCGGCCAGGTGCGCAACGGGCTGCTCGACGCCAAGCGGCACGCCGCGCAGGGCCAGGCCGTGGGCGGGTTCGAGGTGGCCGAGCAGATGGCCGACCGTAAGAGCGATTCCGGCGGCCAGGACGGCGCGGGCCCCGGCAGCCGCGGCGCCCAGGACGCCGGGGCCTGGCTGAACGCACTGGTGGAGCAGTTGGCCAGTGGTGGCAAGGGCGCGTATTCGGTGGTCGCGCTCAGCTCCGACTCCGGTGAGACGCCCTATGTGGCCAGCCGCGGCCCCCGGGCCTCCGGTGACGTCAAGGCGGACAGCGTGCCCGCCAATCTGCGGCAGCGGGTGGACGAGGGCCGGACCGCGCCGTACGAGCAGTACGGGCGGATTGAGCACCTCGGCTCCGGCGACAGCGAGGCCGCGCTGATCATCGGCAAGCGGCTGGACGACAACCACGGCGACGCCTATCAGCTGTACTACCTCTTCCCCTTCACCCAGGAGGAGAAGTCGCTGAGCCTGGTGAAGGGCACGCTGGCCACGGCCGGGGTGTTCGTGGTGGTGCTGCTGGGCGCCATCGCGTGGGTGGTGGTGCGGCAGGTCGTCACGCCGGTGCGGATGGCGGCCGGGATCTCCGAGCGGCTGGCGGCCGGTCTGCTGCAGGAGCGGATGAAGGTCACCGGGGAGGACGACATCGCCCGCCTCGGCGAGGCGTTCAACAAGATGGCCCAGAACCTTCAGCTCAAGATCCAGCAGCTGGAGGAGCTGTCCCGGATGCAGCGGCGGTTCGTCTCGGACGTCTCGCATGAGCTGCGCACACCGCTGACGACCGTGCGGATGGCGGCGGACGTCATCTACGAGGGGCGCGAGGACTTCGATCCGATCACGGCGCGCTCCGCCGAGCTGCTGTGGGGCCAGGTCGACCGTTTCGAGTCGCTGCTCTCCGATCTGCTGGAGATCAGCCGGTTCGACGCGGGCGCGGCCGCCCTGGAGGCCGACCAGATCGATCTGCGCGATGTGGTGAACCGGGTGGTCGACGGGGCCGAGCCGCTGGCCGACGCCAAGGGCACCCGGATCGTGGTGCGGGGCGCCGAGGCGCCGGTGGTGGCGGAGGCGGACGCCCGCCGGGTGGAGCGGGTGCTGCGCAATCTCGTGGTCAACGCCGTGGAGCACGGCGAGGGCCGGGACGTGGTGGTGCGGCTCGCGGCGGCGGGCGGCGCGGTCGCTGTGGCCGTGCGGGACTACGGGGTGGGGCTGAAGCCCGGCGAGGCGACGCGGGTGTTCAACCGCTTCTGGCGGGCCGATCCGGCGCGCGCCCGGACGACGGGCGGCACCGGTCTCGGGCTGTCGATCGCGGTGGAGGACGCGCGGCTGCACGGCGGCTGGCTCCAGGCGTGGGGCGAGCCCGGTGGCGGGTCGCAGTTCCGGCTGACGCTGCCGCGCGCGGCGGGCGATGTGCTGCGCGGTTCGCCGATCCCGCTGGAGCCCGACGACTCCCGGCGCAACCGGCAGCCGGCCGACAGCGGGCAGACGCAGCCGGCGGCGGAGCGGCTGGCCTCGGTGCCCGCGCAGCCCCGCTCCGCGCTGCCGCCCGCCGACGCCCCGATGCCCTCGGCCGACCCCACGGCGCTGCCGGGGAACGGGGCGCGGGTCGTGCGCGGCGCCGCGGAGCCGTCGTACGGGGAGGCCAGGGAGCCCCGGGAGCGCCGCGAGCGAACGACACCGAACGAAGGGGAGGGCCGCCCCCGTGGGCGCTGACCGTGCCGACCGCCACCGTTCCCGCTCCGGCGCGTACCGCCGTGCGCGGGGCACGGGCACGCTGCTCGCGTGTGGTGTGCTGCTGCTCTCCGGCTGTGCCTCGATGCCCGATAGCGGGGATGTGCGCAGGGTCGACTCCTCGCCGCGCTCCGATGTGGATTCGCAGGTCCGGGTGTACGGGGTGAGCCCGGGCAAGGGCGAGCAGCCCGCGGAGCTGGTCTCCGGCTTTCTGGAGGCCACGACGAGCGACGAGGAGAACTTCGCCACCGCGAAGGAGTATCTGACCCGGGGCGCGTCCAAGGACTGGGATCCGTTCGCGCGGACCACGGTGTTGGAGCAGGCGCCGGATGTGCGGGTGGAGACCGATCCCGGCGACCGGGACGGCAACAGCAAGACGGTCGTGCTGTCGGGCGAGCGGATCGCCACGGTGGACGCGACCCACGCCTACCGGCCCGATGAGCACAGGTACGAGGAGCGCATCCACCTCACCCTGCGCGGTTCGGAGTGGCGGATCGACGGGCCGCCGCCGGGGCTGGTGCTCGGCGAGTCCGACTTCCAGCGCATCTACCACTCGGTCAACAAGTACTACTTCGCGAAGCTGGGCCCGGACGCCGAGGACTCCCGGGTGGGGGACGAGGTCCTGGTCGCCGATCCGGTCTATCTGAGGCGGCGCATCAATCCGGTCACCGCGACCGTGAAGGCGCTGCTGGACGGCCCGACGGACTGGCTGGATCCGGTGGTCAGCTCGGCCTTCCCGGCCGGTACGGCGCTCGGCCGCCACACCGACAAGCTGTCGCTGGACGATTCGAACGTGCTGAAGGTCCGGCTGAGCGACCAGGCGGCGCAGATCAGCCCGGGCCGCTGTGCCCGGATGGCGGCGCAGACGCTGTTCACGGTGCAGGACCTCTGGGAGGGGTCGGACGAGGTCAGCGGGGTGCGGCTGGAGCGGCAGAGCGGTTCCGAGCTGTGCGCCCAGTCGAGCGACGCGGCGCGCGCGTACGCCCCGGACCATGTCATCGGGCGGCCCCAGCACCAGTACTTCGTGGACGCGCAGCACCGGATGGTCCGGCTGTCCGACGACGAGGACAAGCCACGGCCGGTTCCGGGGCCGTTCGGCGCGGATGGCGCGGGTCTTGGCACCGTGGCGGTCTCGCGCGACGAGCGGGACGCGGCGGCGGTCAGCGAGGACGGCCGGTCGCTGTATGTGACGGAGCTGTCGTCGGGTGCCGAGCGGGGCCGGGTGCGGGTGCACAGCCAGGGCGGCAGCCCCGAGCACGGGCTGACGGCGCCCAGCTGGGACGGGCTGGGCGGGCTGTGGGTGGCCGACCGGGACCCGCAGCGGCCGCGGCTGCTGCGGCTGCGCGGCGGTACCGGCCAGGCGGACGAGGTCGAGCTGCCCGCGCTCGACGGTGGCCGGATCACGGCGCTGCGGGTGTCCGCGGACGGTACGAGGATCGCGATGCTGGTCAAGCGCGACGGGCATACGACGCTGCGGCTGGGCCGGATCGAGCGGCGCGGCACGGCGGACGATCCGAAGCTGTCGGTGCGGGCGCTGCACGCGATCGCGCCGAAGCTGCAGGACGTCGACACCGCGTCCTGGGCGGGGGACAGCCGCCTGGTGGTCGCGGGCCGTGAGTCGGACGGTGTGCAGCAGCTGCAGTACGTGGAGACGGACGGCTCCCCGGCGGACCTGCCGGAGGTCCCGGGGCCGAACGGGGTGGAGACGGTCGCCGCCTCGGAAGACCAGACCCGGCCGCTGATCGCCGAGACCAGGGAGAACGGCATCGTCCGGCTGCTGCCGAACACGGACTGGAAGACCGTCGACGAGGACGGTTCCGGTCCGGTGTACCCCGGATAGCCGTATGGCGGGGGAGGCAGAAGCGGCCTTGTAACGGCCTGCGCCGGCGCGGGGGCGGCCGGTTGTCCACATGCGCGTGGTTTTCCACAGGGGGTGGCGGCCCGGGCGGTGTGACGGGACAGTGGGGCCATGCGGGGCTGGTGGCAGGAGATCGCCGATCTGGTGCTGCCGGCCGACTGCGCGGGATGCGGTCGGCCGGGTGGCCCGCTGTGCGACCGGTGTCATGGGGCGCTGCGTGGGCCCGGGGCGCGTCGGGTGCTGCCGAGCCCGGTGCCGCCGGGGCTGCCGGTGGTCCACGCGGCCGTGGATTACGTGGACGAGGCCCGCGCGGTGCTGCTCGCGCACAAGGAGCGGGGAGCGCTGCGGCTGGCGGGGCCGCTGGGCGAGGCGCTGGCCGGTGCGGTGCGGGCGGCGGCCCGCGGGGCCGTGCCCCGGGCCCCGGGGAGGCCACCGCTGCTGCTGGTGCCGGTGCCCTCGGCGCGGCGTGCGGTGGGGGCGCGGGGCCATGATCCGGCCCGGCGCGTCGCGTGCGCGGCGGCGGGCGTGCTGCGCCGCGAGGGGTGTCCCGTGCGGGTGCCCGCGGTGCTGCGGCAGCGGCGCCGGGTGACCGACCAGTCGGGTCTTGGCGCCCGTCAGCGCCGGGCGAACGTGACGGGGGCGCTGGAGGCCGTGCCGGGTGGCGGGCGGCTCCTGGTGGCGGGTCCGGTGGTGCTGGTGGACGATCTGATGACGACGGGGGCCTCGCTCGCGGAGGCGGCACGGGCGGTGACGGAGGCGGGCGGACAGGTCGTGGGCGGTGCGGTGGTGGCCGCGCCACAGGTCCCCGCGCCGGGGATTGCCACCCCGCCGGTCCTCGCGCCTTCGGTGTCTTCCGGGCGTCTCAGACCCTTCGCGAGCGATAAGCGGAACTGAATACGAAGCCGCGTCGTTGCAGGCTGTAAGGATGCCAAAGCACCTGATCGGAGGTACGGCCCGGTAGGGGGTGCCGACATCCGCCCGGGCGAGCTATGTTCGGTTGTGAGGAGTGGCAGGTGCTATGACTCGCAAATCCGCTTGGCGTGCTTTGGGTGCTTTCTTGTGAGCCGTTAACCGATACGGGGTGGACTCGTTCCCCGTGGGAAGGAGAGGTGAAAGCCGCCAAGCCGGTGGCTCCGGAAGACGCCGGAGCCTAGTGCACAAGGGATGAGCTCCGGTGGATGCTCCGGAGCGACCCGGGAACGGAGTTCTGCGTGGACATCGTCGTCAAGGGCCGTAAAACAGATGTGCCCGAGCGGTTCCGGAAGCACGTGGCCGAGAAGCTGAAGCTGGATAAGATCCAGAAGCTCGACGGCAAGGTGATCAGCCTCGACGTCGAGGTCTCCAAGGAGCACAACCCGCGTCAGGCCGACCGGTCGGACCGAGTGGAGATCACCCTTCGCTCCCGTGGCCCGGTCATCCGGGCGGAGGCCGCGGCGGCCGATCCGTACGCAGCGCTGGACCTGGCGGCCGGCAAGCTGGAAGCGCGGATGCGCAAGCAGCACGACAAGCGCCATACCCGGCGTGGCAACGGTCGCATTCCGGCCAGCGACGTGGCCATCACGGTCCCCAACGCGGCACGTATCAACGGGCATGGCGAGATCGCCGCCCAGCGCACCCCGTCCGACACGGTGCCGACCACCCGGATGGGACCCCTGGAAGTCCAGGGCGAAGGCCCCCTCGTGGTCCGTGAGAAGACCCATGCCGCGGTCCCGATGACGCTCGACCAGGCTCTCTACGAGATGGAGCTGGTCGGGCACGATTTCTATCTGTTCGTCGACTCCGACACCAGCCATCCCAGCGTCGTCTACCGGCGGCATGGCTATGACTACGGGGTCATTCATCTTCAGCCGGAGGCGTTCGCCGGGGAGGAGCCCGGTGGCGCGGGCGGCGCACTCGGCGCCTGAGGCCCACTGAAGCCCGACCGCTTCTGGGCGGGTGCACAGAGAGTGAGCGGGATCGCGCGGTGGATGCGCCGCGCGGTCCCGTGGCCGGTCCGGGCATGAAATCATGGCTCGACGGCCAACCGGCATGGGGAAACGACTGGTTGATGCCGTACCGCACCGTGCACCGCAGAGTGCAAACCGCAAGGGCCATGGCCTTCAGGGGGAGGAACGATGGCGGACAGCTTCGGGCCCGTGTCCGACGATGGCGATGACCAACGTCTGGGGCCGGACAGGGGCGAGTCGCGCAAGGAGCCGATTCGGGTCCTCGTAGTGGACGACCACGCACTCTTCCGGCGTGGGTTGGAGATCGTCCTGGCCCAGGAGGAGGACATTCAGGTCGTCGGCGAGGCCGGGGACGGCGCCGAGGCCGTGGACAAGGCGGCGGATCTGCTGCCGGACATCGTCCTGATGGATGTGCGCATGCCCAAGCGCGGGGGGATCGAGGCCTGCACGTCGATCAAGGAAGTGGCACCCAGCGCCAAGATCATCATGCTGACGATCAGCGATGAGGAGGCCGACCTCTACGACGCGATCAAGGCGGGCGCCACCGGCTATCTGCTCAAGGAGATCTCGACCGACGAGGTGTCGACCGCGATCCGGGCGGTGGCCGACGGCCAGTCGCAGATCAGCCCGTCGATGGCGGCCAAGCTCCTCACCGAGTTCAAGTCGATGATCCAGCGCACCGACGAGCGACGGCTGGTGCCGGCGCCCCGGCTCACCGACCGTGAGCTGGAGGTGCTGAAGCTGGTGGCCACCGGCATGAACAACCGCGATATCGCCAAGGAACTGTTCATCAGCGAGAACACCGTGAAGAACCACGTCCGGAACATCCTGGAGAAGCTGCAGCTGCACTCCCGGATGGAGGCCGTGGTCTACGCGATGCGGGAGAAGATCCTCGAGATCAGGTGAGCGGGGACGGAATCGGCCGCGGTCACGTGACCGCGGCCGCCAGCGGGGCGGCCAGCTCCGGGCGGTTGACGCGCTCGATCCGCACCGCGTCGCAGCCCACCCAGTCCGCCGCCTCGCGCAGCGCCTCCGCCATCGGTGCCACGGCCTTCGGCGTGTCCAGCGACACCTGCCGGGCCACCAGCGTGGTCCCCTCACGGGCCGGATCGACCCGGCCGAGCAGCCGCCCGCCCGACAGCAGCGGCATGGCGAAGTAGCCGTACACCCGCTTGGGGCGGGGCACATACGCCTCCAGCCGATGGGTGAAGCCGAAGATCCGCTCGGTGCGCGCCCGGTCCCATATCAACGAGTCGAAGGGCGACAGCAGGGTCGTGCGGTGCCGTCCGCGCGGGGTGCTGGCCAGCGCCTCGGGGTCCGCCCAGGCCGCCTTGTCCCAGCCCGCGACCGACACCGGCACCAGCCCCGAGTCCGCGATCACCGCGTCGACCTGCTCCGCCTTGAGCCGGTGGTAGTCCGCGAGGTCCGCCCGGGTGCCCACGCCGAGGGACTGGCCCGCGAGCCGCACCAGCCGCCGCAGACACTCCGCGTCGTCCAGGTCGTCATGGAGCAGCGCGTCCGGCACGGCGCGCTCCGCCAGGTCGTACACCCGCTTCCAGCCGCGCCGCTCCACGCACACCACCTCGCCGTACGTGAGCGCGCGCTCGACGCCGACCTTCGCCGCCGACCAGTCCCACCACGGGCCGCCGTTCTTGGCGCCGCCCAGCTCCGTCGCGGTCAGCGGGCCCTCGGCCCGCAGCTGCGCCACCACCTTCTCGTACACCCCGTCCGGCAGCTCGTGGTGCCAGAGCGGGCGGGCGCGGTAGGCGCGGCGGCGGAAGGCGAAGTGCGGCCACTCCTCGATGGGCAGCACACAGGCCGCGTGCGACCAGTACTCGAAGGCGTGGGTGCCGGTCCAGTACGCCGACTCGACCGCCGGGCGGCCGACCGCGCCCAGCCGCGCGTACGGAATCAGCTCGTGCGAGCGGGCCAGCACCGAGATCGTGTCCAGCTGCACCGCGCCCAGATGGCGCAGCACGCCGCGCACCCCGCCGCGCCGGTCGGGCGCGCCCAGGAACCCCTGGGCGCGCAGCGCGATCCGGCGCGCCTCGTCGGCGGACAAGCTGACCTCGGGCTTGCGGTTCGCGATGGCCCCGGCGGTGGGATTCGTCATGCGCGCCACCGTAGCGGCGACCACTGACAACGCCCGTCCCGAGAGGCACCTCAGACCGGCGCGGGGAGATACGGAGTGGCCGTGGGCAGGCCCCAGTCGGAGGGCAGCAGCGCGCCCCGCCAGGCGTCCCGCCGGGTGCCCTCGCGGACGATGCCCGCCCGGTCCGTCCCCTCCATCCGGAAGCCCACGGCGAGCGCGACCGCGCGCGACGCCTCGTTCCCGGCCTCCGTGCACCACTCCAGCCGCTCCACGCCCAGCCCGGTGAACGCCCACTCGGCCACCGCCCGGGCCGCCTCGCCCGTGTAGCCGCGCCGCCGGTGCTCCCGTGCCGTCCAGTAGCCCAGCTCGGCCTGGCGCTCGGGGCTGCGCAGCCGGGCCAGCCGTATCAGGCCCATGGCCCCGACGAGTTCCCCCGAGCCCTCGCCGCCATCGGAGTCCCCGGAGCCCTCGCCGCCCTCGCCCCTGGTGACCAGCGCGAAGTTATAGGTGCGGTCGTCCCGCCAGCCGTCCGGGCAGGTTCGCCGTACGAAGTCCTCGGCGTCCGCGCGGGCGTACGGAGCGGGCACGTGGGTCCAGCGCAGGATGTCCGGGTCCTGACAGGCAGCGTGGACCGCCGGGGCGTCGGACGGCCGGAAGGGGCGCAGCACGAGTCGCTCGGTGGTGAGGGTGACGGGCTCCATGGGCCGAGTCTGGGCCGCTGCCGCGCCGGGCCGCGAGTGGTTTTGGTGAATTCGGGGGCACCCCGGCGACCTCTCACGCGTTGACACGGTGTGGTGACACCCGGCCCGCGTGGTGACGGACCTCCCGGCCAGGCGGGGTCTGTCTTACGATGGCCGTTGCGGCGGGGCTTGTGCCCCTTGACAATGCCGCGCCAGCGCACCCCACAACCGTGCCAGGCCCGACCGGCAAGGAGCCAGCCTACGTGTCCGTCTTCAACAAGCTCATGCGTGCAGGCGAAGGAAAGATCCTGCGCAAGCTGCACCGCATCGCGGACCAGGTAAATTCCATCGAAGAGGACTTCCTGTCGCTCTCCGACGCCGAGCTGCGTGCCCTCACCGACGAGTACAAGGAGCGGTACGCCGACGGCGAAAGCCTCGACGACCTGATGCCGGAGGCGTTCGCGACGGTGCGCGAGGCGGCCAAGCGAGTGCTTGGCCAGCGTCACTACGACGTCCAGCTCATGGGCGGCGCCGCGCTGCACCTCGGGTATGTCGCCGAGATGAAGACCGGTGAGGGCAAGACCCTGGTGGGTACCCTGCCCGCCTATCTGAACGCGCTGTCCGACAAGGGCGTCCACCTGATCACGGTGAACGACTATCTGGCCGAGCGTGACTCCGAGTGGATGGGCCGGGTGCACAAGTTCCTCGGCCTCGAGGTCGGCTGCATCCTCGCCAATATGACCCCGGCGCAGCGCCGCGAGCAGTACGCGTGCGACATCACCTACGGCACGAACAACGAGTTCGGCTTCGACTATCTGCGCGACAACATGGCGTGGTCGCAGGACGAGCTGGTGCAGCGCGGCCACAACTTCGCGATCGTCGACGAGGTCGACTCGATCCTGGTGGACGAGGCCCGTACGCCGCTGATCATCTCCGGCCCGGCCGACCAGGCCACCAAGTGGTACGGCGACTTCGCCAAGCTCGTCCTCCGGCTGACCCGGGGCGAGGCGGCCAACCTCCAGCGGGGCCAGGAGGAGACCGGCGACTACGAGGTCGACGAGAAGAAGCGCACCGTCGGCATCCACGAGTCCGGTGTGACCAAGGTCGAGGACTGGCTGGGCATCGACAATCTGTACGAGTCCGTCAACACTCCGCTGGTCGGCTATCTGAACAACGCCATCAAGGCCAAGGAGCTGTTCAAGAAGGACAAGGACTACGTCGTCATCGACGGCGAAGTCATGATCGTCGACGAGCACACCGGCCGTATCCTCGCCGGTCGCCGCTACAACGAGGGCATGCACCAGGCGATCGAGGCGAAGGAAGCGGTGGAGATCAAGGACGAGAACCAGACTCTCGCCACGATCACCCTGCAGAACTTTTTCCGCCTCTACGACAAGCTCTCCGGCATGACCGGTACGGCGATGACCGAGGCCGCCGAGTTCCACCAGATCTACAAGCTGGGCGTCGTCCCGATCCCGACCCACCGGCCCCTCGCCCGCGTCGACCAGTCCGACCTGATCTACCGCACCGAGGTCGCCAAGTTCGACGCGGTCGTCGATGACATCGTCGAGAAGCACGAGAAGGGCCAGCCGGTCCTGGTCGGCACGACCTCCGTGGAGAAGTCCGAGTATCTGTCGCAGCAGCTCGCCAAGCGCGGTGTGCCGCACGAGGTGCTGAACGCGAAGCAGCACGACCGGGAGGCGACGATCGTCGCCCAGGCGGGCCGCAGGGGTGCCGTCACGGTCGCGACGAACATGGCCGGCCGTGGTACGGACATCAAGCTCGGCGGCAACCCCGACGACCTCGCCGAGGCCGAGCTGCGCCAGCGCGGTCTCGACCCGATGGAGCACTCCGAGGAGTGGGCGGCCGCGCTGCCCGCCGCCCTGGAGAAGGCCGAGGCCGCGGTCAAGGCCGAGTTCGAGGAGGTCAAGGATCTCGGCGGGCTGTATGTGCTGGGCACCGAGCGCCATGAGTCGCGCCGTATCGACAACCAGCTGCGCGGTCGTTCCGGCCGTCAGGGCGACCCCGGCGAGTCCCGCTTCTACCTCTCGCTCGGCGACGACCTGATGCGGCTGTTCAAGGCGCAGATGGTCGAGCGTGTGATGGCGATGGCCAACGTTCCCGACGACGTACCGATCGAGAACAAGATGGTCACCCGCGCCATCGCCTCCGCCCAGTCGCAGGTCGAGCAGCAGAACTTCGAGACCCGTAAGAACGTCCTGAAGTACGACGAGGTCCTCAACCGGCAGCGTGAGGTCATCTACGGCGAGCGCCGCCGTGTCCTGGAGGGCGAGGATCTGCAGGAGCAGGTCGTCCACTTCATGAACGACACGATCGACGCGTACATCCAGGCGGAGACCGTCGAGGGCTTCGCGGAGGAGTGGGACCTGGACCGGCTGTGGGGCGCGTTCAAGCAGCTCTACCCGGTCAAGGTGACCGTCGACGAGCTGGAGGAGGAGACCGGCGACCGCGCCGGGATCACCGCCGAGTTCATCGGTGACGCCATCAAGGACGACATCCACCAGCAGTACGAGACCCGTGAGGAGCAGCTCGGCTCCGAGATCATGCGCGAGCTGGAGCGGCGCGTCGTGCTGTCCGTGCTGGACCGCAAGTGGCGCGAGCACCTGTACGAGATGGACTACCTCCAGGAGGGCATCGGGCTGCGCGCGATGGCCCAGAAGGACCCGCTGGTCGAGTACCAGCGCGAGGGCTTCGACATGTTCCAGGCCATGATGGAGGGGATCAAGGAGGAGTCGGTCGGCTACCTGTTCAACCTGGAGGTCCAGGTCGAGCAGCAGGTCGAGGAGGTCCCGGTCGAGGACGCGGAGGCGAAGACCTCGCTGGATAAGGACGTGCAGGACGCGGTCCCGGCGGGCGCGGGCGCGTCGTCGACGGGTCGTCCCGAGATCCACGCCAAGGGCCTGGAGGCCCCGCAGCGGCCGGACCGGCTGCACTTCTCGGCCCCGACGGTGGACGGCGAGGGCGGCATCGTGGAAGGCGACTTCACCAACGGTGAGACCCCGCCCGCGCCGCGCTCCGAGTCCGACGGGCTGACCCGCGCGGAGCGGCGCAAGGCGGCCAAGGGCAGCCGCCGCCGTAAGAAGTAGCGCGCGCGGACAGACGCGAGAAGGCCGGGGCACCGTGCGGTTAGCACGGTGCCCCGGCCTTCGCGTGTGACAGCGGGCCGACGTCGACGGCGGCGCAGCGCCAGCGGGCGTCGGCGCCCAGCTCCAGCCGGAACGCGAGCGCGCTGAGCCGGTCGCCGGAGGCGATCAGGGCGTACGCCTCGATCACCCCGTGCCGCGGCCGGTACTCCCCGCAGCGCCGTACGCCGGGCGCGGCGCGTCCGGCGGCGGGGCGCAGCGGCGAGCGGGGCGCGAGGGCGACCAACTGGTCGTAGGCGTCCGGGAGGGCGTGCCCGAGCAGGGTGTGGACGGGCCGCTGGCCGCTGAGGGTGAGCAGCAGCCGGTGCGCGAACCAGTAGCGGGGCAGCCGGTCCCGCTCCCGCTGTACGGCGGCGAGCGCGGCCGTACGCGAGACGGCGGCGGTGCGGCGGGCCGGTGTGGTGCGGGGGCCTGGCCGGACGGCGGTCGCGCCGCCGGGGGCGCTGTCCGGCCGCCGTGCGGGGGCGCCGCCCGGCCGCCGGGAGTCGCGCCGCCCGGGCGGCCCGCCGCGGCGCCGCGCGGCGGTGCCGGTGGTCGACGTCGTCCGGGTGGTGATCTCGTCGTGCATGCGCTCCGCCGTCTCTGCCGGGCCCGGTGCGATACCGGGCAGTAGCTTTTCGTCGGGGAGACTTCTACCGACGCGTTTCCGCCACCCGCAACGCCCCTGGGCCCGGCCGATGGGTTCACCTATCCGAGGGAACCGATCTGGTGGAAGCCCTGGTGACGGGCCCGGGGACACCGGGGGAGCCCCGGGCGGCAGCCCTCCGGAAGTCACCCCGAACGGGGACGGGGATGCCCGCCCTCGCCCCGCCGAAGGGGGCTTACGGCAGGGCCAGCGCCGTGCCCATGCGGGGCCGGGGGAGAACCGCGCCCTCGAAGGGGGCGCCGAACGTATGCTGGCGGGACCTGATGTCTCGTGAAAGCGGCGGCCCCATGCGTGTCTACGTCCCCCTGACCCTCTCCGGTCTCGCCGAGGCGCACAAGGCGGGGGAGTTGGGGCCGGGGCCGCTGACCGCCTATGCCGTGACGCCCGCGCTGCGCGAGTGGTACGTGTCGGACGACATCGAGGAGCTGGAGTACGCCGCGCTCAGCCGGGCCGCGCAGGCGTCCCTGCGGCTGCTCGCCGTGGACCCGCAGGTGCCGCGGCGGCGCGTGGTGGTGGCCCTGGACGTGCCCGACGGGCAGGCGGTCGCCGATCCGGACCGGGGGCTGGACCAGTCCGCGCTGGGGGAGGTGCGGATCGCCGCCGCCGTACGGCTGTCCAAGGCCGCAGCGGTGCACCTGGACGCCGGGGACGCCGAGCGGGACGTCGCCGCGGCGGCCGACGCGCTGGGCGCGGCGGACCTCGGGGACGACGACGCGCAGTTCACGGTGGACGGCGCGGAGGACCACGAGCTGCTGTGGTACGCCACCCAGGAGATCCCGAATCTCATCGAGTGAGCCCGGGTACCGTCGAAGGATGGGGAAGAACCGTGTAACGCACATCGTGTGGGACTGGAACGGCACGCTCTTTCACGACATCGACGCCGTGATCCTGGCGACGAACGCCTCGTTCGGGGAGATCGGCCTGCCGCCGATCACGCTGGAGCGCTACCGGGAGCTGTACTGCGTCCCGGTCCCGCTCTTCTACGAGCGGCTGATGGGGCGGCTGCCCACCGATGAGGAGTGGGAGGTCATGGACGAGGCCTTCCACCGGCACTACTGGGCGCTGGCCGAGAGCGCGGGGCTGGCGCTCGGCGCCCGGGAGCTGCTCACGGAGTGGCAGGAGGCGGGGCTCACCCAGTCGCTGTGCTCGCTCGCGCCGCACGAGAATCTGCTGCCCCTGGTGCGTACGCACGGCATCGAGCGCCACTTCGTCCGCGTGGACGGCCGCACCGGGCAGAGCACCACCGGCAAGGCGGAGCAGATGGTGCGCCATCTCGCCGCGCTGGAGCGGGTGCCGCCGCAGCGGATCGTGGTGATCGGGGACGCGGTCGACGACGCGGTGGCGGCGGAGCATGTGGGGGCGCGGGCGGTGCTCTACACGGGCGGCTCGCACAGCCGGACCAGCCTGCTGGCCGCCGGGGTGCCGGTGGTCGACACCCTGGCGGAGGCCGTACGGGAGGCCGAGGCGCTGGCTGACAGCTGACAGCTGACAGCCAGCGGGTGGCAGATGACAGCTATCAGATGACAACTATCAGATGGCAGAGAGCAGACTTCAGCTGGCAGCTTTCAGGTATCAGCTGACAGATGACGGAATCTGTCAGCTGATCGGTGCCTTCGTCCGCAGCACTGCCAGGAACTCCCGCATCCACACCGGATGGTCCGGCCAGGCCCGCGACGACACCAGCGTGCCGTCCACCACGACCTCCGCGTCCTGGAACGTCGCCCCCGCCGCCTGCATGTCCAGCTCCAGCGCCGGGTAGCAGGTCACCCGGCGCCCGGTCAGCCCGCCGACCGCCGCCGTCAGCAGCGGGCCGTGGCAGATCTGCGCCACCGGCTTGTCGGCGTCGAAGAACGCCTTGCAGATCTTCCGCAGCTCCGGGTCGTTGCGCAGGTATTCCGGGGCCCGGCCGCCCGGGATCACCAAGGCGGCGTACTGCCCCGGGTCGACTTCGGAGAAGGCGAGGTCGGCGGGGAAGCTGTAGCCGGGCTTCTCGGTGTACGTGTCGTAGCCGTCCTCGAAGTCGTGCACCACGAAGCGCAGGGTCTTGCGGGACGGGGCCGCGATGTGGACGTCGTACCCCTCCTCGCGCAGCCGCTGGTACGGGTAGAGCACCTCCAGGGACTCGGCCGCGTCCCCGGTCACCAGCAGGATCTTCGCAGTCGCAGTCGCAGTCACAGCCGTGCCGCTGCCGCTCATGCCGCCCACCTCCACGTTTCCACGCTTACCACCGTCGATGTCACCCTGCATCCGCACGAATGGTTTGCCAAGAGCGCATGACGATCGCGGGCGCCCTCCCCTCTCTGTCCATTCCGTCAAACATCCGGGCCGAGTTTTGTACACGAACGGCTCATGACGTGGCCCTGGGGTGGGGCGATAGCCTTACTGCGTGATCAGCGCGATAGTCCACGGGGGCAAGGAGGCCCTCGCTCCCAGCCCGGGGCGCCTCCGGGCCGGAGCCGCTGCCGCTGGTCGACGCCGCGTGGGGTCTTGGTCACTTACGGCCGAGTACGCCGCGGCCATCTCCCGATCCGGCATACCGTCGTACGTGACCGGATTTCCCGAGTCGCGGCGTCATGCCACCGCCACCTATGTCACGCAACGGCGCGCGACAGGAGCCAGAGGACATGCAGACCAAGCTGGACGAAGCCAAGGCCGAGCTGCTCGCACGGGCCGCCCGGGTCGCTGAGAACAGCCCTGCCGGGGGGCAACCACCGGTACAGGGCCCGGGCCCGGAGACCCTGACCGCATACCTCCAGCACTACTACCTGCACACGCCACCCGAGGATCTCGCGGACCGCGACCCGGTCGACGTCTTCGGCGCGGCGCTCTCCCACTACCGGCTTGCCGAGGCGCGCCCCCAGGGCACGGCGAACGTACGGGTGCACACTCCGACCGTCGAGGAGCACGGCTGGACGTGCAGCCATTCGGTCGTCGAGGTCGTCACCGACGACATGCCGTTCCTGGTCGACTCGGTGACCAACGAGCTGACCCGCCAGGGCCGCGGCATCCATGTGGTGATCCACCCGCAGGTGGTCGTGCGCCGTGACATCACCGGCAAGCTGATCGAGCTGCTGGACGCCTCGTACGACCGCAAGGCCCGTGAGGACCTGCCGCACGACGCCGTCGTCGAGTCCTGGATCCACGTAGAGATCGACCGGGAGACCGACCGCGGCGACCTCAAGCAGATCACCGCCGACCTGCTGCGCGTCCTGTCCGACGTCCGCGAGGCCGTCGAGGACTGGGACAAGATGCGCCAGTCGGCGCTGCGGCTGGCCGAGGTGCTGCCG
Source organism: Streptomyces sp. NPDC001700 (assembly GCF_053596435.1). Taxonomy (NCBI): domain Bacteria; kingdom Bacillati; phylum Actinomycetota; class Actinomycetes; order Kitasatosporales; family Streptomycetaceae; genus Streptomyces; species Streptomyces sp. NPDC001700. The sequence continues at coordinate 19,481 of NZ_JBSFGE010000014.1, forward strand.
GAGGAGCCCAAGGCCTCCGAGGTGCGCGACCAGGAGGTCGAGGAGGCCCGGGAGCTGCTGCGCTGGCTCGCGGACGACCACTTCACCTTCATCGGCTACCGCGAGTACGAGCTGACCCAGGCGCCCGCCGAGGCCGGTGGCGAGGAGGACGTGCTGAGCGCGGTGCCCGGCACCGGCCTCGGCATCCTGCGCTCCGACCCGGCCCACCAGGACGCCGACGAGAGCGCCCACACCGGGGCCGCCCCGGGGTCCCCGTCGTTCAACCGGCTGCCCGCCGACGCCCGCGCGAAGGCCCGCGAGCACAAGCTGCTCGTCCTCACCAAGGCCAACAGCCGCGCCACCGTGCACCGGCCGTCCTACCTCGACTACATCGGCGTGAAGAAGTTCGACGCCGAGGGCAATGTGATCGGCGAGCGCCGCTTCCTGGGGCTGTTCTCGTCCGCCGCGTACACCGAGTCGGTGCGCCGGGTCCCGGTCATCCGCCGCAAGGTGGCCGAGGTGCTGGCGGGCGCCGGGTTCGGGGCCAACAGCCACGACGGCCGGGACCTGCTGCAGATCCTGGAGACGTACCCGCGCGACGAGCTGTTCCAGACCCCGGTCGACCAGCTCCGTTCGATCGTCACCAGCGTGCTCTACCTCCAGGAGCGCCGCAGGCTGCGGATGTTCCTGCGGCAGGACGAGTACGGGCGCTACTACTCCGCGCTGGTCTACCTGCCCCGCGACCGCTTCACCACCGATGTGCGGCTGCGGCTGACCGACATCCTGCTGGAGGAGCTGAGCGGCCGCACGCCGGTGGACTTCACCGCCCTCCACACCGAGTCGGTGCTGTCCCGGCTGCACTTCGTGGTGCGCGTCCAGCCCGGTACGGAGCTGCCCGACCTGACCGACGCCGATGTCGAGCGCATCGAGAACCGGCTGGTCGACGCCGCCCGCTCGTGGGCCGACGGCTTCTCCGAGGCCCTGGTCTCCGAGGTCGGCGAGGAGCGCGCCGCCGAGCTGCTGCGCCGCTACCAGCATGCCTTCCCCGAGGGCTACAAGGCCGACCACACGCCGCGCGGCGCCGTCGCCGACCTCCAGCACGTGGAGCGGCTGACCGCCGACGACAGCCCGCAGGACTTCGCGCTCAGCCTGTACGAGCCGGTCGGCGCGGCCCACGCCGAGCGTCGCTTCAAGATCTACCGGGCGGGCGGCCAGGTGTCACTGTCGGCCGTGCTGCCGGTGCTCAACACGCTCGGCGTCGAGGTGGTCGACGAGCGCCCGTACGAGCTGCGCTGTGCGGACAAGACCACGGCCTGGATCTACGACTTCGGGCTGCGGCTGCCGCTGCGCGAGGGCGAGGCCCTCGCCGACGACGCCCGCGAGCGCTTCCAGAACGCGTTCGCCGCCGTGTGGACCGGCCAGGCCGAGAGCGACAACTTCAACCAGCTGGTGCTGGGCGCCGGTCTTGACTGGCGGCAGGCCATGGTGCTGCGCGCGTACGCCAAGTACCTGCGGCAGGCCGGTTCCACCTTCAGCCAGTCGTACATGGAGGACACTCTCCGTAACAACGTGCACACGACCCGGCTGCTGGTCTCCCTCTTCGAGGCCCGGATGTCGCCCGAGCGGCAGCGGGCGGGTCTTGAGCTGACCGACGCCCTGATGGAGGAGCTGGACGCGGCGCTGGACCAGGTGGCCTCGCTCGACGAGGACCGCATCCTGCGCTCGTTCCTCACCCTCATCAAGGCCACCCTGCGCACCAACCACTTCCAGAAGAACGCGCACGGCGCCCCGCACGACTACCTGTCGGTCAAGCTCGACCCGCAGGCCGTGCCCGATCTGCCCGCGCCGCGCCCGGCGTACGAGATCTGGGTGTACTCGCCGCGCGTCGAGGGCGTGCACCTGCGCTTCGGCAAGGTCGCGCGCGGTGGTCTGCGCTGGTCCGACCGGCGTGAGGACTTCCGTACCGAGATCCTGGGCCTGGTCAAGGCGCAGATGGTGAAGAACACGGTCATCGTGCCGGTCGGCGCCAAGGGCGGTTTCGTCGGTAAGCGGCTGCCGGACCCGTCGGTGGACCGGGACGCGTGGATGGCCGAGGGCATCGGCTGCTACAAGACCTTCATCTCCGGTCTGCTCGACATCACCGACAACCTGGTCGGCGGTCAGGTCGAGCCGCCGAAGGACGTCGTACGGCACGACGGGGAGGACACCTACCTGGTCGTCGCCGCCGACAAGGGCACCGCGACGTTCTCCGACATCGCCAACGAGGTCGCCCAGTCGTACGGCTTCTGGCTCGGCGACGCGTTCGCGTCCGGCGGTTCGGCGGGCTACGACCACAAGGGCATGGGCATCACCGCGCGCGGCGCCTGGGAGTCCGTCAAGCGGCACTTCCGCGAGCTGGACCACGACACCCAGAGCCAGGACTTCACGGTCGTCGGCGTCGGTGACATGTCCGGTGACGTGTTCGGCAACGGCATGCTGCTGAGCGAGCACATCCGGCTCGTCGCCGCCTTCGACCACCGGCACATCTTCATCGACCCCAACCCGGACGCGGCCACCTCGTACGCCGAGCGGCGCCGCCTCTTCGAGCTGCCGCGCTCGTCCTGGGAGGACTACGACACCGAGCTGATCTCGGCGGGCGGCGGCATCCACCCCCGGACGGCCAAGGCCATCCCGATCACCCCGCAGGTGCGGGCCGCGCTCGGCATCGAGACCAAGGTCGCCAAGATGACCCCGGCCGACCTGATGAAGGCCATCCTCAAGGCCCCGGTCGACCTGCTGTGGAACGGCGGCATCGGTACGTACGTCAAGGCGTCCACCGAGTCGCACGCCGACGTCGGCGACAAGGCCAACGACGCGATCCGGGTGGACGGCCAGGACCTGCGGGTCAAGGTCGTCGGCGAGGGCGGCAACCTGGGCCTGACCCAGCTCGGCCGCATCGAGTTCGCCGGGGGCGGCGGCGGGATCAACACCGACGCGATCGACAACAGCGCCGGGGTGGACACCTCCGACCACGAGGTGAACATCAAGATCCTGCTCAACGCGCTGGTCACCGAGGGGGACATGACGGTCAAGCAGCGCAACAAGCTGCTGGCCGAGATGACCGACGAGGTCGGCGCGCTGGTTCTGCGCAACAACTACGCGCAGAACGTGGCCCTCGCCATCTCCGCCGCCCAGGCACCCAGCCTGCTCCACGCCCACCAGCGGCTGATGCGCCGCCTGTCGCGCGAGGGGCGGCTGGACCGCGGGCTGGAGTTCCTGCCCGCTGACCGGGTCATCCGCGAACGGCTGTCCGCCGGGCGCGGTCTGACCCAGCCCGAGCTGGCCGTGCTGCTCGCCTACGTCAAGATCACGGTGGCGGACGAGCTGATCGGCACCGGGCTCCCCGACGACCCGTACCTCCAGCGGCTGCTGCACGCCTACTTCCCGCAGGCGCTGCGCCAGAACTTCCCCGAGTACGTCGACGGGCACGCGCTGCGCCGCGAGATCATCACCACGGTGCTGGTCAACGACACGCTCAACACCGCCGGTACGACCTTCCTGCACCGCATGCGGGAGGAGAGCGGGGCCTCCACCGAGGAGGTCGTGCGCGCCCAGACCGCCGCTCGGGCCATCTTCGAGCTGGGGGCGATCTGGGACGAGGTCGAGTCCCTGGACACGGTCGTCAGCGCCGAAGTCCAGACCCGGATGCGGCTGCACTCGCGGCGGCTCGTCGAGCGCGGCACCCGCTGGCTGCTCAACAACCGGCCGCAGCCGCTGGAGCTGGCCGGGACGATCGACTTCTTCTCCGAGCGGGTCGCCGCCGTGCGGGCGCAGCTGCCCAAGCTGCTGCGCGGCAGCGACATCGAGTGGTACCAGGGCATCCACGACGAGCTGACCGCCGCCGGTGTCCCGGACGAGCTGGCGACCCGGGTGGCGGGCTTCTCGTCCGCCTTCCCGACGCTGGACATCGTCGCCATCGCGGACCGCACCGGCAAGGACCCCCTCGCGGTCGCCGAGGTCTACTACGACCTGGCGGACCGGCTGTCGATCAGCCAGCTGATGGACCGCGTCATCGAGCTGCCGCGGGCCGACCGCTGGCAGTCCATGGCCCGCGTCTCCATCCGCGAGGACCTGTACGCGGCCCAGGCCGCCCTCACCTCCGACGTCCTGTCGGTCGGTAACGGCGGTTCCACGCCCGAGCAGCGGTTCAAGGCCTGGGAGCAGAAGAACGCCGCGCTTCTCTCCCGCGCGCGGACCACCCTCGATGAGATCCAGTCGTCGGAGACGTTCGACCTGGCGAACCTCTCGGTGGCGATGCGGACGATGCGGACGCTGCTGCGTACGCACAGCTGATCCACCGCGAAGGGGCGGTCGGCGGCCGATGTGGCCGCTGACCGCCCCTTCGGCGTGTGCGGTGCGTTGGCTACTTGGCGCGCTTCCAGAGTGTCACCGAGGTGCTGTAGCTGGGGATGTCGGAGTCGTCCTCGGGCGGGATGACGGCGGTGATCTTCAGCATCGCGAGATTGCCGCTGGACGTGACCATGCACAGCCGGTCGCCCTTGGCGATGAGCTGTTCATCGATCAGATCATCCGGGTCCAGGGTGTCTTCCAGCGGATCCGTCGTCACCGCTTCCTCGCACTCCTTCGGCGTGGTGCCGGGGCTCTTGGCCATCGCCTCCCCGGCCCTGAACTCGTTGACGAACATGGAGATGTCCTGCACGTCGGAGGCGAGGCCCCCGGCGACGTCCACCTTGGGCTGATCGAGGTCGAAGTCGGTGGTCGGGCCGAAGTGGTCGGGCGCCCGCAGTTGCAGGGTCTTGTTCTGGTAGATCGGGGTGTAGGCGGCCTTGGGCGAGTCGGTGTCCTCGGCGTTCTCGGTGTCCTCGGGGCTCGGGGAGGCCGACCCCTTCGCCGACTGCCGCGGCTGGGCCGTGTGCTTGCCGTCGGCCTTGTTCTGCTCCGCGCCCTTGGTGTCGTCCCCCTGGGTGAACACATACGCCGCCACCGCGACCATGATCAGCGCCAGCGCGCCGCCGCCGACCGCCAGCATCCGGCCCCGGCCCCGGCCCCGTCCTCCGTCGCGGCCGCTGTCGCCCGGCGTCGGCGGGGCCGGGTACCCGGCGGCCTGTGTCGGCGCGGACGCGATGGGGTGGTGCGCGGGCGCCTGCGCGGGCGCCTGCGCGGGGGCGTAGGTGGGGGCGTACGTGGGCGTCTGCGTCGGGGTGTGGGCAGGCATCGGGGGCTGCGCGGGCGTCGGCGGCTGCTGCGCCATCCGCTCCCGCCGCTGGATCTCCTCCGTCAGCGGCGCGGGCAGCCAGCCCGCGAAGTCGCGCAGCTCACGGCCCGCGGCCTGGTGGCACAGGTCGGCCAGCTCCGCGGGCGTGGGCCGCCGCTCGGGCTCCGCGGCCAGGCAGCGCTCCAGCAGCGGCCGCAGTTCGTCCGGGTAGCCGCTCAGGTCCGGCGGCTGCTGGGCGGTGTTGGCGATCTGCGCGGCGATCGAGATCCCCGCGCCGTCCCCGTACGGGTGGCGGCCGGTGGCCACGACCGCCGCGATCAGGCCGAGCGCGAAGATGTCGGTGGCGGCGGTGACCGGCTTGCCGAAGGCGTGCTCCGGCGACATGTACTGCGGTGTGCCGATGAACCCGCCGCTGCGGGTGAGCTGGGTGGCGTCGGCCGCCCGGGCGATGCCGAAGTCGATCACGAACGGGCCGTTCGAGCTGAGCAGGATGTTGCTGGGCTTGAGGTCCCGGTGGATGACGGACGCGGCGTGCACCGCGTGCAGCGCCTGCGCCGTACAGCCGATGAGCTGGAACGCCGCGGGCATCGGCAGCGGGCCGAAGCGGCCGAGCGCGTCGTCGAGCGCGAGCCCGGGGACGTAGGAGGTGGCGAGCCAGGGCAGGTCACCGCTGGTGTCGTGGTCCACGACCGGCACGATGTGGTAGCCCTGCACCCGGCGGGCGGCGGTGACTTCCTGTTCGAAGCGGCGGCGGAAGTCCTGGTTCTGCGCGAACTCACGCCGGATCACCTTGAGCGCGACCGGCTGGTTGCCGCGGGTGCGGGACAGGTACACCGAGCCCATACCGCCCTCGCCGACTCTGGCGAGCAGCTGGTATCCGGCGACTTCCCGTGGATCGTCCGGCCCCAGTGGGCTCAGCACGGCGTGGTCGGCACTGGTCATGGTTCCCCCGAAGATCTCGTGACTCGAAGATCGTACAGATGCCGTGTTCATGACCTCGCGGCGATTCCCCGGTTTCACCCGGTCGGCCGTCCACCCAAGGGCTTATCGGGCATATCGGGACGTACGACCCTACGGTGGTGAGTCAGTGAGCGCTTCGAACCGCTGCCGCCAGCGCCTGGACCCGCCGTCGCGTCCCGAGGAGCCCCGCATGCCCCGCTTCAGCATCGTCATCGCCGCCTACCGGGTGCAGGGCTATCTGCAGGCCTGCCTGGACTCCGTGCTGACCCAGTCGTTCCGCGACGTGGAGGTGGTGGCCGTAGACGACCGCTCGCCGGACCACTGCGGCGCCATCATCGACGCCTGCGCGGCCCGCGACAGCCGGGTGGTGCCGGTGCACCTGCCCGTCAACTCCGGCCCCGGCCGGGCCCGTAACGCCGGTGTCGAGCGGGCCTCCGGCGACTATCTGCTCTTTCTCGACGGGGACGACACCCTCGCGCCCAGCACCCTGGAGGGCCTGGCCGAACGGCTCGCGCTCAATGAGGACCCGGACATCCTCTACTTCAACCATGTACGCACCTACTGGTCCGGGCGCAGCACCCCCAGCGTCTTCGGGGAGCTGCTGAACTCGGCGGGCACCGATGTCTTCTCCATCCTGGAGCGCCCCGAATTCCTGCGGATCTTCGCGATGTCGTCCAACCGGGTCTACCGCCGCGCCTTCTACACCGAGCACGGATTCTCGTTCAGCGAGGGAATCTACGAGGACGCGCTGCTGTCCTATCTGACGATGCTGACGGCGCGGCGCATCGCCTGTGTGGATCTGGTCGGCCTGGAATACCGTCAGCGCCGGGTCGGTGCCAGCACGGGAAGCCCAGGCGAGAAACACTTCGTCATATTCGACCAGTACGCGCGGCTGTTCGCCTTCCTCGATGAGCACCCCGATCTGAATCCGCTGCGGGATCTGCTCTTCGAGCGGGCCGTCTCCCATTTCCTGTTCTGCCTCGACCGCCGCTCCCGGGTGGCGCCGGGCGACCGGCCGCGTTTCTTCCGCCGGGCGGCTTCCTGGTACCGGACCCACCTCCCGGACGGATTCACGCCGCCCGCCGGAGCCGAGTGGCGCTTCGCGGCGCTGGCCCGTGGCTCGTTCGCCCGCTACCGGGAGCACGAGCGGGCGACGCGGGCCGTCGCCGGGGCCCGCAAGGCCAAGCGGATGGCCCGGGCGGCGCTGGCCGTACGGGGCAAACGGGCCCTCTACCGGGCCCACCGGCGGCGGCCCGCCGACCCCAACCTGGCCGTCTACAGCGCGTACTGGGGGCGGGGGGTGCTGTGCAATCCGGCGGCGATCTACTACAAGGCCCGGGAACTGGCCCCGCACATCCACGGGGTGTGGGTGGTGAAGAAGTCGGAGATCGGATCGCTTCCGGAGGGCGTCGACTACGTCGTCGCGGGCACCCGGGACTTCTACCGGACGGTGGCCCGCGCCACGTATCTCATCAACAACGTCAATTTCCCCAACGATGTCGTCAAGCGGCCCGGCGCGGTGCATTTGCAGACCTTTCACGGCACCCCGCTCAAATGCATGGGCCTGGACCAGCAGCGCTATCCCGCCGCAGCGGCGGGAATGAGCTTCGGGAATCTCCTCAAGCGCATCGACCGCTGGGACTTCGCGCTCTCCTCCAATCCGCATTCCAGCGAGGTGTGGGAGCGGGTCTACCCCGCCTCCTACCGGCTGCTGGAATGCGGATATCCGCGCAACGACGTGCTGGTCTCGGCCACCGCCGACGACGTACGGCGCGCCCGCGCCGCGCTCGGCGTCCCGGACGGCCACACCGCCGTCCTCTACACGCCCACGATCCGCGACTACCAGAAGGGGTTCACGCCCCGGCTGGATCTGGAGCGGGTCAGCCGCGCCCTGGGCCCCGGTACGACGCTTCTGGTGCGGGCGCACTACTCGTACCGGCCGTCGGCGGCGCTGCGCGAACTCGACGAGGCGGGGCTGGTGCGGGACGTGTCGAGCCATCCGCGGGTCGAGGAGCTGTGCCTGGCCGCCGACGCGCTGATCACCGACTATTCGTCGATCATGTTCGACTACGCCGTGCTGGACCGGCCCATCGTGATCTACGCGGACGACTGGGACGCCTACCGGGCCGCCCGCGGCGTCTACTTCGACCTGCTGTCCGGCCGCCCCGGCGACACCCCGGGCCCGGTGGCCCGCACCCTGGACGAGCTGATCGCCGTCTTCCGCGACGGCCGCTGGTGCGACGCCGAAGCGGCCGCGCTGCGCGCCGCGTTCCGGGACCGCTTCTGCCCGTACGACGACGGCCACGCGGCCGAGCGCGTCGTACGGACGCTCATGCTGGGCGAGGACGTCACGGCTCCCGGGTCGCTGCCGCCCCTCGCCCAGCGGCCGGAGAGCCGTACGGTGCCGTCACTCCAGGGGGTACGGGCGCACGGCGGCACTCTGCCCCCGCACGCCGCGCAGCCCACCCGCGCCTTTCCCGACCGCGACTGATCCGACTGCCACTGACCGACCGCGACTGATTCTGTAGTCGACCGCGACTGATCCCGTAGTCCGCCCTGAGCCGGAGTCCGGAGGTCGCCATGCCCGAAGCGTCCGCAGTGCCCGCAGCGTCCCCTTCCCATCCCCGCGTCAGCGTGATCATTCCCGCCTACAACGCCATGCCGGAGCTGACCCGGTCCGTCACCTCCGCGATGGAGCAGACCCTCGGCCCGGACCTGATCGAGATCATCGCGGTGGACGACGGCTCCACCGACGGCACCGGTGACGAGCTGGAGCGGCTCGCCCGCACGTGCCCCGCCCTGCACGTCGTCCACCAGGAGAACTCCGGCTGCGCGGGCGGCCCCCGCAACACCGGCCTGGACCGGGCGCGCGGCGACTACGTCTTCTTCCTCGACTCCGACGACTACCTGGGGCCCGACGCGCTGCGCCGCATGGTCGCCATGGCCGACGAGAACGGCACCGACATCGTCCTCGGCCGGATCGCCTCGGTCGGCGGACGCGCCGTGCCCCGGGCCGTCTTCTCGCACAACCAGCCGCGCACCGACATCTTCTCCTCCCACGCCTATCTGACCCTGGGCCCCTGGAAGCTCTTCCGGCGCTCGCTCATCGAGCGGCTGCGGCTGCGCTTCCCGCCGTACCGCAACTGCGAGGACAAGCCGTTCACCGCGGCCGCCTACCTCAACGCCTCCGGCGTCTCCGTGGTCGCCGACTACGACTGCTACTACGTCCGCTACCGCGAGAACCGCAGCAACCTCACCCTCACCGCGTCCGATCTCGCCCACCGCGTGGACGGCATCCGGCTGTGCTTCGAGACGGTGGCCCGCTATCTCGAACCGGGCCCCCGCCGGGACCAGATCATGCGCCGTCACGTCGAGTGGGAGCTGTGCGGTCCGCTGCGCGGGCTGCTGCCCCGGGAGAGCGAGCGGGACGCGCGGGAACGCTTCTTCCCCGTGTTCCGGGACCTGGCGCGGACCTGGGTGACCGACCCCATCGTCGAGCGGATCGACGCCCCGGACCGGCTGCTCATCCATCTGCTGCGCGCCGACCGCTTCGAGGACGTCCTGACCGTCGCGCGCGGCGCCAAGGAGGACGCGGGCCGCGGCCGCCTTGTCGACAAGGGCCGCGTCTACTGGCTCCACCCCTTCTTCCGTGACCACACCGCCGATATCCCCGACGCCTGTTTCGACATCACGGACCGGCTGCCGGTCCACCACCACCTCGATACGGCGCGGTGGCGCGGCGGAGTGCTGCGGCTGACCGGCCGCGCCGCCATCGAGGGCATCGACGCGGTCGACGCGGTCGACGCGACCGAGCCCGGCACCGAACTCGTCCTGCGCAAGTACGAGGCCGACCGCCCCGAGATCCGGGTGCCCGCTGTGCCGCGCCCCGATGTGACCTCGGGCTTCACCGTCGACATCGACCCGGCCACCGCGGACGGCGGCGTACCGCTGGAACGCGGCCTGTGGAACCTCTACCTGGACGTCCGCGCCCAGGGCGTCACCCGCACCGTGCGGTTCGGCGGCAGCCGCGAGGGCGGTGCGGCCACCCGGCCGCCCCGGCGCGCCGTCACGACGCCGCGCGGCGAACCCGTGGTGGTGGTCCCGTACTTCACCCCGTACGGCAATCTCTCGCTCGACGTCGGCGAGGTCGCCCACGCCGCCCGCGACGCGCGCGAGGCCCCGTGCCTGGTGACCCGGACCGCCTGGCACGGCGCCAGGAAGAGCGTCCTGATCGTCGGCGGGCGGCTGACCGGCGGATTCCCCCGGACGGGAGCAGGGCTACGGCTGCGCGCCGAGAGCGGGGCGGGTGCGGTGCGCGAGGTCGCGGCGCGGTTCGAGCCGGGCGCGTCCGGGGACTTCACGGCCCGGCTGCCGGTCGGACGGCTGACGGCGGGGCGCTGGACGCTGACGCTGATCGTGGAGGGCCGCAGCGTCGTCGTGCCGTGCCTGGGGCGGCTGGCTGGGACGCGCTGGTTCCGGTTCGGCCGTCCGTACTACGCCAAACCCCTCACCCGGCGCTCGGCCCCGGCGCTCGCGCTGGAGGTGGCGCCGGTGAGGGTCGCCGTGGGGGTGCGTCGGCGGATGCGGCGGGCCCGGGCCCGTACTCGCGCTCGTATGGGCAGGTAGGTCGTCAGAAACCCAGTCAGAAACGGCCGCCCAGGCGGTTCCGGGCGGCGGCGAGGAGGCGTACGGGCGCGATGCGCAGCTCCAGGGTCGCCTCGCCGCGCCCGGTGAGCGGCTTGGCGTAGTACGGACGGCCACGGCGCAGCCAGCGGGTGCCCGGCAGCCGCTCGGGCGGCGGTACGGGGGCGGCGCGCGGCGGGCCGTCGCCGTGGCCCACCAGGGCGAGCGTCACGGTCCAGCGGCCACGGCTCAGGTCGCGCACCGGCAGCCGGGCGGTGAACGCGCCCGCCGGGTGGCCCGCCGCGTACCGCACGGGGTGGTCCAGGACGCGGCCGTCGGTGTGCTCGGCGCGCAGCCGCAGCACCCGGTCGCGGGGCGGCGAGCCCGGCGGCAGCAGCCGTCCGGCGACGACCAGCGTGCCCTTGTCGGACGGATGCCACAGCGCCTCGGTCACCTCGCAGGGCGCGCCGCGCGGGGCCGGGCCGATGTCGAGGGAGAGATTGCCGTACGGGGTGGTGAAGTACGGCGTCACGCGGGCGCGCAGCCCGGGGCCCGCGCGCACCACCCGGCGCGCGGTGCCGATGTCGAGCCCCTCGTCGTGGCGGTTGCCGAAACGTATGGTGCGGCTGACGCCCTGGGCGCGCACGTCGAGGAAGACGTCCCAGACGCCCGGGCGCAGCGGGGCGCCGTCGTCGGCGGTGGCGATGTCGATGTCCGCCGCGAAGTCCCCGTCCTCCGTCCCGTCCTCTGCGGCCGTGACCGGCACGCACAGTTCGTCCGGGGCCTCGCGGCGGCGCAATATCAGCTCGGTGCGGTCCTCGGGACCGGCGTCCAGGCCCTTGACCTCGGCCCGGCCACGGACCCGCAGCGTGGAGCCGCCGTGCCAGGCCGCGCCGGTGAGGTGGTGACGGACCGGCAGCCGGTCGGTGACGTCGAAGCAGTCGTCGGGGACGTCGGCCGCCGGGTCGCGGAAGAAGGGGTGCAGCCAGTACACGCGCCCCTTCTCGACCAGACGGCCGCGGCCCGCGTCCTGCTTGGCGGCGCGGATGACGGTCAGCAGATCGTCGAAGCGGCCGCTGCGCAGCAGATGCACCATCAGCCGTTCGGGCGCGGTGAGGGTGCGGAAGAGCGTGTCCGAGCAGTGGTCGGTCGCCCAGCGGCGCAGCTCGGGCAGGAACCGGGCCCGCGCCTCCGCCTCGTCCTCGCGGGGCAGGGCGCGCAGCGCGCCGCACAGCTCCCGGCGGATGTGCCGCCGCATCACATGGTCGCGTCGCGGACCGGGCTGGGTGTAGCGGGCGGCGGTCTGGAACAGCAGCCGGATGGCGTCGATGCGGTCGGTGAGCCCGGTGCGGGCGGGGTGCGGCCCGGCCTCGTGACGGGGGGTGGTGAGGTGGTAGCAGTCGTAGTCGGCGACGACGGAGATGGCGGAGGCGTTGAGAAACGCGGCTGCCGTGAAGGGCTGGTCCTCGCCGGTACGGCACTCCTCCGGGAACCGCAGATGGAACCGTTCGATGAGGTCGCGGCGGAACAGCTTCCAGGGGCCGAGGGTGGAGTAGGCGTGCGAGTCGAGGACGTCGGTGCGCAGCTGGTTGTGGCGGAACACCGCCCGGGGGACGCCGCGTCCGGTGGGGGAGGCCATCTTGCCGACGACGACGTCGGTGCCGTTCTGGTCGGCCATGGCGACCATGCGGCGCAGCGCGTCGGGGCCCAGGTAGCCGTCGGCGTCGAGGAAGAACACGTAGTCGCCACGGGCGAGGTCGAGACCGGTGTTGCGCGGCCTGCCCGGCCCACCGCCGGGCTCCTCGTGGACGACCTTGAGGGCGGGGCAGTCGGCGGCCAGCCGCTCCAGCTCCGCGCCGGTGCCGTCGGTCGACCCGGCGTCGATCGCGATGATCTCCAGCCGGGCGATGCCTATCGTCTGGTCCATGGCGGAGGTGAGGGCGCGGGTCAGCGCGGGCATGGCGTTGCGGGCGGGGACGATCACGCTGACGCGGGGGCGCGGGCCGGGGCGTGGGGTGCGCGGCAACATGCGGACTCCGGTGGGTGAGGTGGGGCTCAGGCGGCGTCGCCGGGGTATGCGGGGGCGCGGCGGCTGACGCGGCTGCGGTCGGCGGCCATGACGTGCTGCGTTCCCATGATCGCTTGTGACTCCTGGTGGCTGCTCATGGTCGGGGCCGGGGGTGAGGGACGGGTGTGGGACGCACGGCCGGCGGATGACGGACCAGCGTCCGGGGCGCCCCCTTCGACGCACGACACGCCGGACCCGTTCACTCCACGCCCGACGGCACGGGCCCGCAGGGAGTCCGAACACCGAGGCGATCCATGGCCCATGCCCTTCGCGGCGGATACGTCGTCCTGAACGGAACCCTAGGCGAACCGCCGTATATGCGCCTTTTGTCGCTGTCGAAGGAGTGCGCGGGGCCGGGCCGGTGCTGAGGCCGGTCGCATGGGAAGGTTTGTTCGCATGACGCGCACGACGCCCGAGCGGCCGGTCGATATCGAAGCGATGTTTCCGGAGCTGGCCGAATACCGCAGGACGACCACCCGGCTGCATCCCCGGCCGGGTTCGCCGAAGCCGCACGAGAGTTCGGTGGCGGGCCCGTTCCTCTGGCCCGTCGACGAGCCGTGGCCGATGTGCGAGGCCGTCCACGAGAAGGGCTGCGGGGAGCTGCTGTCCGACGTACGGCTGGAGCGCCGGTTCCTCGCCCATAGCCGAGAAGGCTGCCACCTCCCGGAGCTGCGGGACGACGACCCGATTCCCCTGCTCGCCGCGGCCCAGCTGTTCACGCGGGACGTTCCGGATCTGACCGGCCCGGAGGGGTGCGATCTGCTGCAGGTCTTCTGGTGTCCGTTCGAGGCGCACGGCCCGGACCGGACGATGGATGTGGTGCTGAAGTGGCGGCGGTCGCAGGACGTGGGGGACATCCTCACGGAGAATCCGGAGCCGGTCGTCGTGGGCCGGGCGGAATGCGTTCCGAATACGTGCGTACTCGACCCGGAGCAGGTCGTCGAGCATGAGTGGCCGGAACTGCTGAGCGAGGACGTGCAGGAGAGGATCGATGCCTGGGAGGAGGAACTCATGGACGCGGCCACGGAAGAGGACGCGTACGAACTCTCCTATACGGGTGACCTGTCCATCGCGCCGGGCTGGAAGGTCGGCGGCTTCGCCCGGTGGGGGCTCACCGGTCCGGCCCGGATCGACTGCTCCTGCGGTGTGGCCATGCGGCCTCTGCTGACCGTCAGCGACAGCGAATGGGACCGGGGCTCACTGACGTGGGTGCCTCTGGAGGACCGGGAAGTCATGGACGCGATGGGAGCCAACGACCCCACCGGCGTATACGTCGGGCGCGGTCAGATGCGCATCTTCACGTGCCCTGTTGACCCCACGCACCCCCACCGGCTCAACTTCCAGTAATCGGCGGCTATACGGGAGCGGGGATATGGACGGGGCGAGTGGGGTCGGGGATCCGTGGGAGGGCGTGGACGCTGGGGCTGTGGCGCGGGCTGTTCGGGGGCAGGGGGAGCGGTCGGTGCCCGGGGTGGGGGACATGGCGGCGTATCTCGATGCGCAGGTGGCCGACGGCTCCCATCGGGAGGTCATCGGGCCGCTGCTGGATGGCGGGGGTGCGAGTGGGGTCGTGGTGCGGCGGGGGGTGGTGATCGGGTCGTGGGGGGATCCGGCGCGGGTGGAGATGGCGTACAGCGCGACGAAGAGCGTGCTGGCGTTGGTGGCGGGTGTTGCTTATGACGACGGGTTGCTGGAGCTGGACGAGCCTGTCCGTAAGCGGGTTGGGCTTCCGGAGTTCGACGGGGTGCAGGGGCGGGCGGTCACCTGGCGGCATCTGCTGGATCAGACGAGCCAGTGGGAGGGTGAGCTGTGGGGGAAGCCGACGTCGGTCGACGCGCAGAGCACGCGGGAGGGCACCGAGTCAGCCGGGGGGCCGCCCGGTGAGGGGTGGGCGTACAACGACGTGCGGGTGAATCTGGCCGCCCTGGCGCTCACGGTTCTGTTCCGGCGCGCGCTGCCGGATGTGCTGCGGGAGCGCGTCATGGCGCCGATCGGGGCGTCGTCGTCCTGGTCCTGGCACGGTTATGAGAATGCGTTCGTGGACGTTGACGGCGACCGGGTGCCGGTGGTCTCCGGGGGCGCCCACTGGGGCGGGGGCCTGTGGATCAACGCGCTCGATCTGGCCCGCATCGGGCAGCTGTGTCTGCGCGGTGGCCGTTGGGGGCGGGCCCGGGTCGTCTCCGCGCGCTGGATCGAGCAGATGTGGACGCCGTGCCCGGTCAAGCCGAACTACGGGCTGTCGTGGTGGCTCAACGACCACCGCACCGTATGGCCGACCGCCCCGGCCACCGGGCGCTGCGCCCGGGGTAACGGCGGCGGCCATCTGCTGTGGGTCGATCCCGCTCGCGATCTGGTGGTCAGTTCCCGGTGGGGTGCGGAGGTGGAGCGGCTGCTCGGCGCGGTGTCGGAGGCCGTCGCACCGGGGCCGGTCAGCGCGGCGTGGTGACCGGCGGAGTGGGGGCGGGGAAGGCGAAGCGGCGGGCGCGGGCCGCGGCGGCGGACAGGCGGGTCAGGGCCGGGGTCAGGGTGCGCGGGCGGTAGGGGGCGTTCCACCCGTACGGGAAGGACGCCTTGTCGGGGGTGAGGAGGTTCGTCGTCTCGTCGCAGGCCAGGATCGCGATCAGCCAGCGGCGCATGGCCCGGTGGAAGGCCGGGGTGAGCGGGCGGGGGGCCAGCAGCCAGTCGCGGGACTGGGGGCTGACCGCCTGCTGGTACGTCGTCTCGTCGTAGCGCTGCCAGGGGGACTCCGGGGTGATCGGGTGCAGGCCGTAGTCCATGGCGGTGAGCGGGGCCAGGGCGGTGCGGAGGGTGCCGTGGTCGGCGCTGGGGAGGAGTTCGCAGATGATCCACGGGCGGTGGCGGCGGATGGTGGCGAGGGCGCCGGTGAGGACGGCCGCCTCGTAGGTCTCGACGTCGATCTTGATGAGGTGGGGGACGAGGCTGCGGTCCTCGGTGAAGGCGTCCACCGTCGTGACCGGGACGGTCACCGATTCGGAGTGTTTGCGGTGGGCCGGGTTGAGGGAGTTGGACGACTCCGTTTTATGGGAGAAGTACAGCTCGGCGGTGCCGGGTTCGGAGGAGAGCGCGGCCTGCTGCACCTCGTAGTCGAGGTGGTTGCAGTGGCGGATGCGGCGGCAGAGGGCGGCGGTCTGGGGGGTGGGCTCGAAGGCGATGGTGTGGGGGCCGGTGCTGGTGCGTGTGCCGTTGGTGTGCGGGCCGTTGGTGTGCGGGCCGGTTCCGTAGACCGCGTCGACCAGGGCCGAGTACAGCCCGATGTGCGCCCCGATGTCGTACACCGCGCTGCCTGCCGGGGCCTGTCCGGCGAGGGCCAGCAGGGTGGCCTGGGTGGTGGGTTCGTAGCCCGCGAGGCCCGAGCGGCGCAACTGCCGCTGCACCGCGGTCTGTTTGCGGCTGAGCACGTTGAGCGCGCGGGGGTACGGGCCGCTGGCGGCCAGGACGTCCGGGTTCAGCGGGAGGGTGATGGCGAGGGGCATGGCTGCCGCGCCTCCTGTCGGGTGACGGCCCGCTCCAGCGGGCTGGGTACGGGGAAGTAGGCGTCGAGGAAGGGGCGGAGCAGGGCCAGCTGACCGGCCAGGTCGTGCTCGGAGGAGACCGTGTCGTTGAGGCAGAACGCCTGGCAGTGGCGTGTCCGCAGCAGTCGCGCGAGCCGGTTGTGGATGGCGGGCCGGGCGAGGTCGACGTAGTCGTAGCGCAGCTGGGCCGGGATCGCGCGGCCGGTGAGGAACGCGTAGTAGTGGTGGAGCGAGGACGGCAGGGAGATGTCCGAGGTGGAGCGCACCCGGTTGGCCATGGTGGCGCGGATCGGGCCGGGGAACTCCCGCTCGATCTCGGCGAGCACGCTGGTGCGTACGGCGTGCGGGGTGTGCTTCATCTTCTGCGTGACGGTCGCCCCGAACCGGCCCTCCAGCAGCCGCCGGTTGTTCTTGCCCGCCGCCGATACGGGGACGTCGAGGTGGTCGGCGGGGGCCAGCGGGATCAGCGCGCGGGAGGGGAAGAACTTGGTGACGCCGTTGGCGAGGAAGAAGTCCTGCGGGGTGACGGGCGAGCCGAGGAAGACGTCGTCGTTGAAGTAGAGGAAGTGCTCGGCGAGGCCCTTGATGTGGTGCAGGCGGGTCTCGATGGCGTGCGAGTTGAAGGTGGGCAGGAGGCTCGGGTCGTCGAAGATGTCCTGGTGGTCGACGACGGTGATGCCGGGGTGGTCGAGCGCGAGCCAGGCGGGGACCTGGCGGTCCGTCACGATGTAGATGTGGCGCACCCAGGGGGCGTACAGGTGGAGTGAGCGCAGGGAGTAGCGCAGCTCGTCGCGGTTGGTGTAGCGGGCGGCGTTGGCGGCCTGCGCGTGGTAGCCCGCGCCGTCGTCTTCGGTTACGGCGGCGGCGCGTCGCTGCTGCCACTGTGGGTCGGAGCCGTCGACCCAGGTGTAAACGACGTCGATGGGGAAGCGGACGTCGTCGGGGAGCCGGGTGGTGAACTCGGGCCGGGTACGGACGAGGCGGCCCGGGGCCCAGCCGGTGGCCGGGGTGAGGCGGGTGAACATCTGGTCCGGGGTGCGTACGGCGTTGCCGGTGAGGGGGACGGAGGCGGTGGTGCGGTTGGGGCGGGGGGCGTGGAGGAGGGGCGCGCCGCTGGTGTCTGTTGGGCCGTCCACCGGGCCGCTCTCCCAGAACTCGATGTCGCAGCCGTGCGACGAGCCCAGGACGAGGTCCCCTCGGGGGGTGGTGTGGAAGCGGGTGAAGCGGACGACGGGCTCGGCGGCCAGCGGGCGCCAGGCGCGGGCCGCGACGCCCAGCCGCAGCGGTCCGTTCCGGCTCTTCTTGTGCGGGGGCGGCGAGACGTACCCCGCCTCCCGGGCGCACAGCGCGCGGAGCGCGGCGACCACCTCGGCCCGCTGATCCGCCCGTACGCCCACGGCGGAGGCGACGTTGCTGTAGCAGCGGATGACGAAGTGGTCGAGCCGCGCCTGGTCCAGCGCCTCGCACACCAGCCGCAGGTTCTCGGCGCGTGCGAACAGGGGGGTGGGCGCGGGGACGGCGGTCGCGATCCGGGTGCCGTGGTCGTCGGCGATCACCATGCGGCCGGGGGTGGACAGCAGCCCCGTACGCACCAGCCGCCCCAGCCGCCGCCGTGCCCAGCGCAGCCGTAGCGCACCGGAGGCGGTGGACACCCGGCCCAGCCCGCGCATGGCCGCGCGGCGCAGCTCGGCCCCGGTCAGGGCGATGACCGCGCGACGGACCCGCAGCGGGACCGTACGCCGGTAGCCGCGCACCAGGGGCGGATCGGCGAGCCACGACGGGGGGCGGGGGGCGGCGGGCGGCGGTGCGGTGAGGGGCATCGTGCGTCCTGGGGCGGGCGGCGGCGCGGGACGGGTGGTTCCTCACACCATCATCTGAACGCCGCCGGGATGGGGCGCCGCCATGGCGAACACCCCCAAACTGCCCCCATTCGGCCCAGCCGCTCCGCAGGCGGGCTGAACTTCCCCAACCCCGCCCCTCCCCGACCCGGGCCTCCGGCGTGTCTCAGATCCGTCGCGCCGGGAGGGCCAGGTTGTGGCGCGGGGGTGCGGAGACGGGGTGTCCTCTGCCGGGAGGCGCCCGGCACGTAAGGGCGTGCCTGCCCCGGGGCCCGGGACCCCGAGGTCTGGGGCGGGGCCCCTGGGTCGGGAAGGGGCGGGGTGGGGGAAAGTCCCCCGGGTTACTTCACCGCGCCTGCCATCACGCCCGCCACGAACTGGCGCTGGAAGGCGAAGAAGACGGCCAGGGGGATGACCATCGAGACGAACGCGCCGGGGCCCAGGATGTCGATGTTGTTGCCGAACTGGCGGACCTGCTGCTGCAGGGCCACCGTGATCGGGGGGTTGCCGCTGTCGGCGAAGATCAGGGCTACCAGCATGTCGTTCCAGACCCACAGGAACTGGAAGATCCCGAGCGAGGCGATCGCCGGGGCGCCCAGCGGCATGACGACGCGGAAGAACAGCCGCAGCTCGCCCGCGCCGTCCAGGCGGGCCGCCTCCAGCAGCTCGCGCGGGATCTCGGCGAAGAAGTTCCGCAGCAGGAAGATCGCGAAGGGCAGGCCGAAGGCGGTGTGGAAGAGCACCACACCCGTGGTGGTCTGGAAGATGCCGATCTCGCCGAAGAGCTTGGCGACCGGGATCAGGGCGACCTGGACCGGGACGACCAGCAGGCTGACGACGATCAGGAACCACCAGTCGCGGCCGGGGAAGTCCATCCAGGCGAAGGCGTAGCCCGCCAGGGCGCCGATGATGACGACCAGGAGGGTCGCCGGGACGGTGATGGCGAGGGTGGTCCACAGCGAGTCGGTGATCAGCTGGTTGCTGAGCAGCTTGTCGTACGCGTCGAAGGTCAGCTGCGACGGGTCGCTGAAGACCTTCCACCAGCCCGAGATGTCCACCTGCGACGGGTCGCGCAAGGAAGAGAGGAGGAGCCCTGCCGTCGGCATCAGCCAGAAGAGGCCGATGAGGACGAGGGCGACCTGCACCACCCCGCCCCCGGCGCGCTCCGCGATGCGTCCGATCAGGGACCGCTTTGTCTTTACGACCGTGTCCGCGCTGGTCATCGGCGGCTCTCCCTTCGGATCCGGCGGAGGTTGACGAACATGACGGGCAGCACCAGCAACAGCAGCAGGACGGCGATCGCGCTGCCGAGGCCCTGGTTGACGTCGGTCCCGAAGGACGACTGGAAGAGCTGGAGGGCGAGGACGTTGGCGTCGTCCTGCGAGGGGCCCGGGGCGATGATGTAGACCAAGTCGAAGATCTTCATCACGTTGATCATCAGCGTGACGACGACGACCGAGAGCACCGGCGCCAGCAGCGGCACGGTGACCCGCCGGAAGACCTGCCACTCGCTGGCGCCGTCCATCCGCGCGGCCTCCATCAGCTCACGCGGCACGCCCGCGAGGCCCGCCGCGATGAGCACCATCGCGAAGCCCGCCCAGATCCAGACGTACGAGCCGATGATGGCGGGGGTGACGAGGGACGGGCCGAGCCAGTCGATGCCGTTGTACGGGGCGGAGAAGTTCCAGGCGGGCAGCCGCAGCTGGGCGCCCTCGGCCTTGGCGGGGAGGGTGTACGTACCGTCCGCCGCCGAGGTCGTCTTCGCGACCACCTTGCCGTCCTTGACCGCCTCGATCTTGAGGTCGGCCATCGCCTTCTCGCCTGGGTCGATGGCGCCCTGCTTGCCAAGCCCGCCCTTGGTGAAGTCGAACCAGACGGTGCCGGTGACCTTCCCGGCCTCGGGCCGCGCGGCCTTGGCGTCCTGCGCGCCGCTGATGTCGTCGCGCTTGGCGGCGACCAGCGGGATCGAGGCGGGGGACCCGGCCCGGACGGTGTCCTGGGTGGTGAAGGAGCCGTTCGACGACTCCGTCAGCCCTGCGGCCGGGCGCGGATGGGCGCCGGGGAAGGGCGGCGAGGCGCTGAACGAGTCATGCACGCCCACCCACATGGCGTTGGCCACGCCCTTGTCCGGGTCCTGTTCGTACACCAGCCGGAAGATGATGCCCGCGGCCAGCATGGAGATCGCCATCGGCATGAAGACGATCAGCTTGAACGCGGTGGCCCAGCGCACCCGCTCGGTGAGCACGGCGAAGATCAGGCCGAGCGCGGTGGAGATGGTCGGCGCCAGGATCAGCCAGATGATGTTGTTCTTGATCGCCGTCTTGGTGGCGTCGTCGGAGAACATCTCCGTGTAGTTGTCCAGCCCGACGAAGCCGTTGCCGCTCGCGTCGAAGAAGCTGCGGTAGACGGAGTAGCCGATCGGATAGACGACGAGCGCGCCGAGCAGCAGCAGCGCGGGCAGCAGGAACACCGCCGCCAGCCAGGGCCGGGTGCCCAGGACGCTCTTCTTCTTGGTACCGCGCGGGGTGGCGGGTGGG
Source organism: Streptomyces sp. NPDC001700 (assembly GCF_053596435.1). Classification (NCBI taxonomy): domain Bacteria; kingdom Bacillati; phylum Actinomycetota; class Actinomycetes; order Kitasatosporales; family Streptomycetaceae; genus Streptomyces; species Streptomyces sp. NPDC001700. The sequence continues at coordinate 40,234 of NZ_JBSFGE010000014.1, forward strand.
GCGGACGACGCCCGGCCAGGTGTGGCCGCGCCGCCCGCTGTCGCGGTCGACATATGTGGATCTCCCGGTCGAGTCGTCAGTTCTTGTACGCCTTGGCGGCATCGGCTTCCAACTGGCGCTGGATTCCTTCCACGTTCCTCGGGTTCTTGAGGAAGTCCTGGAGCGCTTTCCATTCGCCCTGGGCGGGCTTTCCGCCGAAGGAGGCCGGGGCCTGGTCGGACATGTCGAACCGGAAGTCATTGCCCGCCGCGATGAGCGCCTTGGCGATGTCGCGCATCGGGTCATTGGGATAGGCGCTGAATTTCACGGCCTTGTTCGCCGAGATGAAGCCGCCGGACTGGGCCCAGATGGTCGCGGCGTCGGGCGAGGCCAGGAAGGTCAGCAGCGCCTGCGCGGCCTTGCTGTTCTTCAGCGCCACGCCCACGTCGCCGCCGGTCACCACGGGTGGCTTCGCGCCCACCGCCGGGAAGGGGAACACCTTCGCGTCCCCGCCGAGTTCCGCGCCCGCGTCGGCGACGTTGGCGGCGACGAAGTCGGCCTCGAAGACCATGCCCGCGTCGGGCTCGGCGGCGTTGCCGAACGCCTTGGTCACCGAATCCGGGAACGCGGTCTGCAGCGCGCCGCTCCGGCCGCCCGCGACCAGACCCTTGGCGCCCCACAGCTGGGCGAGCGTCTCCAGGGCCTTCTTGACGGACGGGTCGGTCCACTTGATTTTGTGCTGGGCCAGCTCGTCGTACTTCTTCGGCCCCGCCTGGGAGAGATACACGTTCTCGAACCAGTCGGTCAGCGTCCAGCCGTCCTGGCCGCCGACCGCGACCGCGTCGGTGCCGGAATCCGAGATCAGCTGGGCCTGTTTGAGGAGTTCCTTCCAGGTCTTCGGCTCCTTCGCGCCCGCGTAGTCGAAGGCCGAGGTGTTGTACCAGATCAGGGACTTGTTGCTGGCTTTGAAATAGACCCCGTACTGCTTGCCGTCGTACGAGCCGAGATCCTGCCAGCCCTTGGCGAAGTTCTTGTTCACCTCGGCCTTGGCGGCGGCGTCGAGCGGTTTCGCCCAGCCCTTCTGCGCGAATTCGCGCATGACGCCGACCTGGCCGACCATCGCCACGTCCGGCGGGGAGCCGCCCGCGATCTTCGAGCCGACGAAGCCCGCCATGTCGTCACCGCTGGGCACGAAGGTGACCTTGGCGCCGGTGCGCTTCTCGAACTCCTTCAGCACCTTGGTGAAGTTCTCCTGCTCGGTGCCGGTCCAGACGGCGGTGACCTGGAGCTTCTGGCCCTTGAGGCTGGGCAGCTTCACGGTGACCGGCGGCGGGCCGCCGCTGACCGTGTCCCCGTCGTCGCTACCGCAGCCCGCGGCGGTGAGCATGAGCGCTCCCGCCGACGCGGTGGCGAGCGCGGCTCGTACCGCTCGCTTCTTCCGCTTCCTGCTCCCGTTCCTGCGAAGCGATTTCTGCATCCCCGTTTCCCTCCGATGCCGACCGCCTCGCGCGCGGTCGTGTCCCGTGCGACAGTCCTACGCCCGGTCACCCAACGTGGCAATACTGTTTTCGGCGTTCACTCACGGTCGTGACCGTGCCGTGATGATCGCCGGACGGGGAGGAATGGACAGGCGGACGGTCAGATCAGCGCGGGCGCGGTCGGCGCGTCCGCCGACTGCGCGGCGCGCTGGAGCGCGCTGGCGAGCAGCGCCAGATCGGTCGGCCCGTTGCCCAGTTCGCGCAGCGGGCGGCGGGCCGGGGGATCGCCCATCCGCTCCCACTCCAGCGGGACGACCGTCGGCCGCTGGGTCGCGGTGCGCGGTATCCGCCCGGTGACCCGGCCCGCCTGGAACGGGGTCGTCGCGGCGTCGTCGGGGCCCAGCAGGCGGCCGCGGCCCGGGGCGTGCTCACCGCCGGACTCCCCGGACGCGTAGCTCTCTCCTTCCGGCTGCTCGGGCGAGGCGGGCGCCAGCGGACGGGGCTCCAGGACGATCCGCAGCGCGGCCCGCTCGACCGCCGCCGTATCCGCCGTACGGTCCGGGCGGCCGGACGCCGCCACCAGGTGGACGCCGAGATGGGCGCCGTCGCGGGCGATCGCCTCCAGCGCGCGCACCACCGAACCGGCCGCCGGGCGGCCCGGACTGCCGAGGGCCGGGGCCACCAGCGCGTCGAAGTCGTCGACGAGGACGACGAGGCGGGGGAAGGGGGACGGGGCGGCCGCCTCGGCGTGCTGCGCGTGTTCGTCGTGCTGGTCCTGGCGGCCGCGCTGGGGGCGCAGCCGAAGCGTCGTACTGGGCGCCGGATCGATGTCACCGGCGGAACGGGGCGCGATCACCCGCGGGGCGCTGTTGCCGCCGGACGAACCCTCCCGGATCCGGGTGTGCCAGGAGACGAAGTCCATCTGGCCCAGCAGCTCGGCCCGGCGCTTCAGCTCCGAGCTGAGCGCCTGCGCGAACTCCCGCATCCGCACCGGGTCGGAGGCCGCCAGATACGTCGACACATGCGGCAGATCGGTGCACACCCGCAGCCCCTCGCCGCGCTCCGCCCCGCCGCTCGCCCCCGCGCCGTCGAGGAGCACCAGCTCCAGCCGGTCGGGTCGCTCGGCGGCCGCGAGGGAGGCGGCCAGCGACCGCAGCAGCTCCGTCTTGCCGGTGCCCGCCCCGCCGTCGATCAGCAGATGCGGGCCGTCGGCCGCCAGATCGACGGCGACCGGTCCGCGCGGTCCGGCGCCCAGCACCGCGAGCGCCCGGCCGCCCGCCGGGACCTCGTCCGCGGCGGCCGCCCAACGGGCCAGCAGCGACGCGGGGGTGGCCCGCGCGAGCCCCAACTCGTCCAGCAACCGGGCCGAGTCGGGCAGCGGGGCCGCCACCTGCCGCCCCGGGCCGCCCTCGTCGCCCTGGCCGGAAGCGGCCGGGCGCAGGGGTGCGAGCGCCCGCGCGAACCGCTCGGCCCACGCCCCCGACACCGCGTCCACGGTGGCCGCCGTGGTGGCCCCGGCCACCCACATGGGCACGCCCGCGCCGCCGGTGGCGGCATCCCGGCGCACGATCTGCAGGCCGGTGGCCACATCGCCGCTCAGCAGCGCCGCCACCTCGCACGACGCGAACGCCGCCGAGCCCGCGCAGGCCGTCTCGTAGCTCACCGACAGCGGTGAGGCGGGCGACGCGGCCGGAGCCTCGGACAGGCACAGGAGGTGGATCCCGGCCCCCGGGCCGCCGACCGCCAGCCGCCCGAGCGTCTCGCGCAGCGCGGGCGGTCCCGGATCGCCGTCCACGATCACCACGGTGTACGGCCCGGACGGGCCCGCGGCGGTGTCGTCCAGCCGCCGCGTCAGCTCCGCCGTACGGGCCGTCACCTGCTCAGCGTCGTACGCCAGCAGCAGTCGGCAGTCCTGCCCGCGCAACGGCTGCAGCTGCGGCAGCCAGCCCAGCCAGGACCACTCGGCGGGCCGGTCCTCGGTGCTGAGCAGCACGATCTCCAGCGTGCCGGGGGAGTGCAGCGCCGCGAGCTGTGCCACGACGGACCGGGCGAGCCCGGCCAGCCGCCCGCGCGGCCCGGCCAGCCCCAGCGAGCCCGCCTGCCGCAGATCGACGGTCACGGGCGCGGCGGGCAGCAGCCCCCCGGCGCCGGAGAGCCGGTCGGCGGAGCCGAGCCGCACGGTGAGCGCGTCCGGGTGGCCCGGCCCGCGCTCCCACAGCCGAGGCCCCGGGCCGAGCGCCGTCATCAGCACGGCGGCGGGGTCCGGCCACCGGCGGTGCAGCGCGGCGGCCTCCTCGGCCGCCCGCGCGGCCCGGTCCTCGGCGCCCGCCGCCTCGTCCACGCCCCGCTCGTCCGCGCCCCGCCCCCCGGTCAACTGCCGCACCCAGGCCCCTATCCCCCGCCGCCGCACCTGCGCCCCGGGAGCGTCGTAGGCGTACGCCCCCGCCTCGCCGATCCCCTCGGGCACGGTGGTCCCCCGCAACGGCGTCCCCCGCCCCCCGCGAGGCCCCCGCCCGCCCGCAGCGGGACGCCCGGTGTCAGCCGGACCGCCAGGCGCCACCCCGGGGCGTCCGGCCCGCATGTCGTACGCCGGTTGCCCGCCGCCGCGCGGCCCGCCACCAGCCGGACCTCCGTGCGGCGCCCCGCCGCCCGCCCTCGGGTCCCCGGCCCAGGCGCCGTGCGCGCCGCGCTCGGGCGCTCCTGGCTGCCCGCCGCCGTCCGCCCCGGGGCCTCCGGCCCAGTTGTCGTGTGCGCTGCGCCCAGAGCTGCCCGACGAGCTGGTGCGCCGGTCGGTCGCGCCGTGCGGTCCGTCGTACGGCGTGCCGCCGCCCGCCCCCGGGCCTCCGGCCCGGGGCTCCGGTACGCCGCGTTCGGGGGCGCCCGGCTGCCCGCCGCTGCCCGCGCCGGGGTCTCCGGTCCAGGTGTCGTACGCCGGTTGCCCACCGGGGCGCGGGCCGGTTCCGGCCGGACTCCCGTGCGGCGCCCCGCTGCCCGCCCCCGGGCCTCCGCCCCAGGCGTCCGGCGTGCCGGTGCGCCGGTCGGTCGCGCCGTGCGGTCCGCCGTCGGCCGGGTTGCCGTGCGGCGTGCTGCCGCCGGTTCCCGGGTGGCCTCCGGCCCGGGGGCCCGGTACGCCGCGTTCGGGGGCGCCCGGCTGCCCTCCGGGGCCTGCGCCAGGGTCTCCGGTCCAGGTGTCGTACGCCGGTTGCCCACCGGGGCGCGGGCCGGTTCCGGCCGGACTCCCGTGCGGCGTGCCGCCGCCCGCCCCCGGGCCTCCGGCCCAGGCGTCCGGCGTGCCGGTGCGGCGGTCGGTCGCGCTGTGCGGTGTGCCGCCGCCCGTTCCTGGGCCTCCGGCCCGGGGGCCCGGTACGCCGCGTTCGGGGGCGCCCGGCTGCCCGCCGCTGCCCGCGCCGGGGTCTCCGGTCCAGTTGTCGTGCGCGCCGTGCCCGGTGCTGCCCGGCGCGCCGGTGCGGCGGTCGGTTGCGCCGTGCGGTCCGCCGTCACCCGTTCCCGGGCCTCCGGCCCGGGGCTCCGGTACGCCGCGTTCGGGGGCGCCCGGCTGCCCGGTGGGGGCGTGGGCGGTCCGGCCGCCCTGCTCGGCGTTCGTGGGCGGGTTGCCGTACGGCCCACCGCGCCCGTGGGTCTCGCGGGCTCCCGGCTGGCCGCCCGGGCGCCGGTCGGCTGCGCCGCGCGCTCCGGCGTCGGCCGGGCCGCCGTACGGTGCGTCGCCGCTCCCCGGCCCTTCGGCCCAGGGGCCCCGCTCGCCGTGGCGGGTGCCTGCGGCCGCGCCGGACTGTCCGCCCGGGTCCCGGCGGTCGGCCGGGTCGCCGTAGGGCGCGTTGCCGCCCGCGCGCGGCTGTCCGGGGCGTTCGCGTTCGTCGGTCGGGCGGCGGTCGCCGTGTGGTCCGCCATACGACGCGTTGCCGGGGCCTGCGGACCGGCCGCCTGGGTCCCGGCCGGGCGGGTTGCCGCCCGTGCTCGGCTGGGTCGGGCGTCCGCGGTCGTCGTGCGGCGCCGCCGCGCTTCCGGCTGCGCCGGGCTGGCTGGTGGGGCCGTGGCCATCGCTCGGCCAGGCGGTCTGGGCGCCTGGGGCAGGGGCGCTGCCGCCCTGGGCCTCGCGGCCGCCGGGCGGCTGGCCCGTGGTGTCCGGCTGGGTGCCCGTGCCGTGGGTGGTGGTGCCCTGGGGGGCGGCGTGGGTGACCGGGGTCCAGCCCCGGCCGGGGTGGCGGGGGGTGGGGGCGCCGGTCCAGGGGCCCTTGGCGTGGGCCACGCCGTCCGCGCGGGGGGTGACCCTCAGGTGACCCTCGCCGTCCGGCTGGGCGGGGAGGCGGGCGGGGGAGGACGGGGCCTCCCCCGGGGCGCGCAGCCGCAGCGCGGATTCGCCGATCCGGAGCAGCGCGCCCGGCGCGAGCGGTACGGGGTCCGGGCCGACGGGGGCGCCGTCGGCGGCGGTGCCGTTCGTCGAGCCGAGGTCGGCGATGGTCACCCGGCCGTCCTCGGCGACCGTCACGGCGCAGTGCAGCCGGGAGACGTCCGGGTCGTCCAGGGGGACGTCGGCGTCGGCGGAGCGGCCGATGCGGACCTGGCCGCCGTGCAGCAGGTGGACGCCGCCCGCGTCGGGCCCGGCGATCACGTCCAGGTGGACCGTGGCGTCGGACACGGCGGCCTCGGGCAGGCCCGGGTACCCCGGGTAGCCGGGGTAGTGGTCGGGGTCGGCCGGGGCGTGGAGGGAGAGCACCGCGCCGTCCACCAGCGGGGGCTCGCCGAGCGCGCAGCGCTGGGGGTCGAGCCGCTCCGAGCCCGCGTACACGACGACCGCGCCGGTGCCGCCCCCGGCGTCGTGCCCGGCGGCGGCGACGGCCGCGGCGAGGCCGCTCGTCACGGAGGCGAGGGCGGTGCCGACGGGAGCGGTCACGAGCACGTCCACCGCGCCCGCGAGGGCGTGCGGCGGTGGCGGCGCGGGCGCAGGATGGCCGGAACGGCCCGGGTGGGCGCTGCGCGGCCCGAGGACGGTCAGCCGAATCTGCATCGCCGTCAACGGTCCCTTCTGTCCGGGGAGCCGGTCGGGGGTGCCAACCCCGCCGTCCAGCCCCCAGGCGCTTCGGCACGTACAGGTCCGTACGGGGTCGTACGGATCACGGAGCGTGAGCCCCCCGCCGCTCGGCGCTTCCGTGCTGCGTGCATCCTCGCACCTGCCACTGACACTTCGCCCGCCGCCCGGCGGCACATGATCTTGATTGGTCGGCTACTCGGCCGAAACTGGCTGATTGCGACCGGATCCGCTGTGTTAGCGGGACCGGATCGGCTGTGTTAAGAGGACGGGAGTGGGCAACCGACTCCCCGGATCACGCGTCTTTCCCCCGGGTTCCGCGGTGGCCCGGCACGCCCGTCGTGCCCCGCTCAAGCGGTGATCAGCGGTGACCGGTACGGCACCTCGTCCGTCCCCATTACAGTGGGCGGACGAGCACGGCAGGCAGTAGCAGTAGTACAAGCGATGCAAGCGATATGACCACGACCAGGGAGCGCACGTGCGGCCGGTAGGCAGCAAGTACCTGCTCGAGGAGCCGCTCGGACGCGGAGCCACGGGCACCGTCTGGCGGGCCAGCCAGCGGGAGACGGCGGGCGCCGAGGCGGCCGTGGCCGGGCAGCCCGGCGAGACGGTCGCGATCAAGGTCCTCAAGGAGGAGCTGGCGAACGACGCGGACATCGTCATGCGCTTTCTCCGCGAGCGTTCCGTACTGCTCCGCCTCACCCACCCCAACATCGTCCGCACCCGCGATCTCGTCGTCGAGGGCGATCTGCTCGCCCTCGTCATGGACCTGATCAACGGTCCGGATCTCCACAACTACCTGCGCGCCAACGGCCCGTTCACCCCCGTCGCCGGGGCGCTCCTCATGGCGCAGGTGGCCGACGCGCTCGCCGCCAGCCACGCCGACGGCATCGTGCACCGCGACCTCAAGCCCGCCAACGTGCTCCTCGCGGGCACCGGCGAGGGCGAGCAGATGCACCCGATGCTGACCGACTTCGGCATCGCGCGGCTCGCCGACTCGCCCGGTCTGACCCGGACCCAGGAGTTCGTGGGCACCCCCGCCTACGTGGCGCCGGAGTCCGCCGAGGGCCGTCCGCAGACGTCCGCGGTGGACATCTACGGCGCGGGCATCATGCTGTACGAGCTGGTCACCGGCCGTCCGCCGTTCGCGGGCAACACCGCGCTCGAGGTGCTGCACCGCCACCTCAGCGAGGAGCCGCGCCGCCCCACGACCGTGCCCGAGCCGCTGTGGACGGTCATAGAGCGCTGCCTGCGCAAGAACCCGGACGAGCGCCCGAGCGCCGAGAGCCTGGCCCGGGGGCTGCGCGTGGTCGCCGCCGGTGTCGGCGTGCACGCCTCGGCCGCGCAGGCGGAGGCCGCCCTCGGCGTCGCCGCGCTGCTCGCGCCGGACCCGGCACCGGCCCCGGTCCCGGACACCGCCCCGGCGGACCCGGGCGACGCGACCCAGGTGCTGCCGACGAACGCGCCGAACGCGCCGGGCAATCAGTACGATCCGGCCGCCGCCACCAACGTGCTCCCCACCACGGGCCCCAACGCCGACCCCACCCAGGCGATGCCCACCGGCGGCCCGAACGGCCCCGGGGCGGACCCCACCCGGGCCATGCCCCCCGTACCGCCCGGCGGCGTCCCCGGCCAGGACGATCCGAACCACCCCTGGCAGAACCAGCTGCGCGCGGCCCGCGACCGCAACGAGCAGACGCAGGTCCAGTACCTCGACCCGAGCGAGGACCCGCTGCGCCGCCGCCCCCACCGCCCCGCACCGCAGCAGCCGCCTGGGCAGTACCAGCAGCAACAACAGCAGTATCAGCAACAGCAGTACCAGCAGCAGGGGTACCAGCAGCCGCAGCAGCCCCCGCAGCCGCCGCCGTCGCGCCGTCAGCAGCGCCGCCAGCAACAGCAGCAGCCGCAGCAGTACGCCCCGCAGCGCCCCCAGGAGCCGCAGCCGCAGCGTTACGCGCCGCCGCCGCAGCAGCCGGAGCCGCGCCGCGAGCCCCGGCAGCGCGGGTCCAACCCCAACCGGATGAAGATCCCCGGGCTCGGCTGCCTCAAGGGCTGTCTGTTCGTGATCCTGATCCTGGTCGTCGGTTCCTGGCTGGTCTGGGAGCTGACCCCGCTCAAGGACTGGATCGCCGAGGGCAAGAGCTACTGGGACGCGGTCTCGTCCTGGGTCACCGAGGTCAAGGACTGGATCTCCAGCGTCGGCGGCCCGAGCTGACCCACGATCAACTCCTCCGTACCCCGACGATGCGCCGAGTCAGGTGATTTGTCGACATCCAAGGGGTGTTTTCCGCTCAGAAGTGACAGTTGGCGCTGTCTGATGCCCCCAACGCGCCAGTAGCCGCGTAGCTTTGTCGCCAACGTGCCCCCTGTCGGAGGATTCGGAGCAGTCTTGTCACGGAAGATCGGCAGCCGGTACACCGCGCACCAGGTCCTGGGACGCGGCAGCGCCGGCACGGTGTGGCTGGGCGAGGGTCCCGAGGGCCCGGTCGCCATCAAGCTCCTGCGCGAGGACCTCGCCTCCGACCAGGAGCTGGTGGGCCGTTTCGTACAGGAGCGCACCGCGCTGCTCAGCCTCGACCACCCCCGGGTGGTCGGCGTGCGCGACCTCGTGGTCGACGGCAACGACCTGGCCCTCGTCATGGACCTGATCCGCGGTACGGATCTGCGCACCCGGCTCGACCGCGAGCGGCGGCTGTCCCCGGAGGCCGCGGTCGCGATCGCCGCCGACGTCGCCGACGGGCTGGCCGCGGCGCACGCCGCCGGGATCGTCCACCGGGACGTCAAGCCGGAGAACGTCCTGCTGGACATGCAGGGCCCGCTCGGCCCCGGCCGCTCCCACCCCGCCCTGCTCACCGACTTCGGCATCGCGCGCCTGGTCGACGAACCGGGCCGGGCCCGTGGCGGCAGGCCGTCCCGAGGCCAGCAGCCCTCGCAGGGCCGCTCGCCCAACCCGCGCAGCGTCATCGGCACACCCGACTACCTCGCGCCGGAGATCATCGAGGGGCTGCCGCCGCGCGCCAGCGTGGATGTGTACGCCCTCGCGACGGTGTTGTACGAGCTGCTGGCGGGCTTCACCCCGTTCGGCGGCGGCCACCCCGGCGCGATCCTGCGCCGCCATGTGACGGAGACCGTCGCCCCGCTGCCCGGCATCCCCGACGAGCTGTGGCAGCTGCTGCTCCAGTGCCTCGCCAAGGCCCCGGCGTCCCGGCTGCGCGCCTCCGAGCTGGCCACGCGGCTGCGCGAGATCCTGCCCACCCTGGCCGGATATCCGCCGCTGGACATCGACGAGCCGGACGAGGACGAAGAGCACGAGCAGCGCGAGGGCGAGAGCACGCGTCCGGAGGGCGGGCACCAGCCCGCCTCCGCCGGACCGGGTCAGGGCCAGGGCCAGGGGTACGAGCAGGGGTACGGCCAGGGCGGGACGCCCCGTCGGCGGCGCGGCGCGGTCCCACTGGTCCCGGGCGCGGTACCGGACAGCAGCCGCGAGACGCACACCAGCATGCGCGTGCCCAGCGCGGACGAGCTGGCGGGCGGCGCCCACGGCACCGCGCGCGCCCCTCGCGTACACGGTCAGCGCCGGGCGGGCTCGGCGCGCCATCCGGCGGTTTCGGGGGCGCTGCGCCGCCGTCGACTCAAGGTCGCCGCGGCCACGGTGGCGGCGCTGGTCGTCGTGGGCGTCGGCGGATGGCTGGTCGCGGGCGGCGACGACGGGGACGAGGCCCCCAAGGGCGGCGAACACTCGTCCTCCCAGGATTCGCGGGATTCGCATGGCTCGCGCGACTCCGGGCAGGGGTCCGGACAGGACTCCGGCGCCCGCTGAGAGCCCGCCGGTCCTGGTAGGGCCGACGGGCCGGAGATCCTTCTATAGCGGTTAGGCTGGTGCACGTGGCAGTCGTCGATGTATCCGAAGAGCTGAAGTCCCTCTCCTCGACCATGGGGTCGATCGAGGCCGTCCTGGACCTCGACAAGATGCGGGCCGACATCGCCGTGCTCGAGGAGCAGGCGGCGGCCCCGTCCCTGTGGGACGACCCGGAGAACGCGCAGAAGGTCACCAGCAAGCTCTCCTATCTCCAGGGGCACCTGCGCCGTGCCGAGGAGCTGCGCGGCCGGATCGACGACCTCGAGGTGCTGTTCGAGCTGGCCGCCGACGAGGGCGACGACGACGCGCGCGTCGAGGCCGAGACCGAGCTGGACGCGGTGCGCAAGGCCGTCGACGAGATGGAGGTCCGTACCCTCCTGTCCGGCGAGTACGACGCCCGCGAGGCGGTCGTCAACATCCGCGCCGAGGCGGGCGGCGTCGACGCCGCCGACTTCGCCGAGCAGCTGCAGCGGATGTATCTGCGCTGGGCCGAGCGGCACGGCTACAAGACGGAGATCTACGAGACCTCGTACGCGGAGGAGGCCGGCATCAAGTCGACCACCTTCGCCGTGCAGACGCCGTACGCGTACGGCACGCTCTCCGTCGAGCAGGGCACCCACCGCCTGGTGCGCATCTCGCCGTTCGACAACCAGGGCCGCCGTCAGACCTCCTTCGCGGGGGTCGAGGTGCTGCCGGTGGTCGAGCAGACCGACCACATCGAGATCGACGAGTCCGAGCTGCGGATCGACGTCTACCGTTCGTCGGGCCCCGGCGGGCAGGGCGTCAACACCACCGACTCCGCGGTGCGGTTGACCCACATCCCCACCGGCATCGTGGTCTCCTGTCAGAACGAGCGCTCGCAGATCCAGAACAAGGCGACCGCGATGAACGTCCTCCAGGCGAAGCTCCTTGAGCGCCGCCGCCAGGAGGAGCAGGCCAAGATGGACGCGCTCAAGGGCGACGGCGGCAATTCCTGGGGCAACCAGATGCGTTCGTACGTCCTGCACCCGTACCAGATGGTCAAGGACCTGCGCACCGAGTTCGAGGTCGGCAACCCGCAGGGGGTGCTCGACGGCGAGCTGGACGGCTTCCTGGAGGCCGGAATCCGCTGGCGGAAGAAGCGCGAGCAGGAGAGCTGAGCCCCGGTTGATCCCCGGTCGGCGCCTCTCGCTGCGGTTTTCCTGATCGTCAAGTGGTCCCTCAAGGACGCTTTTTGGTCACAGTCGTGTACCCATGCGTCACACAAGTACCTTCATAGCGGACATCTCGCCGTCAAAGACGCTTGACGGTGCCATGAAAACTGGGAAGGCTGACGCGCGGCATGCGTATGACTGGGGCGCGTGTGAACGGGGACCGGCGGATCGCCTGAGCAGGCAGAGCCCGCGGAATTTCTTTCCCTGACGGCCGTGGCCCCTGCATAGCTGCTCCATCGACGAGAGCACAGCTACTGGGGGTAGCAGTAGATGACGAAGAAGACGCGGCTGCGTGTCGCGCGCATAGCGGCCGCAGCGGTGATCGCCGCCGGTGCGTCGCTGACCGCTGCCGGTGCCGCATCGGCCGTGGGGATCGACGTGGGGATCGGTGGCGTCGACGCCTCGGTCAACGCGGACAAGAAGGGTCTGGATGTCGGTGTCGGCATCCACAACCCGGACGACGAGCCCACGGACGAACCGACCGGGATTCCGACCGGCGAGCCCACCGACGAGCCGACGGACGAGCCGACCGGCCTGCCCACCGGGCTGCCGACGCTCCCGACGGACGAGCCGACCGACGAGCCCACGGGTGAGCCGACGGACGAGCCGACCGACGAGCCCACCGGTCAGCCGACCGATGAGCCGACGGGTCAGCCGACCGACGAGCCCACGGACGAGCCCTCCGGCCAGCCCAGCTCCTCGCCCAGCCAGGGCGGCGGCACGGGTGGCGGCGACGACTCGACCTGCACCGTGGACCTCGACTCCACCAACTGCGACGACAACACGGACACCGACAGCGTCGGCTCCAAGCCGGTCGAGCAGGGCAAGGCCAAGGAAGAGCTGGCCGAGACCGGTGCCTCCTCCGAGACCACCTTCCTGCTGATCGGTGCCGCGACGATGATCGCGGGTGGCATCGGCTTCCGCTTCATGCCGCGGCTCGCGAACCGCAACAACAACGTGGCCTGATTCATACGCCGCACACACGTCGAGGGGCCCGGAGCGCTGCAGAGCTCCGGGCCCCTCGGGCGTCGGTATCGAAAGTGCGGCTGGACCGAAAGTGCGGCTGGGAGAGCGGTTACGCTGCGTTACGCCGCGGCTGCCATCTCGTGGGCGAGCACGGCCACCGCGATCAGCGCCACCAGGAGCGCTATCAGCGCGGCGGGGGTCAGCCCGGCGAAGGGACCCTCCTGCTGCTGCAGGCGCTCCCTGCTGGCCCGGCAGACCGGGCAGCGGCCCTCGCTGACGGGGCTCGCGCAGTTGGCGCAGACGAGCCTGTCGTACGTCATGCGCTTTCTCCTCCCGCGCGGCGGTGCCGCAGTAGATATGGGGCCAACGCTCAGGGAAATGGGTTGGTTCCCCTTCCACTGTGCCAGCTTCCGCCCGGTTCGGCGCGCCCCGCATGATTCCGTGCCGCATCCGTACCGGTTCTGTGGCCGTTTCGGACGGTCCGACGGCCAGTTTGTCAACCGTTTGCCCCCAATAGTGCCGTGAATAAACGCACCAAGCCGGATGGGCGCTGCGCACCCGCGCGCGGTTCGCGTATGGTCACGCTCACCGACGGGAGCCGCTCCGGCGGCAGCCCGTACCGCTACCCAGGTCACCGTGGTGCATCAGTGATCCGATTCGACAACGTATCCAAGACTTACCCCAAGCAGACCCGTCCCGCACTCCGGGATGTCTCGCTCGAGATCGAGAAGGGCGAGTTCGTCTTCCTGGTGGGCTCCTCGGGGTCGGGGAAGTCCACTTTCCTCCGGCTGCTGCTCCGGGAGGAGCGGGCGAGCCACGGCGCGGTCCATGTGCTGGGCAAGGATCTCGCGCGGCTGTCCAACTGGAAGGTGCCGCAGATGCGCCGCCAGCTGGGGACGGTGTTCCAGGACTTCCGGCTGCTCCCCAACAAGACGGTCGGGGAGAACGTCGCCTTCGCGCTGGAGGTGATCGGCAAGCCGCGCGGCGCGATCCGCAAGACCGTGCCCGAGGTGCTCGACCTGGTGGGGCTGGGTGGCAAGGACGAGCGGATGCCCGGCGAGCTGTCCGGTGGTGAGCAGCAGCGCGTGGCCATCGCGCGCGCGTTCGTGAACCGTCCGATGCTGCTGATCGCCGACGAGCCGACGGGCAACCTGGACCCGCAGACCTCCGTTGGGATCATGAAGCTGCTGGACCGGATCAACCGGACCGGCACCACGGTCGTCATGGCCACGCACGACCAGCAGATCGTGGACCAGATGCGTAAGCGCGTGATCGAACTTGAGAAGGGCCGTCTCGTCCGCGACCAGTCCCGCGGCGTCTACGGCTACCAGCACTGAAAGGACGCCATGCGCGCCCAGTTCGTCCTGTCGGAGATCGGCGTCGGTCTCCGCCGCAATCTCACGATGACCTTCGCGGTGATCGTCTCCGTGGCCCTCTCCCTCGCCCTGTTCGGCGGGTCCCTGCTGATGAGCCAGCAGGTGAGCACGATGAAGGGCTATTGGTACGACAAGGTCAACGTCTCGATCTTCCTCTGCAACAAGAACGACAAGGAGTCGTCGGCCAACTGCGCGAAAGGCGCGGCCACCGAGGTCCAGAAAAAGGAGATCCGCTCCGAACTGAATCAGATGAACATCGTCGACTCGGTTCAGTTCGAGACGAGCGAGCAGGCGTACAAGCACTACAAGGAGCAGTTCGGCGATTCACCGCTCGCCGATTCGCTGACGCCGGACCAGATGCAGGAGTCCTACCGCATCAAGCTGAAGGACCCGACGCGGTACGACGTCATCTCCACCGCCTTCGCCGCCCGGCCCGGCGTGCAGGAGGTACAGGACCAGAAGGCCCTGGTCGACGATCTCTTCAATCTGCTCAACGGCATGAACTACGCGGCACTCGGCGTGATGACGCTGATGCTGGTGGTCGCGTTGATGCTCATCGTGAACACGGTGCGGGTGTCGGCGTTCAGCCGCCGCCGGGAGACCGGGATCATGCGGCTCGTCGGCGCGTCCAGCTTCTATATCCAGATGCCGTTCATCATGGAGGCCGCCATCGCGGGGCTGATGGGCGCGGGCTTCGCCTGCGTACTCCTCGTCAGCGGCCAGTACTTCCTGGTCGACAACTGGCTCGCGGGCAAGATCGACGTGATCAACTTCATCGGCTGGGACGCGGTGCTGGCCAAGTTGCCGCTGGTGCTGGCGATCGGGCTGCTCATGCCCGCCCTCGCGGCCTTCTTCGCGCTCCGCAAGTACCTCAAGGTGTGACATTCGCCTGGGGCGCCGTACCTCACAACCCGGCGTACGGCGCCCGGGCTTGCCCTACACTCACCGGCATGTCGGGCCCGTGTTTGTTCGTCCATCCCCGCCGCATTCGCCACGGGGCCGCCCTGACATTGGTCTTCGTGAGCGTGCTCGCCACCGGCGCCGCCACCGGCTCGTGGGGCGCGGAAGGTCCCGCCCGGGCCGCTGACCGGGGCTCGTCGGCCGCGCGGATACCGATCCGCCCGGTCGCCGCCGGCTCCGTCGAGAGCGACCAGGTCCAGGCGGCGGCAGCCGCGGCCGAGAAGGACGGGAAGTCCGGTTCGCAGGCCGCCCGTGACGTGGTGAGCCGCAGCGGCGACCGGTGGGGCGCGGTCTACAGCGCCCATGAGTACGAGGGATTCCGCCAGCACCTCGACGGCGCCTACGTCGGCGTCGGGGTCTCCGCGCGGGTCGGGACCGGCGGCCGGATCGAAGTGGACGAGGTCCAGCCCGGCAGCCCCGCCGACCGGGCCGGGCTGCGGGCCGGGGACCGGCTGCTGTCCGTCGACGGTACGAAGGCCACCGGCCGCCCCGTCACCGAGGTTGTCGCCCGGCTGCGCGGACACGCCGGGCGCTCGTCGGGCACGCCGGTGGCGCTCGGGCTGGAGCGCGACGGCCACCGGTGGCGGCAGACCCTGCACCGGGCGCGGCTGACCACCGAGCCGGTCACCGTCGACCGCGTCGGCGACCAGCGGCCGCGCGCCGTCCGCATCAAGGTCGACTCCTTCACCAAGGGCTCCGGCGACCAGGTGCGGCGCGCGGTGCGGCAGGTGCCCCCGGGCGACGGCATCCTCCTCGACCTGCGCGGCAACTCCGGCGGCCTGGTCACCGAGGCCGTCACCACCGCCTCGTCCTTCCTCGACGGCGGCCTGGTCGCCACGTACGACGTACGGGGTGAGCAGCGCGTCCTGGACGCCCGGCCCGGCGGCGACATCCGCAGCCCGCTGGTCGTCCTCGTCGACGGCGGCACCATGAGCGCCGCCGAACTGCTCGCCGGCGCCCTCCAGGACCGGGGCCGCGCCATCGTCGTCGGCTCCCGCACCTTCGGCAAGGGCTCGGTGCAGATGCCCAGCAAGCTCGCCGACGGCTCGGTCGCCGAGCTGACCGTGGGCCACTACCGCACCCCCGCCGGGCGTAACGTCGACGGCGAGGGCATCGCGCCCGACCTCACCGTCCACGGTGACGACGGACAGAGCGCCGAGACGCGCGCGCGGACAGTATTGAGTGGCCTCGGGGGCGGGTCCTAGTGCGAGAATGGCCTCGCTATGGCTAAAGAGACGGGTCGCAAACTGATCGCGCAGAACAAGAAGGCGCGGCACGACTACCACATCATCGACACCTACGAGTGCGGACTGGTGCTGACCGGCACCGAGGTGAAGTCGCTGCGCCAGGGGCGCGCCTCGCTCGCCGACGGCTTCGCGCAGCTCGACAACGGTGAGGCGTGGCTGCACAACGTGCACATCCCCGAGTACAGCCAGGGGACGTGGACCAACCACTCGGCGCGCCGCCGCCGCAAGCTGCTGCTGCACCGGGCGGAGATCGACAAGCTGGTCCACAAGACCCAGGAGACCGGCCACACGATCGTGCCGCTGTCCCTGTACTTCAAGGACGGCCGGGCCAAGGTCGAGGTCGCGCTCGCCAAGGGCAAAAAGGACTACGACAAGCGCCAGACGCTCCGCGAGAAGCAGGACCGCCGCGAGACCGACCGCGCGATCTCGGCGGTCCGCCGCCGCGAGCGGGGCCGGGTCTGACCTCGGGCGACGCCCGGCGGGAATGATGTGGCCCCGTAGCGGGTTGTTCACCTATGATGGCGGTGCGCCCCTTCGAGGGCGCGGCAGCACCACCTTTGATAAAAAGACATGGGGATGATCGGTTTCGACAGCGGCTGTCGAAGCAGGGGAAGCGAGCCGAGGAAGCGGCAATGATCTCGTAAACCATATGTCGCAACCAATAATCGCCAACACCAAGCGCGATTCCTTCGCCCTCGCTGCCTAAGTAGCGACTTTGCGAAGTGTCAGCCCGGGGCTGTTCCCGACCCGGATCCTGGCATCGACTAGGGAACTAAACCACTAAACCCGGTCACGGGGTGTAGTGGGAAATCAAACAGTGACTGAGCCCGTCGGAGACTTGTCCGCGTGATCTCCGGGGCCGAGAAAATCACAGCGGACTGCGCTCGGAGAAGCCCTGATTCCGCACCGTTGGACGCGGGTTCGATTCCCGCCATCTCCACTCATCCCATGTACGACGAAGGCCCCGCCACCCGGTGGGGCCTTCGTCGTGTCCGGGGCCCCTCTAGCCCCGTAGCTCCTCCAGGCGTTCGAGGTCGTCGTGGGCCGATGCGCGCTGCTGGGTGGTGAGGTGGAGCGCGGCGGCCTGGGTGAGGGCAGACGTCGTGGTCTCCTCGTCACCGAGGCGCCTGGCGACGTCCGCGCGCAGGGCGAGGAGGCGGAGCGACTGCAGGGGTGTGGGGCGCTCGTCCTCCCTGCGCAGCGCCCGGTCGAGGATCTTCGCGGCGGCCGCCGGGTCGTCCCGCGAGTCCGCGAAGAGGGACGCGTGGTGCAGGGCCCGGGCGAAGGTCTCCTTGGGGGCGGGCCGGTGGTGGGCGTTCTGGCTTGTCTGCTGCCCGATGCGCAGGCAGTTGCCGCCCGGGTCGGACATGAGGAACTGCCGTACGCCGTGTGAGGCGTCGCGCAGTGCCCCGATGCGCGGCAGGCCACGGGTCGGGACTCTTCCGTACGCCGCCTTGAGGCTGGTCCGGAAGGTCTCGTGCAGTCCGTTGACGTCGTCGGTGTAGATGTAGCACGTGCTGTAGGACTCGGCCGGTTCGTATCCCTTCATCCCGAAGAAGTGGAGCTGGATGCCGCCGCGCTCCACGACCGCGTACGGGTTGGGGCTCTTCTGCTGGAAGGTCGCTTCGAATCCGAGGACGGTGTAGAAGTCGAGGACCGGCTGGAGGGTCCGGCACGGCAGCATCGGAATGGTCTTCTCGCCCATGCGGGACAGTCTAGTCAAAGTTGACTAGAGGGGGGAGTGGGTTAGCCGATGTCGAGGACGGCCTTGCCGTGGAGGCGGCGTTCCAGGAGGGCGGCTACGGCCTCTTCGGCGCGGTCCCAGCCGCCGCGCCAGGCGATCTGCGGGTCCAGGGCGCCCGTGGTGAGGCGTTCGGCGAGCCAGGTCAGGTCCGGGGTGAGGTCCGGTCGTTCCAGCAGGTGGAAGGTGACGATCGAGCGCTCGTGGCGGCCCGCGTTGCCGTAGAGGGCGCCGAAGGGGAACGTCTCGGGCTGGCCCGTCACATGGCCGACCGAGACCAGGGTGCCGTGTGCGGCGAGCGTGTCGAAGGCCTGGACGAGCTGCGGGCCGCCGACGAGGTCCACCACGCCGTGCACGGGTTCGGTGATCTCGTCCGGGGTCGTGATCACCGCGTCCGCGCCCAGTGCGCGCAGGCCGTCGCCGTGGGCCGCCGGGTCGCCGGTGGTGGCGATGACGTACGCCCCGCCGAGGCGGGCGAGTTGGACGGCGTACCGGCCGACGCCGCCGGTGGCGCCGGTGACGAGGATGCGGCGGCCGAGGGTGTCGCCGACCCGGCGCAGGGCGCGCAGCGCGCTCGCCCCCGCGACCGGGAGGGTGCTGAGCGCGCCCGGGTCCGCCTCGGCGGGTGCGGTGCCGAGCATGCCGGTGTGTACGGCGCGCAGTTCGGCCCATCCGCCCGCCTCGCCGATGGTGACGACGGGCGTCCCGGTGGCGGGTCCGGAGCCGTCGGCGGCGGCGCGCTCGATCACCCCGGCGGCGTCCCAGCCGAGCACCGTGCCGTCGGGGGCCTCGTTGCGGTGGGCGGTCTCGCCGTAGTTGAGGGAGGTCGCGGTCACCCGGACGAGCGCCTCGTGCGGGGCGGGGGTGGGGTCTTCGGTCTCGCCGAGGCGGAGACCGGAGGGGGCGGAGCTGTCGACGATCAGGGCGCGCATGGGGCGTTGGCCTTTCGGGGGGCGGGGTGAGGACTCATTTATGCCACTGGGTGGCGTAAGCGCGCAAGTGGCATTCGCTTTCGCGTTACACTCGTCGTCGTGACTGCCGCCCCCACCCCGTCGCTGCGCGAACGCAAGAAGCGGCGCACCCGTCAGGCGCTGATCGACACCGCGCTGGAGCTGTTCACCGAGCGCGGCTTCGGCGGCGTGACGCTGGATGAGCTGTGCGAGGAGGTGGAGGTCTCCAAGCGCACCTTCTTCCGGAACTTCAGCAGCAAGGAAGACGTCGCGATGGCCCCCGAACAGGACCTCTGGCGGGCCTTCCTGGAGGAGCTGGAGAGCGCGGAACCGGGCGCACTGCCGCCGCTGGTGGTGGAGCTGGGGCGGGACGCGCTGCTGGCCGCGCTGGACCGGATCGCCGACGAGGGCTGGGCCCGCCGGGTCCTGCTCAGCCGCCGACTGGCCGAGCAGACGCCCTCGATGGCCGCGCACGGCCTGCAGTTCTGCGAGGCCACGACGCGGGAGGCGCTGGACGTCCTGCACCGCAGGTTCGGCCTCGGGGAACCGGGCGACCCACGGCCCCGGCTGGCCGTCGACATGCTGATCGCCGCGCACCGCTGCGCGATGGCGGCCTGGGTGGCCCGTGCGGACCCCCCGGCACCCCGAGCCCTGGCCGCCCGCCTCCACGAGGCGGTAGCGGCCCTCCCCGCCAGCCTGACGCTGAGGGCGGGCCGCCCGGCGGAGAACGGCTGACGCTGCGGCCCGATGCCCCAGGGTTGGCGGCGCCGCGTCCAGCGCCGAGGACGGCCGACGGCCGGGGCTCGCTCTGCTGCGCCTGCGCGGGTTGCGGATGATGCCCGCGCCGCGTGCGGACGGCACCGCCACCAGCCACGACCGGTTCCCGGCGGCGCCGATGGCTGGTCGCCCTGCGGAGGGGATTGGCGCCCGGACCCTGCGCCGCCGCCCACCGGGTTGGCGGCCGCGCGCCGTGCGCCGTGCGGCAACGACGGCCGATGGCCGTGGCGCGTTGGTCCCGGCTGGTCCAGCCCGCTGTGCCCCGCGTGGCACCCGGGGGCCGCTTGCCCGTTAGCGGCCGCGCGCCGACTGCGGCCGGTGGCCGTGGCTGCGTGCCGTTCAAGGCGCACCTGCTTGGCGGTGCATGTGCCGGTCGTCGCGCGCCGCTGCGGGTGGGCCGGGTGTCGCCGGGCGGCGAGCCGGGCACCGCGTCCCCGGCCGCCCGCCGTGGGGTGTTCATCGGCGGGGGCGCGCCGGGTGGGGCCGTAACGCCGTGCTGGGCGCGGGTGGCCGTCAGGCGAGGGCGGTCAGCAGGCCGAAGGCGAGGAAGGCCGTGGCGCACAGCGTCAGGCCTGCCATCGGGGCCATCATGTAGCGCCGCATGTGTACGCGGGCTTTCCGGGATGCGCCCGGGAGGTACACCACCCCCACCTGTTGCCCGGTTGCCAGCCGCAGGCCGACCGCGGACGCGGGGGAGAACTGCACGTCGTGGCCCCGGTTGTCGCGGAAGCGGATGGTCGGCGTCTGGGTCGGGTGCCGCTTCCCGCGCCGGTGGTCGGCGGCGTTGGCGATCACGACCCCCTCCGTACGCACGCCCTCGCGGCGCAGCCGGAGCACCACCCGGGCGTCGCGCAGAGCGAGTGCGTAGGCGGCCAGGCCGATCGCTATGCACAGCAGATCGGCTCCGGGCTTGCCGTGATCCATCGGTGGTTCACCTTTCGTCGTATGCCCTCCGCGGCGCTCTGTCGCGCGGCGGCAGGGTGCGGGATCCTGCCGTGCCATGAGAACACCCGTGAACCGCCGTGCGCGCGCCTGGGCCTGGCCCCTCGTCATCGGGTTGATCGCGACCCTCACCTGGAGTTCACCGGCCGGGGCGGATGCCTCGCGTAGCGGCGGGCTCGACACAGCGCTCGACAAAGTCCTCGACGATCCGCTGCTGCGGGGTGGGGCGGCCGGGGTGGTGGTGGCTGACGCCGACTCCGGCACCGCCTTGTACCGGCACCGGGCCGACGACCGGCTGATGCCCGCCTCCAACACCAAGCTGTTCACCTCGGCCGCCGCCATGGGGCTGCTGGGGCCCGACCACACCTTCCGGACCGATGTCCTGGGCGAGGGCACCCGCCATGGGCGCACCCTGCGCGGCGATCTGTTTCTGCGGGGGACCGGTGATCCGACCCTGCTCGCCTCGGACTTCGACCGGCTGGCGAAGGGCGTCGCCGACGCGGGGGTCCGGCGGGTCACCGGGCGGCTGATCGCCGACGACACCCGATTCGACGCGCAGCGCGCGGGCCGCTCCTGGGCGGCCGACGACGAGTCCTCGTACTACGCGGCGGGGATCTCCGCGCTCACCGTCGCCCCCGACACCGACTACGACGCGGGCAGCGTCATCGTCGAGGTCGCGCCGGGTGCGGCGACGGGGGAGCGGCCGAAGGTCACCGTCACGCCCGCGACCCGGTACGTACGGATCGACAACCGGGCGACCACCGGGAGCGGCGGCGGTCTCACCGTCGAGCGGCGGCACGGCACCAACACCATCACCGTCAGCGGCGCCATCGCGGCCGGGGCGCCGACCGCCAAGGAGTGGGTCAGCGTCTGGGAGCCCACCGGGTACGCCGCCGCCGTGTTCGCCGACGCGCTCAAGCGGCATGGGGTGCGGGTCGCGGGGGACACGAGGCTTGGGGAGGGGACGCCACAGGAGGCGCGGCCACTCGCCTCGCATCGGTCGATGCCGCTCAAGAAGCTGCTGGTTCCGTTCATGAAGCTCTCCAACAACATCCACGCCGAAGCCCTCACCAAGGCCATCGGCCACGAGACGGCCGGGCGCGGCACCTGGAGCGCGGGGCTGGCCGCCATCGCCGACTGGCTGAAGAAACAAGGAGTGGACACGGGGGCGGTGCGCCAGGTCGACGGGTCCGGGCTGTCCCGGATGGACAACATCGCGGCCGGGCAGCTCACCGAGCTGCTGCTGGCGGCCCGTCAGCAGCCCTGGTACGCGGACTGGTACGCCTCCCTGCCGGTGGCCTGCGCCCCGGACCGCCTCATCGGCGGCACGCTGCGCTCGCGCATGTGCGGTACCCCCGCCGCGGGCAACGCGCGCGGCAAGACCGGCTCCCTGACCGGCGCGTCCGGGCTCTCCGGGTACGTCACCGACCCGGACGGCCGGGAGCTGGTCTACAGCATCGTCCTCAACAACTACCTCGCCCCCTCCGTGAAGAGCCTGGAGGACGCGATCGTGGTGACACTGGCGAAGGGCAGCCCCCAGGGCGTACGGGGCGGCGCGAAGAGCGCACAAGCGGCGGACCTGGAGTGTTCCTGGCTCAAGCCCCGTCGCTGCTGAGCGGCAGGGCAAGGGCGGCCGTCCCCGCCTCCGCGTCGGCGGACGGCCCGCCCACCACCTCCACCCGCCACGCTCCCGGCGCCCGGTCGGCCTCGGCGTGCAGCGCGTCCCCGTCCCGTACGACGGTGAACGCGACGGCCGTCGAGCCGTCCGGGGCCGGGACGCGGACGGTGACCCCGGTGCCGGGCAGGGCGGAGGGTTCGTACACCCGCAGCGTGATGCCGTCCGCCCAGTCCGCGTCCGGCCGGTCGTACGCCGCGCCGAACGGGATCACCGCGCCCGGCCGGGCCAGCAGCGGCACGCTCAGGAAGCCGTGCCGCTCGCGCACCCAGCGCGGGCCGCGCACGGTCCGGCCGCTGAGTACGTGCGTCCACACCCCCTCCGGGACGTAGTACGCGACCTCGCCCTCGTCGTCGAAGACCGGCGCGACCAGCAGATCTCCACCGAGCATGTACTGCCGCTCAAGCCCCGCGCACCCGGGGTCGCCGGGGAATTCGAGGACCATCGCGCGCATCACCGGCAGGCCCTCGCCGTGCGCCTGCCGCGCCGCCTCGTACAGATACGGCATCAGCCGCAGCTTGAGCCGGGTGAAGAAGCGCAGCACCGCGACCGACTCCTCGTCGAAGTGCCACGGCACGCGGTAGGAGGACGAGCCGTGCAGCCTGCTGTGCGAGGACAGCAGCCCGAAGGCGACCCACCGCTTGAAGAGCGCGGGGTCGGGGGTGCCCTCGAAGCCGCCGATGTCATGGCTCCAGAAGCCGAAGCCGGACAGCCCGAGGGAGAGCCCGCCGCGCAGCGATTCGGCCATTGCCTCGTACGTGGACTCGCAGTCGCCGCCCCAGTGCACCGGGAACTGCTGGCCGCCCGCGGTCGCGGAGCGCGCGAAGACGACGGCCTCGCGCTCGCCCCGCCGCTCGCGCAGCGCCTCGAAGACGGTGCGGTTGTAGAGGTGGGTGTAGTAGTTGTGCATCCGCTCGGGGTCGGAGCCGTCCGCGTACACCACGTCCAGCGGCACCCGCTCGCCGAAGTCGGTCTTGAAGCAGTCCACGCCCATGTCGAGCAGCGCGGTCAGTTTCTCCGCGTACCAGGCCCGCGCGGCGGGGCTGGTGAAGTCGACCAGGGCCATGCCGGGCTGCCACAGGTCCCACTGCCATACGGAGCCGTCCGGCCGCTTCAGCAGATGCCCGGCCGCCTTGCCCTCGGCGAAGAGTGGGGAGCGCTGCGCGATGTACGGGTTGATCCAGACGCACACGCGTAAGTCCCGCTCGCGCAGCCGCCGCAGCATGCCCTCCGGGTCGGGGAAGACGCGCGGATCCCAGGTGAAGTCGCACCAGTGGTGCTCGCGCATCCAGAAGCAGTCGAAGTGGAAGACGGACAGCGGGAGTTCGCGCTCCGCCATGCCGTCCACGAAGCCGGTGACCGTCTCCTCGTCGTAGGAGGTGGTGAAGGACGTGGACAGCCACAGCCCGAAGGACCAGGCGGGCGGCAGCGCGGGGCGGCCGGTGAGCGCGGTGTAGGTGCGCAGGATGTCCTTCGGGGTGGGCCCGTGGATGACGTAGTACGTCAGCTCCTGGCACTCGGCGCTGAACTGGACGCGGGACACCGCCTCCGAGCCGACCTCGAAGGAGACCTCGCCGGGGTGGTCGACGAAGACGCCGTAGCCCGCGTCGGTGAGGTAGAAGGGGACGTTCTTGTAGGCCTGTTCGGTGGCGGTGCCGCCGTCCGCGTTCCAGATGTCGACGGTCTGGCCGTTCTTCACCAGCGGGCCGAAGCGCTCACCGAGGCCGTACGCGGAGGTGCCGACGCGTAAGAGCAGCCGCTCGCGCAGATAGTGGTGGCCGTCGGCGGTCTCCATGATGCCGGTGTCCTTGGGGCCGCTGCCGGTGAGCGGGCGCCCGTCGGCCTCGAAGGCGACGCGCCAGGGGCCGGTGCGGGCGATGCGTACGGTGAGCGCGCCGGAGGTGAGGCGGGCCTCGTCCTCGTCGCAGCTCACCTTCCCGTACGGCTCTTCGGAAGAGGCCAGCTCGAACGACGGGCCCCGGTCGGCCCCGCCCGCGAAGTGGGTGAGCCGGACCCCTATCACGCCCGGCAGCGGCGCGGTGCAGGTCAGGGTGAGGACCGGTCCCTTGAGGAGATCGCCTCGGCGCTGGACCGGATGGGTGGGGGCGTGCACGGTGAGGTGCCCGGGGCCGGTCTCCACGTCGAGGACCCCGGTGGGGTGGGCGGCGCGTACGCCCTCGCGCAGCAGCCAGTAGCCGTCGCTGAACTTCATGCGGGGCGCTCCTCGTCATATGAGTCATTTGACCGCGCCCGCGGCGATGCCCCGGGTCAGGGTCCGCTGGAAGATCAGGAAGAAGACGACCGCGGGGATCACGCCGAGCAGGGCGGCCGCGTTGGTCATGGTGGCGTCCATCAGCCGCTGGCCCTGGAGGACGCCGAGGGCGACGGACACCGTCTGGTTGTCGTTGGAGATCAGCATCACCAGCGGCAGCAGGAACTCGTTCCAGGTCCAGATGAAGAAGAACACCAGCAGCACCCCGATGGTCGGGCGGCTGACCGGCACCACCACCCGCCACAACACCTGCCACTTGTTCGCGCCGTCGATCCGCGCCGCCTCGATGATCTCCCGGGGGAAGGCGCCGAGGACGGAGGAGAGCAGATACGTGCCGAACGCGGCCTGGACGACGATGAAGACGAGGACCACGCTCAGCCGGGTGTCGTACAGCCCCGCCTCCTTCGACAGGTAGTAGACGGGGTAGACCAGCGCCTCCTGCGGCAGCATGTTCGCCAGTACGAAGAAGGCCAGCACCCAGGGGCGGCCCTTCACCCGGCCGATGCCGATCGCGTACGCGTTGAGGACGGACAGCACGGCGGCGCCGATCGCGACCGAGCCCGAGATCAGCACGGAGTTGATCAGCTTCTGCCCGAAGTCGACCCGTTCCCAGAAGTCCGTGATCCCGTCCAGATAGAGCCCCTTCGGCAGGCTCAGCGGGCCGTTCGCGGAGTACTCGGCGGGCGACTTGACCGCGTTGAGGGCGACCACCAGGAACGGCAGCACCATGAGGACGGCCGCCACGATCAGCGCGGCCAGCACCGGATATCGCTTGAGAGCCCTCATCGCTCCTGGTCCTCCGCCCTCGTCTGGAGGCGCAGGGCGACCAGGGCCAGCGCCAGGATGATCACGGTGAGCACGGTCGAGACCGCGGAGCCGTACCCGACCTGCGTCTTCTCGAAGAACGACTGGAACGAGAAGTACGAGGGGACATTGGTCGCCCCGCCCGGGCCGCCCTTGGTGAGCACGTACACCGCGCCGAACACCTTGAGCGCGGCGATCGTGCACCACAGCAGCACGACGGAGATCTCCGGGCGGATCTGCACCAGCGTCACATGCCAGAACCGCCGCCACCACGAGGCGCCGTCCAGCTCGGCCGCCTCGTACAGGGACGGGTCGACGCGCTGCAGCCCCGCCATGAACACCACCAGCGGAAAGCCCAGCTGGACCCAGACCATCACGCCCATCACGCTGTACAGCGCGAGGTCCGGATCGCCCAGCCAGTCGTGGCGCAGCGAGCCGAGGCCAACGGCCTTCAGCACATCGTTGAGGGCGCCGTCCTCGGGGGCCAGGATCCAGCTCCAGACGATGCCCGCCACGGCGATCGGCAGCACCTGCGGGAGGTAGAAGCACGCGCGCAGCACGCTCGCGGTGCGGGCCCCGAAGTGCTTGCCGACGAAGTCGAACAGCGCGGCCGCCAGCACCAGGCCGAGCGCGGTCGGGATGGCCGCCATCGCCACCACCATGGCGAGGCTGTGCCGGAAGGACTCCCAGAAGGCGTCGTCGTCCAGCAGGGCCCGGTAGTTGGCCAGCCCGGCCCACTCCGGGGTGCCGACGCCCTGCCAGTGGGTAAAGCTGATCCCGGTGTTCATCAGGAACGGCACGACGATGATGGCGAGGAAGGCCAGCGCACCGGGGATCAGGAAGAGCGTGTACGGATACTCGCGCCGCTGCCTGCTCATCCCTTCGGCGCGCCCGCCTCGTACGCCTTCGCCAGCGCGTCCAGATAGGCGTCGGGCCGCGCGTCGCCCGTCATCAGCTTCTGGGTCTCGGAGACGAGGGTGTCGTAGAAGCCGGGAACCGGCCAGTCCGGGTAGAAGGCGAGGCCGCCGCGGTCGGAGTAGGCGGTGAAGTCCTCGATCAGGCTCTTGGCCTTGGGGTCGGTGATCGCGGCCGGATCGGCGGCCACGGGCACGCCGCCCTTGTTGCCCAGGGTGTTCTGGATGCCCTTCTTCATCGTGATGTCGATGAAGTCGTACGCGAGCTGCTTGTTCTTCGCGCCCTTGGGGACGACCCACAGATTGCCGCCGGAGCCGAGGGTCAGCTTCGAGCCGGGGAAGGGGAACGTGCCCCACTCGTCCTTGATCTCCGACTTGAAGCGGCCGAACCACCAGCTGCCGGAGAAGAACATCGGGTACTTCCCCGCGATGAACGCCGCCCCCGCGTCCTCGGCCTTGGCGCCGCTCGAACTCTTCGCGATGTAGCCCTTCTTCACCCAGTCGGCGAAGGTGGTGGCGCCGTAGGTCCAGGCGGCGTCGTGGAAGTCCGGCTTGCCCTTGTACTGCTCGTACGCGTCCACCCAGGCGCGGTCCGCCTTGGACAGGGCCAGCTGGTAGACGTACTGCTGGGCGGGGTATTCGGCGCCCGCGCTGGCCAGCGGGGTGACGCCCTCGCCCTGGAACTCCTTCAGCGCGGCGGTGAACTCCGCGAAGGTGGTCGGGACCTCGACCTTGTGCTTCTCGAACAGGGTCTTGTTGTAGAAGACCATCGTGTACTCGGCGTAGTTCGGCACCCCGAACCACTTGCCGGAGCCCATCACGCCCTGCGCGTCGTACCGGCTGGTGGTGCGCACCCCGGCGCTCAGCGGCTTGTCCCAGCCGCGCTTGGTGACCTCCGGGGAGAGGTCGGTGAGCAGCCCCTGCTTGGAGAGCAGCCCGGTGGTGGCGTTGCCCTTGTTGTACTCCATGAGATCGGGCGCGCTGTCCGAGCCCAGCACCATCGAGGCGGTCTTCTGGATCTGTTCGAAGCCCTTCTCCTCGAACTTCACCGTCACGCCCGGATGGCTCTTCTTGAACTCCTCGATCGCCTGGCTCCAGGCCGCGCCCATGGCGCCGTTGGGCGCCTCGTAGTGCCACAGCGTGAGCGTCTTGCCGTCCCCGGCCTCATCCCCACCGCCCCCACACCCCGCCAGGACCAGGACCCCCGCGACCGCGCCCGCGATCCCGGCCACCGTCCGTCCCGTCCGTCGTCTCGTCCGTGTCCGTGCCGTCAACATCCACTGCCTCCGGGAGGGTTGGGAGGAATGTGCACGTGCAACGTTCGTCGAAGCGCTTCGATGGGCAGAGGTATAGGTGGGCGCGGAGAGGTATGTCAATGGCGTTGACAAAATGCTGGGAAAGCCCGTGGATCAGGCGCACGGGAGGAAGCCCACCTGCCGCCCCGGCCGGGCGGCAGGTCAGGCGGTGACGATCACCAGGCCGTGACCTGCAGGATGAAGACGCGCTCCAGCCGCGGGATCACCTGGCAGACGAACATGCCGCCGGGTACGAGGTGGTTCTCGCCGCGTGGCGATGAGCCCTGGTAGGCAGTGCCGTCCAGGTACAGGGCGGCGGCCGCTCGGACCAGCTCGTCCGCCTTCTTCTCCACTTCGGCGATCAGCGCGGGCGGGGCGCCGCCCGCGACGTGCTCTTCGCTGGGCTCGTACTCCCACGACCAGCTCACGCGGTCGCTTCCCGGGCTTCGTTCACGACGGCCAGGAGTTCCTTCATGGCGGAGCGCCACGCGGGGGCGTCCCTGTCCAGGGTGTGGACGGCGTGCTCGGCATTGCGACGTCGCGCGGCCAGGTCCGGGCGGCGCTCGATCTCGACCTCGCCTGCCCAGATGGTCAGCCACTGGTGGATCGGGCCCAGGTTGTTGTGCTCGGCCGCCAGCGCGAACGCCTCGTTCTTCTGTGTCTCCATCTCGCCGAGGCGGTGGGGCGCGACCCGTGCGAGGGCGAGGCGCAGCGATTCCGGGGACCGCTCCGGCCGGGGGATGGCGCTACCGAAAGGCGGTTCGACGGGATGTGCGCTCATGCGGTCCTCCGGGCAGGTCGGTGTACGGATGCACCGTTGGGGCTGCACCGGGGCACGGCTCCGCTCACGCCTGCCCCTCGCTTTACCCCGGCCTCGGCGAACGCGGCGTCCAGGATGCGGCCGATCTCCGCGATGGCCTCGCGTGCCTGGACGATGTCGTCCGTGTTCGCGGCCAGCGCTTCCAGCTCGCGAAGACGGGCGGCGCGCGCGGGATGACGCGCGATGGCCGCCATGACCGGGTCGTACGAGTGATCCGGCTGGGTGCTCATGCGATCCTCCGGCGGCGCGGGCGGGGCTTGCAGGGCTTACGGTACCGGGAACGTACGACACGGGGTGGGTGTCGGACCCCTCACCGCGCCCCGCTCCCCCGGGTGAGAGCAAGGTTTCGTGGCGGTCACCTCTTGCCACAGGGCGGTAATGCGGTGTCCTTAGGGTCGGCAGCGACATCGAGCACCGTGGAGGCGTGATGACTGCCCCGACCACCACCGCCGCCCGTAAGGGCGGCCGCTGGATCGAGGAGTGGGATCCGGAGGACGAGACGTTCTGGCGGGAGAAGGGGGAGCGGATCGCGACGCGGAACCTGGTCTTCTCCATCCTCTCCGAGCACATCGGCTTCTCCATCTGGAGCCTGTGGTCGGTGATGGTCCTGTTCATGGGGCCGGAGTACGGGGTCGACCCGGCCGGGAAGTTCTTCCTGGTCGCGATGCCCACCCTGGTCGGCGGGGTGCTGCGGGTGCCGTACACGTTCGCCGTGGCCCGCTTCGGCGGGCGCAACTGGACGATCATCAGCGCCGCGATGCTGCTGGTGCCCGCGACCGTGGCGGCCGTGGTGATGGAGCCCGGCACCTCGTACACGACGTTCATGGTGGTCGCGGCGCTCACCGGGGTCGGCGGCGGGAACTTCGCGTCGTCCATGACCAACATCAACTCGTTCTACCCGCTGCGCAAGAAGGGCTGGGCGCTCGGGCTCAACGCGGGCGGCGGCAACATCGGCGTGCCGGTCATCCAGCTGATCGGTCTGCTGGTCATCGGCGTGGCCGGGGCCTCCCACCCGCGGATCGTGCTGGCCGTCTACATCCCGCTGATCGTGGTCGCGGCGGTCCTCTCGGCGCTGTTCATGGACAACCTGGCGCCGGTGAAGAACGACGGCGGGGCGGCCCGGGAGGCGGCGCGGGACGCCCATACGTGGATCATGTCGCTGCTCTACGTCGGCACCTTCGGCTCGTTCATCGGCTACAGCTTCGCCTTCGGTCTGGTGCTGCAGAACCAGTTCGACCGCACCCCGCTGCAGGCCGCCTCGCTGACCTTCATCGGCCCGCTGCTCGGCTCCCTCATCCGCCCGGTCGGCGGGCGGCTGGCCGACACGTACGGCGGTGCCCGGATCACGCTGTGGAACTTCGCCGGGATGGCCGCCGCCACGCTCGTGGTCGTCTACGCCTCCGCGCAGCGGTCGCTGCCCGTCTTCCTCACCGGCTTCATCGTCCTCTTCGTCCTCAGCGGGCTCGGCAACGGCTCCACGTACAAGATGATCCCCGGCATATTCCAGGCCAAGGCGGTGGCCCAGGGGCTCACCGGCGAGGCGGCCGCAGCCTACGGGCGGCGGCTGTCCGGGGCGGCGATGGGGCTGATCGGGGCGGTCGGGGCGCTCGGCGGGATCGGCATCAACCTGGCCTTCCGGCAGTCCTTCGGCAGCGCCCATTCCGGCACCCCGGCGTTCGTCTCCTTCCTCGCCTTCTACGCCCTGTGCTCGGCCGTGACCTGGGCCGTATACCTCCGCCGCACCCCGGCGGCCGCCCGGCCCACGGGGGCGGGTGCGGGGGCGCCGGAGGCGCGGACGGCGCGGGAGCCCGCGTACGCGGATGTGTGACGGCGCGGGTGGCTGTCCGGGGGCGTACGGTCGTAAGACGTGCCCGTGACCGTACGCCCCGTTACACCCGGGAAACCTCCGCGAACCGCGTCCGTCACGGGACGGCGCCAGGATGACGACTCACCTCAAGGCGCGCATACGACACCGAACCGGGACGAGAGCCAGAGCCACATGGAGCGAGACCACAACCAGGCGCCGACCGTCGGACCCCTCGCGGGGTTCACCGTCGGCGTCACCGCCGCGCGCCGCGCCGATGAACTCGGCGCCCTGCTGCTGCGGCGCGGCGCGGCCGTCCTGCACGCGCCCGCGCTGCGGATCGTGCCGCTCTCCGACGACTCCGAACTGCTCACCGCGACCAAGCAGTTGATCGACCACGCCCCCGATGTGGTGGTCGCCACCACCGCCATCGGCTTCCGTGGCTGGGTCGAGGCCGCCGACG
Source organism: Streptomyces sp. NPDC001700 (assembly GCF_053596435.1). Lineage (NCBI taxonomy): Bacteria > Bacillati > Actinomycetota > Actinomycetes > Kitasatosporales > Streptomycetaceae > Streptomyces > Streptomyces sp. NPDC001700. The sequence goes on from NZ_JBSFGE010000014.1 coordinate 70,796, forward strand.
GCTGGGGGCTGGGTGACGCCCTGCTGGACCGGCTGCGCGACGTCGAACTGCTGGCGCGCGGGCCCAAGGTGAAGGGTGCCGTACGGGCCGCCGGGCTCACCGAGAAGTGGTCCCCGGCCTCCGAGTCGATGGCCGAGGTGCTCGACCGGCTGCTGGAGGAGGGCGTCGACGGGCGCCGCATCGCCGTCCAGCTGCACGGCGAGCCGCTGCCCGGCTTCGTCGAGTCGCTGCGGGCCGGGGGCGCGGAGGTGGTGGGCGTGCCGGTGTACCGGTGGATGCCGCCGGAGGACATCGCGCCCGTCGACCGGCTGCTGGACGCGACGGTCGCGCGTGCCGTGGACGCCGTGACGTTTACGAGCGCTCCGGCCGCCGTGAGCCTGCTGGAGCGGGCTGAGCGGCGCGGGCTGCGGGAGGAATTGCTCGACGCGCTGCGGCGGGATGTGCTGGCCGCGTGTGTCGGGCCGGTGACCGCGCAGCCGCTGGAGGCCCTGGACATCCCCACCCGCCAGCCCGAACGCTTCCGGCTGGGGCCCCTGGTGCAGCTGCTCACCGCCGAACTTCCCGCGCGGGCCCGGCCGTTGCCCGTCGCCGGGAAGCGCTTGGAGATCCGTGGCCACGCGGTGGTCGTGGACGGCGAGCTGCGGACCGTGCCGCCCGCCGGGATGGCCTTGTTGCGGGCCCTGGCCCGCCACCCGGGGTGGGTTGTCGGCCGCGCCGACCTGCTGCGGGCCCTGCCGGGCACGGGGAGCGACGAGCACGCCGTGGAGACGGCGATGGCTCGCCTGCGGACGGCTCTGGGCTCGCCCAAGCTGATCCAGACGGTGGTGAAGCGGGGCTATCGGCTGGCCCTGGACCCAGCGGCCGACGCCAAGTACGCGGACGCGTAGCGGTTCGCCGGGTGCGGGGTGGGGTGCTGCCCCTCGCGCTATCGTCGCCGGGTGCGGGCCGGTGGGTGGGTTGTGCCCACCCGTTCCGCCCCGCGGAACGATTGCCCACAACCACATCCCAGCCCCTCCGGCGTTTGAGGAGCGGGGTCCGGGGCGGAGCCCCGGTTTCGGGAAGGGGCGGGGTGGGGAATGAAGCGCGGGCACCGTGACGCGCTCTACCGGGGTGGGGCCCGGGCGGGCACTCTGGGTGGGTGTCCACCTGGAGGTGACAGGAACATGGCGGCGGACGCCTTCGACCTGCGGTTCGACTCCGGCCGCATCTGCCTGGACCTGGTGGCCACCGTCGACGGACGCCTCACCGAGACCCCCGTGGAACGCCTCGACGGCGTCGAACCCCTCAGGGCCTGGCTGCTCGGCACCGGCCTGATCCCCGGCGGCACCGCGCTCGACGCGGTCGACACCGCCTGGCTCACCCGCTTCCGCGCCGCCCGCGACCTCCTCCACCGCATCGTGCACACGGAGGTAGAAGGGCGGGCGGCGGGCCCGGACCTGGAGCGGGTGAACGCGCTCGCCGCCACCGCCCCGCCCGCCGTACGGGCCGTACGCGCCACCGACGGCACCCTCGTCGCCCGGCTCGCCGTCGCCCCCGACTGCGGGGCGCTGCTCGCCCAGATCGCCCGCGACGCCGTCGCACTGCTCACCGACCCCACCGCGCGCGGGCAGTTGCGGCGCTGCGAGGGGGAGAGCTGCTCGCTGCTGTACCTGGACACCTCGCGGGGCCGCCGACGCCGTTGGTGCTCCAGTGAGTTGTGCGGCAACCGGGAGCGCGTGGCGCGCCACAGACGCCGTTTAAACCCAAAGCACGAGCAAAACATGAACGAGTTTCAGACATGACGCAGGCCCCGGATGGGGGGACCGGGGCCTGCGGGGCGGTGTTTGGGGAGGGAGCCCTTTATGGTGGCCGACGCCCGCCCGGCGCCGGGTTCTCGGCCTCAAGTACGTGTCGGGTCTAGGGAAATGTTCAGTGCGGAAGTGGGAGGAATGTCACAGGGTTGTGAATGAACTGCGGATCATTCCAGCCCGTACGCCCCTCGACCCAGCGCCTTGCGTACGCAAAGATGCCCTCGTGACCGAGAGGACGACACCGGACGACGCGCTGATGCGCGCGCTCTATGCGGAGCATGCGGGCCCGCTTCTTGCCTTCGTCCTGCGCCTGGTCGCAGGCGACCGGCACCGCGCCGAGGACGTGGTCCAGGAGACGCTTTTAAGGGCTTGGCGCAACGCCGACCAGCTGCAGCGCAGCGGAAACTCCGTACGCCCGTGGCTGGTTACCGTGGCACGCCGCATCGTCATCGATGGCCACCGAAGCCGCCGGGCCCGCCCCCATGAGGTCGACGCGGCCCCCCTGCATGTCATGCCCGCAGCGGATGACATCGACCGGGCGCTCCGTCAGATGACTATTTCCGATGCCCTGAATGACCTATCCGATGCGCACAGAGAGGCCCTAGTCGAGACATACTTCAAGGGACGGACGGTGAGTGAGGCTGCGGGAGTGCTGCGCGTGCCGCCCGGGACCGTACGATCCCGGGTTTACTACGCGCTGCGTTCGCTCAAGCTCTCACTTGAGGAACGGGGGGTCTCGGCATGATGCCGACAGCGGACGACCAGCAGCACACCGCCGTCGGCGCCTACGCGCTCGGCGTCCTCGACGCGCCCGACGCGGCGCGTTTCGAGGAGCACCTGATCGGGTGCGAGCGGTGTGCGGCAGAGCTGGACGGGCTGATGGGCATCCCACCACTGCTGTCGGACTACGCGACCAACACGGACGGTACGGCCGTCCGCGACCCCGCCACCCTCACCGCCCGCCCCGGGCCCGAGCTGCTGGGGCGGCTGCTCGACGAGGTGACGGTCAGCCGCCGTACGAAGAACCGCAGGCGGCTCTTCCTCGTCGCCGCCGCGGGCCTCATGATCGTCGGCGGCCCGCTGGCGGGCGCGGCGGTCAATTCGGGCTCCGACGACGGCGGCGGCGCCAACCCCCCGGTCGCCGCGGCCAACCTGGCGCAGACGGCCTACGACCAGGGCAAGAAGTTCAGCTCGGTGGACCCCGAGACCAAGGTGGACGCCTCGGTCTCGCTCGCCCAGAAGGGCTGGGGCACCTCCATCGCGCTCAAGCTGGGCAACCTCAAGGGGCCCAAGAGCTGCGATCTGATCGCCATCGGCAAGGACGGCCACGAGGAGACCGTGACGACCTGGGCCGTGCCCAGCGCGGGCTACGGGATCAAGGACGGCGACGGCTCCCGCTGGAACAAGGAGCCGCTGTACGCGCAGGGCGGCGCGGCGATGAACGAGAGCGACATCGCCCGCTTCGAGGTCCGCACCCTCGACGGCCAGCGGCTCGCCGAAGTCAACATCTGAGTGGTCAGTATCTGAGTGGCGCGCACAGGTGGGTGTACGGTTGACGGCTGCCCTATGTACACAGAAGGGGGCTTGGGTGGCCGCGCATAACGCCACGCAGAACGCCACGCGGAACGTCACGCACGAAAGCCGGACGGCCCCGCCGCGTGACGGTGGGGACGGGGTCCGGGACCGCGAGATCCGGATCGAACAGACCCATCTGGACCGCGTGTACCGCCGTCTCGAGGAGAAGATCCACGAGGCGGAGTTCCTCATGAACGACGCCGCCCAGCGCGGCCAGGTCGGCACTCCGGGCGCCCTCGCCGAGCGCGACGCCCAGGTGTTCCGGGCCGGGGTCCACCTCAACCGCCTCAACAGCGAGTTCGAGGACTTCCTCTTCGGCCGCATCGATCTGCTCCTCGGCAAGGACGGCGAGCGCGGCCCGGACGGTGCGTACACCTCCGTGGAACCCGCCGACGACGCCATCCGGCCGGGCGACGGCGGTGAGAACGGTGCCGGGGACCGCGCGGAGATCGCGGAGACCCTGCACATCGGCCGCATCGGGGTGCTGGACGCCGACTACGCCCCGCTGGTGATCGACTGGCGGGCGCCCGCCGCCGCCCCCTTCTACCGCTCCACCCCGGTCGCCCCCGGCCGGGTCGTGCGCCGCCGCGTGATCCGCAGCAAGGGGCGCCGGGTGCTCGGCGTCGAGGACGACCTGATGCGCCCCGAGCTGACCGCGACCCTCGGCGGCGAGGTGCTGCCCGTGGTCGGCGACGGCGCGCTGATGGCCGCGCTCGGCCAGGCGCGCGGCCACACCATGCGCGACATCGTCGCCTCCATCCAGGCCGAACAGGACCTGGTGATCCGCGCCCCCGCCGCCTCCGTCACCGAGGTCGAGGGCGGCCCGGGCACCGGCAAGACCGCGGTCGCGCTGCACCGCGCGGCGTATCTGCTCTACCAGGACCGCAGGCGGTACGCGGGCGGCATCCTGGTCGTCAGCCCCACCCCGCTGCTCGTCGCGTACACCGAGGGCGTGCTGCCCTCGCTGGGCGAGGAGGGCCAGGTGGCGATCCGCGCGGTCGGCTCCCTGGTCGAGGGCGCCGAGGCCACCACGTACGACACCCCGGCCGTGGCCCGGATCAAGGGCTCCTCGCGCATGATGAGGGTCCTGCGCAAGGCCGCCCGCGGCGCCCTGGAGCTACCCCCTCCCGCCCCCGCCGCCGACGGCCAGCTGAGCCTGGACGACGTGGCCGAGGCGCCCGGCGGCCAGAGACCCGGCGGACCGCCCGAGCGGCTGCGGGTCGTCGCCTTCGGCGCCCGCGTCGAGCTGGACGCCGAGGAGCTGCGCGGCATCCGGCAGAGCGCGCTGGGCGGCACCGCCCCCGTCAACCTGCTGCGCCCGCGCGCCCGCCGACTGCTGCTGGACGCGCTGTGGTCCCGTACGGGAGGCCCCCGGCGCTATACGGACCCGGAACTGGCCGCCGAGGCGCGCGAGGGGTTCGACGAGGACATCGCGAGCGAGGACGCGTTCACCGACTTCCTGGACGCCTGGTGGCCCGAGCTGACCCCGCGCTCCGTGCTCGCCGCGATGGCCGACGAGAAGCGGCTCGGCCGCTGGTCACGGCGGGTGCTGAACCCGCGCGAGGCCCGTCAGGTGGCCCGCTCGCTGAACCGGCTGGGCCCGGACGGGAAGGGTCCGCTGTCGGTGCACGACGTGGCGCTGCTGGACGAGCTGCAGACCATCCTCGGCGCCCCGGCCCGCCCGGCCAGGCCCCGCGAGGTCGACCCGCTGGACCAGCTGACCGGGCTGGACGAGCTGACCACGTTCGCCGATCGCGGCGCGCCCCGCCGGGGCCGCGCGGACCGGGCCGAGCAGGAGCGCACGGACTACGCGCACATCATCGTCGACGAGGCCCAGGACCTGACGCCCATGCAGTGGCGGATGGTGGGGCGGCGCGGCCGCCACGCCACCTGGACGGTGGTGGGCGACCCGGCCCAGTCCTCCTGGTCCGACCCGGACGAGGCGGCCGCGTCCCGCGACGAGGCGCTGGGCACCCGTCCGCGCCGCCGCTTCACCCTGACCGTCAACTACCGCAACCCGGCGGAGATCGCCGACCTGGCCGCCAAGGTCCTGGCGCTCGCCATGCCCGGCACCCCCGCGCCCCGCGCGGTCCGCTCCACCGGCGCCGTACCGCGGTTCGCGCCGCTCCCGGAGCACTCGGACGGCGACCTGGGAAGCCACGTCCGCGACGAGGCGGCCCGGCTGCTGGACGAGGTGGACGGGACCGTCGGCGTCGTCGTCGCCATGAGCCGCCGCGAGCAGGCCCGCCGCTGGCTGGCCGGGCTCGGCGACCGGGTCGTGGCGCTGGGCAGCCTGGAGGCCAAGGGGCTGGAGTACGACGCGACGGTGGTGGTCTCGCCCGCCGAGATCGCCGACGAGTCACCGGCCGGGCTGCGGGTGCTGTACGTGGCGCTCACCCGGGCGACCCAGCGGCTGACGGTCGTCCCGGGCGAGCGCGACGACCCGGACCGCGACGGCGTCCCGGACCTGCTCAGGGCCGACTGACGGTCGTCCGACGGCCGACCGGGGGACGGCGCGAAATCGGGCCGTCCGGCGGGGAATCGCTTCCGGGCATGGTTTGTTAGCCTTGCTGTGGCACCGGCTCGATCCAAGCCCCCGGGCCCAACCATCGTCGCTACGAGCGACCACTTGCCGCGAGGCGAGCATGGCGGGTCGGTGCCACCTACAACGTCATAGCGAAGAGGTCCGCGTTCTCACCCGAGGACGCGGACCTCTTCGGCTTGCGGCCCCTTGCGGCCCTGCACGATCTGGAATTCGACCCGCTGATCGTCCGCAAGGCTGCGGTAGCCGTTGCCGTTGATCGAGCTGTAGTGGACGAAGACGTCCGGCCCGCCGCCCTCCTGGGCGATGAAGCCGTAGCCCTTCTCGGCGTTGAACCATTTGACGGTGCCCTGAGCCATGCCCGCTGCTCCTCGTGTTCCTCGACGCCGGTGGACGTCGTTCGGCGCTGTGCGCGCCAGAGCCTAGGGGCGTGGGCTGCGGGAACGGCCCGCCTCGCCCGGCGTTCCCGCGAAGGAGTGGGGCTTTCCACTCGGCTGACCCCACCCCCGGTATGTCAGAACAATATGTCCGAAAGTCGGGCCGGGTTACCTCGTACCAGAAGGTAGGTGCAACCATGCGAGGGCGTGGCCCGTTCGTTCGGGCCCGGAACACCTGGCACAAGGGAAAGCAGAGGAAGACGGTCATGGCAACGGCGCCCAGCGTCTCGTACTCGATGACGGTCCGGCTGGAGGTCCCCGCGAGCGGTACCGCGGTCAGCCAGCTGACCACGGCCGTGGAGTCCTCCGGTGGCTCCGTCACCGGCCTCGACGTGACCGCTTCCGGCCACGAGAAGCTCCGTATCGACGTCACCATCGCGGCCAGCTCCACCGCGCACGCCGACGAGATCGTCGAGAAGCTGCGCGGTATCGAGGGCATCTCGCTCGGCAAGGTGTCGGACCGTACGTTCCTGATGCACCTCGGCGGCAAGATCGAGATGTCGTCGAAGCACCCCATCCGCAACCGTGACGACCTCTCCATGGTCTACACGCCCGGCGTGGCGCGGGTCTGCCAGGCCATCGCGGACAACCCCGAGGACGCCCGCCGCCTGACCATCAAGCGCAACAGCGTCGCGGTCGTCACCGACGGCTCCGCGGTGCTGGGTCTCGGCAACATCGGCCCCAAGGCCGCGCTGCCGGTCATGGAGGGCAAGGCGGCCCTGTTCAAGCGCTTCGCCGGGATCGACGCGTGGCCGATCTGCCTGGACACCCAGGACAGCGACGCCATCGTGGAGATCGTCAAGGCCATCGCCCCCGGCTTCGCGGGCATCAACCTGGAGGACATCTCCGCCCCCCGCTGCTTCGAGATCGAGGCGCGGCTGCGCGAGGCCCTGGACATCCCGGTCTTCCACGACGACCAGCACGGCACGGCGATCGTCGTGCTCGCGGCGCTCACCAACGCGCTGCGGGTCGTCAACAAGAAGATCGGGGACGTCCGGGTGGTGATGTCCGGCGCGGGCGCGGCGGGCACCGCGATCCTCAAACTGCTGAACGCCGCGGGCGTCCAGCACGCGGTCGTCGCCGACATCCACGGCGTGGTGCACGCCGGCCGCGAGGACCTGGTCTCCGCCGACCCGGACTCCCCGCTGCGCTGGATCGCCGACAACACCAACCCGGACGGCGTCACGGGCACCCTGCGCGAGGCCGTGCGGGGCGCGGACGTCTTCATCGGCGTGTCGGCCCCGAACGTGCTCTCCGGCGAGGACGTGGCCGCCATGGCGGACGACGCGATCGTCTTCGCGCTGGCCAACCCGGACCCCGAGGTGGACCCGGCGATCGCCCGCCAGACCGCCGCCGTCGTCGCCACCGGCCGCTCCGACTTCCCGAACCAGATCAACAACGTGCTGGTCTTCCCGGGTGTCTTCCGTGGCCTCCTGGACGCCCAGTCCCGTACGGTGAACACCGACATGATGCTGGCCGCGGCCGGAGCGCTCGCGGATGTCGTCCACGACGACGAACTGAATGCCAACTACATCATTCCGAGCGTCTTCAACGACAAGGTCGCCGGGGCGGTCGCCGGAGCCGTGCGTGAAGCGGCGAAGCCTGTGACCGGGACCACCGCGGTCTGAGCCTGGCACGGCGCGTCGCGGCCCTTGGGCTACCTGGGGCCGCCATAGGGTGGCGGGCAGAAAAACGACCGCCACGGCGCTTTTCGTGTGACTCTCCGGGGTTCCGGATTGGCTTTCCCGCCACAGGTGGGGGCAGGATGCGTTCCGGGCGCGAGGGTCTGAAACAGCAGACCCGGGTCCGGGGACTGTCCGAGGGCCCTGGCAGCATCGGCTTCGATCTCACGCCTAATGGCAAGATGAACACGGGAGTACAACATGAACCGCAGTGAGCTGGTGGCCGCTCTGTCCGAGCGCGCCGAGGTGACCCGCAAGGACGCCGACGCCGTTCTGGCGGCCCTGGCCGAGGTGACCGGTGAGGTCGTCGCCAAGGGCGACGAGAAGGTCACCATCCCCGGCTTCCTGACCTTCGAGCGCACTCACCGTGCCGCTCGCACCGCGCGCAACCCGCAGACCGGTGAGCCGATCGAGATCCCGGCCGGCTACAGCGTGAAGGTCTCCGCGGGCTCCAAGCTGAAGGAAGCCGCCAAGGGCAAGTAAGACGCCTGGCGCCTCACGCCTGGCGACAAACAAAAGGGCGGCCACCCGGTGCGGGTGGCCGCCCTTCGCCGTCTCTCACGGCCTGTGGTGGCTGCTCACGGGCCTGTGGCGGCTTGTGGCGGCTGCTCAGAGGCCTGTGGCGGCCTGTGGCGGCCGCTCACGGGCTTGTGGCCCGGGCGGCGCGCCACACAGCGCGGGAGAGCCCGTCAGACGGCGTCGGCGCCGCCCGGCAGCTCCACCTTGGCGCCCAGCTCCACGAGCTTGTGCATGAAGTTCTCGTAGCCCCGGTTGATCAGGTCGATGCCGTGGACCCGGGAGGTGCCCTGCGCGGCGAGGGCCGCGATCAGGTACGAGAAGCCGCCGCGCAGGTCGGGGATGACCAGGTCGGAGCCCTGGAGCCGGGTGGGCCCTGAGACGACCGCCGAGTGGAGGAAGTTCCGCTGGCCGAAGCGGCACGCGGAGCCGCCCAGGCACTCGCGGTAGAGCTGGATGTGTGCGCCCATCTGGTTGAGCGCGGAGGTGAAGCCCAGCCGCGACTCGTACACCGTCTCGTGGACGATGGACAGCCCCGAGGCCTGGGTCAGCGCCACCACCAGCGGCTGCTGCCAGTCGGTCTGGAAGCCGGGGTGGACGTCCGTCTCCAGGGCGATCGCGTTGAGCTTGCCGCCCGGGTGCCAGAACCGTATGCCCTCGTCGCCGATGTCGAAGGCGCCACCGACCTTGCGGAAGGTGTTGAGGAAGGTCATCATCTCGCGCTGGCGGGCACCGCGTACGTAGACGCTTCCCTCGGTCGCCAGGGCGGCGCTCGCCCAGGAGGCGGCCTCCAGGCGGTCCGGGAGGGCGCGGTGGTTGTAGCCGTCGAGTTTGTCGACACCGGTGATCCGGATGGTCCGGTCGGTGTCCATGGAGATGATGGCGCCCATCTTCTGCAGCACGCAGATGAGGTCCTCGATCTCCGGTTCGACGGCCGCGTTGGAGAGTTCCGTCACACCCTCGGCGAGCACCGCCGTGAGCAGCACCTGCTCGGTGGAGCCCACCGACGGGTACGGCAGCCGGATCTTCGTACCCCGCAGCCGGTGCGGAGCCTCCAGGTACTGGCCGTCCGCGCGCTTCTCGATCGTCGCGCCGAACTGCCGCAGCACGTCGAAGTGGAAGTCGATCGGCCGGCCGCCGATGTCGCAGCCGCCCAGGCCCGGGATGAAGGCGTGGCCGATGCGGTGCAGCAGCGGACCGCAGAAGAGGATCGGGATGCGCGAGGAACCGGCGTGCGCGTCGATGTCGGCGACATTGGCGCTCTCCACATGCGTGGGGTCCATGACCAGTTCACCGGACTCGTCACCTGGTCGCACCGTGACGCCGTGCAGCTGCAGCAGTCCGCGCACCACCCGCACGTCGCGGATGTCGGGGACGTTGCGCAGCCGGCTCGGACCGCTGCCGAGCAGGGCGGCGACCATGGCCTTCGGCACGAGGTTCTTCGCGCCGCGGACATTGATCTCGCCCTCCAGCGGGGTGCCACCGTGGACGAGCAGGACATCGTTCGAGCGGGTCATCTGGTCTCGCGTTCCTGTGACGGGCAAGGGGGCAAAAGGCAAGACTAATGGCCCGTGAGGGCGCCTCCGTAAGGCTGTTGCACGCATGAATCCGATCGGATTGTGTCGTACCACACTCCGTTCCGGCCCAAGAACCGACCGTCACGTGCGCCGCTCCTGCTGTCGTACGCCCCGACCTGCTCTCATTCGGGTCTCGTCTTCCACTCCCCGTCCGGACCGGATATGCGGGATCATGTGGCCATGACCGAGGTGTCCTCCCTCACAGGACGGCTGCTTGTCGCGACACCGGCGCTTGCTGACCCGAACTTCGACCGCGCGGTGGTGCTGCTTCTCGACCACGACGAGGAGGGCTCCCTCGGCGTGGTCCTGAACCGTCCGACCCCGGTGGGCGTCGGGGACATCCTGGAGTCCTGGGCCGAGCTGGCCGGTGAGCCGGGGGTGGTCTTCCAGGGCGGACCGGTGTCGCTGGACTCGGCGCTGGGCGTGGCCGTGGTGCCGGGGGAGTCGGGCCGGACCCCGGCGCGCGGCGAGGACGCCGGGCCACTCGGCTGGCGCAGGGTGCACGGGGCGATCGGCCTGGTCGACCTGGAGGCGCCACCGGAGCTGCTGGCCGCCGCGGTGGGCTCGCTGCGGATCTTCGCGGGGTACGCGGGATGGGGCCCGGGGCAGCTGGAGGACGAGCTGTCGGACGGCGCGTGGTACGTGGTGGAGTCCGAGCCGGGGGACGTCTCGTCGCCCTCCCCGGAGCGGCTGTGGCGTGCGGTGCTGCGCCGCCAGCGCAGCGAGCTGGCGATGGTCGCGACGTACCCGGACGACCCCTCGCTCAACTAGGGCCCGGCGCTAGGCGGCCTCCGCCATCGCGAAGTAGCGCTCCGCCAGGGGGTGCGGGCTACGGGCCGGAATGGCCAGCCGCACGGTGACCGGCGGGGCGTTCCTCAGCCGCAGGAACCGGATGCCGGGGTGGCTGTGGCGCCGCGCCGCGGCCTCCGACACCACGCCGATGCCATGGCCCGCGGCGACCGCCTCCAGCCACTCGTCGAAGTTGTCCGCCGTGCACGCCAGTTGCGGCCGGTGGTCCTCGGGCCACAGCTCGGGCCGGGTGGTGCCGCTGACCGTGTTCACCACCAGCGGGAACCGCGCCAGTTCGGCCCAGTCCAGGACGCGCCTGCGCGCGACCGCGTCCAGCGCCGCGCCCGACGCCGTACGGGCCACCGCCGCCACCCGCGCCTCGCGCAGCAGCACCCGGGCGCGCACCTCGTCCCCGAGCGGCGCCTCGCCCCGTACGACCGCGACGTCGCACGCCCCGGCCGTGAGCCCCGCCAGCGGCGCGTCGCGGCGCACGAGCCGCACCCCGGCGCCGGTGGCGGCCTCGAACGCGCTGGTGAGCGCGGAGCAGCGGTCGGGCAGCAGCGAGGTGAAGCCGAGCCGCAGCGGGGCCCGGCCGCCCACCGTGCGCAGCGCGTCGTCCAGCCGGGCCAGCAGCGGGCCGAGGTCCGCCTGCAGCGCCCTGCCCTCCTCGGTGAGGGCGACGCGGCGGGTGGTGCGTTCCAGCAGCCGCGCGCCCACGGTCTCCTCCAGCGCCCGCACGGTACGGGTCAGCGCGGGCTGGCCGATGCCGAGCCGGTCGGCGGCGTGGGTGAAGTTGCGCTCCTCGGCGACCGCGAGGAAGGCGCGCAGCTGACGCAGGCGGAGGGCGTCGATGTCCCGTTCACTCATGTCCTCCGAGCATAGATCGGCCCCGGGCGGCATTTCCCCGGTGAACCGGAGAGTGCCTACGTTTCCGGCGTCACTGTGGTTGATCAGGGGAGTTGAGTCGTGCGTAAGGTCTGGCTGCTGGCCCTGGGGTCGTTCACCCTGGGCCTGGACGCATATGTGATGGCGGGGCTGCTGCCCGTCGTCGCGGACGACATCGGGACGACGGTGTCCCTGGCCGGGCAGATGGTCACCGTCTTCACCCTCGCCTACGCGATCGCCGCGCCCCTGGTCGCCGGGCTGCCGCACGGCGGGCGGCCGCGGCTGGTGCTGCTGGTGGCGCTCGCCGTCTTCACCGCGGGCAACGCGCTGACCGCCCTCGCGCCGTCGCTCGGCGCGCTGCTGGGCGCGCGGGTGATCGCGGGCGCCGGGGCCGGGGTGTACTCGGCGATGTCCACCGCCGCCGCCTCCGCGCTGGTCTCCGGTGAGCGGCGCGGCCGGGCGCTGGCCGTGGTGATGGGCGGGATGAGCTGCGGCACCGTGCTCGGGGTGCCACTCGGTGTCCTGCTGGCCGAGCACACCGGCTGGCGGGCCACGATGTGGCTGGTCACCGGGCTGGGCGCGGTGTCGCTGGCCGGGCTCGCGGCGCTGCTGCCGACCGTCCCGGCCGCGCCCGCGGTGTCCGTACGGGCGCGGCTGACGGCCATCACCGACCGGGCCGTGGCCCCGATCGTCCAGGTGTCGTTCCTCGCGGCGGTCGCGAGCCTGGGCCTCTACACCTACCTCGCCCCGGTGCTGGAGTCGGCGGGCGGCGCGCACGCGGTGGCGCCGTATCTGTGGGCCTGGGGCCTGGGCGGGGTCGCGGGCAGCCTCCTCATCGGGCGGTTCGTGGACGTGGCGGCCCGGGCGGTCGGTGCGGGCCGGGTGGCGGCGCTGGTCGGCGTGCTCATGGCCGTGATCACGGCCGCCGAGGCGGTGCTGCCCGTGCTCGCCCCCGTACCGCTGCTCGCCGGGGCGGCGCTGGTGATCTGGGGCGCCGCGGGCTGGGCGCTGCAGGTCCCGCAGCAGCACCGGCTGCTGGCGCTGAAGGAGGAGCGCGGCACCGTCGCCCTGGCCCTCAACAACTCGGCGCTCTACCTGGGCAGCGCGGTCGGCTCGGCGCTGGGCGGCGCCGCGCTCTCGGCGGGGCTGTCCGGGAGCGTGCTGCCCTGGGCGGCGGCCGGGGTCGCGGCCGTCGGTCTGGCCAGGCATCTGGCGGCGGTCCGGGGGCGGTCGGCCGCCGGGGAGCGCACCCGCTCCACGTCGCGGGCATGAGTACCCTAGGGCTGTATGAGCACTCTTGAGCCCGAGCGCGGGGCAGGCACGGGGACCCTCGTTGAGCCGACACCTCAGGTGTCGCACGGTGACGGCGACCACGAGCGCTATGCCCACTATGTACAGAAGGAAAAGATCATGGAGAGCGCGCTCTCCGGATCTCCTGTCGTCGCACTGTGCGGCAAGGTCTGGGTCCCGGGTCGTGACCCGAAGAAGTACCCGGTGTGCCCCATGTGCAAGGAGATCTTCGAGGGCATGGGCGCCGGCGGTGACAAGGACAAGGACGGCAAGGGCGGCGACGGCAAGAAGTAGCCTGCCCGTCCGGCCGCGCCGGAGCTTCGCGTAGACGGCACGTCCGACCCGTGGCCCGAGAGGGGGCCGCGGGTCGGACGTGCCGCGCTGTCCGGCTTCGTTCGGCCCCGTGTCGCGCGGCGGGTGATCCCAGTAGGGTCGGCCCCATGAGCGGGCGTACGGAGAACGGGGCACAGGGCGCGGCGGAGGACGACGGGGCGCCGCGGGCGGCGTACTTGGTCTTCGGCGCGCGCGAGGTCGACGAGCCGGACGGGGAAGGCGCCGGGCTCTACCGCCAGTTCGACAAGGACTGGGACGCCCAGCTGGAGCAGTGCGGGCGGCTGGCCGGGGAGCGCGGCTACCGGCCCGCGGGCAGCTGTGTGCTCTCCGCCGCGCAGCCGGGTCTGCCCCGGCTGCTGGAGTGGGCGGACGACCCCGGCTGCGAGATCGTCCTCGTGCCGAGCGCCCGCATCCTGGGGCATATCGAGAAGACCTGGCCGGACTGGGGCCAGGTGGCGGAGCGGCTGGCCGCGGCGGGCGCCCGGGTGGAGGCCGTGCCGTATCCCGAGCCCGCCTATCCGGGAGAGAAGCTGACGCACTCGTAACGAGGGCTTTCCCGGCGCGAAACTTCTGGCCAAGGCTTCACTTCTGGCCGGGGCTTCTGGGTCAAAGATTGGTCGAGACCTCTTGTCCGGGCCGCAAACGCACCCTAGCCTGCCGCATATTGTGCTGTGCGAAACACGCGTTGCATGATATGCAACGCCCTTGCCTAAGGGTGCGTTTCCATGAAGCTCTCCAGACCCCTCCCTCTCTCCCGTCGCCTCGCCGCCCCCACCGTGGCGCTCATCGTCGCCGGGCTCACCGCCACCGCCTGCGCGCCCTCCACCTCCGACAACAGCGCCAAGGAAGACGACAAGAGCGGCAATCTGCGCGTCTGGCTCTTCCAGGAGGTCGACAACAAGCCGAAGCAGCGGGTCGTCGACGGCGTCGTGTCCGCCTTCGAGAAGCAGCACGACGGGGTCAAGGTGAACGTCACCTACATTCCCATCGACACCCGGGCGCAGAAGATCAAGGCGGCCTTCAACGACCCGAAGAGCGCCCCCGACATCATCGAGTACGGGAACACCGACACGGCCGGGTACGTGAAGGACGGCGGACTCGCCGACATCAGCAAGGAGTTCGGCGCCTGGGACGAGGCGATGAACACCGACTCCACCGCCAAGAACTCGGTGACCGTGGGCGGCAAGGTGTACGGCGTGCCGCTGTTCGTCGGCGTACGGGCGCTGTACTACCGCACCGACGTCTTCAAGGACCTCGGCCTCAAGCCGCCCACCACCCAGAAGGAACTCATCGCGACCGCGAAGGAGATCCGCGAGCGGCGGCCCGATCTCTACGGCCTCTCGGTCGGCGGCGCCTACACCTACGGCGCGCTGCCCTTCATCTGGGCAGCCGGCGGCGAGCTGGCCACCGAGACGGGCGCGTTCGGCTCCAACGAGTACGAGTCGGCCATCGACGGCCCCGAGGCCAAGAAGGGCATCAAGGCCTACACCTCGCTCATCACCGACGACAACTGCCCGCCGGCCAAGTGCGCCCAGTGGGGCGGCAACGACAGCGTGGCCGCCTTCGCCGCGGGCAAGTCGGGCATGACGATCGGCGGCGACTTCAACCACCAGGCGATCGAGGCGGGGTCGGTCAAGGGCAAGTACGCGGTCGTGCCGCTGCCCGGCGTCAAGCCGAACAGCATCGCTCCGGCGTTCGCGGGCGGGAACAACCTGGGCGTGCTCAGGAGCAGCACCCACCGCTCGCTCTCCGTCGACCTGCTGGAGCGGCTGGCCGGGAAGAAGACCCAGGCCAAGCTCTACGACGCCATGGGCTTCCTGCCCACCTTCACCGATGTGCGCGGGGACATCGCGCGCAAGGACCCGTTCGTCAAGCCCTTCGTGAAGACGCTGGACACCAGCTCCACCTTCGTACCCGCCTCGCCCGGCTGGTCGGCCATCGACTCCCAGCTGGTGCTGCCGACCATGTTCCAGCAGATCATCAGCGGCCGTAAGAGCGTCGACGCCGCCGCCTCCGAGGCGGCGAAGAAGATGGACGAGGCATTCGGCAAGTGACCTCGGGGACCATCACCCAGCACGCCGGGCCGGAACCGGCCCGCAATCCTCCGCCCCGGCGGACCGCGCGCGCCGCCCGGCGGCGGGCCGGGCGGGGGAGCCGGACGCCCTGGCTCTACCTCGCCCCGGCCCTCGCCGTCCTCGGCGGGCTGCTGATCTATCCCATCTACCAGCTCGGGCTCATCTCGTTCCTGGAGTACACCCAGGCCCAGGTGAGCGGGGGTAAGCCGACCAGCTTCCAGGGCTTCGCCAACTACGCCGAGCTGTTCCGGGACAGCGAGTTCTGGAGCGTCACCCTCACCACCGTCGTCTTCGCCGCCGTGTGCGTCGTCTCCACCCTCGCGGTGGGCTGCGCGCTCGCGGTGCTGCTCACCCGGGTCCGGGCGATCCCCCGGCTGGCGCTGATGCTCGCCGCGCTCGGCGCCTGGGCCACCCCGGCGGTCACGGGCTCCACGGTCTGGCTGTTCCTGTTCGACCCCGACTACGGGCCCGTCGACCGGGTCCTGACCTGGGTCGGACTCTCCGGCTTCCATGACTACTCCTGGACGTACGAGCGCTACAGCGCCTTCGCCCTGGTGCTGTTCGAGATCGTGTGGTGTTCGTTCCCGTTCGTCATGGTCACCGTGTACGCGGGCATCAAGGCCATCCCGGCGGAGGTGCTGGAGGCCGCCGCCCTCGACGGCGCCTCCGCGTGGCGGATCTGGCGCGGGATCATGGCCCCGATGCTGCGGCCGATCCTCGTCGTGGTGACGATCCAGTCCATCATCTGGGACTTCAAGGTCTTCACCCAGATCTACGTCATGACCAACGGCGGCGGCACCGCGGGGCAGAACATGGTCCTCAACGTCTACGCCTACCAGGAGGCGTTCGCGTCCTCCGAGTACGGGCTGGGCTCGGCGATCGGCGTGGTGATGCTGCTGATCCTGCTCGCCGTCACCCTGGTCTATCTGCGGCTGCTGCGACGGCAGGGAGAAGAACTGTGAGCCTCTTCGGCACCGGGCCGCTCATCCGCCGCCCCTGGCGGCTGGCGGCCGAGGTCACCGCCCTGGCCGTGGCCGTCGTCGTCGCCTTCCCGCTCTACTGGATGGTGCTCTCGGCCTTCAAACCGGCCGGGGAGATCCAGTCCGCCCACCCCCGGCCGTGGACCTCCGCACCCTCGCTGGACTCCTTCCGGCGGGTCTTCGAACAGCACGACTTCGGCCGCTACTTCCTCAACAGCCTGCTCGTCGCCGGGGCGGTGGTGATCGCCTCCGGGATCATCGCCTTCCTCGCCGCGACCGCCGTCACCCGCTTCCGCTTCAAGTTCCGCACCACGCTGCTGGTGATGTTCCTGGTCGCGCAGATGGTGCCGATCGAGGCACTGACCATCCCCATGTTCTTCCTGATGCGGGATCTGGGCGACGCCGTGCCCGGGGTCGGGCTCAACACCCTGGGCTCGCTGATCCTTCCGCACATCGCCTTCTCGCTGCCGTTCGCCATCTGGATGCTGCGCGGCTTCGTCAAGGCCGTCCCCGAATCCCTGGAGGAGGCGGCCTATCTGGACGGCGCGAGCCGCGCCCGCTTCCTGTGGCAGATCCTGTTCCCGCTGGTGCTCCCCGGGCTCGTCGCCACCAGCGTCTTCTCCTTCATCTCCGCGTGGAACGACTTCCTGTTCGCCAAGTCGTTCATCATCAGCGCGACCGAGAACTCCACCCTGCCGATGGCGCTCCTCGTCTTCTTCAAGGACGAGGGCAACGACTGGGGAGGCATCATGGCGGCGTCCACCATCATGACCATCCCGGTGCTGATCTTCTTCGTACTCGTACAGCGCCGCCTGGTCTCCGGCCTCGGCGGAGCGGTAAAGGACTGACGCGATGCCACAGCAGCCCGTCACCGACCTCCTGCCCGCACCGCTGCGGGCCGCCCCCACGCCCGGCGGCGGCGAGGGCCACGTCCTCGACGAGGACACCCGGATCGACGCCCGGCCCGGCGCCGAGCGCGTGGCCCGCTGGCTGCGCGCCACCGTCGGGGCCGCCACCGGCCTGCCGCTGTCCCCGCACACCGGCGGCAGCAGCGGCGGCATCGTGCTCGGCCTCGACACCGGGCTCCGGGAGCGGCTGGGCCCCGAGGGGTACAGGATCGTGGTCGACGGCCACACGGTCGTCATCGAGGGCGGCGGCGAGCCGGGCCTGTTCTGGGGCGCCCAGACGCTGCGCCAGCTGCTCGGCGCGGACGCCTTCCGGCGCGCGCCCCTCGACCCCGACCGGCGCGAATGGGCCCTGCCCGCGCTCAGCGTCGAGGACGCGCCCCGCTTCGGCTGGCGCGGGCTGATGCTGGACGTGGCCCGGCACTTCCTGCCCAAGGACGGCGTGCTCGCCTATATCGACCTGCTCGCCGCCCACAAACTCAACGTGCTCCATCTCCATCTGACCGACGACCAGGGCTGGCGGCTGGAGATCCTCCGCTACTCGGAACTCACCGCGACCGGCGCCTGGCGGACCCGCACCAAGCTCGGCCACCGCGCCTCCCCGCTGTGGGACGAACGCCCCCACGGCGGCTACTACACCCAGGACGACATCCGCGAGATCGTCGCCTACGCCGCCGAACGGCACATCACCGTCGTCCCCGAGATCGACATCCCCGGGCACAGCCAGGCCGCCATCGCCGCCTACCCGGAGCTGGGCAATACGGACGTCATCGACACCGCCTCCCTCGGAGTCTGGACCACCTGGGGCATCAATCCGAACGTACTCTCCCCCACCGACACCACGCTCCGCTTCTTCGAGAACGTGCTCGAAGAAGTGCTGGACCTCTTCCCCGGCGCCTTCGTCCACCTCGGCGGCGACGAATGCCCCAAGGAGCAGTGGAAGGCCTCCCCGGCCGCCCAGGAGCGCATCCGGGAGCTGGGGTTGGCGGACGAGGACGAGCTGCAGAGCTGGTTCATCCGGCACTTCGGCCGCTGGCTCGCCGCGCGCGGCCGGCGGCTGATCGGCTGGGACGAGATCCTTGAGGGCGGCGCGCCGCACGCCCCGCTGCCCGACGGCGCCGCCGTCTCCTCATGGCGCGGCTACGCGGGCGGCATCACCGCGGCCCGGGCCGGTCACGACGTCGTCATGTGCCCCGAACAACAGGTCTACTTCGACCACCGGCAGGCCCCGGGCGAGGACGAGCCGGTCCCCATCGGCTACGTCCGCACCCTGGAGGACGTCTATCGCTTCGAGCCGGTTCCCCCACAGCTCACCGAAGACGAGGCGAGACGCGTCCTGGGTGCCCAGGCCAACGTCTGGACCGAGGTGATGGAGGACCGGCGACGGGTCGACTACCAGGCCTTCCCCCGTCTCGCCGCCTTCGCCGAGGCCGTATGGTCCGCCCTTCCGCCGCCGCCCGAGCGGGACTTCGCGGAATTCGAGGGGCGCATGGAAGCACACTACGCTCGTCTGGACGCGCTGGGCGTGAGCTATCGGCCGCCCTCCGGTCCGCGCCCCTGGCAGCGCCGCCCCGGCCTGCTCGGACGTCCGATCGAGGGAGCGCCCCCGATCGTGTGAGCGCGGCGCAAGGGGCTCGCACCCGCGCCCCGCCCCTGGGACGGTGGACGTCCGGCCGCTACGCAAGTTCGTACAAGGGTCCCTGAAACGTGGCAATCCACACCCGACGGAGACGTCACCAGAAACCCGTACCATCCCCCAGGTCAGGGACGGAACCGCGCTTCCTGGACCCTCGCGACGGCAGGCGTGCGAGATGTGCCAGAGTTGCCACGTCCGGGCTGTGAGCACGTACCGTACGGCGCAACAGCCGGGACACCGGGGAAGGGGCAGCTGGGTTGACCACGCACGCACCGCAGGCGGCGCACACGGTGACGTTGCCGGGCTCGCTCGATGAGGCCGTGGCGGCACTGGCCGCCATGCCCGCCGCCGTGCCCGTGGCCGGCGGTACCGATCTGATGGCCGCGGTCAACTCCGGCCTGCTGCGGCCCGCCGCCCTCGTCGGGCTCGGCCGGATCAGCGAAATCCGCGGCTGGCGCTACCTGGACGGACACGCCCTGCTCGGCGCCGGACTCACCCACGCCCGGATGGGCCGCCCCGACTTCGCGGCGCTCATCCCGGCCCTGGCCGCGGCCGCGCGCGCCGCGGGCCCCCCGCAGATCCGCAACGCCGGAACGCTCGGCGGCAACATCGTCAGCGCCGCCCCCACCGGCGACGCGCTGCCCGTGCTCGCCGCCCTGGAGGCCACCCTCGTCATCGCCGGGCCCGAGGGCGCGCGCCGCGAGATCCCGGTCAGTCATCTGCTCGCCGGAGTCGAGATGCTGAGCCCCGGTGAACTCGTCGGATTCGTCCGGGTTCCGCTGCTGCACGCCCCGCAGGCCTTCCTCAAGGCCACCGGGCGCACCGGCCCCGGCCGGGCCACCGCGTCCGTCGCCGTCGTCCTCGACCCGGCGCGCCGCGGCGTGCGCTGCGCGGTGGGGGCGGTCGCGCCGATGCCGCTGCGCCCGCTGGAGGCCGAGCGCTGGGTCGCCTCGCTCATCGACTGGGACGGCGAGCGCGGCCACCTCGATCCGCAGGTCACCACGGCCTTCGGTGAGTACGTGGCGGCCGCCTGCATCCCCGACCCGCCGCCGCCGGAGGACGGCTCCGAGCAGGTCACCCTGCCGCCCGCGGCGATCCATCTGAGGCGTACGGTGGCAGCCCTGGCCCGCCGAGCATTGGGGAGGGCACTCGCGTGAGTGACGAACAGCAGCCGCACCGGCCGGACCCGGGGAGCGGGTGGCAGCCGATGCCGCACGGCCCGGAGTACGACGCGGAGTCGACGGCTTTCGTCCAGCTTCCGCCCGACTTCCAGTTCCCGGAGCCGGGCGACCCGGCCAGTGGCTGGGACCCGCTCGCGGCACCCGGTACCGGCTACACCCCGCCGCCGATGCCCGGCGCGCCGTCCCAGGACGGCCAGTGGGGCGGCCCGTACGGCACGTCCGGACAGGACCACTCCGGTACCGGCCACTGGACCATGCCCCACGCGGACACCGGCGGTTACGCCTACGGCGGCCACCAGGAGCCGCACGGTACTCCGCAGTGGCCCGCGCCCGCCGAGGACCCGGCGGGGCACGGCGGACATGTGCCGCACACCGGTCACTGGCCGGTGCGCACCGAGGAGCCGGTCGACGACTGGCCGCTGCCCGAGGGGGCCACCCACGGCGAGGGCACCCCGGTGCAGGCCGGTCAGTGGACGATCCCGGTCGCGGGCGACGAGGGCGTGGACGAGACCGGTGAGTACCGGGTCGACGACCACCCCGGCCCGGCGGCCCCGCCGTACGGCGGCCCGATCGCGCCGGGCGACCCCGGCGACGTCGGCGATCCGCAGGAGACCGCCCAGCTGCGGCTGCCGTTCGGGCGGAACGCGCGGCAGCAGCAGACCGCCGCCGCGTACCAGCAGCCCCATGTCGATCAGCAGCAGGCGCGGCAGCCGCAGGCGCAGCAGCAGCACGCCGACCAGCAGCAGTCGCGGCAGCCCCATGCCGACCAGCCGGTTTCCGGCGACCAGGCGGGGCACAGCGGCCAGTGGTCGGTCCCGGCCGCCGACGAGGGCGTGGAGGACTCCGGGGAGTACGTGGTCGAGGGCCACCCCGGCCCGGCCGCCCGGCCGGGCGCTCCGGCGCGCCGCCCGCTGCGGATGCCCGACGACGACACGCCGCGCGAGCACTCCGCCCCGGCGACCCCGCCGCACGGCACTCCGCCGCAGGGCACGCCCGCGCACGGCACCCCACCCCAGGGCACCCCGGCCCACGGCACGCCCGCGCACGGCACGGACGGCCACGGCTGGCACGGTGCGGCCGCCGGGGACTCCCGCGCGTTCGTACGGGAGCGGGAGCCCGAAGAGGCGGCCTGGCAGCGGGAGTTCACCGACGGCACCGGGATTCACGGCCCCTCCGCAGGGGACTCGGGCGAGTTCGTGATGGACGCCGGGCACCCCGGCGCGCACACCCCGCCGCACGGCAGCCCCGCCCCCTCCGGCGGACCCGGCGGACCCGGCGGACCCGAGGCCGACGCCCCGGCCGAGGCCGAACAGCCCGCGCCCGACGAGGCGTTCACAGACGCCCCGGAGCAGCCCGAGGCCATCGAGGCCCCGGCGGACGCCCCCGAGGCGCCTGACGCCCCCGCCGAGCCCCTTGCCGCCCCCGCCGAGGACGAGGCGGCCCCGGAGGCCGCCGCCGACCCGGTCGACCCGGCCCACAGCGAGCACCCCCAGGCGTCGTACGTGCTGCACGTCAACGGCGCCGACCGGCCCGTCACCGACTCCTGGATCGGCGAGTCGCTGCTGTACGTGCTGCGCGAGCGGCTCGGCCTCGCCGGTGCCAAGGACGGCTGCTCGCAGGGCGAGTGCGGCGCCTGCTCGGTCCAGGTCGACGGGCGGCTCGTCGCCTCCTGCCTGGTGCCCGCCGCGACCGCCGCGGGCTCGGAGGTCCGTACGGTCGAGGGCCTGGGCCAGGACGGCCAGCCCTCCGACGTCCAGCGCGCGCTGGCCGAGTGCGGCGCCGTCCAGTGCGGCTTCTGCGTGCCCGGTCTCGCGATGACCGTGCACGACCTGCTGGAGGGCAACCACGCCCCCACCGACCAGCAGACCCGCCAGGCGATCTGCGGCAACCTGTGCCGCTGCTCCGGCTACCGCGGAGTCGTCGACGCCGTGCGCGAGGTCGTCGCGTCCCGTGAGGCGGCCGACGAGGCGGCGGACGCCGCGGACGCCGCAGAGGACGAGGCGGCGGCGCACGACCCGGCCCGCATCCCCCGGCAGGCGGGTCCGCCCGGCACCGGCAACCGGGGCGACGGCGGCAACGGCAGCGGTATGGGAAGGGCATCATGACCGGAATCGCGGACGGCGCGGGAGCCGTCACCGCAACCCCCTCCGCCGGAACGCCCGTCCCCCCGCCGCCCCACATGGGCCTCGGCGTGTCGCTGCAGCCCGCCGACGTGTCGGCCAAGGCGTCCGGCACCTTCCCGTACGCGGCCGACCTGTGGGCCGAGGGGCTGCTGTGGGCCGCCGTACTGCGCTCACCGCATCCGCACGCCCGCATCGTCTCCATCGACACCTCCCCGGCCGCCGGGATGCCCGGCGTGCACGCCGTGGTGACCCACGCCGACGTCCCCGGGGACGCCTCGCACGGGCGCCGGGTCGCCGACCGGCCGGTCTTCGCCAAGGACCTGGTGCGCCACCACGGGGAGCCCATCGCCGCGGTCGCCGCCGACCACCCCGACACGGCCCGGCTGGCCGCGGCCGCCATCGCCGTCGAGTACGAGGTGCTGGAGCCGGTCACCGACCCCGAGCAGGCCTTCTCCGCCGAACCGCTGCACCCCGACGGCAACCTGGTCCGCCACATCCCGCTGTCCTTCGGCGACCCGGAGGTCATCGGCGACGTCATCGTCGAGGGCCTGTACCGGATCGGCCGCCAGGACCCGGCGCCCATCGGCGCCGAGGCGGGCCTCGCCGTACCGCGCCCGGACGGCGGCGTGGAGATCTACACGGCCTCCACCGACCCGCACGCCGACCGCGATCTGGCCGCCGCCTGCTTCGGCCTGGAGCCGGAGCGCGTCAAGGTCGTCGTCACCGGCGTGCCCGGCGCGATGGGCGAGCGCGAGGACTCCGGGATGCAGCTGCCGCTCGGGCTGCTCGCGCTGCGCACCGGCCATCCGGTCAAGCTCGCCGCCACCCGCGAGGAGTCCTTCCTCGGCCACGCCCACCGCCACCCCACCCTGCTGCGCTACCGCCACCACGCGGACGGGCAGGGCAAGCTGGTGAAGGTCGAGGCGCAGATCCTGCTGGACGGGGGCGCCTACGCGGACTCCTCGGCCGACACCCTGGCCGCCGCCGTCTCGTTCGCCTGCGGCCCGTACGTCGTCCCGCACGCCTTCATCGAGGGCTGGGCGGTCCGCACCAACAACCCGCCCTCCGGCCATGTCCGCGGCGAGGGCGCCATGCAGGTGTGCGCCGCGTACGAGGGCCAGATGGACAAGCTCGCGGCCAAGCTCGGCATCGATCCGGCCGAGATCCGGATGCGCAACGCCCTGGCCACCGGCGATCTGCTGCCCACCGGACAGACCGTCACCTGCCCGGCGCCGGTCGCCGAGGTGCTGCAGGCCGTCCGGGACGCCCCGCTGCCCGACCTCCCCGCCGAGGACGCGGAGGAGGACTGGCTGCTGCCCGGCGGCCCCGAGGGCGCCGGGGACCCGGCCGCGGTGCGGCGCGGCGTCGGCTACGCGCTGGGCATGGTGCACATGCTGGGCGCCGAGGGCGCCGACGAGGTGTCCACCGCGACCGTCAAGGTCACCGGGCCGGTCGCCACCGTCATCTGCGCGGCCGTCGAGACCGGCCAGGGCTTCACCACGCTGGCCCGCCAGATCGTGCAGGACGTCCTCGGTATCGAGGAGGTCCACGTCGCCCCCGTCGACACCGACCAGCCCCCGGCCGGACCCGCCTCGCGCGGCCGCCACACCTGGGTCTCGGGCGGTGCGGTCGAGCGGGCCGCCAAGATGGTCCGCACCCAGCTGCTCCAGCCGCTGGCGCACAAGTTCGGCATGTCCACCGAGCTGCTGACCATCGCCGACGGCAAGATCACCTCGTACGACGGGGTCCTCAGCACCACCGTCGAGGAGGCCCTTGAGGGCAAGGAGCTGTGGGCCACCGCCCAGTGCCGCCCGCACCCCACCGAACCGCTGGACGACACCGGCCAGGGCGACGCCTTCGTGGGGCTCGCCTTCTGCGCCGTACGGGCCGTGGTGGACGTCGACGTCGAGATCGGCGCGGTCCGCGTCGTGGAGATGACGGTCGCCCAGGACGTCGGCCGGGTGCTCAACCCGCGCCAGCTGCGTACCCGCATCGAGTCCGGCATCGCCCAGGGCATCGGCGCCGCCCTCACCGAGAACCTGCGCACCTCGCGCGGCGTCATCCGCCACCCCGACCTCACCGGTTACGCCCTGCCGACCGCTGTGGACGTCCCCGACATCCGCATCGTCAAACTGGTCGAGGAGCGCGACGTGGTGGCCCCCTTCGGCGCGAAGGCGGCCAGCGCGGTCCCGGTCGTCACCTCCCCGGCGGCGGTCGCGGCAGCCGTCCGCGCGGCCACCGGCCGCCCGGTCAACCGCCTCCCGATCCGCCCCCAGGCGGCGGTGGTCAACCGCACGTAGCGGCACCTTCACGAGCAACTGATGCGCCAAGGGGGCGCGTCCTTCACGGTGATCCCCTTGGCCGCGGTTTCGGAAGGTGTCCGCTCGTGCCCCTCCTGCTCATGTCGATCAGTACGGTCCTCCTCCTGGCCACCGCGCTCTGGACCCCCGCCCGGGCGCACTGGCTGCGGCGGACCGGCCGGCAGGCGGAGGCCCGGGTGACCGGCCGCCGGGTGGTCGACCACGGCGAGGACCACCACACCGAGCTGACCCTGACCTTCACCGACCACGACGGCCTGGTGCGTGAGTTCGGGACCCGCCTGCTGACCACCCGGGCCGCCCCGGCCGTCGGCACCCGCGTCCCGGTCGGCTACCCCGCCGACCGTCCGGAGGAGGCCCGGATGCTGGCGTACACCTGGCGGGCGACCCGCTCGTACCTGGCCTTCCTGCTGCTGGGCGTGATGTGGATGACGGCGCTGGTGCCGCACCTCCAATAATCGCTTCCGCTCGGCCGCTCCCGTTTGCTACTCCTGTCGGCATGCCGGAGACACCGCGGACGGACCATGTCGCCATCGTGACCGGAGCGAACCACGGGATCGGGGCGGCGACCGCTCGGGCTTTGGGGGCCCGTGGCGTCGCGGTGCTCTGCGCCCACCTCGGGCCGGGCGGCGAGGCAGTGGCGGAGGAGATCCGCCGCGCGGGCGGACGGGCCGAGGCCTGCGAGGCGGATCTCCGCGACCCCGCCGCCCCCGGGGCGATCTTCGACCGCGCCGAGGAGCGCCTCGGCCCGGTCGACATCCTGATCAACAACGCCTCGGGGTGGGTGCAGGACACTTTCACCCCTGATCCGGCCGACCGCTTCGGGCGGCCGTTGCAGCCCGTCACCGCGGAGACGTGGTCGCGGCAGTTCGCGGTGGACGCGATGGCCCCGGCCCTGCTCATCGGCGAGCTGGCCCGGCGCCACCGGGCGCGGGGCGCGGCGTGGGGGCGGATCGTCGGGCTGACGTCGGGCGGCGACCTCGGCTTTCCCGGGGAGGTCTCGTACGGCGCCGCGAAGGCCGCCCAGGTCAACTACACCCTGTCCGCCGCCGTGGAGCTGGCCGGGCTCGGCATCACCGCGAATGTGGTGCATCCGCCGGTGACCGACACGGGGTGGGTGACGGACGAGGTACGGGAGTTCGTCGCGTCGAGCGGCACCCACTTCCATGTCGCCGAACCGGCCGAGGTCGCGGAGACCATCGTGTACCTCGCGTCCGAGGCGGCCGCGCTCATCACCGGCAATACGGTCACCCTCCGCTGAGTCACCGAAGTACCAGCTGCACGATGGCCGCCGTCCCCACCGTCACGATCAGGGCCCGCAGCGCGGCCGGGCTGAAGCGGCGGCCCACCGCGGCTCCGGTCATGCCGCCGAGGGCGGAGCCGACCGCGATGAGGACGACGGCCGTCCAGTTGAAGTCGGCGGCGAAGAGGAAGAACAGCGCGGCGACGGAGTTCACGACGGCGGCGAGCACGTTCTTGATGCCGTTGAGGCGCTGCATCGGCTCGTCGAGGAGCATGCCCATCAGGGACATGTAGATGATCCCCTGGGCGGCCGCGAAGTAGCCGCCGTAGACGCTGGCGAGCGTCAGCCCGACCAGCAGCCCCAGCCCCCCGTCCCGCTTGGCGCGCCCCTCCGATTTCTCCCGTCGGGCGCGCACCCTCTTAGAGATCACCGGCTGCAGCAGGACCAGCACCAGCGCCAGCCCCACCAGCGTCGGCACGATCCGCTCGAACGCCGTACTGGGCAGCGTCAGCAGCAGCGTGGCCCCCGCGAGCCCGCCGACCAGCGCCCCGGCGCTCAGCTTCAGCACCCGCCGCCCCTGCCCCGCCAGCTCCTTCCGATAGCCGATCGCCCCGCTGACCGAGCCGGGTATGAGCCCGAGCGCGTTGGACACCGTGGCGGTGACGGGCGGCAGCCCGGTGGCGAGGAGCACGGGGAACGTGATCAGCGTCCCGGACCCGACGACGGAGTTGATCCCGCCCGCCCCCACCCCCGCCACGAAGACGGCCACCATCTCCCACGGCGTCACGCGGTCGCCTCCGACATGTTCGTTATTCGCATGCGACGACGGTAAGCCAGGCGGGGCGCCCCTCGGTGGGGTGCCCCGTCCCTTGGTCAGCGGTGGGTGGCGTCCAGGGCCTGGGCCACCACCGGGCCGAGCTGGTTGAGGGCTTCCTCGCGCAGCAGGTGGTAGTGGTGGGCCGGGATGCCGTGGACCTTGAGTTCGCCGGAGACGTACGGCTGCCAGGACTCGGGGACGTGGAGCGCGTCGCGCTCGTAGCCCGGGATCTCCTCGTCGGCCGTGAACAGGAGCATGTCGCCCTCGAAGCGGTCGGGGGCGAACTTGCGCATCAGCTCCTGGTCGTTGAGGAAGATGTCGAGCAGCGGGAAGCTGTGCTCGCCCTCCAGGAGCCGCTGCGGCAGGCCGGTTTCGCTGCTGAGGTCGGCGATCAGCTGGTCGCCGTCGTCGAGGCCGTCGGGGTGGGCCTCCAGCCAGCCGGGGGCGAAGATGTCGCCGCCGCCGATGTTGTCCAGCAGGACGCCGAGCCACTGGCGCTTGCCCAGGTCCGGGAGGTCGGGGAGGGCCTGGTCGTTGTCCGGGTAGGCGTCGATGACGGTGAGGGTGGCGACCTCCTCGCCCTCGCTCTGCAGCCGGGTGGCCATGGCGTGGGCTATGAGCCCGCCGAAGGACCAGCCGAGCAGGTGGTACGGGCCGGTCGGCTGGACGGTGCGGATCTGGGCCAGGTAGTCGGCGGCCATCTCCTCGACGTTGGCGGGCAGCACGTCGGCCTCGGTCAGGCCGCGCGCCTGGAGGGCGTACACGGGCTGGTCCGGGGCGAGGTGGCGCATCAGGCCGGTGTACGACCAGCCGAGGCCGCCGCCGGGGTGGACGCAGAACAGCGGCGCGCGCTCGCCCTCGCCGCGCAGCGGCAGCAGGGTGTCGAGCGGGTGCAGCTGGGCCGCGTCCGCGGGCGTCGCCTCGTCGAGGCGGGCCACCAGGCGGGCGACGGTCGGGGCCTCGAACAGGTCACGCATCGACAGCTCGGTGTCCAGCGCGGTACGGGCCTGGCTGGCCAGCTTGGACGCGAGCAGGGAGTGCCCGCCGAGCAGGAAGAAGTCGTCGTCGATGGTGACGTCGGGGACGCCCAGCACCTCGCCGAACAGCGTGCACAGCGCCTCCTCGCGGGGCGTGCGCGGCGCGCGGCCGCCACGGGCGGCCTCGTGGGAGGGGACGGGCAGCGCGGCCCGGTCCAGCTTGCCGTTGGGGCTCAGCGGCAGCGTGCCGAGCACCATGAACGCGGTGGGCACCATGTGCTCGGGCAGATCGCGGTGCAGCATCTCGCGGGCGGTGGCGACGCACGGCGCGGTGTCGCCCTCGGCCGTCAGATAGGCCACCAGACGCTGGTCGCCGGGCTGGTCCTCGCGGACGATGGCCGCGGCCTCCGCGACGTCCGGCAGGGCGCGCAGGGCGGCCTCGACCTCGCCGGTCTCGATGCGGAAGCCGCGCAGCTTGACCTGGTCGTCGGAGCGGCCCAGGTAGGCGACGCCGCCGTCCGGCAGCCGCCGGGCCAGGTCGCCGGTGCGGTACATCCGGGCGCCGGGCGCGCCGAAGGCGTGGCCGTACGGGTCGGGCACGAAGCGCTCGGAGGTCAGCGACGGCCGGTCGTGGTAGCCGCGGGCCAGCTGCGGCCCGGCGAGGTAGACCTCGCCGACGGCCCCGGCGGGGGCGTGCCGCAGGGCGGAGTCGAGGACGTACAGGCGGCTGTTCCACACCGGGGCGCCGATCGGGACCGGGCCGGTCGCGCCGGGCTCGCAGGTGTGGGCGCTGATGTCGACGGTGGCCTCGGTGGGCCCGTACACGTTGTGCAGCGGTATGCCGGGCAGCAGGCGGTGGAGGCGGTCGGCCGTCTCGCGCGGCAGCGCCTCGCCGCCGCAGAACACCTGGCGCAGGCTGTCGGCGCAGCGCTCGGCGACATCCGGCTCGGCGAGGAACGCGCGGAGCATCGACGGCACGAACTGGAGCGTGGTGACGCGCTCTTCGCGGACGGTGCGCACCAGGTACGCGGGGTCCTTGTGGCCGCCGGGCTGAGCGAGCACCAGTGCGGCGCCGCTGACCAGCGGCCAGAAGAACTCCGCCACCGAGGCGTCGAATCCGGCCGGGGTCTTCTGGAGCAGCCGGTCCTCGGGGGTGAGGGGGTGGCTGCCCTGCATCCACTCCAGGCAGTTGACGATGGCGCGGTGGGGGACCAGGACGCCCTTGGGGCGGCCGGTGGAGCCGGAGGTGTAGATGACGTACGCGGGGTGCTCGGGGTCGAGCGTGACGCGCGGTGCGTCGTTGGCCTCTTCGTACGTGGCGTCGTCTTCGTACGTGGCGTCGTCCAGCAGCAGTCGATCCACGTCGTCCGCCGCCGGGAGCCGCTCGGCGTGCTCGGCGCGGGTGACGAGCAGCGCGGGCGCGGCGTCGTCGAGCATGAACGCCAGCCGGTCGGCCGGGTAGTCCAGCTCCAGCGGCAGATACGCGGCGCCCGACTTGAGTACCGCCAGCAGCGCGACGACCAGCTCGGGGGAGCGCGGCAGGGCGACGGCGACGGTGCGCTCGGGGCCCGCGCCGCGCGCGGTCAGACGGCGGGCCAGCCGGTCGGCGGCGCGGTCCAGCTCGGCGTAGCTCAGCCGGGTGTCACCGAAGACCACGGCCTCGGCGTCCGGCGTACGGGCGGCCTGCGCCGCGACCAGCGCGGGCAGGGTGGTGCCCGAGGTGGGGTGCGCCGTGTCGTTCCACTCCTCGGCCGCGCGGCGCCGCTCCTCGGCGGTCAGCAGCTCGATGGCGCCGACCGTGCGCTCCTTGTCCGAGGTGTCGGCGAGGGTGCGCAGCAGGTTCAGATACCGCTCGCGGTGGGCGGCCAGACCGTCGGCGGTGTAGAGGTTCGAGTTCGCGTTGAGGTCGATGCGGATACCGCTGCCGTCGGAGCGGTCGTATCCCATGATCGAGAGGTCTTCGACGGTTCCGTTGGACAGGTTGTGCCCGACGACGCGATGTCCGCCGAAGTCGAAGTCGTAGTCGTACGTCATGATGTTGACGTGCGGGCCGAGGAAGCCGTTTCCGCCGTCCGGGAGGTGGAGATCCCTGGCCAGGTCGATATGGCGGTAGCGCTGATGGCGCAGTGCCTGCCGGACTTCCCGCGAGACCTGCCGTACGAGATCGCGTATCCGCATATCCGAGCGCACCTGGATGCGCAGCGGCACCACATTGGCGAACATCCCGGGAATCCCGCGCAGGGTGGCATCCGTGCGGGCGGTGACCGGCAGCGTCAGAATGATGTCCGATTTACCGGTCAATCGATGCAGATAGGTGGCGGTCGCGGCGATAATCATCGCCGACCAGTGGGTCGCGTATTTACGCGCCGCGGCCCGCAGCTCGACCGCTTCCGCCTCGGTCAGGTACGCGGTCTCGCGCAGCACGCTGGAGAGGTCGTCGCCGGGGCGGCCGGAAAGCCGGGCCGGTTCCGGGGAATCCGCGAAGTGTTCCGTCCAGTACGCGCGGTCCTTGGCGAAATCCTCCGACGACCGGTATTCCGCGTCCCGGTCGAGCAGCGTCTTCAGGGACCCGAAGACGGTTTCCCCGGCGGCCGGGTCGCCGCCTTCGCTGAGCGCGTTGTAGATCTCGGCGGCGCGACGGCCCAGCAGGGCGGCGCTGCCCGCGTCCGAGACGATGTGGTGGCTGCCCTGGTACCAGTAGAAGCAGTCGTCGCTCAGCTTGAGCAGGGCGAACGAGAACAGCGGGTGGTCGTCCAACTCCAGCTTGCTGGACAGGTCGTGCTTCATCCAGCGGACGGCGGCGGTGTGCGGATCGCGCTCGCCGCTCAGGTCGAGGACCGGGAAGTCCCAGTCGGTCACCGGGTCGAGGACCTGCCAGGGCACTCCGTCGTCCTCGCCGACCCGGATGTTGTACGGCTCGGCTTCCGCGATCGTCTGACGCAGCGCCCTCTCGAATATCTCGGCGTCTATGGGGCCTTGAATCTCAAGGTACTCGCCGACCTTGAACGTCGTGCTCTCCGGCGGCTCCAGCTGCTGAATGAACCAGATCTCGCTCTGGCCGGTCGACAGTGGCAGACGGGTGGCCGGTACGGCGGGCTGCACATTTCCCCCAGACGGAACACAGGATCGCAGGTCGAAACAAAGGGTGCCTGTTCAGTCACGGCGGGTTCTCCGTCGGGGACTGCAGGCACCTCAAGGAGCCTATGCGCCGAAAACGCGCTCACTGCGGGGGGTCGGAGACCATTTAGTGGGGAGAATGTGAAAAAGGTCAGGTGACCAGTTGCGTGAACGCCGTTCGCGATTCTGAGCATGCGCCTCGTAAGGCCTATGTGTCCAGAGGGTGTCCGGTAGTTCACGAGGGGAGAGACCGGCCGGTCGGGAGACCGGGCAGTGGGAGAGCGGCCCGGGGAGTGCGGGAGCGCGGGGCGCTGTGGAGGCCGTGGCG
The DNA here is from genome assembly GCF_053596435.1 of Streptomyces sp. NPDC001700. Classification (NCBI taxonomy): domain Bacteria; kingdom Bacillati; phylum Actinomycetota; class Actinomycetes; order Kitasatosporales; family Streptomycetaceae; genus Streptomyces; species Streptomyces sp. NPDC001700. The sequence continues at coordinate 101,912 of NZ_JBSFGE010000014.1, forward strand.
GGATTCGAACCCACGTAACTCGCTTTGCAGGCGAGCCCCTGAACCACTCGGGCACACGGCCAATGTCGTGCTCGTTGCATACGACCTTAGGCAGGGGTTCCGGGGGCATCAACGGTTCGGCGGGCGCTGCCATACGACTGACATACGCCGTTCATAGTTGCTCCTGCGCGGCGGTTCTCAGGGGCGGCCCGGTGTGTGCGGGTGCTCCAGGAAATCCTCCACCACCGGACGGAACAGCTCCGGTTCGTCCACCCAGGGGTAGTGGCCCACGCCGTGCAGTGGCCGGGCGCGCCCGGCCGGGAACGACTCGGCGACCAGCTCCCCGGCCCGTACGCCGGTCACCGCGTCCAGGTCGCCGGTGATCACCAGCACCGGGCACGGCACCTCGCGCAGCCGCGCCAGCACCGCGCGGCGGCCCGCCTCGTCCACGCCCTGCCAGAAGCCCGCGCGCGGCACCGGGCCCAGCTGCTCGCCCTCGGCCGCCGCGTGCGCCCGCTGCGGCTCCTCCCAGCGGCCGTACGCCATCGGGGCGGCCTTCAGCAGCAGCTCCCGCACCTCGGCGAGGTCGGTGGTGTCGGGCAGCATCTGGATCGCCACGTACGCCTCCTGCCACCACGGCTCGTCGGCGCGCGACTCGAAGATCTCCCGGGCGTCCTCGGGCAGTTCGCCCTGCATCCGCGCGCCCGGGCAGACCAGGACGAGGTGGCTGAGGTGTTCCGGGTGGGCCGCCGCGTACGCCTGCGCCGTGGCCGCCGCCGCGTCGTGGGCGAGCAGCGCGAAGCGGGTGAGCCCGAGGTGGCGGCGGAGCGCCTCCAGGTCCTCGGCCAGGCCCGGGAACGCGTAGCCGCTCGGGTCGGCGGCGGGCGGCGAGTCCCCGGTGCCACGGCTGTCGGGGATGACCAGGGTGCGGTTCGCGTCGAGACCGCCGAGGTCGCCGAGGTACGCGGCGTTCCGCCCGGGCCCGCCCGCCAGGCAGATGAGCGGCGGCCGCGCGGACCCGTCGCGGGCCTCCAGGACGCGGTAGGCCAGCTCCGTTTGGTCGTACGACGTGTAGTGCGGCATAAGGCCAGCCTGCCTGATCAGCGGGGCATTGGCAGCGTGACGTGGGATATCGGGTGGGGCGGGTGGGGCGGGGTGACTCATATGGGGTGACTCAAAAGCGCCGCGAGGGGTGATGTTCCGTTCCCCCAAAACGCGCTTATGGTTTCCCTCTATGATGCTCGTGTGTTCGATTCACGGCACATAAGGACGTTCCACGAGGTGGTCCGCGCCGGTTCCTATTCGGCCGCCGCCCGGGTGCTCGGCTATACGCAGCCCGCCATAACGCAGCAGATGAAGGCGCTCGAACGCAGCGTGGGCAGCCCGCTGTTCATCCGCGTCGGCCGGGGTATGCGGCTCACCGAGGCGGGCGAGACGCTAGCCCGGCACGCCGACACCATCCTCTCCTCCATCTCCGCCGCCCAGGCCCAGATGAACGCCATCACCCGGCTGCGCGCCGGGCGGGTGCGGGTGTGCGCCTTCCCCAGCGCCAACGCCACCCTCATCCCCGAGGCCATGGCCCGGCTCGCCGCCGCCCACCCCGGGGTGCGGGTCGACCTGCTGGAGGGCGAGCCGCCGGACTCGCTCGACCGCGTCGTGCGCGGCGAATGCGACATCACCCTCGCCTTCACCTATCCCGGGCTGCGCGAGGAAACGCCTCCCGACCTGGTCGAGATCCCGCTGATGGAGGACCAGCTGACCGTCCTGCTGCCGACCGGGCATCCGCTGGCCCGGCGGCGCGCGGTCAAGCTCGCCGAGCTGAGCGGGGAGCGGTGGATCGCCGGATGCCTGCGCTGCCGCGCCAACTTCCTGCACGAATGCGCCGAGCAGGGCTTCGCGCCCGACATCGCCTTCACCACCGACGACAACCTGGTGGTGCAGAGCATGGTCGCGGCCGGGCTCGGCGTCGCGATGATGCCGGGTCTGGTGCTGTCCTTCCTGTGCCACCAGAAGGTCACCGGGCGCGCCCTCGATCCGGCGTCGCGGCGCCATGTCTCGGCGTATGTGCTGCGGGAGCACCTGGAGATCCCGGCGACGGCGCGGGTGCTGGAGGAGTTGAAGGCCGTGGCGGGGAACCGGGTCGGCTGCTGACGCCCCCTTCGTAGAACAGCCCATATATAAGCGGAGGTTGACCCCCGCCCAACAATCTGTCGTTGGACGTGATGGACGGTCCGTCCGCACGCTGCCGATATGACCACCGCGTATCCGTCCTCTCGTGTCACGGCCCCCCTCGGCGCCTTCGTCGACGGCGTCCGCGAGGCCGTCGGACGCGGCCTGCCGCCTGATGTGACCGCCTATCTGGTGGGCGAACGCCTCGCCCCCTACCTCGGCGTGCCCGATCTGCTCACCCCTGCCCAGCGCGAGGGCGACCCCGATGGCTACCGTCAGCACGTCCTGCACGCCGAGCCCGACGGCAGCTTCTCCGTCGTCGCCCTGGTGTGGCTGCCCGGCCAGCGCACCGGCGTGCACGACCATGTGTCCTGGTGCGTCACCGGTGTTCACGAGGGCGAGGAGCATGAACGCCGCTACCGCCTCGTCCCGGACGGCCCGGCCTCCCGGCTGGTCGCCGTGGAGGACGTGATCAACCCGCAGGGCGCGGTCTGCGGCTTCGCGCCGCCCGGAGATATCCACAGGGTGTGGAACGCCTGCGGCACCAAGGCGATCTCGATCCACGTCTACGGCGCGGACATCGTGCGGCTGGGCAGCAGCGTACGGCGGGTGTACGAGGCCCCCGCGGTGGACGACCTGTGACCGGGCCTGGCTGTTACGTCGGGCAGGTGACGGCATGGCGGTGACCGGGACGCCCGTCGGGACACCTGTCGGAACGCCCGCCGGGACGATCGCGGCCCCCCGGCAGCGGATACGGCAGCGGATACGGCAGCGGATACCGGCCACCGCGTACGGGCTCGGGCTGGCCGCCTGCGGGGTCGCGGCCGCGTGGCTGGTCCACCGGGCCGTGCCCGCCGTCCCCCTGCTCACCGCCGCCGTCGTGCTCGGCATCGGCGCGGCCCATCTGCCCGGCGCCCGGGGGCTCGTACGGGGCCGCTGCCGGGCCGGGCTCTCCCTCGCCGGGAAGCGGCTGATGCGGCTCGGCATCGTGCTGCTCGGCCTGAAGCTCAGCCTGAACGATGTCCTCGGCCTCGGCTGGGCCACCGTCGCGATGGTGTTCTGCGTGGTCGCCGCCACCTTCGGCGGCACCTGGTGGCTCGGGCGCCGGATGGGGCTGCCCGGCGACCAGCCGCTGCTGATCGCCACCGGCTATTCGATCTGCGGCGCGTCCGCGATCGGCGCGGTCAGCGAGGTGTCCGAGAGCGACGAGAGGGACGTGGCCACCTCGGTCGCGCTCGTGACGCTGTGCGGCACGCTCGCCATCGCCGTACTGCCCCTGCTCCAGCAGCCGCTGGGGCTGGGCGACGCGCAGTTCGGCCGCTGGGTGGGTGCGAGCGTGCACGACGTGGGCCAGGTCGTGGCGGCCGCGCAGACCGCCGGGCCCGCGGCGCTGAAGGACGCGGTGCTGGTGAAGCTGATGCGGGTGGCGCTGCTCGCCCCGCTCGTCGCCGCGCTGGCCGTGTCCGTACGTTCGCGGGCGCGGGCCCGTGCCCGTACGTCGGAGGCCCGGACGGCGACCAAGCGGCCTCCGCTGGTGCCGCTCTTCGTTGCCGGGTTCCTCGCCATGGTCGTGCTGCGCAGCACCGGCCTGCCGTCCGCCGCCGCGCTCGACGCCGCCGCCACCGGGCAGGAACTCCTGCTCGCCGCCGCCCTCTTCGGCCTCGGCAGCGCGGTCCACCTGCCCTCCCTCACCCGCACCGGCGGCCGGGTCGCGGCGCTGGGGCTGTGCGCGTGGGGAGTGATCGCGGGGGTCTCGTACGCGGGCGTCCTGCTCACCACGTAAACGCGGCCGGGGCCTCGCGGCGTACGCCTCATGGCCGAGGCGAATACCCGACCTCAGACAGGTGCCACCTGGCCCGACGGCTCTTACTCTGACCGCCATGACCGCTCTCGACCCCTCTGATGCCGTACGCGGCACTTCCTCCCGCGCAGCCGAGCCGGACACGGGCACGGAACCCGGGGACGACACCATCCTCGGCCGCCGCTACCGCGCGCTGACCCTCGGCATCATCGCCGTCGTCTCCCTCATCGCCTTCGAGGCGAGCGCGGTCAACACCGCCATGCCGGTCGCGGCCCGCGCGCTGGACGGCGTCGCCCTGTACGCGTACGCCTTCTCCGCCTACTTCACCGCGAGCCTCTTCGCGATGGCGCTGTCGGGGGAGTGGTGCGACCGCAAGGGGCCGCTGCCGCCGCTGTTCACCGGCATCGTGGCGTTCGGCGTGGGGCTGGTGGTGGCGGGGACGGCGCAGCGGATGTGGATGTTCGTGGGCGGGCGCGCCGTCCAGGGCATCGGCGGTGGCCTGGTGATCGTCGCCCTGTACGTCGTCGTCGGGCGGGCCTTTCCACGGCGGCTCCAGCCCGCCGTGCTGGCCTCCTTCTCCGCCGCGTGGGTGCTGCCCGTCATCGTCGGGCCGGTCGTCGCCGGGGCCATCACCGAACAGGCCGGGTGGCGCTGGGTGTTCCTGTCCATCCCGGCGCTGGTGCTGCTGCCGCTCACGGTGATGCTCCCGGCCCTGCGCACCCTGCCGCCCGGCGGCCGCTCCGCGGCCATGAACCGCCGCCGCATCCTGCTCGCGCTGGCCGTCGCGGCCGGAGCCGGGTTGCTCCAGTACGCGGCCCAGGACCTGGCCTGGCCCTCCCTCCTCCCGGCCGCCGCCGGGCTCGCGCTGCTCGTCCCGTGCGTGCTGCGGCTGCTCCCCCCTGGCACCTTCCGCGCCGCCCGGGGGCTGCCGTCGGTGGTGCTGCTGCGCGGGGTCGCGGCGGGGTCCTTCCTGGGCGCGGAGAGCTTCGTTCCGCTGATGCTGGTCACCCAGCGCGGCCTGTCCGCGACCGCCGCCGGGCTGGCCCTCACGGGCGGCGGGCTGACCTGGGCGCTCGGCTCGTACACCCAGAGCCGCCCCCGCCTGGAGCCGTACCGGGAACGGCTGATGGGGCTGGGCATGCTGCTGATCGCCGTGTCCATCGCCCTGGTTCCGCTGGCGCTCGCCGACGCCGTCCCGGTGTGGACCGTCGCCGTCGCGTGGGCGGTCGGCGGCTACGGGATGGGGATCACCATCTCCAGCGCGAGCGTCCTGATGCTGACGCTGTCCCGGCCCGAGGAGGCGGGCAGCAACTCCTCCTCCCTCCAGGCCTCCGACGCGCTCGGCAACATCACCCTGGTCGGGCTGAGCGGCGTCCTCTTCGTAGCCTTCGGCGGCGCCGCGACAGCCCCCACCCACGCCGCGCCAGCCCACGCCGCGACCACCTCCCACCCCACGGCTTTCGCCGCCGTCTACGCCGCGATGGCCACGGTGGCCCTGGCAGGCGCCTGGCTGACCACCCGCCTGCGGCCGCGCTCCGCAGAGCGGTGACGCCCCCGGTACCGGTGTGAGCCTGATCCCACCCGTGGGTGGGATCGGGGCGTACCCCCGAAGCGTGACGGGCGGCACCGGTAGGCTGACGCGGTTCCCCATCGACCCCGCCGAGTCAGCCCGCGACGGAGACCGTGAGTACTACTGCCGCCTCCACCAGCCATCACCTCTCGCCCGCCTTCCCCGGACGGGCGCCCTGGGGTACCGCGAGCAAGCTGCGCGCCTGGCAGCAGGGCGCGTTGGACAAGTACATCGAGGAGCAGCCACGGGACTTCCTCGCGGTCGCGACCCCCGGCGCCGGTAAGACGACGTTCGCGCTGACGCTCGCCTCCTGGCTGATGCACCACCACGTCATCCAGCAGATCACCGTCGTCGCGCCCACCGAGCACCTGAAGAAGCAGTGGGCGGAGGCCGCGGCCCGCATCGGGATCAAGCTGGACCCGGAGTACAGCGCGGGCCCGGTGGGCAAGGAGTACCACGGCGTCGCCGTGACCTACGCGGGCGTCGGCGTACGGCCCATGCTGCACCGCAACCGGAGCGAGCAGCGCAAGACGCTCGTCATCCTCGACGAGATCCACCACGCCGGTGACTCCCGCTCGTGGGGCGAGGCCTGCCTGGAGGCGTTCGAGCCCGCGACCCGGCGGCTCGCGCTCACCGGCACGCCGTTCCGGTCGGACACCAACCCCATCCCCTTCGTCACCTACGAAGAGGGCAACGACGGCATCCGCCGCTCCTCCGCCGACTACACGTACGGCTACGGCAACGCGCTGAACGACGGCGTCGTGCGGCCCGTCATCTTCCTCTCCTACAGCGGCAACATGCGCTGGCGCACCAAGGCGGGCGACGAGATCGAGGCGCGGCTCGGCGAGCCGATGACCAAGGACGCGGTCTCCCAGGCGTGGCGCACCGCGCTCGACCCGCGCGGCGACTGGATGCCCAACGTGCTGCGCGCCGCCGACAACCGGCTGTCCGAGGTCCGCAAGGCCATCCCGGACGCGGGCGCCCTCGTCATCGCCTCCGACCAGGACTCGGCGCGCGCGTACGCCAAGCTCATCCGCGAGATCACCGGCTCCAAGCCCACCCTGGTGCTGTCCGACGAGGACGCCGCCTCGCAGCGCATCGAGGACTTCACCCATTCCGACGACCGCTGGATGGTCGCGGTCCGCATGGTGTCGGAGGGCGTGGACGTGCCGCGCCTCGCGGTCGGGGTGTACGCGACGACGATCTCCACGCCGCTGTTCTTCGCCCAGGCCGTCGGCCGTTTCGTACGGTCGCGGCGGCGCGGCGAGACCGCGTCCGTCTTCCTGCCCACCATCCCGAACCTGCTCGGCTTCGCCAACGAGATGGAGGTCGAGCGCGACCACGTCCTCGACAAGCCGAAGAAGGACGGCGAGGAGGAGGACCCGTACGCGGAGGAGGACAAGCTCCTCGCGGAGGCGGAGAAGCAGCAGGACGAGGACACCGGCGACCAGGAGTCGCTGCCCTTCGAGGCGCTGGAGTCGGACGCGGTCTTCGACCGGGTGCTGTACGACGGCGCCGAGTTCGGCATGCAGGCGCACCCGGGCAGCGAGGAGGAGCAGGACTACCTCGGCATCCCCGGGCTCCTCGAACCCGACCAGGTGCAGATGCTGCTCCAGAAGCGGCAGGCCAAGCAGATCGCGCACAGCCGCAAGAAGCCCGACGCGGAAGCGGATCTGCTGGAGGTGCCCGCCGAGCGGCGTCCCGTGGTCACCCACAAGGAGCTGCTGGAGCTGCGGAAGCAGCTGAACACGCTGGTGGGGGCGTACGTCCACCAGAGCGGCAAACCGCACGGCGTGATCCACACCGAGCTGCGCCGGACCTGCGGCGGGCCGCCGAGCGCGGAAGCGACGGCGGGGCAGCTCCGCGAGCGGATCAAGAAGGTGCAGGAGTGGGCCACCCGGATGCGGTGACGCGGACGCGGTGACGCACGGGGGTGACGCGGCTGCGCACCTGCGGTGACGCGGTGAGCGAGGGATCTGCTCGGATTCTGGACAAAGTCTTCCGCTGAGCGGACCCGCTCGCTACCGTTCGTGCACGCACACGCCCCGTGGCAGCGTCGCCCCGGAGTGCAGCCGTTGCGTACCACCGCGACCGGCGGAGCACCCTCGCGGAGAGCCGCCACCCATCACCGAGGAGGGGGCGTCGTGACCGCGGAGACCTCCCAGACGCTGGACCGGGGACTGCGCGTCCTGAAGCTGCTCGCCGACACCGACCACGGGCTGACCGTGACCGAGCTGTCCACCAAGCTCGGCGTCAACCGCACCGTCGTCTACCGGCTGCTGGCCACCCTCGAACAGCACTCCCTGGTCCGCCGGGACATCGGCGGCCGGGCCCGGGTCGGGCTCGGGGTGCTGCAGCTCGGCCGCCAGGTGCATCCGCTGGTGCGGGAGGCGGCGCTGCCCGCGCTGCGGTCGCTCGCCGAGGACATCGGCGCCACCGCCCACCTCACCCTGGTCGACGGCACCGAGGCGCTGGCCGTCGCCGTCGTCGAGCCGACCTGGACCGACTATCACGTCGCCTACCGGCCCGGTTTCCGCCACCCGCTGGACCGGGGCGCCGCCGGGCGCGCGATCCTCGCCGCCCGCGCGGGCCGCCCCGACGACCCCGGGTACGCGCTCACCCACGGTGAGCTGGAGGCGGGCGCGAGCGGCGCGGCCGCCCCGCTGGTCGGGGTGACCGGGATCGAGGGCAGCGTGGGCGTGGTCATGCTGTGCGACGCGGTGCCGGAGCGGGTCGGCCCGCGGGTCGTGGACGCGGCCCGGGAGGTCGCGGACGCCCTGCGGTGACGGGGGCTGACGCCCTGCGGTGACGGGGGCTGACCAGGGCGGCGCGTGGGCCGTCCTGCCGGTCAACTAAATTCATTCCCATGCCTGCCGTCTCCCTCCGCGCCGCTTCCCCCCGCGCCCGGATCCTCGCCGTGTGCGCCGTGCTCGTCATCGCCCTGCTCGCGGTCGCCGCGCTCGCCCCCCTCCCGTTCACCGTGGCCCAGCCGGGCACCACCGTGAACGTCCTCGGGGCGGACGGCGGCAAGCAGGTGATCACCATCTCGGGGAGCGACACCCGTAAGACCAAGGGCCAGCTGCGGATGACGACGATCGCGGCGACCGGTCCGGAGGCCAAGGTCCGGCTGGGCGACGTGGTCAGCGGCTGGTTCCGCACCGACCGCGCGGTGCTGCCGCGCGAGGCGGTGTACGTGGGCGACACGACCAAGGACATCGAGAAGCACAACGCCGACGAGATGCGGAAGTCCCAGAACACGGCCACCAGCGCCGCCCTCGGCTACCTCAACAGGTCGCCGGGCGACGTCAAGGTGAAGCTGCGCCTCGCGGACGTGGGCGGCCCCAGCGCCGGGCTGCTGTTCTCGCTCGGCATCGTCGACAAGCTGGACGGTGACGGCCGCGGCGGCGACCTGACCGGCGGCCGCACGATCGCGGGCACCGGCACGATCGACGCCCGCGGCAAGGTCGGCCCGGTGGGCGGCGTCCCCCTCAAGACCCAGGCCGCCAAGCGGGACGGCGCGACGGTCTTCCTGGTCCCCAAGGACGAGTGCGAGGACGCCGAGACGGAGCAGCCGAAGGGCCTGCGGCTGATCCCGGTGACCACCCTGGACGGCGCAGTGAAGGCCCTGAACAACCTCCAGTCGGGCGGCGCGGTCCCGAGCTGCTAATCGAAGCGCGGTACGTGGGGTACGCGCGGCGTCGCGAGCCGCAGCCCGACCTCCACAAGCCGCCAGCCGAGCCGGGTCCGCAGCGGATGCGATCGCCGATGCCGGTGCGGGGCCTCGCGCCGCAGCTGCTCGGCGCGTAAGTGGTGCAGTACGTGGTGGACGTGGTCGCCGTACATCGCTCTCCCCCAGGGGTCGGGTCTCGGGTCAGTCCTCGTCGCGCGGGAAGCCGTGCAGATGGACCCGGAACCGGGCGGAGTGCTCGGTGTCCGGGCTGACCTCCTTCTCGCGGTAGCTCTCGATCACTTCGTGCACCTTGTCGAGCATTTCCCGGGCAAGCTCCGGCGTCAGGCGCAGCATGCAATCGCTGATGTCCGCGTTCGCGCGCCACTCCGCAGGCCATTCGTGCAGCGTGCCGAGCCAGGTGGACAGCGCCTGGCCGTGCACGGTGGCCACCTCGTGCAGCAGGGTGTTCATCGCGCCGCGCACGGACGGGTCGGGGTGGCGCAGCAGCTCGTCGGTGCCCAGCTTCGTCGTACGGTGCGCCGCCTTCCACCACCGCTCCCGCCCCTTGCCGCGCCCCGGGTCGTCCGCGACGAACCCATACGCGGCCAGCTGCCGCAGGTGGTAGCTGGTGGCGCCGCTGGACTCGCCGAGCCGGTCGGCCAGTTGGGAGGCGGTCGCGGGCCCGTACTCGCGCAGGGCGCCGAGCAGTCGCAGGCGCAGGGGGTGGGCGAGCCCGCGCAGGGAGCGCGGGTCGAGCACCCGTACATCGTCGCGCGCGTCGTCGTCGCTCTGGGCCATACGGAGCAGCGTAAGCGTGCAAAGACTCCTTTGCAACGGGTTCTTTGCACGCCTTCAGGTCAATCCTCCGCCGCCTGCTGCACCAGGGGGATGATCCGGAGCGGGACCGGGTTTTCCATGACGATCGCCGTCGACGCGCGCACGATGCCCTCGATGCCCACGACGCGGTCGATCACCCGCTGGAGGTCCGCGTTCGAGCGGGCGACCAGGCGGCAGAGCATGTCGCCCTCGCCCGTGGTGGTGTGCAGCTCCAGGACCTCGGGGACGCTCGCCAGGTGGGTGCGGACGTCCGGGCCCTGGCCCTGTTTGATCTCCAGGGTGGCGAAGGCCGTGACCGGGTAGCCCAGCGCCGCCGGGTCGACGTCCGGGCCGAAGCCGCGGATCACGCCCTGGGTGCGCAGCCGGTCCAGCCGTGCCTGGGCCGTGCCGCGGGCGACGCCGAGGCGGCGGGAGGCCTCCAGGACGCCGATGCGGGGCTCCCGGGCGAGCAGTTCGATCAGGCGGGCGTCGAGCGCGTCGATCCCCATGGAGCCTCCCTGTGATGGTGGTCACTCTGTGCAGAATGCTGCCCTGATTCGCAGCATGGCTATGCACTTTGCGCAGCGATTTCCGTAACTGTTGCGCACCCTGAGTCCCGGAGAGACGCTGCCCCCATGACTGAGATCCTGAACCCCACCCCGACCACCGCGCGGCAGGCAGACCCCTTCCCGGTGAAGGGCATGGATGCGGTCGTCTTCGCCGTCGGCAACGCCAAGCAGGCCGCCCACTTCTACGCCACCGCCTTCGGCATGAAGCTCGTCGCCTACTCCGGACCGGAGAACGGCAGCCGGGAGACCGCCAGTTACGTCCTCGTCTCGGGCAGCGCCCGCTTCGTGTTCACTTCCGTCATCAAGCCGTCCGGCCCCTGGGGCCACTTCCTCGCCGAGCACGTGGCCGAGCACGGCGATGGCGTGATCGACCTCGCCGTCGAGGTCCCGGACGCGCGGGCCGCGTACGCGTACGCGGTCGAGCACGGCGCCACCGGGATCGAGGAGCCGCACGACGTCAAGGACGAGCACGGAACGGTGGTGCTCGCGTCGATCCGTACGTACGGCGACACCCGCCACACCTTCGTGGAGCGCTCCGGCTACGACGGCCCGTACCTGCCGGGGTACGTCGCCGCCGCGCCGATCGTCGAGGCGCCGAAGAAGCGCCTCTTCCAGGCCATCGACCACTGCGTCGGCAATGTCGAACTGGGTCACATGGACGAGTGGGTGGCCTTCTACAACAAGGTCATGGGCTTCACCAACATGAAGGAGTTCGTCGGCGACGACATCGCCACCGAGTACTCCGCCCTGATGTCGAAGGTCGTCGCGGACGGCACCCGGAAGGTCAAGTTCCCCCTGAACGAGCCCGCGGTGGGGAAGAAGAAGTCGCAGATCGATGAGTATCTGGAGTTCTACGGCGGCCCGGGCGTCCAGCACATCGCCCTCGCCACGAACGACATCGTGGCGACGGTCCGCGCGATGCGCGCCGCGGGCGTCCAGTTCCTGGACACGCCCGACTCGTACTACGAGACCCTGGGGGAGTGGGTCGGGGACACCCGGGTGCCCATCGAGACCCTGCGCGAGCTGAAGATCCTGGCGGACCGGGACGAGGACGGGTACCTGCTGCAGATCTTCACCAAGCCGGTGCAGGACCGGCCGACGGTCTTCTTCGAGATGATCGAGCGGCACGGGTCCATGGGATTCGGCAAGGGGAACTTCAAGGCGCTGTTCGAGGCGATCGAGCGCGAGCAGGAAAAGCGCGGCAACCTCTGATCACCCGGCTGATCACCCTCTGATCACCCCGCCCACCGCCCCGACAGGAAGGTGAGGGTCAGGACGGTGCTCAAGGGCGCCACAAGGCAGAGGTAGACCGTCCTGACCTGCGGCCGACGCACGCTCCACCCCGCCAGCCCGATCCACAGCGGCCACCACAGCAGGGTGGAGCGGGGGACGGACATGAACCAGTACGAGGTGCCCAGCGCCCACAGCGTGAGGGCGATGTAGACGGCCTCGGCCCACCGCCGCCGCCACAGCAGCACGCCCAGCAGGACGAGCCCGAGGACCATGGCCACCAGCTCGGCCTGGAACATGGCGGCGAACCCGGTGGACTGGCCGCCGTCGAAGGCCGCGTCCCAGGTCTGGGACCAGCTCTTCCACGGGGTCTCGAACGTGCGTGACCAGCCGCGCTCCTGGGCGTGCTTCCAGGCCATCCAGTCGCCGGTGTGCGCGTGCAGATACCAGCCGTATAAGGCCGGGGGCAGCGCGGGCAGTGCCAGCCACGGCAGCGACCGCCAGTGCCCACGGGCGCGTACGGCGGTGAGGACGAAGTGGACGGCGATGGCGGCGGCCAGGAAGAGGCCGCTGATCCGCACGGTCGTGGCCAGCGCGGTCAGCAGCGCGGCGGCGGCCCACCGCTGCCGCTGGGCGGCGAGCCAGCCGGGCAGGGCGAACGCGAGGAAGAGCGCCTCGGTGTAGCCGACGGCCAGGAAGACCGCGCACGGGGAGAGCAGGAAGAACAGGACGGTGCGCCGGTCGCCGTCCGTGCCGGGCAGACGCAGCCGGGCGATCCGGGCGAGCGCCACGACCCCGACGGCCCCGCCGACGAAGGAGATCAGCAGCCCCGTCGCGCCCCAGCTCGGGACGACGGTGTGCAGGGCGCGCAGCAGCAGCGGGAAGCCGGGGAAGAACGCCTCCCGGCTGTCCCACTTCTTGTCCCAGGGGCCGCTCTCCCCGGGGAAGTAGCCGTCGCGCGCTATGTGGAGGTAGTGCCCCCAGTCCCACCGCTCGAAGGGTTCGAGGAGGCGGGAGGGCTCGTGCGCGCCGCCGTCGCCGGGGAACATCCAGCGGACGCAGTAGGCCGTGATCCATATGGATATCCGGGTCAGCAGATACAGCCACAGCACCTCGCGGTCGCCCGGCCCCAGCCAGGCGGGCAGCCGGTCGCGCAGCCTGGCGGACAGGCGCGGCGCGGGCCGCTCCCGCGCCGCGGCGGCCCACGCGGGGCGGCGGGGTGCGGGGTGGCGTGGCTCGGGAGGTGCGACTGACATACAGGGATCTTTCGCGTAGACGTGAGGCTGCCTCCTGGGGGAGACGTCGTCTCGGGTGGGTACGTCACGTCGTCGCTCCCATATTCACCTGCGGTACGACATTCGGGTTACCCAACCGGGAAGAATCGGAGTGATACAGCACACAATGCGCCGCTCATGCCAGAAAAATGGAACACCAGCTCGGTTGGAGAATCGCACCGTCTACACTCTCGGCATTTCCTGTTCACCCCAACACGGTGTGTTCTCTTGGGAGTTGTTGAGTTCGCATGCAGACGGACAAGTACCAGACGGGTCGGTTGACGAGGCGCAGGTTCGCCCTGGCCGGTGGCGCGGCCGCCGCGGGTGCGCTCGGGGCGTTCGCGGTACGGCCCACCGAAGCCGAGGCCGCGCAGGCTGCTCAGGCCGAAACAGGGGCCGCTGAAGCCGCCGGTGGCCGGTTCGACCTCTCGGTGCCCTCCACGCAGCTGATCCGCGAGAAGGCACCGCACAACAACACCGTGCTGCAGTCCTTCGCGTTCGACGACGCCAACGGCCACCTCTACACGATCCAGATGATGCAGGGCGGCCTCCGGCTCAGCGGCGAATCCGCCCCCGTCTCCGGCGCCGACCGGGCCAAGCGCGGCGACATGTGCGTCACGAAGCTGTCCCTCACCGGCACCAAGCTGGGCCACATGTACGTCAGAGGCTTCGGCCACGGCGTCTCCATCGGCTGTGAGCCGGTCGGCACCACCGCCTACCTGTGGGCCGAGTCGGACGCCAACCCCGACTCCGGCTACGGGCGCGCCATCAGCCGATTCGCCTTCAAGGACGGCGCCGTCCTCGACAGCGGCTCGTCCGGCCTGGCCACCCACCGCCCGGTGCCCGGCTCGACCAGCAACCAGCCCGCCGTCGACATGCTCAACAAGCGGCTGCTGCTGCGCTACCGCCAGGGCGACCAGGTCCACTACCGGCTGATGAGCCTCGCCGGGGTCACCGCGGGCGACTACACCCCGGTGTACGACGACATAGCCCAGGCCGGGATCGAGGAGGGCGAGGTCTTCCAGGGCTTCACGCTGCTCGGCGACTACGTGTACCAGCTCACCGGCACCAACTACACCGACGAGGACGGCTCTAACCCGCCCTCCGGGCACGGCAACGCCCACGTCTCGTGCGTCGATCTGCGCACCGGCCAGCTGGTCCAGCGCTCCCGCACCGAGGCCGGATACTCGCTCGGCTACCGCGAGCCCGAGGGCATGGCCGTCCAGCTCACGAGCCCCCGCAGGCTGTGCATGGGCTTCGCGTCCGGCGCGTCCGGCGCCCGCGAACTGAGCATCTACTACAAGCCGCAGTGACCGGAGCGCGATAACCCACTCGCCGCGCCGATCTTCCCTGGCGCCCCGCCGAGTGCGAGCCTGGACGTATGACCGACCTCATCGAGTCGCTGCGGGAGGGCCTCCCCGAGGAGGCGGTGCTGACCGACCCCGATGTCACGGCGGCGTACGCCAACGACATGGCGAGCTTCTGCGACGCGGGCGCGCCCGCCGTGGTCGTCCTCCCGCGCACTGTCGAGCAGGTGCAGCACGTGTGCCGTACGGCCACGGCGCTGCGTGTCCCCGTCGTCCCCCAGGGCGCGCGCACCGGCCTGTCGGGCGCGGCCAACGCGTCCGACGGCTGCGTCGTGCTGTCCCTGATCAAGATGGACCGCATCCTGGAGATCAACCCGGTCGACCGGATCGCGGTCGTCGAACCGGGCGTGGTCAACGCGACGCTGTCGCGCGCGGTGCTGGAGAAGGGGCTGTACTACCCCCCGGACCCCAGCAGCTGGGAGCAGTGCACCATCGGCGGCAACATCGGCACGGCCTCGGGCGGGCTGTGCTGCGTGAAGTACGGCGTGACCGCCGAGTACGTCCTCGGCCTGGACGTCGTCCTCGCCGACGGGCGGCTGCTGTCCACCGGCCGCCGCACCGCCAAGGGCGTCGCGGGCTACGACCTGACCCGCCTCTTCGTCGGCTCCGAGGGGAGCCTCGGCATCGTCGTACGGGCCGTCCTCGCGCTCAAGCCCGCCCCGCCCGAACAGCTCGTCCTGGCCGCCGAGTTCCCCTCCACCGCGGCCGCGTGCGACGCGATCTGCCGCATCATGGAGCGCGGCCATGTGCCGTCGCTGCTGGAGCTGATGGACCGTACGAGCGTGCGCGCGGTCAACGCCCTGGGCGGCATGGGCCTCCCCGAGTCCACCGAGGCCCTGCTGATGGCCGCCTTCGACACCCCGGACCCGGCGAGCGACCTGGCCGCCGTGGGCGCGCTGTGCACGGCCGCCGGGGCGACCGAGGTGGTCCCGGCGGAGGACGCGGCCGAGTCCGATCTGCTGCTCCAGGCCCGCCGCATGACCCTGACCGCGCTGGAGGCGGTCAAGGGCGTCACGATGATCGATGACGTGTGCGTACCGCGCTCCCGCCTCGCCGAGATGATCGACGGCACGGCCGCCATCGCCGAGAAGTACGCCCTCACGATCGGTGTCGTGGCCCACGCGGGCGACGGCAACACCCATCCGACGGTCTGCTTCGACCCCGCGGACGAGGACGAGTCGCGGCGGGCGCGCGAATCGTTCGACGAGATCATGGCGCTGGGGCTGGCGCTCGGCGGCACGATCACGGGGGAGCACGGGGTGGGCGTGCTGAAGCGGGAATGGCTCGCGCGCGAACTGGGACCGGTGGGGGTGGAGTTGCAGAAGGGCATCAAGCAGGTCTTCGACCCCTTGGGACTGCTCAATCCGGGAAAGCTCTTCTAGGGGGCAAGGTGCCCCCTAGCGCCCCGGGACGCCGGTTGTCCTGGCTTCCCCCATTGCCCGCCAAAACGGCACGGGGCGGTGCCACAGTAGGTACGGGCCGCGGGCCCGTCTGATAGACCTTGACATCGCGCTCCGGGTTGCACTGCGGCAGCGCAGGACAGCAGTACAGCAGCACGGCGAGCACAGATACGGGACATCGGAGATCATGAGCGCCCCTTCCTCAGGATCCGCTGACGGCAGCTCCATTCCTGGTTTTTATCCGGATCCGTCCATTCCCAACTACATCCGGTATTGGAACGGCGCCGCATGGGTGCCCGGGACGAGTCGGCCTGCCCCGGCCGAGGGCGAGGCCATGCCCGCCGCGCCGCCCGGAGTCACCCACACCCAGGTCACCGCGCCGGTGCCGGACGAGACCGGCCCGATGTTCCTGGACGAGGACCCACAGGCGCTGCCCGCGCCGGAGACCGGCGGGGCCCTGCCCGAGCTGCGGGCCCGTGCCGAGATGGACGTACGGGACTCCGCCGTCCACGACCCCGCCCCGGGCGGCGTCATGGGCACCGAGCCGGTGCCGCCCGGCGGCATGGCCGCCCCGGTGGACTGGGACGATCCGCAGCGGCTGCACGGCACCCGCCCCGGCGCCGGGGCCGCCTGGCAGGCCGACGCGTCCCACCAGGCCGGGTTCGGCGGTGAGCCGGACCGCCGGATCTCCTGGGGCTCCCCGGAGCCGGACGACCCACGGGCGGGGCTGCCCGACCCGCGCGGCGCGGCGGACGGCGAGACCGGTGGCGTCGGGAGTGGCCGTGGTGAAGGCGGTCGCGACCAGGGCACGCTGACCATGCGCGGCGACGGCATGGACGGCATGGGCGGTACGGGCACCACCGGAGCCACGGGCGACCGCAAGGATCGCGCCACCCACGCCCTCCCCGCCGTACCCAGCGCCCCGGAGCAGCCCGAGGGCACGATGGCGATGCGCGCGCTGCGGCCGACCGGCCGCGACGAGGGCACGATGACGTTCCGTGCGCTCGACCGCGACGCCCCGCAAGGCCCCCAGCAGCCGCCCCAGCCCCAGCAACACCAGCCTCAGCAACACCAGGCCCAGCAGCACCAGCCTCCGCAGCCGCCCCAGCAGCAGCAATCCCCGCCGCAGCAGCCCTACGGCGGCATCCCGGCCCAGCCGCTCCCCGGCGGCGCCCCCGGCGGCTGGCAGCAGCAGGTGCACCAGCTCGCCCAGCAGCCGCAACAGCCCCAGCAGCCACAACAGCCGCATCAGTCCCAGCAGGGCCCGCCCGAGAGCGTCATCCCCTGGAAGCCGCCGGTCGACAACCCGTTCCTCGCGGCCGCCCAGGCCGAGGGGCGGCCCGCCGGGCTCGGCCGCCGCTTCGCCGCCCGGCTGATCGACATGGTCGTGCTGCTCGCCATCACCGGGGCGGCCGGGTTCCCGCTGTGGGGGAAGGCCACCGACCACATCGACGAGAAGGTGGATGCGGCCAAGCAGTCCGGCGAGACCGTGACCGTCTATCTGCTCGACGGCACCACCAGCGGCTATCTCGCCATCGTGCTGGGCGTGCTGCTGCTCGGCGGGGTCCTCCTGGAGGCGCTGCCGACGTCCCTGTGGGGCCGTACGCTCGGCAAGAAGCTGTGCGGGGTGCGGGTCCTGGACATCGAGGAGCACGACACCCCGTCGTTCGGCTCCGCCCTGCGCCGCTGGCTGGTGTACGGGGTGCTGGGCGTGCTGGTGATCGGCGTGGTGAACGTGGTCTGGTGCCTGTTCGACCGCCCCTGGCGGCAGTGCTGGCACGACAAGGCCGCCCGCACCTTCGTCGCGACGGCTGACTGAGCCGCCCCCGGGGCGATCCGGACCCGAAGCGAGCCCCAAAGGGGGCATCCGGATCGCCCGAATGGGGCGCGCCGGATGCGGTCGTCCCCGATCGGCGGTCGACTCGGGGGATGAGCACCGACCAGCCGCCGCCATCCGGGGACGAGCCCCGCGACCGGGATCCGTTCGCCAAGCAGCAGCCGCCGCCCCGGGCGAACGGCTCCCCCTACGGCGACCACGACGGCGGCGACGACCCGCTCGCGGGCATGCCCCCGCTCGCCCACCTCGGCCGCCGCCTCGCCGCCCGGATCCTCGACGGGCTGATCATCGGCATCCCGATCGGCGTGATCATGGCGCTGATCCTGGGCACCTACTACCCGATGGGCGACGGCAGCGACGCCCGCTCGTCCGTGTTCACGCTCGTCTACGTCCTGGCGTACTTCGTCTACGAGGGGCTGATGCTGACCCGCTACGGTCAGACCCTCGGCAAGAAGGCCATGAAGATCCGGGTCGCCATCCTGGAGACCGGCGAGACCCCGGCGGGCGGGCCCGGCTGGGTGCGCGCCGCTGTATACGCGCTGCCCGAGATCGTGCCCTGCTGCGGCGCCGTCTTCTGGCTGGTCAACGTCTTGTGGTGCACCTGGGACCGGCCGTATAGGCAGTGTCTGCACGACAAGGCGGCCAAAACGGTCGTCGTCTCGGTCGAGCCGTGACGCCGCCGGACACCCCCTGAGCCCTCGGCCCGCCGCGAGCGGCGCGGAGGGCTGCTGATGTAATCGGGGGCATGAGCCCCGACCAGCTGTCGTCGCCCCCGTACCCCGACCTCGCGGGGATGCCCCCGCTGGCCACGCCCGGCCAGCGCTTCGTCGCCCGGCTGATCGACGGCCTCGTGCTCGGCGCCATCTGGACCGTGGCGCTCGGCATGACGGGTGCGCTCCAGTACGGCATGGAGCACCCGGGCGAGCAGGACCTGGGCAAGGTGATGGGCGGGCTGCTCATCACCATGACGGTCTATTTCGGCTACGAGGGCGCCATGCTGGCCCACAGCGGTCAGACCCTCGGCAAGAAGGCGATGCGCATCCGCGTGGCCATGCTCTCGGACGGGAACATTCCGGGCGGCCAGGGCTGGGTGCGCGCGGCGGTCTACTCCCTGCCGGGACTGCTGATCCCGGTGCTCATCGGCACCTTGTTCTGGGTGGTCAACGTCGTCTCACTGCTGTGGGACAAGCCGTTCCAGCGCTGCCTGCACGACAAGGCGGCGAAGACGGTCGTGGTCTCAGCCGTGCAGTGAGTGCTCCCGCGGCGGCTCGGCCACCGCGGACCCGGCCAGCGGGCGGTGACCGCGCACCGGGCGGCGGGAACGGGACGGACGGGACACCGGCACGGTGAGGGCTACCAGCAGCCCGAGCGCGAGACCGGCCACGGTCACCATGCCCACCCCGAGCCCCGAGCGGGTTTCGGAGAGCAGCAGCATGGCCAGTGTCGACAGGACGACGGTGGCCGAACCGTAGGCGAGCTGGGCAGAAGTCGGACGCGGCATGGCGGGATCCGTCCTCAGGGGGCATCGATATGCGGGGGTATGAGTCCGGCTGATGTGCGCCGTCAAAATGACTCTACGGTCCTGGATGCCCGATGGGGAGCGGGACTAAGCGTGACCTCACCCACGGGGGAGGAGCACGGGGGGCGCACGGAGTCATGTACTGACCCGTCACATGCAAAGTCAAGGACTGTCTTTTCTCCTGCCACTCCGGTCAAATGTGCGGCACCGGTGTGTGGAAGGGGAGGAACAAGTGAACAGCCAACGGAGGGCGGCCAGATCGGCCGCGGTCGCCACGGTGGTGGCCGCGCTCGGCGCGGCCGCGCTGTCAACGGGCGTCGCCCAGGCGGACGCACCATCTACGCGTGTCGAACGCCATGACCCGGCGCCCGCGAAGACGGACGTCGAGCACGATCTGCAGGGCCCGTTCAGCAAGCAGCGGGAGGCGCAGCGTCAGGACGCGCTGCGCCAGGTCATATCCGGGGACAAGGAGACCACCCGGCGCGGCGCGTCGGAGGTGGTGAAGCTCGGCAAGGGCAAGTACGTCGAGCTGGCCCGGGAGAAGACCGACAAGATCTTCACCGTGCTCGTGGAGTTCGGCGACAAGGTCGACGACACCACGATGTACGACCCGGACGGCGCCGACGGCCCCGAGCCGCCGGTGAAGAAGTACGGCGGCGCCCCGGGCCCGGCGCACAACACGATCGCCGAGCCGGACCGCGCCCAGGACAACAGCACCGCCTGGCAGAAGGACTACAACCGGAAGCACTTCCAGGACCTGTACTTCTCTAAGGCCAAGGGCAAGGAGTCCCTGAAGAAGTACTACGAGAAGCAGTCCTCGGGCCGCTACTCGGTAGACGGCGAGGTCTCCGACTGGGTCAAGGTCGACTGGAACGAGGCCCGTTACGGCTCCAACTACTGTGGCGACACCAACTGCGCCAACGCCTGGGACCTGATACGCGACGGCGTCAACCAGTGGGCGAAGGACCAGAAGGCGGCGGGCCGTACCGACGCGCAGATCAAGGCGGACCTGGCCCAGTACGACCAGTGGGACCGCTACGACTTCGACGGCGACGGCAACTTCAACGAGTCCGACGGCTACATCGACCACTTCCAGATCGTGCACGCCGGTGAGGACGAGTCCGCGGGCGGCGGCGCCGAGGGCGAGAACGCGATCTGGGCGCACCGCTGGTACGCGTACGGCAGCGACGCGGGCAGCACAGGGCCCGGCGCCAACAAGGCGGGCGGCACCCAGATCGGCGACACCGGCATCTGGGTCGGCGACTACACCATGCAGCCGGAGAACGGCGGCCTCGGCGTCTTCGCCCATGAGTACGGCCACGACCTCGGCCTGCCCGACGAGTACGACACCACGGGCAAGGGCGAATCGTCCGTCGGCTACTGGTCGTTGATGTCCGCGGGCTCCTGGCTGGGCACCGGAAAGGACGCCATCGGCGACCTCCCCGGCGACATGAACGCCTGGGACAAGCTGCAGCTCGGCTGGCTCAACTACGGCACCGCGAAGGCCGGTACGAAGTCCCGGCACACCCTCGGGGTCGCCGAGTACAACACCAAGAACAAGCAGGCGCTGGTCGTCAGCCTCCCCGACAAGGCCGTCACCACCGAGATCACCGCGCCCGCCGAGGGCGCCAAGCAGTGGTGGTCCGGGATGGGCGACGACCTGAAGAACACCCTCACCCGGTCCGTCGACCTCACGGGCGCGGCCAAGGCGAGCCTGGACCTCCAGGGCTGGTGGGACATCGAGGAGAACTTCGACTACCTCTACGCCGAGGTCTCCACGGACGGCGGCGCCAACTGGACGCCGGTCGACGGCACCGCGGACGGCAAGGCCATCCCGCGCGACGCGGGCGACAAGCCCGCGCTGACCGGCGTCTCCGGGGCGTACAAGAAGCTCTCCTTCCCGCTGGACGCCTACGCGGGCAAGAAGATCGACCTCCGCTTCCGCTACCAGACGGACAGCGGGGTCGCGCAGAAGGGCTTCACCGCCGACGCCATCTCCCTGACCGCGGACGGCAAGCCCGTCGTCACCGATGGCGCCGAGGGCGACGACAACGGCTGGACGGCGGACGGCTTCTCGCGCGTCGGCAAGTCCTTCACCAAGGACTACCCGCAGTACTACCTCGCCGAGAACCGCCAGTACGTCAGCTACGACAAGACCCTGAAGACCGGCCCGTACAACTTCGGCTGGGCCTCCACCCGGCCGTCCTGGGTCGAGCACTTCCCGTACCAGAACGGTCTGCTGATCTGGCAGTGGGACACCTCGCAGCCGGACAACAATGTCGGCGTCCACCCCGGCTCCGGTCTGATCCTCCCGGTCGACGCGCACGCCGCACCGGAGAAGTGGGCGGACGGCACGCTGATGCGCAACCGCGTCCAGGCGTACGACTCGACCTTCAGCTGGTACCGCGCCGACGGCTTCACGATCCACAAGGACGGGAAGGCCGCGAAGATCAAGGGCAAGCGGGGCGTCCCGGTCTTCGACGACCGCAAGGGTACGTACTGGGACAAGTCGAACCCCACCGGCGGGGTCCAGGTTGCTGACACCAACACCCGGATCTCGATCCTCCGGGAGCGCCCGGACGGCCAGACGATGACCGTCCAGGTGGGTCCCTCGTCATAACCGCAGGTCAAAGCCGTGACGGCCGTCACCCACTAGCGGGCGACGGCCGTTCACGTTTAGATGCACCTAGACCTTCTTATTGACACGACGTCTCACGGGGGACATGAACCGTATGGCTGATGGAGGATTCACGAAGCTGCCGGGCGGCAATGTGGTGGTGGCACTGACCCTGCCGCGCCCGCTGGGCGAGGGCGGCGTCCGCGTCCTGGTCCACGCCGTGAACCGGGCGCGCGCCCTGACCAGGCTGCGCAACCTGGGGCTTCGCGCCGTGTATCTGCGCGGCAACAGCGCGCCACCGACGCCCGACGAGGTGACGGCGGTGCTCCACCACCCCGACGGCCTCATCTGGCGCACGTCCCCCGACATCGGCGGCGAGCTGTGGCACCCCATCGCCGCCCTGCTGCGGCCCGCGGCGACCGCCTGACGGACGTACGAAGCGCTCCGGGGCCCGGTCACGACCGACCGGGCCCCGGAGCGCTTTTCAGCCGCTTCTCAGCCGCTTCTCGGCCGTTTCTCAGCCCACCGGCTGCCCGCTCAGCCGGACGCCCGCGTCCCGCAGCTCCTCCAGGGCCCGCTGGGTGGTGGCGGGGGCCACGCCCACGGTCAGCCCGAGCAGCACGTGCGTCACGAACCCCTCGCGCCGCGCGTCCAGCGCGGTGGCCCGTACGCAGTGGTCGGTGGCGATCCCGGCCACGTCCACCTCCGTCACGGCCCGCTCCCGCAGCCACGCCGCCAGCGTCGTCCCGTGCTCGTCGACGCCCTCGAAGCCGCTGTACGCCGCGGCGTACGCGCCCTTGTCGAAGACCGCGTCGATCGCGCCCGACGCCACCGCGGGCGCGAAATTCGGGTGGAAGCCGACCCCCTCCGTGCCCGCGACACAGTGCGGCGGCCAGGTGCGCTCGTAGTCCGGGTGGTCGGAGAAGTGATCGCCCGGGTCGATGTGGCGGTCGCGGCTGGCCACGATGTGGCGGTAACCGGGCGACGCCTCCCCGATGTAGTCGGTGATGGCGGCGGCGATGTCGGCGCCGCCCGTCACCGCGAGGCTTCCGCCCTCACAGAAGTCGTTCTGGATGTCGACGACGATCAGTGCCCGGTGCATCGCGCACGCCTTCCGGCTCGGCCCGTGGTGGTCACAGCAGTGGGAACAACGGCAGCGCGATCGGTGTGATCGCTATCAATGTCATGGCGGTCATGGTCGTCATGGACGTACCCCTCACGCCTGGGAGTACTCCGTCGGCAGCACCGGATCGCCCTGCGAGAGCTGCGTCGCCGACAGGGGCAGTCCCGCCCGCGCCGCCGCGTGGCGGTCGCGCGCCGCGTCCAGCGGCTCCCGGGCCACGATCTCGCCGCCGCGCACCAGCTCGATCTGCAGCGTGTGCTCGGCCAGCGCCTCCGGGACGGGGCCGCTGCCGATCACCTCGGCCTCGGCCACCCCGTCCGCGTCCGGGCGCCGGGCGGCCCACTTGCGGCCGCCGATCGAGGTCTTCGCGCCCATGGACTTCTTCGCCACCGGCACCAGCGGCGCGTCGGCCGCGTCGGACTGGGCGCGGGCGACCAGCTTGTAGACCATCGAGCAGGTCGGATGGCCGCTGCCGGTCACCAGCCGGGTGCCGACCCCGTACGCGTCCACCGGGGCCGCGGCGAGCGAGGCGATCGCGTACTCGTCCAGATCGCTGGTGACCACGATCTTCGTGCCCTTGGCGCCCAGGTCGTCCAGCTGCTGCCGCACCCGGTGGGCGAGCAGCAGCAGATCGCCGGAGTCGATCCGTACGGCGCCCAGCTCCGTCCCCGCGATCTCCACCGCGGTGCGCACCGCCTCGGCGACGTCGAAGGTGTCCACCAGCAGGGTGGTGTCGCTGCCGAGCGAGGCGACCTGGGCGGTGAAGGCGTCGCGCTCGTTGTCGTGCAGCAGGGTGAAGGCGTGGGCGCTGGTACCGACGGTGGGGATGTTGTAGCGGAATCCGGCCGCGAGGTCCGAGGTGGTGGCGAAGCCGCCGACGTACGCGGCCCGCGCGGCGGCCACGGCGGCCAGCTCATGGGTGCGGCGCGCGCCCATCTCGATCAGCGGACGGCCGCCCGCGGCGACGGACATCCGGGACGCGGCCGCGGCGACCGCCGAGTCGTGGTTGAGGATGGAGAGGATCACCGTCTCCAGCAGCACGGCCTCGGCGAACGTGCCCTCCACCCGCATGATCGGCGAGCCGGGGAAGTAGACCTCGCCCTCCGGGTAGCCCCAGATGTCGCCGCGGAACCGGAAGTCGGCGAGCCAGGCGAGCGTCGGCTCGTCCACGATCCGGTGCTGCGCGAGGAAGTCCAGGACGCCGCCGTCGAAGCGGAAGTTCTCGACGGCGTCGAGGACCCGCCCGGTGCCCGCGACGACGCCGTAGCGCCGCCCCTCGGGCAGGCGCCGGGTGAAGACCTCGAAGACCGAGCGGCGGTCGGCGGTGCCCGCCCGCAGCGCGGCCTGCAGCATGGTGAGTTCGTACCGGTCGGTGAACAGGGCAGTCGATGGCACGTCCACCGGCAGTCCCAAGTCCGCAGTGTCCATGTTGATGATGTTACCTCGCATACTCGTCAGAGTGACGAGATCTGGGTGCCGGTTTAGGCGACCGGCCCTACCGGGTGGCAGCATTGGGGGTGTGAGTGTCAGTCCGGTGGAGATCGAACGTCCAGAATCCAGCGAGGCGCCGATGGAGGTGCCTGAGCCGGACGTTCCCTGGGTGACGGTGGTCCACAATGACCCCGTCAATCTCATGAGCTATGTCACGTACGTGTTCCAGAGCTACTTCGGCTACTCCAAGGACAAGGCGCACAAGCTGATGCTCGACGTTCATCACAAGGGGCGCGCGATCGTCTCCAGTGGCAGCCGCGAGGAGATGGAGCGCGACGTGCAGGCGATGCACGGGTACGGGCTGTGGGCGACGCTCACGCAGGAGCGCTGATGTCGGGACGTTTCGAGCCGCTGCCGGGCGGCGGTGCCGCCGTCGCCCTGGACGAGGTGGAGATCTCCATCCTGCGCAGCCTGGCCGTGCAGCTCGCGGAGCTGATCGGTCCGGGCGACCAGCCCGCCGGGGCCGAGGACCCGCTGGACGCGCTGTTCGCCGAGGGGCCCACCAAGCCGCCGAGCGACCCGGCGCTGGCCCGGCTGTTCCCGGACGCCTACGGGGCGCCGGATCAGAAGCTGGAGGGGGACGCGGAGAAGGAGGCGCGGGCCGCCTCGGCCGAGTTCCGCCGGTACACCGAGAACGACCTGCGGGCCCGCAAGCGCGACGACGCCCTGGCGATGGTGCGCGACCTGGACTCGCTCTCTTCTGGTGCGGCTGCCAAGGAATCGGCGGTGCTGGAGCTGCCCCCGCAGAAGTCCCGGCAGTGGCTCGGCGCCCTCAACGACCTGCGGCTGGCGATCGGGACCCGTCTGGAGGTCACCGACGATGACGACGGCGGCGAGCTGCTCGGGCTCCCCGACTCCGATCCGCGCAAGCCGATGGTGATGGCGTACTTCTGGCTCGGCGGGCTGCAGGAGACGCTGATCGAGACTCTTCTCTGAGCACCCTTCTCTGATCACTGAGTGTTCGTTTAGAGACTGCTCAACTCCGGATAACGATCGCATCACCGCGATCACTCGCTTTGTTGTACGTGACAACGTTTGTCCAGTTCTCCCTGTGGCGTGCCTCACAGTCGGCTGACCCGATCAGTGTTGCTCTCGTGATAAATCTTCACGATCGCCAGCCGCACAGGGAGAAAGGCACATCACATGACCTCAGCGGCGCCTGAAGAAGGCTATGAGCGCGGCTTGGGCAGTCGCCAGGTACAGATGATCGCCATCGGCGGTGCCATCGGTGTCGGTCTGTTCATGGGAGCCGGGGCGAATATCGCCAAGGCCGGCCCCAGCATCATCCTGATGTACGCCCTCGCGGGCGTCGTCATCTTCTTCATCATGCGAGCGCTCGGAGAGCTGCTCCTGTACCGCCCTGTCTCGGGCTCCTTCGCGGAGTACGCCCGTGAGTTCCTGGGGCCGTTCTTCGGTTATGTGACCGGCTGGACCTACTGGCTCATGTGGGTCGTCACCGGCATGGCCGAGCTGACCGCCGCGGCCATCTACATCCACTTCTGGTTCCCGTCGATCCCGCAGTGGGTCAGCGCACTGGTCTTCCTGATCGTGCTCTTCGGCGTCAACCTGATCTCGGTGAAGATCTTCGGCGAGGTCGAGTTCTGGTTCTCGATGGTCAAGGTCACCGCGATCATCGGCATGATCGTCATCGGTCTCGGCGTGCTGACCCTCGGCTTCTCGGAGGCCGGAGACACCGCGGCCGCCTCCAACCTCTGGTCGCACGGCGGCTTCTTCCCGAACGGCATAGGCGACAGCCTGATGACGCTCCAGGGCGTCATGTTCGCCTACCTCGCCGTCGAGCTGGTCGGCGTCACCGCGGGCGAGTCCGAGGACCCCGAGAAGACCCTGCCCAAGGCGATCAACACCCTGCCGTTCCGCATCATCGTCTTCTACGTCGGCGCCCTGCTCGTCATCCTCTCCGTCGTGAAGTGGACCGAGTTCTCGGCGGGCGAGAGCCCCTTCGTGCACGCCTTCTCGGTGATCGGCATCCCCTTCGCGGCGGGCATCGTCAACTTCGTCGTCCTCACCGCGGCCCTGTCCTCCTGCAACTCCGGCATGTACTCCACCGGCCGCATGCTGCGCGACCTGGCCGCCAACAGCGAGGCGCCGGGCGTCTTCGGCAAGCTCAACGCCCGTAAGACCCCGTTCGTCGGTATCGCCCTCTCCGTCTTGCTCATGGGCATCGGCGTGGTGCTGAACTACGCCGTCCCGGACAAGGTCTTCCTCTACGTCACCTCGGTGGCCACCGCGGCGGGCATCTGGACCTGGGCGATGATCCTCGTCAGCCACATCCGCTACCGCCGCGCCGTCGTGGCCGGGCGGCTGCCCGCCTCGTCCTTCCCGGCGCCCGGCGGTTCGGCCTTCAGCTGGGTGGCGCTGATCTTCCTCATCGGCGTCACCGGTCTGATCGCGTACGACAAGGACGCCCGGATCTCGCTGTACGTCGGGGCGGTGTGGGCCGTGTTCCTGGTGATCGGCTGGTTCGTGCTCAAGAACCGCACGCCGCAGGTCGCCGTCAAGGAGCGCGAGGTCGAGTACGCCCGGGACTGACACCCGGGACTGACACCCGGGACTGACACCCGGGACTGACCCCTTCCGCCCCTTGGTCGCGTCGTCTCAGCAGGCGGGCTCCGGACCTCGGTCCGGAGCCCGCCTCCTATTGTGTGGTTCATGCTGACCATCACCCAGGTCCTCCACGACCAGATCGTCGCGCACGCCCGGGCCGACCACCCCGACGAGGCATGCGGCGTCATCGCGGGCCCGGCCGGAAGCGGCCGCCCCGAGCGGTTCATCCCGATGCTGAACGCGGCCCGTTCCCCCACGTTCTACGAGTTCGACTCGACCGATCTGCTCAAGCTCTACCGCGAGATGGACGACCGCGATGAAGAGCCGGTCGTGATCTATCACTCGCACACCGCCACCGAGGCGTACCCCTCGCGTACGGACATCACCTACGCCAATGAGCCCGGCGCCCACTACGTCCTCGTGTCCACCGCCGACTGCGGCAACGAAGAGGGGCCCTTCCAGTTCCGCTCGTACCGGATCATCGACGGTGAGGTCACCGAGGAAGAAGTCGAGATCATCCCGGGTTGACCCCTGATGTCGTCTCGCATCGTGGGTGTTACCTGTCCGTATCACGGGATGAACTTCCGGGGGGCGGATCGGGAATCGATACGATGAGTTCATGGTTTTCGATGACGTGAGCGAGAAGGCGCCGGGCATGCTGCTCGTGGCGCGGCTCCACGTCGACCTGTGCCGGCTCGCCAGCGCGATGTGTCCGCGCCGCGCCGAGGCCGTCTGAGCGCGCGTCTCCGGCGCCCGAAGCCCGCCCGCAAGCCCGCAAGCGAAGCCCGAAGCTCGAAGTCCTTCGACGACAGTCCTTCGACGACGCCCTCCCGGCCCGATCATGGTCCGGAAGTCCACCCCGCCCTCCCACAGGAGCTTAAGAATGGCCATCGAGGTCCGCATCCCGACCATCCTCCGCACCTACACCGACGGCCAGAAGGCGGTCGAGGGCAGCGGGACCACGCTCGCCGAGCTGTTCGCCGACCTGGAGTCCCGGCACACCGGCATCCAGGAGCGCCTGGTCGACGGGGGCGAGCTGCGCCGTTTCGTCAACGTCTACCTGAACGACGAGGACGTCCGCTTCCTCGACGGCATCACCACCCAGCTCTCGGACGGCGACAACGTGACGATCCTTCCGGCCGTCGCGGGCGGAATGTACTGATGCGCTACGACAGCCCCCTGGCAGCCGTCGGCAATACGCCGCTCGTCCGGCTGCCACGGCTCTCGCCCTCCCCGGAGGTCCGGGTCTGGGCGAAGCTGGAGGACCGTAACCCGACCGGCTCGATCAAGGACCGCCCCGCGCTCCATATGATCGAACAGGCCGAGAAGGACGGCCGGTTGACGCCCGGCTGCACCATCCTGGAGCCCACCTCCGGCAACACCGGCATCTCGCTCGCCATGGCGGCCAAGCTCAAGGGCTACCGCATCGTGTGCGTCATGCCGGAGAACACCAGCGAGGAGCGGCGCCAGCTGCTCGCCATGTGGGGCGCGGAGATCATCTCCTCGCCCGCCGCGGGCGGCTCCAACACCGCCGTCCGGGTGGCCAAGGAACTGAGCGCCGAGCACCCCGACTGGGTGATGCTCTACCAGTACGGGAACCCGGACAACGCGGGCGCCCACTACGCCACCACCGGCCCCGAGATCCTGGCCGACCTGCCCTCCGTCACCCACTTCGTGGCGGGGCTCGGCACCACCGGCACCCTGATGGGCGTCGGCCGCTTCCTGCGCGAGAACAAGCCCGGCGTACAGATCGTCGCCGCCGAGCCGCGCTACGACGACGTCGTATACGGGCTGCGCAACCTGGATGAGGGCTTCATCCCCGAGCTGTACGACGAGTCCGTCCTCACCACCCGCTTCTCCGTCGGCTCGGAGGACGCGGTGGCCCGTACCCGTGAACTCCTCGCCCAGGAGGGCATCTTCGCGGGTGTCTCCACCGGCGCCGCGCTGCACGCCGCCCTCGGCGTCGCCCGCAAGGCCGTCAAGGCCGGGGAGAGCGCTGACATCGTCTTTGTCGTCGCCGACGGTGGCTGGAAGTACCTGTCGACCGGCGTCTACACCGCGGCCACCACCGAGGAGGCGGTCGAGACGCTGCACGGCCAGCTCTGGGCGTAAGCCTTACGGCTCCCGTGGCGTGCGGGAGCGGGGAATACGGGGCTGCCCGGGGCTCCGTCCTGGTGATTCCGCCCACAACGCGGGCCCGTGGAGGAGCTACCAGGGCTTTAGCGCCTTACGCTCGTGGGCACCCCGTATGACCCCGCACCCGCCGCCTCGCCCATGGCCCTCGGCATGGGGGGACCCCTCAAGGAGGTTCCTGCTCCATGAAGCTCACCGTCGTCGGATGCTCGGGGTCGTTCCCGTCCGCGGAATCGGCCTGTTCGAGCTACCTCGTAGAGGCCGACGGCTTCCGGCTGCTCCTCGACATGGGCAATGGCGCCCTGGGCGAGCTGCAGCGCCACTGCGGTCTCTACGACCTCGACGCCGTGATCCTCTCTCACCTCCACCCCGACCACTGCATCGACATGTGCGCCTACTTCGTCGCCCGCTACTACCGGCATGACGGAGGCCGCGCCGAGGCGATCCCGGTCTACGGGCCCGAGGACACCGAACGCCGCCTGGTCCAGGCGTACGACGACGTGCCCGACGAGAAGTCGATGCAGGAGGTCTTCGACTTCCGCACGCTGACCCCGGGCACCTTCGAACTGGGCCCCTTCACGATCCGTACCGCCCGGGTCTGCCACCCCGTGGAGGCCTTCGGCTTCCGTATCGAACACGGCGGCCGCACCCTGGTCTACTCCGGTGACACCGGCCCCTGCGAGGCCCTGACCGACCTCGCCCGGGGCGCCGACCTCTTCCTCTGCGAGGCGGCCTTCACCCACGGCAAGGAAGACATCCCCGAGCTGCACCTCAACGGCCGCCAGGCCGGTGAGCACGCCCGGAGCGCGGGCGCCGCCGCGCTGGTCCTCACCCACATTCCGCCGTGGACCGACCCGCACCTCAACCAGCGCGACGCCGAGGCCGTCTTCGACGGCCCGGTGACCCTGGCGCGCGCGGGCGCGGTCTACGAGGTCTGAGCTTTCTTCTCAGGCGCTGATACGAGGACGGGCCGGATCTGCCCCCGCAGATCCGGCCCGTCCTCGTCGTATGCCCGTAGGCCTTACTTCTTGGCGGCGGCGCCCTTGGCCGTATCCACCGCGGCCGCGTCGTCGAGGGTGTCCTCGGGTTCTCGGCCCGGGGTCGGGATGTTGAACTTCGTGATCACGAAGCGGAACACCACGTAGTAGACGACGGCGAAGGCCAGTCCGATCGGGATGATCATCCAGGCCTGCTCGCTGTGCGACCACCCCAGCAGATAGTCGAAGAGCCCGCCCGAGAACGTGAAGCCGCTGCGTATGCCGAGCGCCCAGGTCAGCGCCATGGACACACCGGTCAGCACGGCGTGGATCCCGTACAGCACCGGCGCGATGAACATGAACGAGAACTCGATCGGCTCCGTCACCCCGGTCACGAAGGCGGTCAGCGAGACCGAGAGCATCATGCCCATCACGGCCTTGCGGCGCTCCGGGCGCGCGCAGTGCGCGATCGCGAGACCGGCCGCGGGGAGGGCGAACATCATGATCGGGAAGAAGCCGGTCATGAACATTCCGGCCGACGGGTCGTCGTGGAAGTAGCGCGCGATGTCGCCGTGCCAGGTCTGGCCGCCGGAGGAGAAGTCACCGAACTGGAACCAGGCGAACGAGTTCAGCAGCATGTGCATGCCGATGGGGATCAGCAGCCGGTTGACCAGGCCGAAGATCCCGGCGCCGATCGCGCCATTGGCCGACAGCCACTCGGAGAAGTTGTTCAGCCCGTCGCCGATCGGCCCCCACAGAAAGCCGAAGAGGACGCCGTACAGCACGCCTGCGAAGGACATCAGGATCGGGATGAAGCGGCGGCCGCTGAAGAAGCCCAGCCAGTCCGGCAGCCGGGTGCGGTGGTACTTCTCCCACAGCACGGCGGCGGTTATGCCGACCACGATGCCGCCGAGGACGCCCGGGTCCTGCGGCTTGCCGGTGACGTCGCTGACGAAGCCGGTCAGGACGTTCTTGTAGACGAGGAACCCGACCAGGGCCGCGAACGCCGTCGTGCCGTCCGACTTCTTCGCGAAGCCGATCGCGACGCCGAGGCAGAACAGCAGGGCCAGGTTGTCGAAGAGCGCGCCGCCCGCGTGGGCGAAGATCTCCGCGAGTTTGTTCCAGCCGAGCCCCGCCTTGCCGAACACGTCGTCCTGGCCCAGTCGGCTCAGGATGCCCGCGGCGGGCAGGGCGGCGACGGGCAGCTGGAGACTGCGTCCGATCTTCTGCATACCCTTGATCAGACCGGCGCCCCTCTTCTGGGCGGGCGCCGCCGAGGCGGTGGCCGTACTCATCGGATTCCTCCTGGTGAGGCGGGCGCTCGGGATACTGGGGACGGCCCGCGATATGGTCTACACCACATGTGGTGTAGACCTGTTGTAGCACGTGAGGATCGGATAAAGGAATCTCTCATTCCGATGTGGTCTGAACCACTGACGATCCTGCGCTGCCGGGCCCGCGTGGTTACCGTAGGGAAGGCGTTCACCCGGTATCCGGAAGGGCCGAGACAACAGGACAACACAGGACAGCTCAGGACAACAGGGAGTGGACATGGCCAGTAAGGCTGAGAAGATCGTCGCGGGGCTCGGCGGCATCGACAACATCGTCGAGGTCGAGGGCTGCATCACCCGTCTCCGCACCGAGGTCAAGGACCCCTCCCTGGTCGACGAGGCCGCCCTGAAGGCCACCGGCGCCCATGGCGTGGTGAAGATGGGCAGCGCGATCCAGGTCGTCATCGGCACCGACGCCGACCCCATCGCCGCCGAGATCGAAGACCTCATGTAAATACGCGTACGCGCGTACGCGTACGCGCGTACGCGTACGCGCGCAGGTCTATGGACACCCCTGGCCCCGCTCCTTCCCACCCGGAACGGGGCCTCCCGGGTTCCCGATAGGCTCATCCCATGTCTCGTATCGACGGCCGTACGCCCGACCAGCTCCGCCCCGTGACCATCGAACGCGGATGGAGCAAGCACGCCGAGGGCTCCGTCCTCGTCTCCTTCGGTGACACCCGCGTCCTGTGCACCGCGAGCGTCACCGAGGGTGTCCCGCGCTGGCGCAAGGGCAGCGGCGAGGGCTGGGTCACCGCCGAGTACGCGATGCTGCCGCGCGCCACCAACTCCCGCGGCGACCGCGAGTCCGTCCGCGGCAAGATCGGTGGCCGCACCCACGAGATCTCCCGCCTCATCGGCCGCTCGCTGCGCGCCGTCATCGACTACAAGGCCCTCGGCGAGAACACCGTGGTCCTCGACTGCGACGTCCTCCAGGCCGACGGCGGCAC
Organism: Streptomyces sp. NPDC001700; assembly: GCF_053596435.1. Classification (NCBI taxonomy): domain Bacteria; kingdom Bacillati; phylum Actinomycetota; class Actinomycetes; order Kitasatosporales; family Streptomycetaceae; genus Streptomyces; species Streptomyces sp. NPDC001700. The sequence continues at coordinate 134,300 of NZ_JBSFGE010000014.1, forward strand.
CCGCACCGCCGCCATCACCGGTGCCTACGTGGCCCTCGCCGACGCCATCACCTGGGCCCAGGGCAAGAAGCTGATCAAGGCCGGGCGCCAGCCGCTCACCGGCACCGTCTCGGCGGTCAGCGTCGGTATCGTCGGCGGCGTCCCGCTGCTCGACCTCTGCTACGAGGAAGACGTACGCGCCGAAACCGACATGAACGTCGTCTGCACCGGCGACGGCCGCTTCGTCGAGGTCCAGGGCACCGCGGAGGGCGAGCCCTTCGCCCGCGAGGAGCTGAACAGCCTGCTCGACCTCGCGGTCGGCGGCTGTGTCGACCTGGCGGGCAACCAGCGGGCGGCGCTTGGCGTTTAGTCAGATGACGGGCGCGCGCGATTCCCGCGCGCGCCCGCGTCTGATCCCGGGGAGGGACCGTCCATGACGCAGCACCAGACCCACCGCCGCCGTTTCACCGCCGTGGGTGCGCTAGCCGCAGCAGCCATCCTGATACCACTCACCACCGGCTGCGACGCCGTGGACAAGGCCCTCGACTGCGGTCGGCTCGCGGTCGAGATATCCAACGACGTGGACAACCTCCAGGACGCCGTCACCGGCGCCGGCGACAACCCCGCCGACGCCGACAAGATCCTCGACGCCCTCGGCAAGGACATCGACAAGGTCGGCGACCGCACCGACGACACGGACGTCGGCAAGGCCGTCGACCACCTCCAAAAGGCCCTGGACAACGTCCAGACCTCCGTCGACAACGGCAACCGCCCCGACCTGTCCCCGGTCAAGGACGCCACCGGCGAACTGACCAAGGTCTGCACCCCGTGATCTCTTCGCCCTGATCTAATCGAGAGCTATGCAGCAACAGCACTCCACAGCGGCGGACACCCCCCACCCCCGCCGCCTCATCCTGGCCACCCGCAACGCGTACAAGATCACCGAGCTGCGCTCGATCCTGGGCGACGCCGGGCTCGACGTCGAACTCGTCGGCGCCGACGCCTATCCGGAGGTCCCGGACGTCAAGGAGACCGGCGTCACCTTCGCCGAGAACGCCCTCCTCAAGGCCCACGCCCTGGCCCAGGCCACCGGCCACCCGGCCATCGCCGACGACTCGGGCCTGTGCGTCGACGTCCTGGGCGGCGCCCCCGGCATCTTCTCCGCCCGCTGGTCCGGCCGCCACGGCGACGACCGCGCCAACCTCGACCTGCTGCTCGGCCAGCTCCGCGACGTCCCCGACGAGCACCGCACGGCCCACTTCGAATGCGCCGCGGCCCTCGCCCTCCCCGACGGCACCGAACGCGTCGTCTCCGGCCGCCTCACCGGCACCCTCCGCCACGAACCCACGGGCGGCGGCGGCTTCGGCTACGACCCGATCCTCCAGCCCCACGGCGACACCCGCACCTGCGCCGAACTCACCCCCGACGAAAAAAACGCCATCAGCCACCGAGGCGAAGCCTTCCGCGCAATGGCCCCGGTCGTCCGCGAGCTGCTGGGCTGAACAATGCGAAGGCGCGGTCCGCTGATGTGCGGACCGCGCCTTCGAATCCAAGGTACGTGCGGTCGGTGGGACTCGAACCCACATGGGATTTCTCCCAAGGGCACCTAAAACCCTCGCTTATACCAATTCAGCAACGACCGCCAGGTGCTAGCTATCCTAGCGGGCCGATGGCTCCTGTGGCACGCGGGTCTGCGTCACGGACCGGCCTGATGCTTTCCCCGGGATCTGCCGCCCCGACACCAGGTTGCCGTGACGGCATGGCAGTTTGGGCAGAGGAGCCGTAGATTCTCGGGCCGGTCATCGCTCCAGTCGCCGTTGATGTGGTCGACTTCCAGTGTCATGGGTCTGCCGCCCCACGACGCTCCGGTCTCGCATTCGAAGCACCGTTCGGGTACGCCGATGTCGTGAAGCGCTCGACGTAAGACGGATGTTCGTGTGCGCCGTGCGCCGTCATGCTTGACCAGCACCTGCTCGGGTGGCTTGGCTTGCCGCCGCTTTCCTTGTTGATGCGCCTGTCCGAGAAAGTGCTCGGTGTCGAGGCCGTCCTCTGCCACCCACTGGTGGAACAGTGCCCGAGCCCTGGTGCTGTCAGGCTCGCCCAGCTGTCGCAATGCGCTGGCGATGGAAATGGAGTTGCCGACGGCTTCCCGAAGTCGGGCCTTGGAGGGCCGGGGTGCGGCCTCGCGGGTGCCGCGCCGTTCGAAGTGTGAGACGTCGATGCCGAAGTGGTCGAACCGCTTGAACAGGTGGCGACGGAGCTGGTGGTAGGGGCGAACGCCGCAGAAGGCGATGACCTCATCGATGTTCACGCAGGCCGCTGCCGCCCTCTCCAGGAGTTCCTGGGTGTACTGGACGCCGCCGTTCATTCCGCGGCCCCGGTCCTGGCTTCCTTCCGTTGACCGCCGGCGCGTCGGCCCTTGCCGCGTCCGCGATAGGTGTCCGTGGTCGAGTGGCAGTTGGGGCACAAGAGCCGCAGATTCTCGAGCCGGTTGTTCCGCCAGTCGCCGTCCATGTGATCGACCTCCAGCGGGAGGGGGCGTCCGCGCCAGAACGGCTCGATGCCGCATTGCGCGCAACGCTCGTCAACTCCGCGCTCCAGCATCGCGAGCTTGAGGCGCGCGCTGGGCGCGCGACGGGCGGTGAGCGGATCTGACTCCACGAGGATTTCCTCGGGCGGCCGACGACGCCCGATATTCTTCGTCCTTTTGCTGCGGGGTGCCCGTTCGAAATGTGAGGTGTCAATTCCGAAGGCGCGAATTCGGCGGCTGATGTGAGTGTGCTGGCCACCTACGACGTCGAGCCCTAGGTATCGCAGGACATCACACATGTTCGTTGACGCCGCCACCGCGGATTCGAGGATCTCTTGGGTCCAGCGATCCCCTTCGCGTCGAAAATGTGAGACGTCGACGCCCATCGTCTTCATACGCTCGTGTATGTAGCGCCGAGTCGGGGACTGTGGGTCCACCCCCAGCTTGATCAGGGCTTCCGACAGGGTCGTCGAAGACCCGGCGGCCTCGGCGAGCCGTGCTCGCGTATAAGGGCTAACTGGCACTGCTTCCCTCCCCTGCGACCACATGTCGCACCATCGCACTGAGTAACGAATCACTCGCTCAGTGGTTACGCACGGGACCTCGCAGCGGAGTTCGACCGCCCCGTCTGCACGCTGGAGGGGCGGTCCCCGTCCGCACTGGCGCGTGCCCGTGGGCCCTGACCGACCCCGGGCGGCTCCGCAAGGCTCTGGTGCGGGCGATCGCCGCTGAGCCCGCCGAGGACAACGTCCGGTGAGTGCTCACGACGGCCGCCGGTCGTGATCGAGCCCGGCGCGAACGCGGGCAACGGCACCGCCCCCGAGCCGAACGGTCTGAACTCGCCGCTTTATCGATTGTGAGTCGGAGGGCGACCGGAGATCCTGGGCTCATGAGACCTGTAATACGTCGCATGGCTGGCGTAGCAAGTGCGCTGGTCGGCACCACGGTTACGCTCTGGCTGGCCTTCGGCCCTCTCCAGGACTGGGAGGGCGGCATGCGGTGGCTCCACCATGGCCTGGCATGGGGTCCCTGGGCGTCATCGTCCTGGCCACCCACCTGATATTCCCCACCCCTCGGGAAGACAAGGCGGACATGGCGTCCGACTAGGCCGGTCGAACGACCACGTCCCCGTCGGTTCCGGCGAATCGGGCCTTCCGCGGAGCAGCCCGTGGAGCCAGTCACGCCTCCACCACCCGCACCGGTCCGACGTGTGCACGCACGTCGTGTGCAAGAGACCCCGCGGAAGCGGACGGCGAATGCCCTGGACCATGATCGGCCCGGCGCGTTTGGCTGGTGCCCTGGCAGGATCCGAACCTGCGACACCCGCTTTAGGAGTTCGATCCAAGCCCGCTCTAACTGCGCGCACAAGGAAGGCTGCGTAAGTCACGCACCGAATGGGCCGGCCAAATGGTCAAGGCGGAAGGTCGGCGTTGGCCCGGTGAGTGGCGGCCGACAGGCCAGTTTTCCCGGTATCCCTGCTTTGGCACGGCCTAGCGGGGCGCTGCCCTGGCACATGCCCCCTCCGCGCCGGTGCCTGACCACCGCTTCAGAGCGTGTCCTACGTGGTGAGGTGGACGAGTCGTCTGCAGCAGCACGGGGCTGCGCAAGCGGTCCATACGCCTCCGAGTAAGTGCGGGTCAGGCGCGCTGCCGTCCGCATCAAGGTTCGTGCCCAACGCGCCGACGCCGTCGCCAATCCCTCGCGCTCTAAGTGTCGTTGTCGGGAGCGATGCGTGAGACTGTCGATGTGTTGATCGGATACCTCGTCGTGGGTCTTGAGCTGGTGCTCATGGTCGCGATCGTTCTAATCCACATTCCTGGACCGGTTCAGCGCTGGTGCTCGGGGTCTTTGGACCGCTTCGAGCAACTGCGCATGGTCTCGGGGGTGCGCCGAGCTGCCCCGCTTCTGACACAGATACTGCTGCTGCCACCTCATATACAAGATCGGGTCGGCGGCCACGGATTGGCCCCTCAGTATGTTGTGCGGTGGTGGCGCGCCCGGCCCTTGGCCACGCCAATCAATACACTCCGCTTCGGCTTGCTGCTATTCGTCTTGGCGCAAGTCGACGACATGGCCGACTGGGAGCATCTGCGGTTCAGCGCGGATCCGGGACCGCAGCCCGGAGTGATGCAGGCACTGCTCAGCAGCATCGTGGCTGTGCCGATGTCGGTACGTCTTTGGGACCTTTCCGCGATCAGCAGCAGAGTGGCAGCACTTCTCTTCTGTGCTCTGATCTTGATCGCTGAAGTGCGGGTGATCAAACGGATGAACCTGACCAGCTCTGGCAACGGAACGACGCTCGCCGCCTATGACCTGGAGGCCCTTCCTGGGTACAAGGAGAGTGCGCCAATGGAGTACCGGCGCTGCTGGCCTGTCGTTGCACTGCTGACGGTCGCAGCCCAGTGCGCCACAGTTCTCCGGCGGTGGGAGGAAACCCAGCCGGACTGCCAGATTCCGCGAGTTTCCATGGAACCAGTTGAGCGCGCCATCTGGAGGGCCCATCGTACCCGCCGTGCCAGGGCCAGACGGCATAACGAACGGCAGTTCAAGGCACATGCCGCACTGGTGGTGGGCGCGCTGCGAAGGGCCGAAGCGCGGCAGGACTCCGAGCCGGGCCGTGCCCTTGAAGACCTCATCGTGATGCTGCTGACAATCGCCGAACGCTACGCCGAGGGCCGTATCGACGACCTTCTCGATGCAGATCAACTCGCCGGTGTGGCTCCGGCCGCGCCAAGGGAGCGATTGCGGGTGGTCGTAGTGGGGGTCGTGGTCGTGCTGGTCATGGCTGGTGCGGCCGTCCTCGGGTTGCCCGATGCTGCACTCGTCCCATTGCTACCGGTGGTGGTGCTGTTCGTTGCGGTCATCTTCAACCGCGGTCGCATACCAACTGCGGGGCAGCTCACCGATTTGATCATTCCTCGGTGAGGCGGGAGAGGCCATGTTGAAGCCCTACCTGGCTCAGCACATATGACACCGCTTGAGGCTGGGCAACAAGGTCGCTGACCTGAGGCATTGGTACCTGGTGGAGCGCCCGGTAACTCGGACACAGAGCACTCCCATTGACTGTGGCTGACCCCTGCACCTGGCACGGCTGTGGCACGAACCTCATTCGACGACAGCCAGCCACGACGGCGGGTGCGTCGAGCGACCAGGCGCGCGTACGCCTCACCGCACCCCTACCGGCCTTGTGTCGTCGACCAGAGCAAGCTGCGACGGCGGATCCGTGACGACAGTGCGCGAGCCCTGAGCTTGGGAAGCGACGGCGCTTGGGTGGCTGTTTGGCTTCTGCCCTGTGTGGGTGGACTGTGCTGGCGTCGTCGCCACGTGCTTGGGTGGACCGCTGTTGACCCTTGTGTTCGCTCACACGCGGCCCTGCCCGGACACGTACTTCCCGGACTCGTACGGCGGCCGACTCACCGCTCGGTGATGTGTAGGTCGTGCCCTGCCTGGTAGACGCGGGAGTTGTCGGTCGCGTGGGCTGACATGCGCACCGAGCCGATCGACGACTGCTGACTGAGAGGGAGGAGCTCGCGGGCCTCGCGCAGAGCCCGCTCCAGGTCCGGTGCCGCAGTGGGATCGGTCGCTAGGAGGAGCATCAGCCGCCCCTGCCACTGGCCGGTCAACCTGTCCTCCGCCTGGCCCTCACCCCGCTCACGCGCCAGGACGACCAGCTCCCGGGTCTCGCCGAGCGCGGCCTCGACGCCGTCGGCGTCGGCGGGCCGGAAACGACGCCACAGCGCGACGACCCGGTCACGCGTCGCGGCCCACGCATCTGTGGCCATCAGTGCGACCACGGTGGCGGCAGCGGTCTGCGCGTACTGCATCAGCTGTGGGTCCATTTGCTCCCCGGATCGCGACGGCCGCCCCTGCGGCAGGCACGGCTGAATGTCCGTGCACTCAAGGGGAAATCATATGCCTCCACCTTCATCTTCGCCGTCGCACCGGCAAGCAGATTTCATCACTCGGAGTGAGGCGGATGCGCCGTCTCCGCAGTTCGAGTGCCGAGCCATGCTCTCCCACTGCCGCCAGCGATTCCTCTAGCACTTCGAAAGCGACGAGGCATTCTCGCCGTAGGTGCTCCGGAAGTACGGCGGGGAGTCTCGCGTAGACCGCCAGTGCTTCTTCGATCTTGTCCGGGACTTCATCCTGACTTCTCTGTCCTTCGACGCGTATCAGGGCCGCTCCACAGAGAAAACGGACGAGCGCGGCCTCCAAGGCCACGACACCAAGTGTGGCCCGGGGACGGACCAGATCGGCTGCGAGGTCGGCCGTTGAACATGCCTCGTCCCATTGCTCCGCGCCGGCCCGTGCGACTGCAAGGTTGTACGTCGCCACCGCCAGAGCGGGCCGGAGTTCCTGACGGCCTCTGGCGACCTGGCGTTGATGCAGCGCGACCAGTTCCTCGGCGATGGGCACGAGCTTCTTCCGGAGTCTCAACTCCCGGTAGAGCGTGAAGAGGTGGTGGAGTTGGCCTTTCAGCATGGGTTCGAAGCGGTCGGGCACGATCTCGGCGAGTTGCCTATGGAGCGCGACGGATTCCTCCAAGGAAGCGAGCGCCTCGTCCGTCCGGCCCGTTCTCCACAGGGCCCTGCCGAAGGTGTCCAGGGCTCTGGACAGTAGTGGAGAGTGAACCGCTCGCTGGGCGTCGGCCAGGCGTCTGCGGAGGGTGAGGGACTCTTCTGCGGCTTTCAGCGCCACAGCGTCGTTGCCCCAAGCGGCGGCTGCTCGGCTGAGGGTTGCCAGTGCCGAGGCGAGAGCCCCTGTGTGCGCGTCCGGGTCGGTCTCGTCGAGGTCTCTCAGGATGCGGACGGCCTCGTCAGCGGGAGCCAGTGCTTCTGACGCCCTGCCCAGGTGAACGGCCAGACAGTTGCCTACGTTGCTGAGCGCGACTGCCAGCCGGAGTTCGAACTCCCCAGGGGCGTGGCGAGTGAGGATCCGATAATGAGTGGCTGCCTCCCGTACGGCATTTAGAGCAGCCTGGTTCGCCCGGGTCATGGAGAGGTATTCGGAGAGGTTGGTCAGAGCGCCTGCGAGATGGGCGCGGCAGCCGTCCACGCCGTCTGCCATCAGCCGCCGGAGAAGAGCGACGGCCGCTTCACCGTAAGCGACGGCTTCCGCATAGCGTCCGGCCTCACCGAGGACTGCGCACAACGCCGCGCCAATGACCGCCCGTTGGTCGTCCGGCAGAAGGTCCGCCATGTTCGACAGCCAGGTGAGGAGGGCGACATAACCGGCTATGAGATCGACGGGGCAGCTCTCCGCGAGAAGCTCGTAAATGTCGAGCACCAGTTTGCTGTCGAGGTCATGCAGTTCGGTGAGGGCGACAAGCAAGGCGCTTCCCGCTTCCAGACAGAGTTCGGGGCGTTCGCGTAACAGGGGTATGAGGTGTTCGCGTGCGACATGGGGCCATCGCTTTGCGGTCTCGGCCAGTGTGGTGAGCGCGGTACGTGTCCAGGCAGCACCGTCTGGCTTCAGGAGGAGGCCGAGTGCCTGGGTGGCCCATGGGTCCGCCGGATATACGCAGTCGTGTCCCGGCGTCATCAGCGCCAGGAAATCTTCGTTGAGTCGGTCCGGGTAGAGCGGCTCAAGCACGGTGTCCGCTCGGCTCGGCGTGTAGCACACCGCATGCTCCTTGATGAGTCTTCCCGGATGTTCCCACAGCTCGACGGGGGCGGCCTGGAGTGCAGATGTTCCATCCGTGTATGACAACGGCCCGGTCAGCGCCGCGATGTACATCACCTGGGACATCGCGTTCGCGTCGGCCTTGACCAGGCCACGTTCGTGCAGGCGCGTCCAATGGTCACGCTCGCGTGCCAGAAGGTAGGCCGAGAGCTTGTCGGGGTCGTCGGGTGCAGCGGTGTCGCGCACCGCCGCGAGGACAGTGGCTAGCGCGGACATGTGCAATGTCAGAACTTGGTCGTAGGAACGGTGGTCTTGGAGGCTGGAAGGGGGATGAGGGAGGGGCGAGGCGGGGACCTTGAGAGCGGTGGCGAATTGACGGATGGCCTTGGAGAAGAGCAGCGCTCGGTCCGACGGCCGACTGACTAGAGGTTTGAGCCCGAGCGCTTCCGGAACGATGCCGAGATTCCTGAGGAGACGGGATTCGAGGATCTGCCACCACGTACCCGCAGAACGCGCTAGCAGCAGTATCAGCACCGGTGCTGCTCCGGGGGAGGACATGTCGTGGATGAGCCGGAGCAGGTTGTCGGTATCCCATTCCTGGGCGTAGTCGACCACGATCAGCGTCCCGGAGGGATATTCAGACGGCTGGATCTCTGGTGCCGGACGAGTCGAGCGGTTCGGCCGTGGGTTGGCATGAAAGGTGTTCCACCCGTCCTGCCGCCATGTACGGGCGGCCTGAGCAGCCAGTCGTGTCTTGCCCTGACCTCCTGGCCCGTGGATGAGCCGCACCGCGACGTGCGTGCGTTCTCGACAGCCGTCCCGCCAAGAGCGCAGAGTGTCCAGTTCGGCCTCACGGTCGACGAACTCGACGATCTCATGCCCGGCCTGGAGCAAGCGGCTGGGCTGGGTGCGCGCATCCTCGGCCGATAGCGTCCGTGGGGGCGGCGGCCACATCCTGAGCTCGTACGGCGCGCTCTCACCGTGCATCACCACGTCTCCGCCTGCCTGCACGATGCGCGCGAAGTCCGAGGCCGACGCGTACTGCTCCACTGCAACACTCCGGGGGCGAGGGGGAGATCCGCAGATGTCACGGCATCCCTGGGGTGCTGCGCACGGTACCGGTAAGCGAGTACGTCAGAGAGTGGCTTTCACCAGTGTGGGCACTAGCCCGCGGAACAGGCCCACGGAGCTGTCTCGGTCGTCCTAATGGCCGGTTCTCCTCCAAGGCTGTTCCCTGGGGCATCCAGCACCGGATCCATCTCGTCGATCGCCACACTCTCGGAGAGTGGGCAGCCTGTTCCCGGCCACTGTGGGATCTCCTCGATCGCATCCCGCCACATCGTCCGACCGCTCCGCCGATGCTTCGGTGGTGGCGGTGGACCGCACGGTCGACCCGGTCGGCTACGTCGGTCTGGGCGGTGATCGGTGCAATATCGGCTGGGCGTTCGCCGGACAGCGGGTCACCCTGCGGCTGGACGGAGAGCAGCGGGTTTTGCTGACCGCGCTGCCCGGCTCGCTGTCGGCCACGGCCTGCGGCCGCTTGCGCGGAGCACGACCGGCGGGCCCACCGACGGTTCCGCCGCCCGACCCGCAGATCGCCGAGCGGACCGTCACCAGCAAAGGCGGCTTCAGCATCGCAGGCCAGCGCGTCCAGATCGGCCGGACCTGGGCCCGCCAGCCATCACCGCCCACCTCGACGAGACCGTCATCCGGCTCTTCCACGCCAACGACCTGATCACCACCGTCGCCCGGACCACTGCCAAGGAGGCGGTGGTCCGCAAATCCGGAGAGTACAACCGACGGAAGATTGTCTAGGACAGACACCAAGCATCACCCGACGCCAAACCGTCAAGCACCGCCCGAGACCCGACAGTCGCCGCTTGGCGTCCGGGCTTCGGGCACGGGCGGGCGGAACTGTCGGTGTGTCAAGGAAGCGCGCTGGCCCCTACCGGAATGGGATTGTTCGGCCGTACCTGGTGGGTTGGGTGTGGGTACCGTTCTGGGTGTCTAGGGCAGAACGGAGTTCAGCATGCCGCAGAGCAGTGAGGAACACACCGGCGCACGGATCGCCCGTACTCGCCTTGAGCGCAAGCTGACCCAGCAGGGGCTGGCGATGCGTGCCAATGTCTCGAAGTCCCTGTTGTCCAAGGTCGAATGCGGTCAGAAGCCCGCCTCGCCTTCGCTGATCGCCGCGTGCGCACGGGCGCTGAGGGTCACGACCTCGGATCTTCTTGGTCAGCCCTACACCCAGGAACTGCGGCGTGAGCGGCTGGATGAGGTGATACAGCCCATCCGGGTCAGCATGGAGAACTGGGACATCCCCCTCGACTGGCAGGTGCCGGCGCGCCCGGTCGCGCTGATCCGGGCGGACATGGAGAAGGTCCTGGTGCAGCGGCGGCAGGCTGAGTATCTGCCGATGGCCGTCGATCTGCCCGCGCTGATCGATGAGTGTGTGCAGGCCATCCACACGACCCGGGGTGAGGAGCAGCGGCAGGGGCATGAGTGTCTGGCGTGGGCGTTTCGGTGTGTGTTCACGCTGGCCTGGTCCTTTGGGTATGTGGATTTGGCCGCCATCGCGCTGCAGCGTTTGGCGTGGGCGGCGCCTCGGGCGGATGAGCCGGGGTTGGCGGCCATGTATGGGTATCTGCGTGCTCAGACCACGCTGTCCTCCAGTCGGTATGACCTGGGGATGCGGGTGGTGGACGGCACGTTGCGGGATATGGCCGGGCTGGACTCCCGGGACGCGACGGGTCTGGCCGCGATGACGGGCGTGCTGCAGTTGCGGGCGGCGGTGATCGCCGGTCGGATGGGGGACGCGGACGCGGTGGACGCGCGTGTGTCCGAGGCCCGCGCGCTCGCGAGGCGGACCGGGGAGACCGCCGCTTATGGCGTGGGGTGGGGGCCGACGAACGTGGGAGTGCATGCTGTCGCGATCGCCTGCGATTTGGACGAGTACGGGCAGGCTGTCGAGCTGGCGCAGGGGGTTCGGTTTCCCAGGGGCTGGGATCGGTCCCGGGCTGGGCACCACTGGTTGGACCTGGGCAGGGCCAATGTGTGGACGGGGGATTCGGAGGAGGCGCTGCGCTGTCTGCAGCGGGCCCGCCGTACGGCTCCTCAGCAGACGCGTTATCACCCGACGGTGCGGGAGGCCGTGGTGACGCTGCGGTCGCGTGATCGGTCGCGTAGCGGTGAGCTTGCCGAGTTCGCGCAGTGGATCGGCCTGTAGCATGCGCGCCCGCCGTCGAGTTGCACTCTTGTGTGCAACGCGGCGCAGAGCCCGGTCGACACGATGTGACGGTCAATTAACCGTCCGTGCATGGAGTCGACCATGACGATCAGAGCCGAGCAGTGGACACCGCCGAACGGGCCCGACCCCGAGGCCTTACCGATCGGCCGGTGGTGGGACGCCGTCCGGGCGGCGGAGGGCATCGGTGAGCGCGCCCTCGGCATTCTCGGCGAGCAGTCCGGTGCCGTCATCAAAGACCGCTGCAACACCCTGTACTGGCTCATCGCGCCCGGTACGGCCGTGTCCTGGAACCTGCGCGGGGTCAGCGTCCTTACCAAGACCGAGGGCGTCGCCACCTATCTCGGCGTGCCTCCGGCGGAACGGCTGACCCCGCCCGGCTCGTACTGGCGGGTCCCGTTCATCCGTCGTCGGTACCTCACCGACTCACACCTGCTGTACAAGGCGCTGATCAGCGTCCTGCTCACCGAGCCGGGAGAAGCCCAGGAGGGCGACGGGTGACGCCTCAGATCTGCGCCCGCTGCCAGACGACCACCAGGCAGCCGGTCGTGGTCGCGATCGGGCACGGTGCGAGCGGTGGCGGCGGCACCGTCTACGCCTGTCCGGGCGAGTGCGCCGACAGCTTCCCCAAGCAACGCGACCCATTCGAGCCGATGCTCCCTGCCCCCGTCAGGCGGCAGCGATGACAACCCGGACGACATACGACGTGCGGGCGTGCGAGCCCGCCCCGCCCGAGGCGACGCCCTGGGGACGGTTCCTCGACCACGCCATGGGCTGTGCCGACTGCCGGGCGGGCCAGCCGTGCGCCGCCGGGAACGGGCTGCACCGCGCGGTGCGGGAAGCCGCCACCGGTGCCCCATGAGCAGCGGGACTGACGGACCCGTCGAACACAAAAGCCCCGCCCCGATCGCGCGCTTGGACGGCCAGCGACCGGGACGGAAACCGTGCACCACCCCATCGAGAGAGGAAGGCACATGCGAGACGTTACTGCGTTACTCGACCGGCAACAGCGGGCCGAAGTCATCGGGACCGTCCTGCGCAACAACCCCGGCATGGACGAGGACATGGCGGGCCGGATCGTCGACGAGGCGGTGAAGTTCGTCGCCGCGGTGGCAGGGGCGTCCCAGCCGCTCGCCCCGTCGCGCGTGGTGGATGAGGGATGGTACGCCCTGATCCTTCACACCCGCACCTACCGCCAACTGTGCGAGCGCCTTGGCGCCTTCGTGCATCATGTCCCGGAGGCTCCGGACCCGGAGCGGCGGGACGCCGAGGCGTTGACGCGGACCCAGCAGCGCATCGTCGAGGCGGGGTTCACCGTGGTCGACGCGCTGTGGCTGGCGCCCAGCGACCAGAGCATCCCGGTGGCTGCCGGTTGCCAGCACTCGGACGACAGCGGGCCGATCGTCGTCATCCCCAAGCCCAAGGGCTGACCCGCGTACGCTGCGGGCCGGGAAGAAGGAGGACACCGATGGAGTGGATCGACCCGAGGTACGCCGAGCTGGTCGCGACCATGCGGCGGGCCCAGGCGGACGCCTCCGAGCAGGATCCGACCGAGGTACGGACGGTCCGGGGGTTCATCGTTCCCGACACCGGTTCCGGCCCGCTGCCGCGCTGAGCCGACTGGGGGCACGCGCCCCGGACCATGATCGGTCCGGGGCGTTTCAGCTGGGACACCCGCTTTGGGAGAGCGGTGTTCAGAGGCCGAGGTCTTTGATGATTTTGGCTACGTGGCCGGTGGCCTTGACGTTGTAGAGGGCGCGTTCGACCTTGCCCTGTTCGTCGACGATGACGGTGGAGCGGATGACGCCGGTGACCGTCTTGCCGTAGAGCTTCTTCTCGCCGAAGGCGCCGTAGGCCTCCAGGGTCTCCTTGGAGGGGTCGGCTAGCAGGGTGACCTTGAGGGACTCCTGGTCGCGGAACTTGGCGAGCTTCTCCGGCTTGTCGGGGGAGACGCCGATGACGTCGTAGCCGTGGCCGGTGAGGAATTCGAGCTGGTCGGTGAAGTCGCAGGCCTGCTTGGTGCAGCCGGGGGTGAGGGCGGCCGGGTAGAAGTAGACGATGACCTTGCGGCCCGTGTGGTCGGCGAGCGAGACCTGCTTGCCGTCCGCGTCGGGGAGGGTGAAGGCGGGGGCGGTGTCGCCGGGCTGCAGTCGCTCGCTCATGGTCTGGGTGCTCCTCGTGGCTTCGGGTGTTCCGTAACGGCACGCGTTCCGTTTCGGCAGGCGTCGCGTTACGGCAGGCGTTCCGTGACGACATTAGCCAGCATCTTCGCCGGGGGTGCCGTGGGGCGGGGGAGGGGGGAAGCTGACAGACTGTTCACCAGGAATCATCGGGACGACGACGGAGGCAGCGCGGTGTCGGATGCCAGGAATCCTGCGCAGATCGAGGCGGACATCGCCCGGAGGCGGCAGGAGCTCGCCGTGACGCTCGACGAGATCGGGGTGCGGGTGCATCCGAAGACGATCATGGGCGACGCCAAGGCGAAGGCGGCGTCGGCGGTGGACCGGACGGCGGGGCGGGCGTATGTGTCCGCGAACCGGGTGGTCACCAATGTGCGCGGTCAGCTGGTCACCGAGGACGGGGCGCCGCGGTTGGAGCGGATCGTGCCGGTCGCGCTCGTCGTAGTGGGGCTGGTCGGGCTGCTGGCCGTGTCGTCGACGCGTGGCGGTGGTAGTAGGAGTGGCGGGCGTAAGGGATGCAAGCGACGTCGGTAGCCGTAGGTAGGGGACCGGGGGTCTAGGGGCTTCCTGGCGGCCTGTGGCGTCGGTACGCCATTCGGGCGGGTACGGTCTTGACCGTGAGTGCGAACACGTCCCATGACAAGCTGCCCATCCGGATGCTGCACGACCGTGTGCTGGTCCGTACCGACATTCCGGAGGGTGAGCGCCGGTCCACCGGCGGTATCGTCATCCCCGCGACCGCGGCGGTCGGCAAGCGGCTGGCCTGGGCCGAGGTGGTCGCCGTCGGGCAGAGCGTGCGGACCGTGGAGCCGGGCGACCGGGTGCTGTACGACCCGGAGGAGCGGGCCGAGGTGGAGGTCCGCGGGGTCGCCTATCTGCTGATGCGTGAACGCGATCTGCACGCCGTCGCCGCCGAGCGGCTGGAGGGTGCTGAGGACGCCACGGGGTTGTACCTGTAGAGGCGACCAAGCGTAAAAGAGGGTGGTGACGGTTTCGTCACCACCCTCTTCGTGTGCCGGGGCTCAGCCGCCCTCCGGGCCTCCTATGTCGCCGCCCGGATCACCCGGCCCACCGGGCCCGCCGTCCGTCGGCGGGCCGGTCGGGAAGTCCGTGGGCTGGGTCTGCGGGGGATCGACCGTGGGCGCGGTCGGCGGGTTGTCCGTCGGGAACGTCGGCGGCTGGGTGGGGGCCGTGGGCGCCGTGCTGGGCGGGGTGGTGGGGATCGTCGGGGCGGACGGCGGGGCCTGCGAGGTGACGGGCGGCAGCTCGGGCGTGCCGATGCCGTCCTCCAGCTTCAGGTCGAACTCGGCCGGGGGCTTGCCGTCCAGCGCCCCGGAGACGTAGTCGGCCCAGATCTCGGCGGGGTAGCCGCCGCCGTTGATCCGGTCCAGCCCGGTGGCCCCGTACAGCGGCTTCTGGACGCCGGTGTTCGAGTCCTGGCCCATGACGGCCACGACGGTCGCCAGGTCGGGGGTGTAGCCCGCGAACCAGGCCGCCTTGTCCTCCTCCGCGGTGCCGGTCTTGCCCGCCGCCGGGCGCTCGGCGCCCTGGGCCGCGGTGCCGGTGCCGCCCTCGACGACGCTCTGCAGTATCGAGGTGGTGGTGTCCGCGGCGGTCCGGGGGATGGCCTGCCGCTGCTCCCGGTCGGGCAGCTTGACCTGGGCACCGTCCTTGGTCATCTCGGCGACCAGGCTGTACTGCCCGTGCTTGCCGTGGTTGGCGAGCGTCGCGTACGCCTCGGTCATGTCGAGCACGCTGGCGGTGGCGGGGCCGAGCGCGATGGACGGGGAGGCGTGCAGGTCGGGGGTGGCCCTGGGGATGCCGAGGTCGAGGGCGGTCCGCCGGACCTTGGCGGGGCCGACGTCCTCGGCCATCTGCGCGTACACCGAGTTCACCGACTTGTCGGTGGCCGTGGTGACGTCGATGTCGCCGTAGTCGACGTCGTCCTCGTTGGCGGGCGCGTAGCCGGTGGGGCCGTTCGGGCCGACGACCTCGCGCTTGTTGTCGCCGTTGTAGAGGGTGTCCGGGGTGATCGTCTGGCCGTCCTGGGTGGTGGCCTCGTTGGCCACCGCCGAGGTGAAGACGAATGGCTTGAAAGTGGATCCCACTTGGTAGTCACGGCGCGTCGCGTTGTTGACGAACTGCTGGGTGTAGTCGATTCCGCCGTAGAGGGCGACCACCTTCCCCGTCTTGGGGTCGATCGAGGCGCCGCCCGCCCGGACGTACTGGTCGACCTTGCGGTCGTCGCTCAGCTTGTCCATCAGCCGGTTGCGGACGGCCTTCGTGAAGGCGTCCTGCTTGCCCTTGTCGATCGTGGTGGTGATCCGGTAGCCGCCCCGGGCCAGGGTCTGCTCGTCGATGATGCCGTTGCTGGTCAGGTAGTCCTCGACCGCTTCGACGAGGTAGCCGCGCTGGCCGGACATGCCGGAGGGGGCCTTGGACTCGGTGGGGGCCGGGAAGGTCATCTTGGCGCGCTCGGCGCGGCTGAGCCAGTGCTTCTTGACCATGCCGTCGAGGACGTAGTTCCAGCGCGCCTCGGCCCGCGGCTTGTTCTGCGGGTGGGCGATGATGTCGTACGCGCTGGGGGCGTTGAGCAGGGTGGCCAGATAGGCGCTCTCGGCGGTGTCCAGCTTGTCGATGCTCTTGCCGTAGTAGGCCTGGGCGGCGGCCTGGATGCCGTAGGCGTTGCGGCCGAAGTAGCTGGTGTTGAGGTAGCCCTCGAGGATCTTGTCCTTGCTCACCTCGCGGTCCAGCTTGATCGCGATGAAGAACTCCTTGCCCTTACGGGTGACCGTCTGTTCCTGGTCCAGGTAGTAGTTCTTCACGTACTGCTGGGTGATCGTCGAGCCGGACTGCTTGCCCTTGCCGGTGGCGGTGTTCCAGGCGGCGCGGACCATCGCCTCGGGGTTGATCGCCGACTCGCTGTAGAAGTCCCGGTCCTCGGCGGCCAGCACCGCGTGCTGGGTCCGCTTGGGCACCTGGCTGAGCTGCACGTTCTCCCGGTTGACCTTGCCCTCGCGGGCGAGCGGGGAGCCGTCGGAGTACAGGAAGACATTGCTCTGGGCGATGGCCGCCTTGTTGGCCGCGGGGATGTCGACGAGCAGATAGCCGCTCACCAGGGCGCCCGCGACGAGTACGAGGAACAGCAGCGAGCCGCCGAGCACCATCCGCCAGGTGGGGAGCAGGCGGCGCCAGCCGGTGCGGCGGGGGCGGCCGTTTCTGCCCGCGGTACCGCCCTTGCCGGAGCCGTTGCGGCTGCTCGGGTCGTCCGCGCCGGCCGCGCCGCCGTCGATCAGTTGGGGCTCGTCGCTCATGTCTCCTGAGACTCCTCGGCCGCCGTCGAGGGTTGCGCCGCGGCGGAATCTTGCATGGTCGGGCGATTCGCGTCGTACGCCCCATAAAACACTGTCGCATCATCCGTTCCGGGCCAGGGACGAGGCACGCACCCGTGACTGGTCTGTGACCGGCCGAACGGGTGATTCCCCTCACACCATCCAGTGAAAAATGCCTGGCTCTATCACCTGCCCGCGGACTAGGCTCCCAAGCTTTGGTGCCTTTGGGCGCGGTGCGGACGGGGGAGGGGGAGACAGGCTGATGCGGCTCTACGCGGCCGTCGCGGTGAGTGCTTTCAAACGCTACGCGACGTACCGGGTGGCCACCGTGGCCGGGGTGTTCACCAACACCGTTTTCGGCTTCATCGTCGCGTACACGTACGCCGCGCTGTGGGGCGAACGGCCGCATCTCGGCGGGTACGACCTCTCCCAGGCCCTCACCTTCGTCTGGCTCGGCCAGGCGCTGCTGGCGACCGTCGCGCTGTTCGGTGGCGGCTTCCAGGACGAGCTGCAGGAGCGCATCCGGTCCGGCGACATCGCCGTCGACCTCTACCGCCCGGCCGACCTCCAGCTGTGGTGGCTGGCCTCGGACCTCGGCCGGGCCGCCTTCCAGCTGCTGGGGCGCGGCATCGTGCCCATGGTGTGCGGGGCGCTGGCGTTCGAACTCACCCTGCCCGGCTCCCCGTTGACGTGGCTGTGGTTCCTGCTGTCGGTGGGGCTCGCGGTGTGTGTGGGGTTCGCGGTGCGCTATCTGGTGGCGCTGGCCGCGTTCTGGCTGCTGGACGGGTCCGGACTGACCCTGATCAGCGGGCTGCTGTCCATGTTCTTCTCCGGGATGGTGCTGCCGCTGAACGTGTTCCCGGGGCGGCTGGGCGAGATCGCCGGGGCGCTGCCGTGGGCGGCGATGCTCCAGGTGCCCGCGGACGTCTTCCTGGGGCACCACCGGGGGGCCGCGGTGGCGGGGGCGCTGGCCTTCCAGGCGGGGTGGGCGGTGGTGCTGTTCGCGGCCGGGCGGGCGCTGCAGTCGGTCGCGACGCGGAAGGTGGTGGTGCAGGGTGGCTGAGCCCGGACGCTCGTTGGACAAACCCCGGGTCCGCTCGCGGGCGTACGACGGGCTGCGCGCCTATGTGCTGATCGTCGGCATGTGGGTGCGCTCCACGATGACGTACCGCACCTCGTTCCTGATCATGGCGTTCGGGAACTTCGCCGTGACCGCGCTGGACTTCGCCGCGATCGCGCTGATGTTCTCGCACATCGACACCCTCGGCGGCTTCACCCTCGCCGAGGTCGCCTTCCTGTACGGCACGTCCAGTACGGCCTTCGGGCTGGCCGATCTGGCGCTCGGCAGCATGGAGCGGGTCGGGCGGCGCATCCGCGACGGCACGCTGGACACCCTGCTGGTGCGGCCGGTGCCGATCCTCGCCCAGGTCGCCGCCGACCGCTTCGCGCTGCGCAGGCTGGGCCGGATCACCCAGGGCGGGCTGCTGCTCGGCTGGTCGCTGACCCGGCTGGACATCGGCTGGACGGCCGACCGGGTGCTGCTGGTGCCGTTGATGCTGCTGAGCGGGGCGGTGATCTTCGGGGCGGTGTTCGTGCTGGGCGGGGCCTTCCAGTTCTGGGCCAAGGACGCCTCGGAGGTGCAGAACTCGTTCACGTACGGCGGGACGACGATGCTCCAGTACCCGCCGACGGTCTTCGCCGACGAACTGCTGCGCGGCGTCACGTTCGTGGTCCCGCTGGCCTTCGTCAACTGGCTGCCCGCGCTGTACGTCCTGGGCCGCCCGAACCCGCTGGGGCTGCCGGGCTGGATCGGCTTCGCCGCGCCGCTGGTCGCGTGCGGCTGCGCGGCACTCGCGGGGCTGGCCTGGCGGGCGGGGCTGCGGGCGTATCAGAGCACGGGAAGCTGAGGAGGGGAGCGCCATGAGTGACATGAGTGAGACGGACGGCTTCGGTGCGGACGGCTTCGGTATGGACGGCTTCGGTACAGACGGCTTCATCGAACTCGACGGCATCGAGAAGGTGTTCGAGGTGCGGCGCCGGGCCGGGCTGCTGCGCCGGGAGCGGCGCGAGGTGCGCGCGGTGGACGGCATCAGCTTCCGGGTGCCGCGCGGCGAGATGGTCGGCTACATCGGCCCGAACGGCGCCGGGAAGTCCACCACGATCAAGATGCTGACCGGGATCCTGGTGCCCAGCGGCGGCCGTCTGCGGGTCGCCGGGATCGACCCCTCGCGGGAGCGGACGCGGCTCGCGCGCCGTATCGGGGTGGTCTTCGGGCAGCGGACCACCCTGTGGTGGGACCTGCCGCTGCGCGACTCGTACGCGCTGGTGCGGCGGATGTACCGGATTCCCGACGACCGCTTCCGGCGGAACCTCGACCGCTGTGTCGAACTGCTGGACCTCGGAGACCTGCTGGACGTGCCGGTCCGTCAGCTCTCCCTCGGCCAGCGGATGCGCGGCGACATCGCGGCCGCCCTGCTGCACGACCCCGAGGTGCTGTATCTGGACGAGCCGACGATCGGTCTTGACGTGGTCAGCAAGGCGAAGGTACGGGGCTTCCTGCGCGAGGTGAACGCGGAACAGGGCACCACCGTGCTGCTGACCACCCACGATCTGACCGATATCGAACAACTGTGCAAGCGGGTGATGGTCATCGACCATGGCCGTCTGGTCTACGACGGAGGGCTGGATGGGCTGCACGCGGTGGGCGGGAGCGAACGCACCCTGGTCGTGGACCTGGAGCGGGAGCTGCCGCCGATCGACGTCCCCGGTGCGCGGACCGTACGGGTCGAGGGGCCTCGGCAGTGGCTGGCGTTCCCGGCCGCCGCCAGCGCGGCGCCCCTGGTCGCGGCGGTGGCGGACGGATATCCGCTGGTGGACCTGTCGGTGCGGGAACCGGAGATCGAGGACGTCATCGCCCGCATGCTCTTCCCCGACAAGGGCCTTGATGGCGAGGTCGAGGGGGAGGCCGCGCGGGGGGCGGTCAGGTCGGTCGGTCCGCATTAGTCTGTCCGTATGACTTTTGAGGGATCTCCCCAGGGAGCGGCCCCCGACCTGCCGGGCGGGTCCCAGATGCGTGCCTCCGACGCCGAGCGCGAGCGCATCGCTGAGGTGCTGAGGGATGCCGTCGCCGAAGGCCGCCTGGACATGGAGGAGTTCGAGGAGCGGCTGGACGCGGCCTACAAGGCGCGCACCCACGCCCAGTTGGAGCCCCTGGTGAGGGACCTCCCGGTGACCGGTGCGGTGACCGGTGCGGGGCCCGGTGCGGCGGTGGCCGTGCCGGAACCACGGCCCGGGGACGCCATGGGTCTCGCCGACCGGAACGGCTGGGCCGGGCGGATCGGCGGCGCCCCGACGTCGCGGATGGCCGTCGCGATCATGGGCGGCTTCGGGCGCAAGGGCACCTGGACCGCGCCCCGCAATTTCACCGCCTTCACCCTCATGGGCGGCGGCGAGATCGATCTGCGCGAGGCCCGCTTCGAGGACCGCGAGATCGTGATCCGCTGTTTCGCGTTCATGGGCGGGATCGAGGTCATCGTGCCGCCGGACCTGGAGACGCATGTCAGCGGCATCGGCATCATGGGCGGCTTCGACCACCGGGGGTCGGCCGATGGCGACCCCACCGGCCCGCGGGTGACCATCACGGGCCTGGCGATGTTCGGCGGGGTCAGCGTCGAGCGCAAGCTCCGCAAGGAGGACCACAAGCGGCTCAAGGCGGAGCGCCGCCGGGAGAAGGAGGCGCACCGGGAAGAGCTGCGCGCCGAGCGCCGTGCGCGCCGTGCGGAGCTGGAGGACCAGCGGGCCGAGCGCCGCGCCCGCAGGCACGACCTCGGCCACTAGCCGGACCTCAAGAGTCCGTCACAGCTCGGCGTCCGCGCTCCCCCGGAGGTAGTCGAGGGGGAGCGCGTGCGCCATCGCCCGGTAGCCCTCGTCGCTCGGGTGCAGATGGTCGCCCGAGTCGTACGCCGGGCGCAGCCGCAGCGGGCTGGCCGGGTCGCGCAGCGCCTTGTCGAAGTCCACGACCTCGTCGAAGACCTTCCCGGACCGGATCTCGGCGTTGACCCGCTCGCGCACGGAGTCCAGCAGCGGCGTGTAGCCGCGGTGGCCGTAGAACGGCGACAGGGTGGCCCCTATGACCCGCAGGCCCCGGGCGTGTGCCTGCTCGGTCAGCCGCCGCAACCCGTCCACGATCTTGTTCGGATCGGTCTGATGGGGGATGCGCAGGATGTCGTTGACGCCCAGCTCGATGATGACGGCCTTGACGTTCGTACGGTCCAGCACGTCACGGGTGAAGCGGGACAGCCCGCTCGGGTTGTTCGGCGGGAACTGGGTGCCGTCGCTCAGCACCCGGTTCCCGCTGATGCCCTGGTTGAGCACGCCGAGGCGGGGCGCTCCGGGCTCGGTGCGCAGCCGCTCGGAGAGGACGTCGGTCCAGCGGCGGTTGGCCCCGGCGGTGGAGGTGATGCCGTCGGTGATCGAGTCGCCGAGCACCGCGACCGCGCCTTGCGACTCCTTCGACCACACGTCCACGCCGCTCAGGTAGCGCCAGAACGGGGTCTGTTCGGTGTACGCGGCGCCCGCCGTGTCCTCCGTACGGTCGCCGCGCGCCAGGTACGAGGTCTGGCGGGCGTGCGGGTGGTACGTCACCGAGCCCGACGCCTGCGGGGCGTAGGTGGTGACCAGCAGGTCGGCGGCGGCCGGGATGTTCATGCGCACCGGGTCGCTGGTGGTGGCCTGGCCGGGCGGGATGGTCACCCAGGGGCGGTTGTCGAAGGTGAGCCGCCGCATGGTGTCGGCCGCGGCCGTCGGGTTGCTCGGTGCGGCCGCCAGCGCCAGCGAGGCATGCGTGATCGTCAGCGGGTGGGCGCTGTACAGGTTGGAGAGCTGGATACGGGCGCCGGTGCCGCCGATGCTGGTGTGGACGACGTTGCGCAGGGACATGCCGGAGAGGCCGCGGAGCGTGTTCGGCTCCGCCGCCGCGGCGGACGCCGACCAAGTGCCCACCCAGGATCCCGACGAGGCCGGGGCCGCGGAGTTACGGGTACCCTGCGCGGACTCGTTCACATTCCGGTCCCGGCCGCCCACTCCGACGAATATCGCGGTCGAGACGAGGACCACCACAGCCGCCAGCGCAGCGAACACGGCATAGGCCGTGCGTCTGGGCATAGGGGGCACACTCATGGGCGGAGTTCTCCTCGGGCAGCCGGAGCCCGAGGCTCCGAAAGTGAACGGGAACGGCGAGCGAGGGTGCTTCGCCGATGCGGTCCGGTCGGTCCTCCATGATCCCATGTCCGGACAGAGGTCCGCCTGTCGGCCTGCCCCCGGTTGGACGGGGTCGCTCCCCCAGACAGACGACGGGAACTCGCCGTTCGTTCCACTCAGAGAGCGAGTGAGACAGGAACGAGACAATGCAGTGGGGACGGCTCGACCGGGTGGAGCGTATGAACCGGACAACGACGGAAGAAACGGGGCCGAAGCCGCCCGGCGCGAGAGCGGCGGCCGGTGGCGTCGTCGCGTTCGCGGACACCCCGCTCGACGAGGAGCGGCGGCGCGGAGTGCGCCGGATGAAGACGATCGCCACGGGCATGCTGCTCGCCGTCGCGCTGGTGTACGCGCTCGCCAAGTGGGCGCAGAACTCCGGCGCCGGCGGCTGGGCCGGGTACGTGGCGGCGGCCGCCGAGGCGGGCATGGTCGGCGCGCTGGCCGACTGGTTCGCGGTCACCGCCCTGTTCCGGCGGCCGATGGGGCTGCCCATCCCGCACACCGCGATCATCCCGACGAAGAAGGACCAGCTCGGGTCGACCCTGGGCGACTTCGTCGGCGAGAACTTCCTGTCCGGCGATGTCGTACGGCTGCGGCTGCGCGCCGTCGGCATCGGCAGCCGCCTCGGCACCTGGCTGGCCGAACCCGCGCACGCCGACCGGGTGACGGCCGAGTTGGCCACCGCGCTGCGCGGCGCGCTCACCGTGCTGCGCGACTCCGACGTACAGGCGGTGGTCGGCGAGGCCATCACGCGGCGCGCGGACGCCCAGGAGATCGCGCCGGGGCTCGGCAAGCTGCTGGAGCGGATCGTCGCGGACGGCGGCCACCGCCGCGCCGTCGACCTGGTGTGCGTCCACGCCCACGACTGGCTGGTCGAGCACAACGAGTCGGTGATGGGCGCGGTGACCGGCGGCGCGCCCGGCTGGACGCCGCGGTTCGTGGACCGCAAGGTCGGCGAGCGCGTCTACCGGGAACTGCTGCGGTTCGTCCGTGAGATGCGCGACATGCCGGACCATCCGGCGCGCGGCGCCGTGGACCGCTTCCTCTCCGACTTCGCCGGGGACCTCCAGTCGGACTCCGAGACCCGGAACCGGGTCGAGCGGCTCAAGGGCGAGGTGCTGGGGCGCGGTGAGGTGCAGGACCTGATCGCCTCCACCTGGGCCTCGGTGCGGTCGATGATCGTCGCGGCGGCCGAGGACGAGCGCAGCGAGCTGCGGCTGCGGGCCCGCGCGGCGATCCTGTCGCTGGGCCAGCGGATGGTGACGGACGCTCGGATGCGGGGCAAGATCGACGGCTGGCTGGAGGACGCGGCCGTCTATGTGGTGACGACCTATCGGAACGAGATCACCTCGCTGATCAGCGAGACGGTCGCGGGCTGGGACGCGGAGCACACCTCCCGGAAGATCGAGGCCCATATCGGCCGCGATCTGCAGTTCATCCGGATCAACGGCACGGTGGTGGGCGCGCTCGCCGGGCTGGTCATCTACACCGTCTCGCATGCGCTGGGCGGCGGTTAGGCGGCGGCTAGTCGGCGCTCGCGGGGGCGCGTGTCTGGCAGGTGCGCGCCGCAGGGCCTATGGTGCCCCTCCCGGTGGCCTGGGTGGGGAGGTCGGTGTGCGGCGGCGACGGTTACTGGGCAGGGTGTTGTGGACCGGCGGCGAGTTCGCGGTCACGGTCGGGCTCGTCGTACTCCTGCTGGTCGCCCATCAGCTGTGGTGGACCAACCGGGAGGCGCGGGCGGGCGCGAAGCGCCAGGTGACGGAGCTGGAGCGGCGGTGGAGCGCCGAGGAGCCGTCGGCCACGGCCTCGTCCGGTGCGGACGGTACGGAGCGCCGCCGTACGGAATCCAGAGGTACGGGCGCGGGGGCTACGCCTCGTAAGAAGAACGACACCGAGGTGACCGTGACCGTGCGCGACGGTGTCCCGCGCCGCGACCAGACGTACGCGGTGCTCCGCATCCCGCGCATCGGGCTCACGGCCCCCATCGCCGAGGGCATCAGCAAGTCCAAGGTGCTCAACCGGGGGTACGTGGGCCACTACCCGGGAACCGCCCAGCCGGGCCAGCTCGGCAACGTCGGGCTCGCGGGCCACCGCAATACCCACGGCGAACCGTTCCGCCACCTCGATGAGCTGCGCCCCGGGGACAAGGTGAGCGTCGAGACCTACCACGCCCGCTATACGTACGTCGTCGAGCGCACCCTGCCGCGCACCTCGCCCTCCGACGGCACGGTGATCGCGAAGGTGCCGTACAGCTCGGCCCATCCGCGCTACCGCTTCACCGAGCCCGGCTCGTATCTCACGCTGACCACCTGCACGCCCGAATACACCTCCCGCTACCGGCTGGTGGTGTGGGCCCGGCTGACGCTGGCCGCACCGCGCGTTGTCGGTGGTGCCCCCTAGACTTGTTCCTGGCTGAGTGGAGCCGAGTGGCCGAGTGGAGAGGGGGAGCGCCGGATGACTCATCGCGTCGAGACGCTGCGTATGCACCTGGGCGTGCTCCTCTTCCTGCTGACCGGCACCCTGCTCACCCAGACCGGGCTGATCAGCGCCGTCGCCCTCGCCGCCACCACCGCTGCCACCGCCGCCGTCGCGGCCGCGCTGCTGACCTGCGCGGTGCTCGCCGCCCGGGCGCGGGTGCCCGCGCCCCCGGGGCGCATACGCACCGCGATACGGGACCGGGAGCGCCGCACCGCGTTCCTGCCGCAGCGGGACCCCGATGCCGCGGGCCGCCCCAGGCCCCGGGCGCCCGGCCGTCGCCTTCCGACGGCCGCGTAGGCGCACGCACCCGCAGCATCGCCGCAGTACCCGCAGTACCCGCTGCACTCCGCCGCGCCCACGCGGCTCGTCACGCCGATCTGTTTTCTTCGTGACGAGACCCGTGGAGGGCTCCCATGTCTGTTTTCGCATCCCTCGGCACCCTGCTGACCACCCTGGCCGACCGGCTCGATCCGCTGTTCGGCGCCTCGGCGACGGCCGCCGCGATCGTCCTGTTCACCCTGTGCGTCCGGGCCGCGCTCCATCCGCTCGCCCGGGCGGCGGCGCGCGGTGAGAAGGCCCGTGCCGCGCTGGCGCCGAAGCTCGCCGAGCTGAGCCGCAAGCACAAGAACGACCCCGAGCGGCTGCGCCGCGCGATGGCCGACCTGCAGACGAAGGAGGGCGCGTCCCCGCTGGCGGGCTGCCTGCCGACCCTGATCCAGCTCCCGGTCTTCTTCGTCATGTACCACGTGTTCTCCACCGGCAGCGGCGCCGGGGACCTGCTCGACCACACGCTGGCCGGAGCGCCGCTCGACGGCCGCTGGGGCGGGGCGCTCGCCGGTCAGCAGGGGCTGGTCTACCTCGGCCTGTTCGCGCTGATCGCGGCCGTCGCGACCTGGACGTATCTGCGCGCCCGCAAGGCGGCCCGCGACGCGGCTCCCGTGGCGGCGGTCCCCGCCGCCCCCGGGGCGGCCGGGCTGGCGCGGGTGCTGCCGCTGCTCTCGTTCGGCACGCTCCTCACCGCCGCCGTGGTGCCCCTCGCTGCCGCGCTCTACCTGGCGACCACCACCACCTGGACCGCGGTGGAGCGGGCCCTGCTGCTCCGCGGCCGGTAGGAGGCAAAAGCGGACAGCGAGGGCCGGGTCCAGTCCGTGAACGGGGTCTTGCGGGGTGGAAGGGGCTCATGGAGGATCGAGCGGCCAGAGGCGCATGGAGTCGCCCCTGCCCACCGTCCTGAGCCCAGGGAGTTGTGAGGATGAAGCTGCTGCGCGTCGGACCGGCCGGGGCGGAACGCCCGGCCCTCCTCGACCAGAACGGCACCCTCCGCGACCTGTCCGGCCTGGTCCCGGACATCGACGGGGCCCTGCTCGCCGACGAGGCGGCCCTCGCCCGCATCCGCGCGGCGGCCTCGGCCGAGGGCGCCGACGCGCTGCCGGTGATCCAGGACGGCGGCGTACGGGTCGGCCCGCCGCTGGGCCGTATCGGCAAGATCGTGTGCATCGGGCTGAACTACCACGACCACGCGGCCGAGACCGGCGCCCCGCTCCCGGAGGAGCCGATCGTCTTCATGAAGGCGCCCGACACCGTCATCGGCCCCGATGACACGGTGCTGGTCCCGCGCGGCAGCCTGAAGACGGACTGGGAGGTGGAGCTGGCCATCGTCATCGGCCGCACCGCCCGCTACCTCGACTCCGACGAGGCGGCCCTCGCCGCCGTCGCGGGCTACGCGGTCGCGCACGACGTCTCCGAGCGCGCCTTCCAGATCGAGCGCGGCGGCCAGTGGGACAAGGGCAAGAACTGCGAGACGTTCAACCCGCTGGGCCCCTGGCTGGTCACCGCCGACGAGGTCCCGGACCCGCAGGCCCTCGGCCTGCGGCTGTGGGTCAACGGCGAGATCAAGCAGAACGGCACGACGGCCGAGCAGATCTTCGGCGTCGCCGAGGTGGTCCGCTACCTCAGCCAGTTCATGACCCTCTACCCGGGCGACGTCATCAACACCGGCACCCCGGCGGGCGTCGCCATGGGCCGCCCCGAGCCCAAGCCGTATCTGCGGGCCGGGGACGTGGTGGAGCTGGAGATCGACGGACTGGGCCGCCAGCGCCAGGAGTTCAAGGACGCCTGACGCCGGTGGCGGCGCCCGCCCGCTACTTGGACGACGATGACGTGGGCACCTTGGTCTTGGCGCTCGGTGTCGAGCCGTACGCCTTGAAGAAGCGGTCGCGGAAGCTGTTCATCTTCCACACCGGGGTGTCCGCGCGGGGCATCAGGCCGTCCGCCCACTTCCAGTCGGCGATCCGGTCCAGCACCTTCGGGTCACGGGCGACGATCGAGATCGGCACGTCCCGGCTCGCGTTGTTGCCGCTGACCCGGGCCAGCGGCTGGTGGTCGCCGAGGAAGACGAGCACGGTGTCCTTGCTGCCGTACTTGATCACGTAGTCGATGAGGCTGTTCACCGAGTACTGGACGGACTTGCCGTACTCCTGCTTCACCTGGGTCGAGTCGGTGAACACGTCCTCGGGCGACTTGCCCGCCTTCTGGATGCCCTTGTAGACCGAGCCGTTCCCGACCTTGCTCCACGGGATGGTCTTCGGGATGGGCGCCCAGGGCTGGTGGCTGGAGGTCAGGATGATCTGCGACATCAGCGGCTTGTCGTGCTTCTTGCCGTGTTCCAGCTGCTCGAACGCCTTCAGCGCGTACTGGTCGGGCATGGTCGACCAGCTGAACTTCGGTCCCTTGTAGCCCAGTTCGCGCGAGTCGTAGACGTGGTCGAGGCCGTAGAACGAGCCCTCCGGCCAGTTCTTCTGGACGCCCGGCATGATGCCGACCGTCCGCCAGGCGCCGGTGCGCTGGAAGGCGCGGGGGATGGACAGATGATCGCCCGCGGTGACGGTGCGGTAGCGGTTCTGGTTGTCGATCCACAGCCCCGTCAGGAACGTGGAGTGGCCAAGCCAGCTGTTGCCGCCGTACGTCGCCGAGGTGAGCCAGCCGCTCTTGGCGGCGTATCCGGCCTTGTCCAGCCGCTTGGTCGCCTTGGTGAGCGTCGCGTCGACGCCGGGGGCGATCGCCGGGTCCTCGATCGCGCTGCGGCCGTAGCTCTCGATGAAGGTGAAGATCATGTCCTTGCCGCGCAGCCCGGTCAGCAGCTGATCGCCCGGGGTGTCCCCGTACGTGTCGAAGGCGGCGATCTTCTTGAACTCCTCCTCGTCCTTGATGGTCTTCTCTACCCGCTCCGCCCGGTCCTGCACCAGCGCGGACGTGCTCCGGGACGCCACCGGCAACCCCGCGACCTGCGCGCCGACCGACGCGCAGGCGACCCAGACGGTCCCGGCCACGAGGGTGGTGCGGGTCGCCACGACGCTGTTGCGGGCCATGACGTTGCCGATACGGAGGACCGCGAGCGCCATCAGGGTGAGCACGGCGAGGACGAGCACCGCGACCCCGACCACGGCGGCCGCGGCGGTCGTCTGACCGACCGAGTCCTCCAGGTACGCCTGGGCGTCGTCGAACAGGATCCAGTCGAGCACCACGTTGAAGCCGCGGCCCAGGAACTCGTTGAAGCCCATGTCGAGCATGCTCAGGATGGCCAGCGCTCCCAGGAACAGCCCCGCCAGCACCGCCACCACTCGCCGTGCGACGGTCGGCAGGAGCAGCAGCAGACCGGCCCCGAAGATCAGCTCCACCGGGATGCGGGCGAAGTGCTCGGTGGTGAGGAGTTCCAGCTTCTGCGGCAGCAGCAGCGCGACGAAGACCAGCGCGAGGGACAGCCCGGTGACCGTCCACGACAGGGCCCGGGCGGCAACGGGATACCGCCCCCGCCAACCGCCGCGCCCGCCGCTCCCGGCCCGATCCGGGCCGTCGTCGTCGGCACCGTCACCGTCACCGGGGGTGGCGGCACCGAGCAGCTCGGCGGGTGGGTCGTCGTCGGCCTCGGTGGCCTCGTCCTCGGCCGCCTTATCGTCGGCGGCTTCTGGCGCGGCCTTGTCCTTGTCCTCGGCCTCGTCGGGGTCTCTGCCCTGGGCCTCGGCGGTGGCGTCCGGCTCCCGCTCCGGCGAGCGGTCCTCCGGGGTTTCGCCCTCCTTCGGGGCAGCCTTGTCGGCGTCGTCCTTGTCCGGCAGCTGACGCATCCCGAAGGTCCTTCCGTGCGGGGCCCGGTGGTGGCACGGCGGACCAGGCTCGGGGGTCAAGGGCCGCCGTCACCCCGTACGGTCCGGAGGCCGGAAGTGTTCAATGACCAGGGGATCCGCTGTACGCGTGGACCACGGCCAGTTGTCCGTTCGCGGTGCGCCAGTCGGGGTCGGTCCGGGTGAGCGTCACATGGCCGAGTACGGCGGGGCCTTCGGCCGCGACCCAGGCGCCGAGCATGTCGGCCGGGGTCAGCCAGCCCTGCGGGTCGTCGGGCCAGTGGACCGGGTAGCGGTCGGCCCGTTGCACGGTCGCGAGGGCGCTGACGCAAGCCGCCAGGTCCTCATCGGTGCGGGGGCGTAGTTGAGCGGCGGGCATCGCAGGATCATGGCATGGCGCGGTCGACGGTGCGCAGGGTTATCAGGGCCCCGGCGAGGAACGCCAGCCCCGCGACGGCCAGCGCCGTCCGCAGCCCAGCGGCCGCGCCCCCACCGGCCAGGGCGCCGAGGAGGGCGACGCCGACGACGCCACCGGTCTGGCGGGCGGCGTTGATCACGCCGGAGGCGAGTCCGGCCCGCTCGCCGGGCACGCCGTCCGTGACGGCCGTCGTCACGGCGGGCATGGTGAACGACATCCCGAAGCCGGTGGCCATCAGCGGCAGCACCAGCAGCGCATACGGAGCCTCAGAGGCCGAAGCGGCCATGCCGAGCAGCCCCACCCCGCCCGTGATGAGGCCGATGAGCAGCGTGGGCCGTGGGCTGCCGACCCGGGCGGTGAAGCGTCCGGACAGCCAGGAACCGGCCGCCACCACGCCCATCTGCGGCAGCAGCGCGAGCCCGGCGAGCAGCGCGGAGTAGTGCAGGGTCTGCTGGAAGTAGAGGTTGACGACGAAGAGTTCGCCGTAGAAGCCGAGGTTGATCAGCAGGCCGACGGCCGTGCCCCCGGCGAAGGTGGGCGTACGGAACAGCCCGAGCGGCAGCATCGGCGCGCGCACCGCCCGTTCGACGGCGAGGAACGCGGCACCCGCCAGGACGAACCCCAAGGCGCTAAGGCCCACCAGCGCGTTCGCCCCCGAACGCCCGCCCTCGATCATGGTGAGCGCCAGCGCGGTCAGTGCCACCACGCCGGTGAGCTGCCCGGCCGGGTCCAGCCCGTGGCCGGGCCGCGCGCGCGGCGCCGGAACGTACCGTGCGGTCAGCGCCATCGCGGCCAGCCCTATGGGCACGTTGACGAAGAACACCCACCGCCAGCCCGTCGCGGCCACCAGCACCCCGCCGAGGAGCGGGCCGCCCGCCGCGGCCACCCCGGCGATGCCGCCCCACACCCCGACCGCGCGGGCGCGCGCCGTCCGGTCGGTGTACGCGGCCCGCAGCAGCGCCAGCGAGGCCGGTACCGAGAGCGCCGCTCCCGCTCCCTGCGCCACCCGCGCGAGCACCAGGACCCGTACGTCGGGGGCCAGCCCGCAGCCGAGCGACGCCGCGACGAACACCGCGAGCCCGGCCTGGAACACCCGCCGGGCGCCGAAGCGGTCCGCGAGCGCCCCGCCGGACAGCAGCCCGGCCGCCAGCACCAGCAGATAGCCGTCGACCACCCACTGAAGGCCGTTCACGCCCGCCCGCAGATCGGTCCGCAGGGCGGGCAGGGCCACGTTCACGATCGTGCTGTCCAGGATGACCATGAAGTAGCCCGTGCACACCGCGACCAGCGCGCACGACAGAACGGCCGGGGTATCGGTTCTCGTCGCCATGCACGTCACCGTAGGCGCGGAAAGCTTCGGCACCCGGCGAAGCGATGGCGCAGGTCAGCGCAGGTCGAGGAACCGTTCCAGGGCCTCCACCACCAGCGCGTGGTCCTCCGCCTGCGGCAGCCCGGAGACGGCGACCGTGCCGATGACGCCCGTACCGGTCACATGGAGCGGGAAGGCGCCGCCGTGCGCGGCGTAGCGGTCGGGGTCGAGCCGGGAGGACTCCTCGAAGGTCGTGCCCTTCGCCCGGAACCGGGTGCCGACGAGATAGGAGGAGGCGGCGTACCGGTCGACGACCCGGCACTTGCGCTCCAGCCAGGCGTCGTTGTCGGCCGAGGTGCCGGACAGGGCGCGGTGGAACAGGCGCTGGCCATTGCGGCGTACGCCGATGGTGATGGCCGCGCCGCGCTGCTCGGCCAGCTCGGCGATCAGGCAGCCGAGCCGCCAGGCGTCGTCGTTGGAGAAGGACGAGAAGCGCAGTCGGCGCTCCTGCTCCTCCAGTTGGGCGATGAGGTCGGTGAGGTCGGACGCAGGGGTCGCAGGGGTGCTCATGCGGCGCCTCCGATGTGGACCGTACGGCCTTCCGTCGCCGACACCCGGGCCGCCTCCAGCACCCGCAGCGCCGCCGCCGCCTCGGCCGCGGTGACCGGGGGCGGGGTGCCGTCGCGGAGGGCGGTGGCGATGGCGGCGTAGTACGCGGGGTAGTCGCCGGGCACGGTGGGTACGGGCCGTCCGCCGCCGGTCAGCGGCGATTCGCCCGCGCCGAGGCGGCCCCACGCGGACTCGGGCTCGGCGCCCCACGCCCCGGATTCGGCCGGGCGCAGGCCCTCGCGGAGTGCGGCTTCCTGCGGGTCCAGGCCGTACTTCACGTAGCCCGCCTCGCTGCCCAGCACCCGGAAGCGCGGGCCGAGCTGGGCGGTGATCGCGCTCATCCACAGCTGCGAGCGGACGCCGTTCGCGTGGGTGATGGCGATGAACGTGTCGTCGTCGGCCTCCGCCCCGCTACGGCGTACGTCCACCTCGGCGTAGACGGAGGCGGCCGGGCCGAAGAGGGTGAGTGCCTGGTCGACCACATGGCTGCCCAGGTCGTACAGCAGCCCGCCGATCTCGGCCGGGTCGCCGGACTCCCGCCAGCCGCCCTTGAGCTGCGGCCGCCACCGTTCGAAGCGCGACTCGAAGCGCAGCACCTCGCCGAGCGCGCCGTCGTCGATCAGCGAGCGCAGGGTGAGGAAGTCGTTGTCCCAGCGGCGGTTCTGGAAGACGCTCAGCAGCAGCCCGCGCGCCTCGGCGAGCGCGGCCAGCTCCTCCGCCTCGGCGGCGGTCGCGGCCAGCGGCTTGTCCACGACGACCGGCAGCCCGGCCTGGAGCGCGGCGCGCGCGAGCGGGACGTGGGTGCGGTTGGGGGAGGCGATGACGATCAAGTCCAGCTCACCGGCGCGGGCCCACAGCTCGTTGTCGGCGGACGCGGCGATCCGCACCCCCGGGTGCTCGTCGCGGGCCTGCTGCGCCCGCTCGGGGCTGGCGGTGACGACGGTGTCGAGGGCGAGGCCTTCGGCGGCGGCGATCAGGGGGGCGTGGAAGACGGAGCCCGCGAGGCCGTAACCGATCAGTCCTGCGCGAAGGGCGCTGTCCTTGCTGCTGTCATCCCTGCTCTTGGCATCCATGCCGCCACTTTGACAACAGTGTTGCTAAAGCGCAAGCGATGACCACAATGGGTGGTGTGAACAGCACGATGTCGGGGGCGGCCGGGCCCGGAGCCAATCTGTCCGCCCTGCGCAGCCACAACGCCGCCCTCGTCCTGCGTCTGCTGCGCGACGCGGGCGAGGACGGCGTCAGCAGGCTGGAGCTGGCCGACCGCACCGGCCTCACCCCGCAGGCCGTCAGCAAGATCACCGCCCGGCTGCGGGACGAGGGCCTGGCCGCCGAGGCGGGCCGCCGCGCCTCGACCGGCGGCAAGCCGCGCACCGTGCTCCGCCTGGTCCCGGACGCCCGCCACGCGATCGGCCTCCACCTGGACCGCGACGAGCTGACGGCCGTCCTGGTCGACCTCGCGGGCACGCCCGTGGCCCTCCGTACGGCACGCTTCGACTTCGGCGCCGAGGCGGACCGGGCCCTGTCGGCGGCGGCGTCGGAGGTCGAGGCGCTGATCGGCGATACGGCTGCGGCGGGCGGGCTGCTCGGGGTCGGCGTCGCCGCGCCCGGCCCGCTCGACCACGGCTCCGGCGTACTGCACCGGGTCACCGGCTTCCCGCAGTGGGACGGGCTCCCGCTGCGCGACGCGCTCGCCCGGCGGCTCGGCCTGCCCGTCGTCCTCGACAAGGACACCAACGCCGCCGCCCTCGGCCTCGCGGCGGCCCCGGCCACAGGTTCCTTCGCGTATCTGCATCTTGGGACCGGTCTCGGCGCCGGGCTCGTGCTCGACGGCGGCGTGTACCGGGGCGCGCGGACGGACGCGGGGGAGTTCGGGCACCAGGTGGTCCAGCTCGACGGCCCGCGCTGCGGCTGCGGCAACTACGGCTGCCTGGAGGCCCTGTGCCTGGCCGCCGTGGCCCGGGGCGCACAGGAGCGCGCGGCCCGGCTGCTCGGCGTCGGCGCGGCCAACCTCGTACGGCTCCTCGACATCGACCGGGTGCTGCTCGGCGGCCGGGTGGTGCTGGCCGAGCCCACGTCGTATGTACGCGGCGTGGCCGCCGTGCTCGCCGAGGACGCCGCCCGCACCAACCGCCCCACGGTCCCGGTCGACGTCGTACGGGGTGGGGCGCGGGCGGTGGTCGAGGGGGCGGCACAGCTGGTGCTCGCGCCGCTCTTCGCATTGGGCTGATCGAGGGTTTGTTGACGGCCAGTCGGGGTCAATCGGCCGCCCCGGCGGTGTGTCGGCGTGCGCACGCGGAATGTGGCGGAGTGCTCGGGGATACGCCGCTGCCAGCAGAGGTCACCCATGCGCCTGCCCACCGCCCTGTCCTTCCGCGCCGCCTTGTCCCTCCGTATCGCCCTCCCCGCGGCCGCGCTCGCGCTCGCCCCGGCCCTGTACGGGGTCGGAGCGCCCGCGCACGCCGCCGCGCCCGCGCCCGAACCCGCCCCGACCTGCGGCGACGAGACCGCCGACGACTTTCCGATAGAGACCCGGCTGCGCGGTGGGCCGGACCACTTCGCGCGGGGTGCCGGGTGGCAGCAGTGGCACCTCGAACTGCGCAACACCACGGACACCGGATGCCGGGCGATCCACCCCGTCACGGTCCTGGTCGACCAGGGGCATGCGCTGCGGCCGCGTCAGATCCAGCTGGAGTTCCTGGACCCGTACGCGGACGGGGGCACCTGGCGGGACGTTTCGTTCCAGACGACCGATGAGGACGAGAACATCGGGGTGTTCGAGAAGGACTTCAAGGGGTTCACGGTCGCGGCGGGGAAGACCGTCGACGTAGACATACGTTCCCGCTTCACCTCCGACGCCCCCCTGGGCCCGGTCACCGCCAACGCCATCGCCGTACAGCGGCGTGCGGACGACGGGGGCTGGGTCGGGCAGTCGAACGACTACGCGTTCCGGATCGACGCGGGGGTGGGGGCGGGCGCGGACGACGCTACGTCGGGGGCGGACAGCGCGCCCGTACCGCCCGTACCGCCCGTACCGCAGACGAAGCCGAGCGCCGAGCCGGAACCCGAGCCGAGCGCCGAGTCCGCCGAGCCGAGCGTCGCGCCGAGCCCGACCCGCCGCCTGGAGCGGAGCCCGGTCGCGCCGCCGCCGAGCGCCGACAGCGAGACGGAGCAGGACACCGAGGACCTGGCGGATTCCGGTACCGATGAGGATCTGGACGTCGAGACGGATCTTGGCACCGGCACCGGCACGGATGAGACGGCGGACACGGAGACGGACCCCGGCGTCGAGCCTGAGTCCTCCGACACCGACGTAGACGCCGAGACCGGCACCGAGACCGGCACTGAGACGGGCACAGAAACCGAAACCGACCCGGGAACCGACCTCGGCACCGAGACCGAAACCGACCCCGGCACC
Organism: Streptomyces sp. NPDC001700; assembly: GCF_053596435.1. Lineage (NCBI taxonomy): Bacteria > Bacillati > Actinomycetota > Actinomycetes > Kitasatosporales > Streptomycetaceae > Streptomyces > Streptomyces sp. NPDC001700. The sequence goes on from NZ_JBSFGE010000014.1 coordinate 168,796, forward strand.
GAAACGGGTAGCGAAACCGGCACCGACCCCGGCTACGACACCGGAACCGAACCCGGCACCGAAACCCCGCCCGCGACCGACCCCGGATCCGACACGACCGCCCCCGACGAGGACGACGCCGCCGACAAGGGCGACGACGCCCGGCATGACGACGACGAGGACGAGGACGACGCCCGCCGCCCCGGGCACTGGAAGCCCGAGCTGGCCGCGACCGGGCAGAACGTCCGGCTCGCAGGGCTGGGCGTCGTCAGTGTCGGGCTCGTCGCAGGGGGCGTCGCCCTCGTCGTGAAGTCCCGGCGCGCTAGGCGCTGAGGACGCTACCGCTACCGCTCACCGCCCCGGGGCCCCTCGCCCCGGCGGCGGAGTTCGTCGTCGACCTTGTCCGAGCCCCGCTTGATCTGGTCCGAGTGCTTGCCGCCGGTCTTCTTGTCTGCGGCGTCCGCCCCCTTGCGTGCGGCCTGGCGGCTCTTGTCCGGGTTCTTGGCGATCGCGTCCTTCAGCTTGTCCATGATGCCCATGGCGGTCTCCTAACCGTCGGCTCGCGTTCCCCCTCCCCTCAGGATCGGACACCTGTGCGGGTCTGTCGCGCCGAGCCTCCGGAGCCCCCGGTTAGGCTGTTGACGTCGCCCAGACGGTCGAACGGACAAAGGGTCAAACGGTCAAGCCGAGCGGAGAGCAACCAGTGGCAGAGCGCAAGCCGATCGAGTCATGGCTCACCGACATGGACGGGGTGCTGATGCACGAGGGCATACCGGTGCCCGGGGCCGACGCCTTCATCAAGCGGCTGCGCGAGTCCGGCAGGCCGTTCCTCGTGCTCACGAACAATTCCATCTACACCCCGCGTGATCTGCACGCCCGGCTGTCCCGTATCGGCCTCGACGTCCCCGTGGAGAACATCTGGACGTCTGCGCTGGCCACCGCCCAGTTCCTGGACGAGCAGCGCCCCGGCGGCACCGCGTACGTCATCGGGGAGGCGGGGCTGACGACCGCCCTGCACGACATCGGCTACGTACTGACCGATGTCGAGCCGGACTACGTCGTGCTCGGCGAGACGCGTACGTACAGCTTCGAGGCGCTGACCAAGGCCATCCGCCTGATCAACGACGGGGCCCGGTTCATCGCGACCAACCCGGACGAGACCGGCCCCTCGGCCGAGGGCGCGCTGCCCGCCACGGGCTCGGTCGCGGCGCTGATCACCAAGGCGACGGGCCAGGAGCCGTACTTCGTCGGCAAGCCGAACCCGCTGATGATGCGGGCCGGGCTGAACGCGATCGGGGCGCACTCCGAGAGCAGCGCGATGATCGGCGACCGGATGGACACGGACGTACGGGCCGGTCTGGAGGCGGGCATGGAGACGTTCCTCGTGCTCACCGGGGTGACCCAGGCCGACCAGGTCGACCGCTTCCCGTACCGGCCGTCCACCGTGGTCGACTCGATCGCGGACCTCGTGGACCGCGTCGTCTGAGCAGTCGTCCGAGCAGTCGTCCGAGCAGTCGTCCGAGCAGTCGTCTGACGCACCCAGATGGAGCAGGGCCGGGTCCGCAGCGGATGCGGGGCCCGGCCCGGCGCGTGAGCCTCAAGGTGGGAGGTTCACGATGCGCATCGGCACCCTCACACTCTGTACGGCGACTCTCTGCCTCATCGCCTCGGGCCCCGCACTCGCCGACCACCGCCACGACGGCACCGCCACGATCCGGGTCAGCCCGCTCGCCATCGCGCCCGGCACCGAGGTGGAGGTGCGGGCGTTCGGCTGCCAGGGCCGGGTGGCGACGGCCACCTCGCCGGTCTTCGTCAACGACGCGGAGCTGACCCCCGACGGCGACGGGCTGTTCAGCGAGGCGACGATCCGCTCGACGGCGACCAAGGGCGCGCACCGGGTCGCCGTGGACTGCGGCGGCGCGGATCCGGGCACCGGCACCGGGAAGGTGTCCGTGGCCGTGGAGCGCCCGCCCTCGCCTGTCGCGCCCGTGCACGCGGGCGGCGGCGGTGCCCCACGACCCACCGATACCGGCGGCCGGGTGCGGGGCGGCCTCGGCGGCGCGGAGACGTACGGCCTGGTCCTGTCCGGCGGTACGGCGGTGGCCGTCGCCGGGCTCGCGGTACGGCGGCGACGGCAGCGGCAGCGGGTGGGCGGCGATGTCTGAGTCACGCTTTCCCGGAACCGGCGCCGGAGCCGGACGGCTGGCCATGGGCCTGGCCTGGGTGGCGCTGCTGCTCGGGCTGTGGATGTGGGGCCGGGACATCACCGACGGTACGGGCGCTCCGGCGCCCATGACGGGCGACGCGGCCGCGGTCGGCCGCCCCCCGGCCCATCCGCTGCCCGCCGCGCACGCCCCGCTTCCGGCCGCCCGGCCGGAACGCGTCGACATCGCGGCGGCCGGGGTGCACGCCCCGGTCATCGGCGCGGGCCTGGACCGCAAGGGCGCGGTGAAGCCGCCGTCCTTCCGCCGCGCGGACTCCGTCGCCTGGTACCGGGGCGGCCCCGAACCGGGCAGCCCGGGGGCGGCGCTGCTGGTCGGCCACGTCGACACCCGCTCCAAGCCCGCCGTCTTCTACCGGCTGCGCGACCTCAGGCGCGGCGAGCCGGTCCGGGTCGCGCGGTCGGACGGCTCGACGGCGGAGTTCACGGTGGAGGACGTGGCGATGGTGACCGCCAAGCGCTTCGACGCCCGCCGCGTATACGGCCCCCGAACCGGCGGCCGGGCGGAGCTGCGCCTGATCACCTGCGGCGGCCGCTTCGACCGCGAGACCCGGACGTACTCGGCGAACGTGGTGGTGTCCGCGTACCTGACGAAGACGAGCACGAGCACCCGCGATACGGCCTCGACGCCCCCGACGCCCCGCACCACCCCCGGGAACGCGGGCTGACGCCCGCCCGTTCTCAGGTCATGGTGACCACCGTGCTGCTGGTTGTGGGGGGAGCCGCCGCGCTCGGGGTCGCCGCGTTCGTCGCGGACCGCGTCCTGTTATGGATGGAGCGCCGGGGCTGGATCTACTGGCGCAAGCGCAAGACCCTGTCGTCGATCGGCGTCGACTTCCTCCAGGAGGGTGACCCTGCGGCGCGGGCCCTGCGGCGCGGCATGGAACAGGAGCGGGTGCGCAAGAACGTGAGACCGGCGGAAGGGCCGCCCGTCCAGGTGGATCTGGACGCGGGGGTGGTGCGTTTCCGGCGTACTGGACGCGATGGGCCCGACGAGCGGGAGCCGTAGGGTCCGGGGAGGCGTGGCTGTATGGGTGGGTTCCTGCCGTATCTGGTCTTCGTCGGCGCACTGGTCGCCGTCATGGGCTGCTTCGCCTGGCTGGCCGTTCTGGCCCGGCGGCGGGGTGTCGCGGGGTCGGCTATCCGGGCGGCGGTGGCGGCGCATGACCAGGCGTGGCAGGTGTCGGGGTATCAGTCCCACCTGGAGGTCAGGGCGCAAGCGGAACGCAAGGCACCGATCGAGTCCCCCGACCGTCCCTGGCATCCGGCCAGCCGTGGCCTCGGCGCGCCCCGCTCGGCGGCGCGCGGTCCGCGCCGCGGCCGCCTCCGCCGGGGCCTGCGGCGCCGCTTCCGCCGGTAGAACGCCGTGCGAATCGCGCCGGACGGGCGAAAACCCGCCTCCCCTTGAGGATGCGGGCCCGGGTGGCAGGGGCCCTGTGCAAGGATGGATTCGACCGGCTTGTCCCACCCGGGGGCTCACTTTCCTCCCCCGGAGCGTGCACCCAAGGGGGAGTGGATGTACGGCAGTTACACCGGCCGTCGGCACACTGTTGCCCACCACCACAACCGTAAGCGGAATCTCCGGCGCAACGGCGTGGCGGCCGCCGGAGCGCTGCTGTCGCTCGCGACGCTCACCGGCTGCTTCGGCGCCTCCGAGAGCCCCAAGAAGAACGCCGCCCCGCCGGACCGCCAGAAGCAGCGCCCCAAGGCCACCGTGCCCTACTGGGTCAACCCCGACGGCAGCGCCGCCAAGCAGGTCGCCGCGTACCGCAAGGCCAAGAAGGACGACGACGCCCGGCTGATACAGAAGATCGCCGAGCAGCCGGTCGCGGAGTGGCTGGGGGTGGACAACCCGGAGGGGCAGGCGCGCGGCTTCACCCAGGCCGCCGCGCATGAGGACCGCGACGCGTTATTGGTCTTCTACAACATCCCGCACCGCGACTGCGGCCAGTACTCCAAGGGCGGCGCGGCGGACGGCGCCGCCTACCGGGCGTGGCTCGACAAGGCCGTCCGGGGCATCGGCAACCGCCCCGCCACGGTGATCCTGGAGCCCGACGCGCTGCCCCACGTGGCGGACGGCTGCACGCCGAAGAAGTTCCACGAGGAGCGGTACGACCTGCTCACCGGCGCCGTCGACAAGCTCAAGGGCCTGCCCCGCACCAAGGTCTACCTGGACGCCGGAAACCCGCACTGGATCAGGGACCCGCGCGCGATGGCCGGGCCGCTCAAGCGTGCCGGGATCGCCAAGGCGGACGGCTTCGCGCTCAACATCTCCAACTTCCAGAGCACCGCCGAGAACAAGGCCTACGGCCGGAAGCTGTCCGCGATGGTCGGCGGCAAGCCGTTCGTGATCGACACCGGCCGCAACGGGAACGGCCCGGCCCCGGGCAAGGACGACCCGGAGGCCTGGTGCAACCCGAAGGGCCGGGCGCTCGGCGACCCGCCGACCACCGAGACCGGCGACCAGAAGGTCGACGCCTACCTGTGGATCAAGCGCCCGGGCGAGTCGGACGGCCCCTGCAAGGGCGGCCCCCAGGCGGGCCAGTGGTGGCCGCGCTACGCACTGGACCTCGCCCGGAACGCCACCTAGTTATCACTCAGCGCGCGGCGGCCTTCGTGGCCGCTGCGGGCACCTTCACCCACACCGACTTCGACGGCGTCCCCTCCTCATCGACCGCGTTCAGCATGTAGTAGCCCGGCGGCACCAGCGACGGGTCCTTCGGCAGGGTCACCGAAACGCCGTCCTTCGTCTGCTTGAAGTCGAGTGCGATCGACCGCTGCTCGACGTTGGTCACATGGGTGAAGGAGCTGGGCCGCATCAGCCGCATCTTTTTGATCGCCGAGGCGTGCGCGGTCTTGTACGCGGTCGTCCCGCCCAGCTTGACCGTCCTCGGCCCGCCCTCGGCGTCGAGCTTGGGCCGCGAGTCCCGGTACAGATACGGCGGCCGGTAGAGGTCGATCTGCTGCTGGAACTCGCCCGGCTTGGTGTTCGCCTCGTCCTGGAACAGCGAGTCGGAACCGAAGGTCATGACGCGCCCATCCGGCAGCAGCAGCGCGCCCGAGTGGTAGTTGCGGCCGACCAGCGGGTCGGCGACCCCGCGCGTGCGGTTGGTCTTCGGGTCGTACAGCTCGGCCTTCAGGATGTTGGTGTCGCTGCGGCCCCGGTAGTCGCCGGAGCCGTTGGTGGTCAGGATCTGGTCGTCCGGCAGGATGACGCTGCTCGGATAGCGCACCTTCTCGTACAGATCCGGTCCGTCCTTGAACCGCGGCTGATCGTCCTTCAGGTCGACGATCCGGGTCCCGGCCGTGGACTCGGTGGACTCGCCGACCCCGCCGCCGCCGAGCACCATGAACCGCTGGTCCTGCGCCGGGGGCAGCATGACCGACATGGACGTCTCCAGCAGCTTCGGGTCGCTGATACCCGGCACCACCTGGAACTTATTGCTCTTCAGATCCCAGATCCCGGGGGTGCGGCCCTTGTCGGCCGGTCCGTATCCGGCATTCGAGCCGGTGTAGAAGACGCGGCCCTTTTCGGTGAGGAAGAGCGCCGGGTAGGTGGGGAAGAAGCGCTGCTTCGGCAGGTACTTCCACTTCTTCGTCTTCGGGTTGTAGATCTCGTTCTTGCCCGGCACGACCTGGCCGATTTCATCGAGCCCGGACACCGACAGCACCCGGCCGTCCTGCAAGGTCGTCAGGGTCGGGTACCAGCGGGCCTCGTTCATCGGGTCGACCGGGATGTACCGCTCCGACTCCGGGTCGAATTCGTAGGCCTGCTTGATGCCCTGGAAGTCCTTCTTGTCGAATGACAGCTTCTGTGCGATGCCGTAGTAGTTCTGCTTGTCCTTGCCCTTCAGCCCGGCGATCCGGTAATTGTCCTCGGTTCCGGTCTGGTGCTTCTTGCCCTTCTGCCGCGCCTCGACATAGACCCGCGCCGTGCTGGCGGTGACGGTGACCTTTCCGGTCTTGGCGTTCGTCTTCTTCTTCGCGCGCGGGACGAGCACCGGGTCCTTGGACTCGAAGGTCTTGCCGTTCTTCTTGCCCGTGAAGCGGGTCCCGGACGGGAAGGTCTTCGGCTTGTCCGGGTCCTCGTTGTGGACGAACATCAGCCCGCCCGCCTTCTCGACGTCGCCCTTGAGCTTCTCGTACCGCTGGGTACCGCCCGCCACCAGCAGCTTGCCGTCCGGCAGCTGGGTGTGCCCGGAGCAGAAGAGGTCCTTGGGCGTGGGGATGTTCCGGTACGTGTTCTTCTCCGGGTCCCACAGGACCGTACGGAAGGACTTGGCGTCGAAGTTCTTGGCGTTGTTCCCGGAACCGGCGACCAGCAGCACCTTGCCGGTGTGCAGCAGCGCGGCGTGGATCGTATTGATCCGATATTCCTCCGGGACGTTCACCACGCCCCAATGGCCGTTCTCGGCCTTGTACTCCGGTTGGTTGATCTTGTAATCGTGATACTGCTCGGAGCTGAATCGGTAGAGCGCCGGGCCGTTCATCCCGGCCAGCACGGTCACGGCCGCCGCACCGATTCCGAAGCGGCGGGTGCGGCGACTCGGTCGGTACTTCACGTCTTATCGTCCCCCAAGAGCGGGCTGCGTTGTCCGTTTCTCCTGGCGGACGGTCCACCGCCAGGCGATGATCGGAGCGGCTGTGATAGCCAGGGCGAGTGATGCCCAAACGGTCATCGCTGGATGACTGTGGCCGAAGTAGAAGGAAGAGGCGAGCGACCCGCCGAAGACCACCAGGAAGAAAAGGTGGATCCGGAACGTCCCGAAGAGGGTGTCGGGGCTCGACGAGTCGCCCTTCGGAGTGACGACGAACCGGCTCTTACGGCGCAGTACGGCATCCATCAGGGAGCGCGCGTAAATCGGCGCGGACATCGCGGACATCACCATTCCGGCGACACCGCCCGACCCCTCCGGCTCATGCGGCGAGACGTTGTGCCGCCGGTTCCAGATGTACAGGCCGATCTGGAGCGCGGACGCGTTGCCGTAGAGCATCATCCAGATGGCGGGATCGATCTGGATGCCGGACGCCCCGAAACCGAGGAACAGCGCGCAGCTGATCCCGGCGAGGATCCAGTTCAGCGCCGACATCGGATAGAAGATCACCATCAGGGTGTAGTTGAAGAGCTTGCCCGCAGGCAGCGAGAACGGCGCCTTCCAGAACTGCCCGAGGATCGTCTCGTACGTGCCGCGCGACCAGCGCAGCTGCTGGGTGAAGAAGTCCGTCCAGGCGTTCGGCCCCTCGCCCACCGCGAGCACGTCCGGCGTATAGACCGAGCCCCACTTCCGCCCGGTGGCCGGGTTGCGGTGGCGGTGCAGCTCGAAGCCGGTCGCCATGTCCTCGGTGATCGAGTCGTACAGCCCGCCGATGCTCTTGATCGCGCTGATCCGCACCGCGTTGTTCGTGCCGACGAACATCGGCGCGCGGTACGCGTTCCCTGCCCGCTGGATCAGCGCGTGGAACAGGAACTGCTGGCTCTCGGCGGCCTTCGTCACCGCCGCGTCGTAATTCCCGTACACCTGCGGGCCGACGACGAACGCGATGTCCGGGTCGCGGAAGTAACCGAGCATCCGCTCCAGGTAGTTCGGCAGCGGCACGTGATCGGTGTCGACCGACGCGAAGAAGTCGTACGCGTCGCCGTGGGCGTCCAGCCAGGCGTTGTAGTTGCCGTGCTTGGTCTTCGCCCGGTACGGCCCCTTGGCCTGGTTCCACTTCTCGACGCCCTTGCGGCTGAAGTGGCGCACGCCCAGGCGCGCGCACACTTCCTTCACTTCAAGGTCGTCCCCCTCGTCCAGCAGCCAGACGTCCAGCTCCCCCCGGTGCCGTACCCTGACCGCCGCCTGCAGCGTCTTCGTCACCATCTCGATCGGCTCCTTGCCGGGCACGAACGTGGTGATGAAGGCGACCTTCGTCCCCTTCTGGGGCACGACCGGAACCGGATCCCGGGCCACGAGCGTCGCGTGCGCGTTGGACGCGACGTTCATCGTGCGGAACAGCTCGATCAGCCCGATCGAGACCAGCATGATGGTGTCCAGGACCGCCATGACCGGGCTCTGGCCGTCGCGCTCCGTCCAGTGCGCGGGCTGGATGAGCCATAACAGCAGCCCCAGCGACACCAGCGGCGCCGCGCCCAGCAGCAGCGCGGCGCGGATGCGGTGCGGCTCGTCCGCCAGCAGGCTGCGGTAGCGCACGCGGTAGGCGGTGGACGGGTCGGGCTGGGTCAGCGGTCCCGCGAGTCTGCTGTAGTGCTCGTAGTCGTACTTCGGCAGCGGTCGCCGCCGATGAGGCCGTTGCTGACGCGGGATACGTAAGCGAGTCGTGGTGGACGAGTCGTACGAATCCTGGTCATGCGGATGCTGCCGGGCGCCTGTCGGCGTCGACGTCATGAGTCATTCCCCCCGCACGCGGGCTGGCTGCGTGTCGTCACGTTCTCCTGGCCAACACGGCCCCCCACGGCCGTACGGGCACGATAGTGGAGCGACCGGACCCGTCGAATGGAATCGAATATGGAATGGCCGCGTTCTGCTTGTGTACGAAGTGTGCCGGACCCCTCCCGTCCGGTTTCCCCCCGGGGCATCCCAACACCCCGTGTCACAGGCCGTGTTGGTGTGCGATGCACCCAGATCAGGGTCTCGAACACGTCTGTGTGATCGCAACGCGAAACGCGCCCTTATTCGGACAAAGGTGCGCAAGGAGGGGGTGTCGCGGCCGGTCGCGAAAACGGCTTATTCGTGATGCGGCGAACGCAGTCTGTTGCGGATGTTGCAGAAGTGGTCGCGAATCGCCTCTTCGGCGCGTAGGGCGTCCCCGGACCGCACCGCTTCGAGGATCCGCCGGTGCTGGGCGAGGGTGACGTGGGGGTCGGTCGGCACGTCGACCAGATCGGTGCGTACGCGGTGGAACGCGTCCCAGAACGCCTCCAGCACCTCGCTGAGCAGCGTGTTGTCCAGGCTCCTGTACAGCGCGGCGTGAAACGCCCGATCCGTCTCGCTCCGTACGGCCCCCTCGGCGGCCTCGGCTTCCATCCGCCGCACGATGGCGTCGAGCGTGGTGAGGTCTTTCGCCGGTATCCGCCCGGCGAGCCGTGCGATCAGCCCGGTTTCGACGGCCTCGCGCAGCTCCAGCAGCTGCAGCAGGCTGTCCTCGCCGCGATAGTGACCGGCGACGGTCCGGAAGATCAGCCCCTCGATCATGGGCGCCATCGACATGGGGCCGACGTAGGTCCCGAAGCCGTGCCGGATCTCGACGATCCCCATGGCTTGGAGTGCCTTCTGTGCTTCGCGTACGGAGTTGCGGCTGACGCCGAGCAGCTCCATCAGCTCCGTCTCGGTGGGCAGGGGCGCGCCGGAGGGGAGTCGCCGGTCGATGATGAGCCGTTTGATGCGCTCCTGGATGTCGCCAGCCATCCCACCACGCGCCTGCGCCGCCGCCACCGCCACCTCCGATTCCGGTCAGCTTAGCGGCAGCGGCGCGGGGTGTTCCTCAGAGCTGCGCGGTGAATGTGGCCCAGGCGGTACGGGGGATGGCCAGCTGGCCGAGGCCGGTGTCCTTGGAGTCGCGGACGTGCACGGCGTCGGGGCGGACCGCCACCTCGACGCAGTCGCCGCCGCCTCCGCCGCTGTAGCTGCTCTTGTGCCAGTCGAGTTCGGCGGTGAAGGTCGACCATGCTCGGCGTGAGACGGTGAGCGAACCGCGACGGGTGTCCTTGGAGTCGCGGACGTGCACGGCGTCCGGGCGTACGGCCACCTCGACACAGTTGCCGCCGCCTCCGCCGCTGTAGCTGCTCTTGAACCAGTCGAGTTCGGTGGTGCTGCTCATAGCGCTCCTCGCATCTGCTCCAACAGGCTCGTGCTGGCCTGAGGGCTCAGAGCCTGTGAGCGCAGTTTGCCATAGCGCTGGAACATCGCACTTACGGCTTTTGGGTCCGTGATCAGCACGCTAGTGTCGTGCGCTTCGATGTAGCCGACCCATCGGTGGTCCGGCGTCTCGGCGAGACACATTGGCCCTTCGAAGCCGAAGTGATCCTCCTGCCGCAGCGGCATGATCTGGATCTCGACGTTGCGGCGCTGCTGCTGCTCAAGCAGGTGGTCGAGAACCGCCTTTGTGACCTCGGGTCCGCCGAACCCCCTCTCCAGTAGCGCCTGTTCGATGATGAAGCAGAACGAGGTCTTCGGGAGGTCGTCGAAGAGCCGTTGGCGCGCCAAGCGGCCCATTACTCGACGCTCGGCCTCCTCCGGAGGTGTGTGCGGGATGTAGTGGTCGGCGATCGCGCGCATGTACGCCTCGGGCTGGAGCAGTCCAGGGACGACCGTGCACTCGTAGGTGAGGAGCGTCAGCGCCTCCTCCTCGATTCCCGCCCAGTGCTGGAACCAGGCTGCCAGGCCCACCTTCTTCGTCAGGCTGCGGTACGCCGCGCCCAGAATCCGCGCGGCCAAGGCGCCCAGAACCTCCTCCGTGCGAGGGACGAGTGCCTTCGGCGGGAAGCGCCTGCCCTGCTCCATCTTGGCGATGTACGTCGCTGAGTAGCGAACCTTCGGAGCGAACTGCTCCTGTGTGAGACCCCCTTCCTCCCGTAGCGCCTTCAACACGGCGCCGAACGTCTTGAGGCTGTCCGACACTTCGGGTTCGCGGTTGTCTGCTGCCATACGTACATCGTCACGCCCGGTGACTGCCACAGTCCAGCGAGTCAACTGGTACAGACGAAACTGGGTGGGTGTCATACCTGGCTGAAGCCCCGCCCACACCGCAACGCTTCCGCCCATGACCGCACCACAGGGCCAAGTCCCCGTCACCGTACGTACGTTCGCACAGCGATTCTCCGCCACCCGACGCGGGGCCCGGCTCGCCCGTCTGCTGACCGTCAACCAGCTCACCTCCTGGGGGCTCGGCCCCAGTGACTCCGCCGTGCTCGTCGTCGCCGAGCTGGCCGCGAACGCCGTCCTCCACGGTCGCGTCCCCGGCCGGGACTTCGGCCTCCTCCTGCGGTACGACCATGAGACCGGCCGTCTGGAGATCGAGGTGTCGGACACCCACGACCGCCAGCCCACCCCCAAGACCGCCACCTCCGTGGACGAACAGGGCCGTGGCCTGCTCCTGGTCGAGACCCTGGCCGACCTCTGGGGCGTGAAGGAGCGCCAAGGCCCCGGCAAGACCGTCTGGGCGCACGTCTCCCTACGGAACCCCGTGGGGTAAACCCCCGCGCACACAGGCCCGTTGGCACGATGTCGGTATGGGACGGGGCAGGCGAAGCTCATCCGTATGACGAGCATCAAGCGAAACGCAGCCCTGTTCGCCGCTTCCGCCGCCGTCCTGAGCCTCGCCGTACCCGTCACTACAGCGTCCGCCGAGTCCCCGCGCCTCGACTGGACGACGTGCCAGGGAACCGGCCTCGACCCACGGCAGCGGTGCGCGACCATCGAGGTGCCGATGGACTACGCCGCCCCGCACGGCAAGAAGATCACCGTCGCGTTCTCCCGTATCCCAGCCGAGAAACCGGAGGCGCGCCGTGGCGCCCTGTTCATGATCCCCGGCGGACCCGGCGGCGGCAGCCTCGACGAGCCCTCGGGCAAGGGGCAGAAGCTGCCGCAGAACGTACGGGACACGTACGACCTGATCGGTTTCGATCCCCGGGGGCTCGGCCGCTCCACCCCGGTCAGCTGCGACGTGGAACGGGGTGACCTCGCTCGGACGAAGTTCTTCCCCTGGCCCGCCGCCGACGGGTCCGTCACGGAGAGCATGGCCACCGCGCGGCGGATGTCGCAGGCCTGCGCGCGCGACGGCGGCCCGTTGCTGCGGCACATCAGCTCCGCCAACGAGGCCCGCGACCTGGACCGTATCCGGGCGGCGCTCGGGGAGCGGAAGATTTCCGCCTGGGGGGTCTCGTACGGGTCGTACGTCGGCGCCGTCTACAACCAGCTGTTCCCGCACCGCACCGACCGCTTCGTACTGGACAGCAACCTCGCCCCCGACCATGTGCGCGTGGCGCGGGCCTGGTTCGCCGGGTTCGAGGAGGGCGCCGAGGACAACTTCGCCGAGTTCGCCGCGTGGGCGTCCCGGCCGGGCAACCCCGACCGGCTGGCCCGGACCCCGGCCGGGGTGCGCCGCCTCGTCCTGCGCCTCGCCGCACGCCTCGACCGCGAGCCCTTGCCGTGGCCCGGCGCCAACCCCGAGGAGCTGAACGGGAACGTGTTCCGGCAGTTGGTGCTGGACAGCTTCTACGACCCGGACTACCGCGCCCTGGCCCGGCTGATCCTGTCCGTACAGAAGGGCGACGTGCCGCCCGCGCCGGAGGAGCCGCCCGCCGCCGACCAGCAGAACGCCACCGCGGTCGGCGTCGCCACGTTCTGCAACGACGCCGCCTGGCCGAGGTCGGCGGCCGCGTACGAGAAGGGGGTCGCCGAGAGCCGCGCCACGTACCCGCTGACCGCGGGGATGCCGAGGGGTGCGGCGGTGTGCGCGGCGTGGCCATACGCGCCGGGGGAGCCCGCCGTACGGATCAACGACCGTGGCCCGTCCACGGTCCTCATGGTCCAGAACCGGCGTGACGCGGCCACCCCTCTCGGGGGCGCCCTCGAACTCCGTACGGCCCTTGGTCGGCGAGCCGTCATGGTGACCGTGAACTCCACCGGCCACGAGGCCTACCTCGCCAACGGCAACGCCTGCGGCGACCGGACCGTCTCCCGCTTCCTCGCGACGGGCGAGCGCCCGCCACGGGATGTCGTCTGCGACTAGCGCATCAGCGCTCAGGCTCCACGGGCAGCCACAGCTCGGCGTCGGCCTCGGTCTTCTCCGGCGACAGGCGGGTGCGCAGGATCTCGGGGCCGGTGCGGGTGCGGTACGGGTTCGACGGGAACCACTCGGTGAACACGTCCCGCCACAGCTCCTGGATGGCCTGGGGCACCGGTCCGGAGGTGGTGAAGACCGCCCAGGTGCCGGATGGGACGGCCAGCGTGGTCGTGCCCTCCGGACGTTCCGGACCCTCCGGGGCGGGCGCGGAGGTGATCACGCCGTGGTGGTAGTCGAGTTCGGTGCCTTCGGCGCGGCTGGGGTCCAGGCCGTCGCAGACCGCGACGATGCCGTGCGGCTCCTGATCCTGATCCGACAGCTTCTCCAGGCGCTCCAGGGTCCGCGGATCGATCCCACGGACAAAGTCCATGATCGCCTGGTTCGGCCCCGCATGCACCAGCGGTACCCGGGTCTTGAGCCCGACCACGGTGAAGTCCGCCCTGTCCACGACGCGGTATCGCATCCTGCTGCTCCCCTCGATGGTGAGGCGGAAGGCCATCCGGGACTGGGAGGTGAGTACGGCGCCGGTACGCCTGGCCTCGCTGGGCCCGATGCCGTGCATGGCGCGGAACGCCCGCGCGAACGCCTCGCCGGAGCCGTAGCCGTAACGTACCGCGATCTCCAGCAGCGACTCACGTCCCGCGAGCACTTCGGCGCCCGCGAGGGTGAGCCTGCGGCGCCGGACGTACTCCGACAGCGGCATTCCCGCGAGCGCGGAGAACATCCGGCGCAGGTGGTGCTCCGAGGTGGCCGCGATGCGGGCCAGTTCCGCCACGTCGAGGTCCTGGTCGAGTCGGCCCTCGATGTGCTCCATGGCCTGGTTCAGCCGCTCCAGCATGCCCCGCTTCCCTTCTCTTTCTCTTCCCCCAGACCCCGGCGGATCGCGATCTCCACGGGTGAGTACGCGCCGTCGGCCCGTTCGAGTTCGTACGGTGCGGCGGGCATCAGCGGCGGCTGCGCCATGAAGCGCGGCCGCGTCCCATGGTGCGGTTGAGCCGCGTGCACGAGGAAGGGGTGGCACAGGAAGACGTCGCCCGGGGACCCGGTGGCGAGGGCGAGTGGCCGGTGGTCGGACGCCGCCACCAGATCGGGGGCGAGGGTCAGCCCGCTCGCCCCGTCCTCCCCGTACTTCTCCAGCACCTTCGGCACGTCGAGGTGCGAGCCGATCCTGATGCGGGTCGGGGCGTCCTCCTCACCGACCTCGCTGAACAGGAACAGCATCAGCAGCGCCCGGCCCTGGGAGCGCAGATTCGTGAAGTACCAGCTCTCGCCTTCCGGCAGATAGCTCCCCTCGATGTGCCAGCCCGCGTCGTCGGGCTCCTCCTCGTGCGGGAAGCGCAGCGGGAACGTGCCCAGCGAGTAGCGCGGCTCCCAGCGTCCCGCGCCGACGAGCAGGTCGTACGCGCGGTGCAGCGACGGGGAGTTGGGTGCGGCGGCGAACGGCCCCTGCGCCATGCCGCCCACCCAGTGCACGGGCCGCGTCCACGTCGACGGGTCGTCCGGGGCGCAGCCCGTCTCCCGCCACAGCAGCCGCGCGCAGTCCGCGGCCACGCGCGGCGCGACGGCGCCCTCCAGCTTCACGAAGCCGTCGCGGAGGAAGCGGGATACCAAGGTCGTGTCATCCATGCCCCCACCGTGCGGCGACACCGGCCCCGATCACCCGACATTCTCCGCACCGCTTTTGTCGGGTGGCTGGTTTTTACGCGGGTGGCCAGTTCCGCAGGGCCATGTCGGCCACCCGCTGGAGGTCCTCGCGACAGGTGCCGCTGGCGGCCTGGACGGCGATGCCGTTGGCCACGGTCATGAGGTAGCGCGCGAGCAGTGCGGGGTCGGTGTCGGGCGGCAGGTCGCCCTCGTCGACGGCTCGCTGGAACCGGTCGCGGAAGTGGTCGGTGCCCTCGTTGCGCCAGGCGGTGAGGGCGTCGCGGGCGTTGCTTCCGGATTCGCCCGCGGCGAGGGAGCCTTGGATGCCGAAGCACCCGGCGGGGCAGTCGGGGCGGGTGGTGGCCCGGACCGAGCCGTTCAGAAAGGCGGTGGCCACCTGCCGGGCGGTCGGCTCGCCCAGGGACCGGGTCGTGTGCGAGGCGGGGCCTTCCTCGTAGCGCTCCAGGGCCTTGCGGAACAGGTCCTCCTTGTTACCGAAGGCCGCGTACATGCTGGTGCGGGTGATGCCCATGGCGCTGGTGAGGTCGGTGAGGCTGGCGCCGTCGTAGCCCCGCTCCCAGAAGACCCGCATGGCCGCTTCGAGGGCCGCGTCGGCGTCGAAGCCTCTGGGGCGGCCGATCGGTGCCTTCCGCTGGATCTCCATGCGGTCAACCCTACTCTTCTGTACCGCTCGGTGCAGAAGGTGTTAGGGTCTCAATCTGTATCGCTCGGTACCGAACTTTGTGGAGGTCATTCTCATGGGACAGCTCGAAGGCAAGACCGCCGTCGTCACCGGCGGCGGCACCGGGATCGGCCTGGCCAGCGCCGTACGGCTGGCTGCCGAGGGCGCGCACGTGTTCATCACCGGACGGCGCAAGACCGAGCTGGACGCGGCCGTCGAGACGATCGGCGCGGCGGCGGCCACCGCGGTGGCGGGCGACATCTCGAACCTCGCCGACCTGGACCGGCTCTACGACGCGGTCCGCGCCCGGGGCCGGGGCCTGGACATCGTCTTCGCGAACGCGGCGAGCTTTGAGTTCGCGACCCTGGAGCAGGTCACCGAGGAACACTTCGACCAGACCTTCGGCGTCAACGTGCGGGGCACGCTGTTCACGGTGCAGAAGGCGCTGCCGCTGCTCAACGAGGGCGCCTCGGTGATCCTTAACGCTTCCACCACCGCCGACAACGGTACGCATGCGTTCGGCACGTACGCGGCGTCCAAGGCCGCCGTCCGGTCCTACGCGCGGACCTGGGCCAACGAACTCAAGGACCGCGGCATCCGGGTCAACGCCATCTCACCCGGCCCGATCGACACCCCCGGAATCACGACCGTCTTCGGCGAGGAGAACGCGGCCGAGGCCAGGGCGAACCTTGCCGCGAGCATAGCGATAGGCCGGATGGGGCGCCCGGAGGAAGTCGCCTCGGTCGTGGCGTTCCTCGCCTCCGACCAGAGCACCTTCATGCTCGGAGCCAACGTGTACGTCGACGGCGGCGAGAACCAGATCTGACGCGCCTAGCCTGTGTCACCCGGTTCCGCCAACCGGCCTTCGATGCCGCTCCGTACGGTCGTCGCCCGGGGGTCGGCGTAGTCGGCGAGGAGGCTCAGCGCCTCCGCCCAGTGCCGACGCGCCGCCTCCGGGTCGTCGTCCCGCAGCGCGCGGGCGAGCTCGTCCAGCGCGAGGGCGGCGTGCCACGGCTCGCCGAGCGCGCGGTGCGCCTCCGCCGCCATCCGGTGAAACGGCGCAGCGTCCGCGCGCCGCCCCATCGCCTGGTACGTCTCACCCACCCCGTGCCACCCCATCGCCTGCCGCGACGTGTCCCCCAGCCTGCCGTGCAGCCCCGTCGACCGCTGCCCCGCTTCCAGCGCGCCCCCGAACCTTCCCAGTCCGCGCAGCGCGTCGGCCTGGGCGAGCAGCCAATACGCTTCGAGGGTGGTGTTGCGCAGTTCGAGCGCGATGTCGACGGCCTCGTCCGCCGCGCGTAGGGCCTCCTGCGGTTCGCCCCGGTCGAGGTGGACGGCGCTGAGGATGCGGAGCGCGTTGCCGATGCTGCGCTTGTTGCCCGCCTCGCGGTGGAAATCGAGCGCCCGCCGCGCGTCGTGCTCCGCTTCATCGAGGCGCCCGGCCTGGAGGCGGGACGTGGCCAGGTTCGAGCGGGCCACGATATCCATGCGGCTGTCGCTCAGCTCACGGCTGACGGCCATTGCCTGGAGAAGGTGTCCGTCGGCCGTGTCGAGACGCCGGGCGCGGAGGTCGAGCAGCCCGAGCGCGTTGAGCGCTGCCGCCTCTCCTCGCCGGTCGCTCAGTTCCCGCCGCAGGGCCAGGGCGGCGTCCAGGAACTCCCGGCTCGCCGTGGGCCGGTTCGCCATCCGGCTGCCCAGCCCGAGCGCTTCCAGCAGCCGCGCCTCCATCGCGCGGTCACCTGAGCGGCGTGCCGCGCGGAGCCCTTGCTCCATGACGGGGAGGAGGTCGGGAATCGCGGCGGACGGCGCCCGCGCTGACCAGACCAGGTCGGCCAGGTAGGTGACGTGGACGTCCAGCTTCTCCCGCTCGGCGACGCGCACCGCCGCCACGAGGTTGGCCTGCTCCCGCTCCGCCCACTCCACTGCTTGGTCGTAGTCGGCGAACTCCGTTGTGACATCTGGCTGTTCGAGTCCCAGCGGCTTGTGGTGGGGCCACAGTAACTTCAGGGCCGCATCGGCCGTGTGCGCGTACCAGTCGAGGAGGCGGCGGAGGGCGGCCAGCCGGTCGGGCGCTGGCTCCTCGTGCTTGGCCTGGTCGGCGGCGTACACGCGGAGCAGGTCGTGGAACTCGTAGCGGTCGGGCGCGGTCTGCTCCAGCAGGTGGGCGCCGACGAGGACGTCGAGTAGCTGGCGCGTACGCCGGGCCGGGAGCGTCGCCAGGGCCGTGGCCGCCGCCAGCCCGAAGTCCGGGCCGGGATGCAGCCCGAGCAGCCGGAACAGGCGTGCCGCGTCGGGGGAGAGGGCCCGGTAGGACCAGGCGAAGACGGTCCGGACCGCGTCCGCGTCCGCCTCCGCCTCGTCGCCCGTGCTCAGTGCGTCCCACAGCGCGGACTCGTCCCGGAGGTCCGCGATCAGTTCGTCGATGCCCATGTGCGGGTGATTGGCCGCCCGCTCGGCGGCGATGCGCAGTGCGAGGGGAAGGCGGGCGCAGAGCTGGGCGAGTTCGGCGAGCTTCCGGATGTCGTCCGCCGGGCGGTATCCCGTGGTCACCGCGCGCAGCAGCGCGACCGCCTCCGCCTCCGGCAGCGTGCCGAGGGTGATGCGCTCGGCCCCGTCGCGTATGGAAAGCCCGGAGAGACGGCCACGGCTGGTCACCACGACCAGACAGCGGGAGTTGCCCGGGAGCAGCGGCCGGACCTGCGCGACGGTGGCCGCGTTGTCGAGCACCACGAGCATGCGGCGGCCGTCCATCATCGAACGGTAGAGCGCCGCCGCCGCATCCGTCTCGGCCGGGATCGCGGCGGTGGGTGTGCCGAGGGCGGTCAGGAAGCGGTGCAGCGCTTCGTGCGGGGCGACCGGCTCGCCGGGATCGTAGCCGCGCAGGTTGACGTACAGCTGCCCGTCGGGGAACCGGCCCTTGGCGTGGTGCGCCCAGCGCAGCGCGAGGGATGTCTTGCCCGCCCCGGCGGTACCGGCGATGACGCAGACGGAGACGAGGAGCGGGGCGTTGGTCTCGTCGCCCGGGAGGATCGCGTCAAGGCGTTCGAGCGCGTCGGTGCGGTCGACGAAGTTCCGTATGTCCCCGGGGAGCTGACGGGGCGCGACGGGTTCTGCCGATGGGGCGGGGGCATGGAAGTGGATGCCGCCGCTGACGTCGCGGGCCTGTACGACGTCGTGTGCTGTGCCGGACAGCTCCGAGTGCGTGCCGGGATTCTCTTCCCGGTCAGCTCCGCCGTCGATGGCCTACTCCCGGCTTAGTGTTGGGCGAAGGTCCGCGTGGCGCTCTACGTACGCGCCGACGTCCTCGCCCCCGGCGTACAGGCCGGAGATGAACGACGCCCATGGGCCGACCAGTTCCGGATCGCCATGCCGTACGGCGCCGTTCGGCACCCCCTCGTCGGTGTAGACCACCTCGTACAGCACCTGCGCCCCCAGCACGACGACCTCCGGCAGGATCGCCCGCTGCTCGAACTCCCGCACGCGGTCGGCCTGCACGACACGGACCGGCTTGCCGCACTCGGCCTGGACGCGCAGGGAGAGCAGTTCCCAGCGCACGTACGGGGTGAAGGGCTGCTCCACGATCCGGACCCGGTGGAAGGCGCTACCGCGCTCGCGATCCTTCTGAGCGGTCTCCAGGAATCGGGGACGCTTCTTCTCGAACTGCCGCATCACCTCGTCCCAGTCCCCGCGCCGCAGGGCCTCCCGCCCGGGGTTGTTCTGCTCCTCGAAGTGCTGCCGACGCTCAAGCTTCCATGAGTCCTGGCCGAGCGAACGGGCCCTGACCTCCGCGAAGTCGCGGTGGTATGCGTCCAGATCGAGCCGCACGCCCCGCGTGCGGTCGAGTGCTGGTGCGGGGCTAGGCATCCGGAATGTTCTGCTTAGCGGCGGACAGCATGACGCCGGGGATCACCACGAGGCGCTCGTCCTGGCCAATCCTGACATCGTGCGGCAGCCGGTCGGCGTAGGCGGCCGTCAGGTCCCGTCCGATGATGGCGACGTCGCCATTGTCCAGCTGCCAGATGTCAGGGCAGTCTTCGTCGTCGTCCGACGTGTTCAGCTCCTGCGCGGTCTTGCCCAACCGCCGAACGAATAACGCGGACGGGTCGGCTTCCCAGGCGCGGTTCATCACTGCCTCCGCTGGAGGTGGTCACAGGGCGCGGTCGTCGTCACTCAGTGTATCCGTGTCGGTGCGATGGAGGGGGCGCCTTGGCATTCCGAGTCAGCGCGCTCGCTCGTGGGTCAGGCCCTGGGGGCCGATGACGGAGAGGAGTTCCAGTTGGGAGGCGCCTTCGGTGCCGGGTGGGGCGGTGAACCACAGCAGGCGTTGGCAGCCGTCCTCGCTGAACAGGGTGTGGCAGTCCAGTTCGATGATCCCCAGGGCGGGGTGGACGATGCGCTTGTGGTCGGTCCGCCGGAGGGCGACGTCGTGGGTGGCCCAGAGGGTGGCGAACTCCTCGCTGCGGCACCGTAGTTCGTCCACCAGCCGCTCCACCGTGCTGTCACCGCCGCGCCGGGCGGCGACGGCTTGGAGGTCGGCGACGAAGGCGCGGGAGTGGTGGGGGTGGTCCTCGGGCGGGTAGATCGCGCGGGCGGCGGGGTCGGTGAACCAGCGGTGGACGAAGCTCGCGGCGGGGCCGCGTACGGCCGGGGGCGGGCCGAGGAGCGCGGCGGCCAGTGGGTTCTGGACGAGGGTTTCGTGCAGGTCGGTGATGACGCGCGCGGGCGTGGTGGTGAGCCGGTCCAGGAGGCCGAGCAGGGCGGGCTGGACGTGCGCGGTCGGTCCGTGGGCCGAGGGGGGAACGCGGCGGTCGGCGAGGTGGAACAGGTGGTCGCGCGCGTCGCCGTTCAACCGCAGCGCCCGGGCGAGGGCGGCCAGTACCTGGGTCGAGGGCTGGGCACCGCGGCCGCGTTCCAGCTCCGTGTAGTAGTCCGCGGAGAGCCCGGCCAGTTGGGCGACCTCCTCGCGCCGCAGACCGGGCACCCGGCGCCGCGGACCGGCGATCAGCCCGACGTCGGCGGGGCGTATCCGGTCGCGCCGGGACTTCAGGAATGCGGCGAGCTGCGCGTGGTTCACGCCGCTCATCGTCGCGCGCGGCGGTGCGCGGAGCCAGGGGACGGCAACCCCAGGGTGGGGACAGCCCTGGCTGGCGCGGGGGCGGCGGGCCAGGGTGGTCACGTAAGCCGGGCGCTCACCGCGTACAGAAAACCGCGTACAGAAAACCGCGTACAGAAAACCGCGTACAGAAAGAGAAACGCCATGCCTTTCGCGAACTTCAAGGTCCCCGCCGGAACCCTCGACGAGCAGCAGAAGGAGAAGATCATCACCCGCACGACCGAGCTGTACGCCGAGATCTACGGCGAACGGGCCCGGGCCACCACCCTGGTCCTGGTCGAGGAGGTCGCCGACGGCGGCTGGGGCATCGGCGGCGACGTGCTGACCCTGGCCCAGCTTCAGCAGACCCCGGAGGGCTGATCAGCGGCGGGCCATCGCGGCCTCCATCGCCCGCTTGGCGACCGGCGTCGCCGCCCCGCCGGAACTGGACTCCCCTTCCACCACCACGGCGATGGCCACCCGCTGACCGCCCGGGCCGCGCTGGGCGTAGGCGGTGCACCAGTCGATCCGGTCGCCGCCGCTCTGCGTATCGGCGGCCGTAGCGCCTACGTCCGCGCCGCTGACGCGGGCGGCCATGCTCGTGCCGTTCATCACCGCGGCGGTCATGGCCTCGCGCAGCGCGGCGGCTGTGCGCGGGCTGACGACCCGTTCCGTATCGGGCTTGTCCTGGCTCTGCTCCATGCCGTCGGCGTCCGTCGCCTTGGATACCAGGTGTGGTGCGACGAGTTCTCCGTCGTTCTCCAGCACGGCGGACACCATCGCCATCTGGAACGGGGTCGCCGTCACCTCGAAGCCGCCGACGCCGGACAACGCGGTTTCCGCCTGGGTGGGTTCGCTCGGGAAGACGCTCGTGCCCACGCGGACGGGCATCTCCCTGCTGTTGTCGTTGAAGCCGAACTTGTCCGCCATCTTCCTCACCTTCGCCCAGCCGAGGTCGACGGCCGCCTTCGCGAAGACGTTGTCGCAGGAGAGGGCGAGGGCGTCGCGCAGGCTGGCGTTCTTGCAGGAGCCGGGAGCGGTCTTGCTGCGCACCGAGGTGGTCGTGCCGGGGAGGGTGTAGGGGTTGGGGCTGACGGTCGCCTCGTGGACCGACCCGTACAGCCCCTCTTCGAGCGCCGCCGCTGCCACCACCAGCTCGAACGTCGCCCCGGGGGGATAGGCCTCCCGGGTCGTGCGGTTGAGCATGGGGTCGTTCTTCCTGTCCCCGGTCAGCTTCTGCCACGCCTTCTGGTCGGCCACGTTCTTTCCGCTGAAGGTGGCGGGGTCGTACGAGGGGGTGCTGACCATGGCCAGGATGTCGCCGTTGGACGGGTCGATCGCCACGGCCGCGCCCTTGGCGCCGCCCAGGGCTTCGTACGCCGCCTTCTGTACCGCCGGATCGATCGTGGTGACGACCATGCCTGCCCCGCTGTCCAGGGTTTCGCTATGGACCGACTCCAGACCGGAAGCGCCGAAGGCCAGGGACCGGTACCCGGTGACCGGGGCGTAGAGCTTGCCGTCGGTGTACGTGCGCTGCGACTTCGTCGAGCCGGTGATGGGTTTTCCGGCTACGTAGATGTCGCCCAGGGTCTTGCCGCCGGGCGGCGGCACGAGGGACTCCGTCGCGCCGCCGCCCTTGGCCGCGGCACCCTTGTCGCCCTTGTCGTCGTCGCCGCCGAGCCGGGCGACGGCGAAGAACGTCCCGCCGATGACCACCAGCGCGGCCGCCGCCGCGCCGATCACCTGCCCACAGGACGGCTTCCGGCCAGGGCGCGCGGGCGGCAGGGGCGGCGGCACCGGTACCGGCATCGGGGGCCCGGCGGCGCGGTTGCGGGCGAGGGCGATCAGCCCTCCCGTGTTGCGGTTGCGCTGCTGCGGCAGGGGCCGCGACTTGGCCGCGAGCGTGCGGTGGAGATGCCGGTAGAGGGTGTTCATGTCGATCAGGTCGGGCGCCCCCGGAATGCCCCCGCCCAGCGCGGTGATCAACTCGCCCGTGAACGCGGTGTACGTCTCCCCCGGCGGGGACAGCGCCGCACGGGTCTCGGCGGAGGCGGTGAGCAGGCAGGTCCCCTCCACCGCCGCCCGGTCCGCGATCTCATCGCTCGCGCTCATCCGGCCGATCAGCGCCCGCCCGCTGTAGCAGCAGTCCAGGACCACCACGGTGCGCCGCGCACCGGCCGCCGGATCGAGCACCGCGCGGCGCAGATACTCGTAGCGCAGCGCGGTGTACTCGCGGTCGTGGACCGAGTCGGGCAGCGCGAGATACAGCTCGTCGGTGTGCGGGTCGATCAGGCCGTGGCCGCCGTAGTAGACGAACAGCGTGTCCGTGGCCCGCGCGGCGGCCTCCTTCACGGTGTCCAGCACCTGCTGGGCGCTGCCCGGCTGAGCGAGCACGGTGCACCGTTCCGGCGGGACACCCCACACCGCCGGATCGGTCAACACCCCGCGCAGCCCCTCCAGGTTGCGGGCGACGGCGGGCAGGCCGGGCAGCGTGCGGTAGTCGTACGCGCCCACCAGCACCGCTTCGGAACGGGTCGGGTCAGGAAGTGTGGCCACCGGTTACTCCGACTCCTCGCGCTCCGCGTCTACCGCGTCCACCGCGCCCAAGCTGCGGAGGATCCGCCGCAACTCCGGATCGCCGCTCAACCACGGGTACAGCGACATCGCACCGCCGCCGCCCCGCACCCCGTCGTCACACGTCAGATAGATCTCCACCGGCATGGCTCCCCCTCGCCCGCCTCAACTCCCCAGCGCACACCCATGGTAGAGCGGATGTGATCAGCCCGCCCGGTCTACGTCCTCCAACTGCCGCTCGACGCCACCGCGCACCGACCGCCCGTGGGTCGTCGTAGTCGGCGAGGAGCCTCAGTGCCTCCGTCCAGTGCCGACGCGCCGCCTCCGGATCGTCGCCGAGCACGGCCGTGGCCAGGCCGTCGAGGGCGATCGCCTCGTACCAGGCGTCCCCCAGGGCGCGGTGGGCGGTCGCCGCCTGGCGGTGGAAGTCGGCGGCCTCGGCGTGACGGCCGAGCCGTCGGTACGCCTCGCCCGCGCCGTGCCAGGCCATCGCCTGCCTGCTGCGGTCGCCGAGGCGCTGGTGGAGGGTGGCGGACCGGTGGTAGGTGGTGAGGGCGTCGGCGCTCTGGTCGTGGGCCTGCTGCGCGTCGCCCAGGGCGAGCAGCCAGTAGCCCTCCAAGCGGAGGTTGCGGAGTTCGACGGCGATGTCGACGGCGGCGTGAGCGCACTCCAAGGCCTCTTCGACGTCGCCCTGTTCACGCCGGACGTCGCTCAGCAGGCGCAGGATGTTGCCCTCGCCTCGGCGGCTGTCCAGGGCGCGGTGTGCGGTCAGGGCCTGCTCCCCGGCGGACGCGGCCTCGCGCAGACGCCCGGCGCGGTGATGGGCCGTAGCCAGGTTGGACGACGCGGTGGCGGCCCAGTACGCGGACGCCTGCTCCTGGAAGGTCGCGATGGCCTGCTCGAAGTGGTGGGCGGCGGCCTCGAATCGCCGCCGGCGGAGGTGGTTCAGGCCGATCAGGTTGAGCGAGTGCGCCTCGTTGACGCGGTCGTCGACCTCGCGCCACATCGCCAGCGCGGCGCGGTGGTGTTCGAGGCTTTCCGCGGAGCGGTTGAGCTGGGCGTATGCCATGCCGAGGCATGTGGACAGCAGGGCCTCGGCGACGCGGTCGCCGCATCGGGACGCCGCCTCCAGACCGAGGTGGCCCACGCTCGGCCAGTCGGCTCCGGGAGCGGAGGGGTACTTCGCCCACCACAGGACGGCGCACAACTGCCAGACGAGCTGGTCATGCCCGGCGGCGGCCGCCGTACGGACGGTCTGAGGAGGTTGGTGTGCTCCCGCTCGGACCAGTCGACGGCGGCGTCGTAGTCGGTGAACGCCAGGGGCCGTACGCCGTCCGAAGGCGGGGCTAGGGCCACGTGGTCCTCGGCGGGCTGGAGCCAGCTCTGTGCGGCGTCCGCGGTGTGCAGATACCACTCCAGTACGCGGCGCAGCGCGGCGTCCCGCTCCGGCGGTGGCTCCTCGTGCTGGGCCTGGTCGACGGCGTAGGCGCGCAGCAGGTCGTGGAACTGGTAGCGATCCGGGCCGGTTTGCTCCAGCAGATGCGCGCTGGTCAGAGAGTCCAGCAGCTGACGGGTCCGGCTGGTGGGCAGGAGGGCGAGCGCGGCGGCCGCGGGCAGGCTGAACTCGGCGCCGGGGTGCAGCCCCAGCAGCCGGAACAGCCGGGCGGCCTGGTCGGGCAGTGCCCGGTAGGACCACGCGAACACGGTGCGCACGGCTTCGGCTTCCTCGTCGTCCCCTGTGCTGAGGGCGTCCCAGAGGGCGCTTTCGTCCCGCAGGTCGGCGATCAGGTCGTCCAGCCGCATGTGCGGGTGGGTGGCGGCGCGTTCGGCGGCGATACGCAGGGCCAGCGGCAGCCGGGCGCACAACCGGGCCAGCTCGCTGAGCTTGTCCGCGTCGTCGTCCGGCCGGTACCCGGCGGTGACCGCGCGGAGCAGGGCGACCGCCTCCGGCTCGGGCAGAACGCCCAGCGTCAGCCGACGCGCCCCGTCACGGACGGCCAGCCCGGCGAGGCGGCTGCGGCTCGTGACGACCGCCAGACTCCCGGCGCTCCCGGGCAGCAGCGGACGCACCTGGCCCACCGTGGCCGCGTTGTCCAGGACGATCAGCACGCGGCGGTCGGCCAGCAGCGAGCGGTAGAGCGCGGCGGCGGCGTCGGGATCCCGCGGCACGGAGGAGGCGGGCACGCCGAGGGCGGTGAGGAAACGGTTCAGGGCTGTGTGCGCGGCGACCGGCTCCCCGGGGTCGTAACCGCGCAGGTTGACGTAGAGCTGCCCGTCCGGGAAGCGGTCCCGCACCTGGTGCGCCCAGCGCAGCGCGAGCGACGTCTTTCCCGCACCGGCGGTCCCGGCTATCACGTACACCGAGACGACCAGCGGATCGCCGTCTTCGCCGACCAGGACGGCGTTCAACTGGTCCAACTCGTCGGTGCGGTTGACGAATCCGGGCACGTTGGCCGGTAGCTGCCGTGGGGTGGGGCTCGCCGCGTCGTCCCTCTCGTGGAAGTGGATACCCCCGCTGATGTCCCTGGCCTGTACGACGTCGTGGGCGGAGCCTGAGAGATCGGAGTGTGTGCTGTTGTCGGCGTGCCCGTCGTCTGCGCTGGACTCGGTGATCCGTCTGGTCCTTCCTCAAGCGGGGAGTTGGGGAGGGGGAAGCGGGGCCACTTCGCGGGCGAAGTACGACGTGACGTCCTCGCCTGCCGCGTAGAGCTTCTCCAGATAGCTTGCCCAGTCGCTGACGGTGTCCTGGCCGGTGTGGCGGACCGCGCCGACGCAGAACCCGGTCTCGTCGTAGAGCACCTGGAAGAGAACGCTGCCGCCGAGCACCACGATTTCCGGCAGCGGCCCTCCGGTTTCGGCGGTGGCCACGTGCGGGGTGTCCAGGACCCGGATCCGCTCCCCGTACTCGGCGCGCTGCCGGTGGGAGTGGAGTTCCCACTGGATGTAGGGGGTCAGCGGTGTTTCGACCATCCGCACCCGGTGAAAGGTGTGCCCGTGCTCTCCGTCCTCCTTGGCGGTGGCGCGCAGGCCGTCACGCCGGACTTCGAGGAGCCTCAGCGCCTCTTTCCACTGCCCCTTGCGCAGTGCGTCCCGGCTGGGGCTGCCCTGCTCCTCGAAGTGCTGGCGGCGCTCCAGCTTCCAGGAGACGGCGTTACGGATCGCGGCCTCACGTTCCCGGAACTCGCTCTTGTAGGCGTCTCGGTCGAGCCGTTCGCCCTGCTCGGGCGGGAGCGTGGGGGCCTGCAGATCAAGCATCGGGGATGTCCGCCTTCGCCGCGCTGAGCATGTTTCCGGGGATGACGACCAGCCGCTCGTCGCGGCCGATGGTCACGCCGTCCGGCAGTTGAGCACCGTAGACGGCTGTGAGGTCCCGTCCGATCACGGCGATGTCGCCGTTGTCGAGCCGCCAGATGTCCGGGCAATCGTCACGGCCATCGGTATGGCCCAGCTCCTTGGCGGACTTTCCGAGCCGCCGCTCGAATAACGCGGACGGGTCGGCTTCCCAGGCGCGAGCCATGTCTGCCTCCGCTTGATGTGGGTCGCAGGTGCGGTCGTTACTCAGTGTATTCGCGTCGGAACGCGAGAGCTATGGGTGCCTTGCCTTTCTGACCAGTCGGGCGACGTGGAGGCAGCTGTCGATGAAGTCCCGGGCGGCGGCAGGTGTGACGATGTCGGCGCCGTGCACGGCGCGGTTGCGGAGGGTGCGCAACTGGTTGAAGACGCTGACCGCGTCGGGCGGCAGGTCGGCATGTGTCATGGTCTGCAAGATCCGCTGACCAGCGGCGTGTCCGGTGACGCGCTCCGGCAGTTGCAGTACGTCCGTCATCGCGTCGAGCAGTGCGTTCCACGCCATGACGACGGCACCAACGGGCGACGCGTCGACCATGGTGCGGGCTTCTGTGAGCTGTTCGCGCCAGGGCGGTGGCTCGGGCGCGTCCGCCTGTGTCGCGTACGGGGGAGAAGCCCACGGGGCTACGGACGGTGGGGGTGCTTGCTGCGTCGGAATCTGCGGACCCTGCGGCTGCGGCTGCGGCTGCGGCTGCGGCTGCGCGGTCGGGGGCGTGGGCGTGGGGGTCTCGCGGGGGGAGGGGCCGAGGCCTTCTTGTACGGCGTCGTACGCGGGCGGCGCCTCCCCGGTCGTGGCGGGGGTCGGTGGCCAGGGGTAGGGAGGCGGGGTGGGGGTCGCCGGCGGCGGGGGCGCGATGGTCGCCGCTTCCGCCTGGTTCAGTACGTCCCGCGCCTGCGTCTCGAACTCGATCGCGCCCGCCGGAGTCTCCAGGCGGGACATCCGCGCGAACGCGTCGCGGATGTGGCTGCGCAGGCCCCAGACCAGGCCCACGGTCACGGCGGGCCAGACGAGCGCCTCGATGTACTTCAGGACGAGTTCGGCGATCTCCACATGTGCATGATCGCCGCACCGGGGCGGATGCATGCCTTCCGTCCCGACTCCGTGACGGAGGTGAGACGTTGCGGCGACCAGCGGAATCCAGGTGCTCTGGGAAGAGCGGAGTGCCATACTCCGCGCCGGACCAGCCACACCAAGAGAAGGGCACGGAAAGTTGGACAAGTTAAGCGAAGGCCCCACCGAGTACAGACGGGCCGTGGGGTCACGACAGCTGCAGATGATGGCTATCGGGGGCACCATCGGTACGGGGCTCTTCCTCGGTGCCGGTACCGCGATTTCGCAGGCCGGGCCCAGCCTGATCATCTGGTACGCGGTGGCCGGAGTCCTGCTCTATCTCGTCATGCGGGCGCTGGGGGAGCTGCTGACGGCGCGGTCGAGCCCGGGCGGGTTCGCCGATCACGCGCGGGAGTACCTGGGGCCGTTCTGGGGGTACGCCACCGCCTGGACGTACTGGATCATGTGGGTCACCACCGGGATGGCGGAGATCACCGCGGCCGGGCAGTACATGACGTACTGGTACCCCGAGTTCGCGCAGTGGAAGACCGCCCTGATCTCGCTGGCGGTGCTGGCCTGCGTGAACCTCATCTCCGTCAAGATCTTCGCGGAGCTGGAGTTCTGGTTCGCCATCATCAAGGTCGCCGCCATCGTCGCCATGATCATGATCGGCCTCGGCGTGCTCCTCATCGGCTTCAGCGACGCCGGTCCCACGGCCTCGGTCACCCATCTGTGGGCGGACGGCGGCATCGTGCCGCGCGGCATCGGGGATTCGCTGCTGACGCTGCAGATCGTGCTCTTCGCGTACCTCGGCGTGGAGCTGGTGGGCGTCACGGCCGCCGAGACCAAGGACCCGGACAAGAACATCCCGCGCGCCATCAACAGCCTGCCGCTCCGCTTCGGCCTGTTCTACCTCGGCTCGCTGCTGGTGATCCTCTCCGTCGTCAGCTGGCAGGAGTTCCAGCCCGGGACGAGCCCCTTCGTCGCCGCCTTCGACAAGATCGGGATTCCCGGGGCGGCCAGCATCGTCAACTTCGTCGTCCTCACCTCCGCGCTGTCCTCCTGCAACGCGGGAGGCCTGTACGCGACGGCCCGCATGCTGCGCACCGCGAGCCTGAACCGGCACGGTCCGCAGGCGCTCGCGCGGCTCAACAAGCGGGGCGTGCCGGTCGCGGCGGTGCTGGCCTCCGCCGTGGTCATGGCGACCGGGGTGTGGGTCAACGCCGTAGACCCGGAGCATGCCTTCGTCTACATCACGGCGGTGTCCACCGGCGGGGCCATCATGGTGTGGAGCGTCATCCTGGTGACGCACATGTTCTACCGCCGGGCGGTACGGAACGAGACGACCCCGCGGTCGTCGTACCGGATGCCCGGGGCGCCGTACACGAACTGGCTGGTCCTGGCGTTCTTCGCCTTCATCGTCGTACTGATCGCCTGGAACTCCGACACCCGCGTGGCGCTCTACGTCATCGCGGTGTGGTTCGTCCTCCTGGCGGTGGGATACCCCGTGGTGCGCTCCCGCTGGGGAGGCGGGCGTACGGAGGCTGTTGAAGATGCCGAGGACGCCAAACCCTCGGTGTCCGTGCAGGACTGACTCCGCGTAGCCGCCGCGCCGCGCGAGCGATCGGATCGGCTGACCGCTCGCGCGGCTCGTAGGCCCGTAGGCCCGTAGGCCCGTAGGCCCGTAAGTCCGTAGGCCCCGATTCCATACCACTACTTTGCGATTGGCTATGCCGCCCGCGCCCCGC
The DNA here is from genome assembly GCF_053596435.1 of Streptomyces sp. NPDC001700. NCBI lineage: Bacteria > Bacillati > Actinomycetota > Actinomycetes > Kitasatosporales > Streptomycetaceae > Streptomyces > Streptomyces sp. NPDC001700. Next base: position 197,920 of record NZ_JBSFGE010000014.1, read on the forward strand.
CTGTCAGAAGATTGGTGACCGCACTGCCAGCAGTGCCTGGACAGTGGCCATCCAACCTGGCCGCTGTTCATGCCACCTTCGAAGCCCCGTGCAGGCCGACGGCGAGGAGACAGCAGCCCAGATGACCGGACAGCGCGTAGTGGTGGGGGTCAGTGGCTCGCTGGCGAGCTTGGCGGCCCTGCGTGCGGCTGTGGCCGAGGCGCGCGACAGCGGACGGGAACTCACCGCCGTGATCGCCTGGGAGACCCCGGAAGGGCGCGCGCTCTCCGCTCGCAACTGCAACCAGGAGTGGATTGGGCGCTGGCGGGAGGAAGCTCGGGGGCGCCTGGATCAGGCCTTCGACGAAGCGCTGGGCGGCACCCCGGCCGATGTACCGGTGCGCAAGCTGGCGGTGCGCGGCAAACCCGGCAGGGTGCTGAGCGCCGTGGCCGCCAAAGAGGGGCATGTGCTGGTGGTGGGGGCGCGCGCGGAGGCGCGATGGGCACCGGTACGCCGCTACGTACGAGGGCACGTCCAGTGCCCGGTGCTGGCGGTGCCCGGCCTGGTGTCTCCGAAGCGGGCGGTACGGGAACTGCGCCGGGTGGCGGCCGAGGACTTCATCCGGATATGACGGTGCTTGCCGACCGTGCGGCTTCCCCGACCACCCTCGCAACCCCCTAGGCGGTCCGGCTGCCCTCGGGCGGCAGCTCGCATACCTCGTCGTCCAGCCATCCGGCCTTGGCCGCGTTCACCCCGGCCTGGAAGCGGCTGCTGGCCTGGAGGCTCGCGGTGATCTCGGCGACCTTGCGGCGCACGGTCCGCTCGTGCACACCGAGCCGCCGCGATATGGCCTGGTCGGTCATGCCACCGGCGAGCATGCGCAGCAGGGTGGCCTGCTGGACGTTGTCGGGCTGCGAGGTCTGGCGAATGCTGGTGGGGGCGTGCACGACGAAGGGTTTTCGTTCCTGATCCGCGGCGCCCTTCTCTCCGGCTCCTTTGCATATTTCCGTCATGAACGGAGACGACTGGTACCAGTAGTGGTCGAATACGGACCGCAGGACCTCATTGACCAGCGGGCTCTGCATCACGATCATGCGCCGGTGGTGGGCGCCGTCGGCGAGCGGATGAGGCGGAGCGCCGAACAGCGCGGTGGAACGGTCGATGAGGGCGAAGCTCAGGGGCAGCGTGGGGTACGTGCGGAACTCCGCCCCCTTGCCCAGCAGCTCGCGAACGATATTCACCGGCTGCGGAACGCCCGCCGTGGACGACCTGACGACGCAGCGCAGCATGATGCCGCGGTCCAGAGTGGACGCGCACACCGGTTTCAGCGAGTTGGCCAGTAACTTTCCGGATCCCAGCAGCGTCACCTCGCTGGCGGCGCCATGGATCTCCCTTTCGAGCGTGGCCGCGATGTCGGCCGGGTCCTCGACCACCGTGACGCGGCTGCGGTCCATGTGGCTCATGTAGGAGGTCTTGAACACGGTGAGCGTGTCAAAGGCGCTGTCCCAGGCGGCGGTCATGTCGGCGCAGAAGTCGGCCACCCGGGTTTTCGCCTCGCCCAGCAAATCCCCCAGCGCATTCTGTGGCGGCAGTGCTATCCAGCCACTTGGCGTGCTGCCGCTTTCGGCGAAGAGACCTAGTCGATTGAGCAATCGGATGCTGTCCTCAAGCGCCGGTTCCGGCCAGCCGAGTCGTCGCATCGCGCCATGTGGCGTCCAGCCGATGTCCTCGAGCGCCAGTTCGTAGAGTGCCTGGGCCTGCTCTCGATGCGTTCCCTGTGCGGTAGTCCCGAGTGTTGACGCAGCGTAATTCTCGCGCATGTCAAGCCCCACCTTCGTCCGAGAAGCAGTAATCGAGCAGACGGATTCTGTCGATGTCCGTCCCACACCACCGGAATCGGGTGACGCACCGACCCCGTTCGTTTCCCGACGCACCCAAGCTAGATATGTGCATGTCACCAAAGCAACGCGACCATAGCGGGACAAACGCCCCTAGGGCACCATGTCCGGCACATGCGGTTTGGGGGATCGTTTCCTGCTTGTGTCCGGCGTCGACCGTGGTCGTTGAGGCTCTTCAGGCCAACGCCCGGGGCGACATCCGGCGACTTCCGCTTCCGGGCATGCCCTGATCAGGCCGATGGGCCACGGACCCTGAGCCGTGGTCGTGCGCCATGCTGATGAGATCACGATGCTCACATATCCGAGTTCGCGATCGATACGCGATCCATTGGCGATCCATTCGGCGGTCAACAGGGACGGACATGAAGAAGCGTATTGTCATCATCGGGAATGGCATGGCCGGTACGCGGACGGTGGCGGAACTGGTCCACCGGGACCCGGAATCGCGCATCACTGTCCTTGCTGCGGAAGAGCACGCCGCCTACAACCGCACCATGCTGACCGAAGTTCTGTCGGGGATGGTGAACGAGGGCGAGATTCCTCTCTCGGAGGACCAGGGAACGGCCACCGTGGAAACGGGTGTACGGGCCGTGGCGATCAACCGGAAGCGCCGAACGGTCGCGGATAGCAACGGTATTGAGCATCCGTACGACGCGCTCGTCCTGGCGACTGGGGGAACCCCGCGTATACCGGCCGGGATCGCGGGCCTATTCGGTGACGCCGGGGAACTAATGGAAGGCGCCGCTTGCTTTCACACCCTCGACGACTGCCGCCGCATCCTGCGCGCCGCCGAACCGGGCTCCCGCGCCGTGGTCGTGGGCGGTGGCGTGCTGGGCCTGGAAACGGCCCGCGCCCTCGTCAGCCGGGGGGCCGATGTGGAGGTGATGCACGCCGACAAGGTCGTGATGAACCGCCAGCTCGACCAGACGGCATCGGATCTCGTCGTAGGGAAACTGACATCCCTCGGCGTGACCGTCCATCTCGGCTCCACGATCACCCAGGTCGCGGGCGACCGGCGGGTGCGGCGGGTGCGGATGGAGGACGGCGCGTGGGTTCCCTGTGACCTCCTCGTCCTCTCCTGCGGTTTCGAGGCGAATACGGCGCTGGCCGTGGCGGCGGAACTCCCCGTCGGCAGAGGCGTACTCGTGAACGAGGACATGCGCACCGCCGATCCCGCCATTTACGCCATCGGCGACTGCGCGGAATTACGGGGCGTCGTCAGCGGACTGGTCGGCGAGGCCTGGCAGCACGCCCGAATCGCCGCGGAGTCCATCACCGGAGTGCGTGACGAGAACGCCCCCGCGACGATTCCCCCGGCCGTCACGCGTTTGAAGGCGCCGGGCATCGAACTGACCGTGATGGGGGAGTCCAACGCTCCGGACGGCCCGAATGTGCACGCCGTCGAAGAGGTTGATCGCGGTGCCTACCGGCGGATCGTCCTGCGTGAGGGGCGTATCAGCGGTGCCCTGGTGCTCGGCGGCGAGGAGTCGGATGCCGCGCCGTTCATCGAGCACTATCACGCCGGTACCCGGCTGACGCAGGCCAAGGTCATGCGTTTGTTGCGGCGGGAGGACATAGGGGAGGAGGAATCCGCCCAGAAGGCGGCCGATATCGCCGTCTGTTACTGCAACAACGTCCCGCAGAAAAGGATTCTGGAGGCTTGGGCCCAGGGGGCGGGCAGCATCGCGGCGATCGCCCGCAGCACCAAGGCGACCACGGGGTGCGGCATTTGCCGCAGCAAGGTCGAGGCGTTGCTGGCCTCGGCCGGGTCGGCGGCCGAGTAACCACTGTCACGGGGCGGCGGGAGGCCCGCTTCGCTACCCTCAGGGCGTACCGGAGGAGAACTCTCCGCCGGGGTCGCACACGAAGGGTGTCACGATGGGGAGCGAGAAAATGGGGCGCATCATTTCAATTCCGCCCGGTGGTCGTCGGCATGACGGAAGGGAAGCCGACGCGGTGTCCCGGCCGTTGGCGACGCTCGGTCAGTCGGCCAAATTAGCCGATGTCTGCTACGACATCCGCGGCCCCCTCGCGACGGAGGCGAAGCGCCTCGAACGCGAGGGGCACCGGATTCTCAAGCTGAACACCGGAAACCCCGCTGCCTTCGGCTTCGAAGCCCCCGCCGACATCGTGCTGGACATGCAGCGCGCCCTCGCCGAATCACACGGCTACGGCGACTCGCAAGGGCTGGTCGCCGCGCGCAGAGCCGTCGTCCAGTACTACGAGACCCAGGGCGTCGAGGGCATCGATATCGACGATGTCTACCTCGGCAACGGTGCCTCCGAACTCATCCAGATGGCGATGCAGGGCCTCCTGGACGACGGGGACGAAGTCCTCATCCCGTCGCCCGACTACCCCCTGTGGACGGCGTCCGTGAGCCTCGCGGGCGGAAAGCCGGTCCATTACATCTGCGATGAGAAAGCGGACTGGTATCCCGACCTCAACGACATCGAGGCGAAGATAACCGACCGGACCAAGGCCATCGTCCTGATCAATCCGAACAATCCCACGGGTGCGGTCTACGACGAGGCCCTGTTGCGCGGCATCGCCGAGATCGCGGGACGCCACCAGCTTCTCCTGTGCGCCGACGAGATATACGACAAGATTCTCTACGATGGCGTCGAGCACATTCCGCTGGCCTCGATAGCCCCGGACCTTCTCTGTCTGACGTTCAATGGATTGTCCAAGTCCTATCGGGTATGCGGCTACCGCTCGGGATGGCTGGCCGTCAGCGGCCCCAAGGCGCACGCCAGGGAATACCTGGAAGGGCTGAACATCCTGGCCAACATGCGCCTGTGCCCCAATGTCCCCTCCCAGCACGCGGTCGCCACCGCCCTGGGCGGCCGCCAGTCCATCAACGACCTCGTGCTCCCCGGCGGCCGACTGCACGCCCAGCGCGAGACGGCCTGGCGCATGCTCAACGACATCCCCGGCGTGAGCTGCACCAAGCCCAAGGGCGCCCTCTACGCCTTTCCCAAATTGGACCCGTCGGTCTATCCGGTGGACGACGACGAACAGCTCGTCCTGGATCTGCTGCGGCAGGAGAAAATTCTCCTGGTCCACGGCAGGGGATTCAATTTGCCCACCCCCGACCACTTCCGGCTCGTCACCCTCCCCGACACCGAGCAGCTGGCGGACGCCATCACCCGTATCGGCTCATTCCTCGCGGACTACCGGAAGTCCTGAGCAGCAGCTCCCATCGGCACCAAGCCACGACCTGAAGATTGGCTAGGGATCAGGACACGGGAACGCTCTAACGTGATGGGCCGGGCCCGATAGGCCCGGCCCATCCCCCTTACCCCAGAAGAGGCAGAAAGAGCATGAAATCCCCGAAGACAACGTCGCCAACCATGAACGGCATGGGGCTCTTACTGGCCGTGCTGGGCGTGGTGACCTTCTCCCTCACCTTTCCTGCCACGCAAAAGGCGCTGCCGTCCTTCAATGCCTGGACGATCGGCATCGGCCGTGCCGTCATCGCCGCCATCCCGGCGGCCATTTGGCTGATGGTCAAGCGCGTCCCCCGGCCGAGCCGGGAACACATGATCCCCCTTCTGCTCGTCGGCGTGGGCATCGTCGCCGGATATCCCATCTTCACCGCGCTCGCCCTGGAGCACGTCAGCTCCGGGCACGCCGCTGTCGTCACCGGGCTGCTGCCGCTGGCCACCGCCGTCTTCGGCCGTCTGCGCGGGGAGCGGCCGAGCGCGCTGTTCTGGTGGGCCGCCGCCGCGGGCGCCGCCGTGATCGTGGCGTACAGCCTGCAGCACGGACTCGACGGACTCGCCCTCGCCGACCTGCTGCTCCTGGGCTCCCTCATCACCGGCGGCCTGGGCTACGCCGAGGGCGGCCGACTCTCCAAGATGATGCCGGGCTGGCAGGTCATCTCCTGGGGCCTGGTCCTCTCCCTGCCGCTCACCGTGCCGATCACGGCGGTGTCGCTCGCGGTGTCCCCGCCCCATGACATCGCGGTCGAGCCCCTCATCGGCCTCGCCTATGTCTCGATCTTCTCGATGTTCCTCGGGTTCTGCGCCTGGTACCCCGGTCTGGCCCGGGTCGGCGTCACCCGTGGCAGCCAGATCCAGCTGCTGCAGCCCCTGCTGACCGTTGGGTGGGCGGCGCTGCTGCTGGACGAGTCGATCAGCGCCTGGACGCTGGCCGCCGCGGTCCTGGTCCTCGCGTGCGTCGGCCTGGCCCAGTGGGCACGGCTGTCCCTGACGCCCCCAACCGCCAAGCCGGAGCCGGTCGTGGTGGAGAAACCGGTCACCGTAGAAACGTCATGACCACGGGCGCCCTGACCGCCGCCGATCGGCTCGAACGCAGCGGCCACCGCGTCCTGCGGCTGCACAAGGCGGACCCGGTGGCCTTCGGGTTCCAGCCACCGGGCAGCCTCGTCCTGGATGTGCACCGCGCGCTGGCGGACTCCCCCGGATACGGGCACCCCCAGGGCCTGGCCACCGCCCGCCGGGCCATCGCCCAGACTTACGTGAGCGCGGGGGTGCCCCGCGTCGACATCGACGACGTCCACGTCGGAAACGGCGCCTCGGAACTCATCCTCATGGCCACCCAGGCCGTACTGGAGGACGGCGACGAGGTCCTGGTCCCGCTGCCCGGCCACCCGCTGTGGACCGGAGCCGTCACCATGGCCGGGGCCACGCCCGTGCCCTACCGGTGCGACGAGCAAGCGGGCTGGCAGCCGGACCTGGCCGACCTGGAGCGCCAGATCACGGCGCGCACCAAGGGCCTGCTGGTCATCAACCCCAACAACCCCACCGGCGCCGTCTACGGCCGGGCGGTGCTGCGCGACCTGGCCGAGGTGGCCCGACGGCACGGCCTGATCCTGTTCACGGACGAGGTCCACGACAAGATCCTGTTCGACGGCGCCACGCACACCCCGCTCGCGACGCTCGCCGACGGCCTCGTATGCCTCACCTTCAACAGCCTCTCCAAGGCCTACCGGGTCGGCGGCTACCGGGCGGGCTGGCTCCTGGTCACCGGTCCGCCGCGCCGTACGAAGCCGTTCGCCGAGGCCCTGGGCGCCCTCGCCACCCTGCGCGGCTGCCCCAACGTACCGGCGCAGCACGCCATCGCCCCCGCGCTCGGCGGGCGCGACGCCACCGCGATGACCCTGCCGGGCGGCCGCCTGGCGGAGCAGCGCGAATTCGCCTGGCGGGTGCTCAACGACGTGGGAATGCGCTGCGTCAAACCGCGCGGCGGGCTGTACGTGTTCGCAGGCCACCGCAAGGCGATGTCCCGTATCACGGACGACCGCCGTCTGATGCTCGACCTCCTGCACCAGGAAAACATCCTCGTGGCCCCGGGCAGTGATTTCGGCTGGCCCACCCCGAACCGTCTGCGGTTCGTGACGCTGGCCGATTCCGACACGCTCACCGACGCCATCGTCCGCACCAGCCGATTTCTCGAAGAGTACCGGCAGTAGGGAGAATTCATGACTGGCATATACGCCCATATCGATGCCGCCCTGCCGCGCCTGGAGGAGCTGTACCAGGACCTCCACGCCCACCCCGAACTCGCCTTCCAGGAACAGCGCACGGCATCCGTGGTGGCCGACCGGCTCACGGGGTCCGGATGGGACGTCACCACGGGCATCGGCCGGACGGGGGTGGTCGCGGTCCTGCACAACGGCCCGGGGCCGGTGGTCATGCTGCGCGCCGACATGGACGGGCTGCCGGTACGCGAACAGACCGGACTGCCGTACGCGTCCACGGTCACCGCAGCGGGCGAGGACGGCACCCAGGTGCCCGTCATGCACGCCTGCGGGCACGACATCCATGTGACCTGCCTGCTCGGCGCCTGCGAGCTGTTCGCCGCGCACCGCGACGCGTGGCGCGGCACCGTCCTCGCCGTCTTCCAGCCCGCCGAGGAGAGCGGGCTCGGCGCGCACGCGATGGTGGACGACGGCCTCTTCGACCGCTTCCCCAAGCCGGACATCATCCTCGGCCAGCACGTCGGGCCCGGCCCGGCCGGGATGGTGGCCAAGGTCCCCGGCACCGTGATGGGAGCGGCCGACAGCCTCACCATCCGGCTCTTCGGCCGCGGCGGCCACGGCTCCAAACCGGAATCCGCGGTGGACCCGGTGGTGATGGCGGCCTCCCTGGTCGGCCGACTCCAGACCATCGTGTCCCGCACCGTGCCCGCCCAGGAGTCCGTGGTCGTCACCGTGGGGTATCTACGGGCCGGGCTCACCGCCTCCGTCATCCCGGACGAGGCACGACTCGGCGTCAACATCCGCACGTTCTCCCCGGGCGTGCGCCAGCAAGTCGTCGACACCATCAGCCGTTTCGCGAAAGCGGAGGCGCTGGCGGCCGGTGCCCCCCGGGAACCGGAGATCACCTCGCGCTACCAGCTGCCCGCCACCGTCAACGAACCCGCCGCGACCGAGCGCGTCGCGGCCGCGCACGAGGCCGTCTTCGGCGCCGACGCGGTCATCGCCATGGGCCCCAACACCGCCAGTGAGGACTTCGGGGTGCTCGGCACCGCCGCCGGGGTGCCCTCGGTGTTCTGGTTCTTCGGCGGCAACGACCCCGAGGAGTTCCACACCGCCCTCCTCAACGACCGGCTCGCGGAGGACATCCCGCAGAACCACTCCTCCACCTTCGCCCCGGTCCCCGGCCCGACCATCGCCGCCGGTGTCCGGGCCATGACCGGCGCCGCCCTGGCGTACCTCGCGGCACAGACCGCCGAAGCCCCAGCGGCCCAGGTCGGCTCCCCGGCGTAATACGACACCGTCCCGCGCACCGGGGGTGCGCGGGACGGTGGGCCGTTACGGCGGAGCCTTACGCCTGCGGCACCAGGGCGCCGATGGACGAGAACTTCGAGTGGCCGTCGATCGGCCGCCGCACGAAGGAAGACCCGGTCTCCTCCTCCGTGCCGACGTAGAGCCAGCCGAGGCACTGCTCGTCCGCACCGATGTCCAGCACCTTGCGCACCTCGGCGTACTCGGTGGACGGGCCGGTACGCCAACTGCTGCTCCAGCCCCGGTCGTGCAGCAGCAGCACCAGCGTCTGGATCGCACAGGCGGTGGCCGCCAGCTGCTCCCAGCGCGGAATCCTCGGGCGGTCCTCCGGCCGGAAGACGATCGTGACGAGGAGCGGAGCCCGCAGCGCCTTGTCGACCGTACGCTCGCGCGGCGTCCCGCCCTCCGCGGCGTCGGCCATCGCCTCGCCGAGGGCGCGCCGGGCCTCGCCGCGAAGATTGATGAGCCGCCAGGGTGAGAGCCGTCCGTGGTCCGGCGCCGTCCCGGCCAGCGATACCAGCTCGGCCAGTTCCGCGTCCGTCGGCGCCGGCCCCAGCAATCGGGCGCCGCTGCGCCGGGTGATCACGGCTTGCGCGACATTCATCGTCCACCTCGTATTCTCACCGGCGGATTCACCGCCTACACGAAAGCAACCGCCCCGGGAGAGACGGTTGAACGCTTCCATGCTCGATGTAAAACCCTTCCGCTGGCGAGATGGGACGCCTGTCTCAAAGCGGCCATGACCGGTTCCGCCGCCGCGCGCGAGATGGCGCAACGAGAATTACGCGAAGAAACGCTGCGCTGCTTCAATACCCGCTATCAAAGCGGTCACATCCTCCGGGGTGTTATACACATAGAAGCTGGCACGGGTGCTGGCGGGAATGGAGTAACGGTCACAGATGGGCCGGGCGCAATGATGGCCGGTGCGCACGGCGACACCCTGGTCGTCCAGGACCTGTCCCACGTCGTGCGGATGGATCCCGTCCACCGTGAAGGACACCGTGGCTCCACGGTCCTCGGTGGTGACCGGGCCCACCACCGAGATGCCCTTCAGCCCGGCCAGACCCTCCAGGGTCAGCCGCGTCAGCTCCGCCTCGTGCGCCTCCACCGCCGTCATGCCGAGGGCGCTCAGATACGTGATCGCGGCGGCCAGGCCGACCGCCTGAGGGGCCAGCGGAACGCCCGCTTCGAAGCGCTGGGGCGGCGGCAGGAAGGTGGTCCGGTCCATCCGCACCGTTTCGATCATCGAACCGCCGGTGATGAACGGAGGCATCTCCGCCAGCAGCTCCTGGCGGCCCCACAGCGCGCCGATCCCGTTGGGCCCGAGCATCTTGTGGGCGGAGAAGACGAGGAAGTCGGCGCCCAGCTCCGTCACGTCCAGCGCCTGGTGGGCCACCGACTGCGCCGCGTCCACCAGCACCAGGGCCCCGACGGCGTGCGCCCGGCTCGCCAGCGAGGCGATGGGGTTGATCGTGCCGAGGACGTTCGACTGGTGGGTCACCGCCACCAGCTTCGTCCGCTCGCCGAGCGCCCGGTCGAAGCTCGCCTCGTCCAGGCGCCCTTCGGTGGTGATCGTCGCCCAGCGCAGCGTCGCCCCGGTCCGCTCGGCCAGCTGCTGCCAGGGCACCAGATTGGCGTGGTGCTCCATCTCGGTCACGAGGATCTCGTCGCCGGGGCCGAGCGTCAGCGGAGCGCCGCCCGGCCGCGTCGCGGACGCGTTGCTCAGGGCGTAGGCCACCAGGTTGATCGCCTCGGTGGCATTGCGGGTGAAGACGATGTCCGATTCCTGAGCGCCGAGGAACGCGGCGACGGACTGCCGGGCGGACTCGTACGCCTCGGTGGCCTCTTCGGCCAATTGATGCGCGCCCCGGTGTGCGGCGGCGTTGTGCCGCAGATAGAAGTCCCGTTCCGCGTCCAGCACTTGGAGCGGCTTCTGCGAGGTGGCGGCCGAATCGAGATAGATGAGGGGTTTGTCGTCCCTCACCCGTCGGTCGAGGATCGGGAAATCCTTCTTGATGCTCTGTACGTCTAAGCGGGCCGCTGGGGCCGAATGCGCGTTGATCTGACTCTCCTTGTCGATTGTGGCGTCAGGTGTGGTGTCAGGCGACCCAGTGGGGGCTGGCCACAGTGGAACACAGCGGGCCGTCGGCCAGGACGGACGCCAGGCGCCGCACCGCCTCCTCCAGCGTCTCGGGCGGAAGCGTGTAGGGGATGCGCAGACGGTTGTCGTGCGTCCCCGGGTCGGCGCCGAACCGGGCGCCGCCCTCGATACGTACGCCCTTGGCCAGCACCCGGTCCGCCAGCGACGAGGCGATCGGCTCGCCCAGATCCACCCAGAGGGACAGGCCGCCGGGCGGTACCTGCGCACGCCACCCCGGAAGATGGCGGGCCATCGCGGTCAGCAGCGCGGCGCGCTGGAGACGGATCTGCGCGAGCCGGGGCAGCAGGATCTCGTCCGTCCGCACGATCAGCGAGGTGGCGAGCAGCTGGTCCATCACCGAACCGGCCATGTCCATACTGACGCGCAGCTGCGCCAGCTTGGTGATCAGCCGTGGGGTCGCCCGCAGCCAGCCGATGCGCAGGCCACCCCAGTGGCTCTTGCTCATCGACCCCACGGTGATCACGTGCTCGGCCTTGCCGGGCCCGGCGTGGGCGACGAACGGCGGCGGCGCGGGCACGTCGAGGGCGATGTCGGCGAGCGTCTCGTCGATGATGAGCCAGGTCCCCGTACGGCTGGTGGCCCGCAGCACCTCGCCGCGCTGCTCGTCGGGCATGAGGCAGCCGACGGGGTTCTGGAAGTCGGGAATCAGATACGCCAGCCGTGGCAGTGTCTGGCGCAGCGTGGCCTGCAGTATCTCCTCGTCCCAGCCGGACTCGGCGACCGGTACGGGGGTGGTGCGCAGCCGGGCGCGGCGTATGGCGTCCAGTGCGTTCGGGTACGTCGGGTTCTCCACCAGCACCCGGTCCCCACGGGAGGCCAGCAGGCTCAGGGTCAGCACCAGCCCTTGCTGGGCGCCCGAGGTCACCAGGATCTGGTCGGGCAGGGTCGGGACGCCGCGCTGGGTGTACCGGTCGGCGATGGCGGACCGCAGCCCGAGCAGCCCGAAGGGGTGGTAGCCGGGAGTGTGCACATGCTGCGTGAGCAGGGGCCCGCACTGGGCGAGCGCTTCGGTCAGCATGGTCTCGGGGAGCCCGAGGGCGGCTGCCGCCAGGTCGATGTTCTCGTCCTCGGGGGACAGTGGCTGCCGGGCACCGGCCGGCCGCAGACCGTCCGGCAGCATGGTCCAGGTCCCGGAACCCCGGCGGCTGCGGGCGTATCCGCTGCCGCGCAGCAGATCGTAGGCCGCCGTGATGGTCGGGCGGCTGAGGGTGAGGACCCCCGCGAGTTCGCGCTCGGCGGGAAGCCGTACATGAAGGGCCAGACGGCCTTCGAGGATCAGTGACCGGATGGCCTGGGCGAGGTGCCGATAGGCAGGCCGGCTCTTGGACAGATCAGGTAAGAGCGCGGCTAATTGACGGGGGGTGACGGACCTGCCCGCGGAGTCGGCCATGGAAGTGTCAGGCATGCCATCTTCCCTCAGTTGGGCTCGAGTCACGGGCACAGCCTAACCACTCGGCTAGCCGTTCACCCCGGAGCGACGAATGGCCAATAAGGTCGGCTCCTTCCTGCTCGGGAACCGGTGTCCCGAGCAGAAAGGAGCCCATTTAAGACGAATTGCTCTAGGGGGTCAGGTGACCATGGCGGCGAGCGGAGTGGGGAGCAGGGGGTCCAGAATCAACGCCACTCCCAGCGCCAGCATCGCCGCTCCCGTGACCATCGCGACGCGCTGCCCGGCCCGGAGCACGCGTTCGGCGAGGAACAGCAGCGTCAGCGCCCCCATCCAGATCACGTTGTGCAGCCCCACCGCCACCTGGACCAGCATCAGGGCCCAGCAACAGCCCAGGCAGTACAGGCCGTTGAGCGCCCCCGCCTTCAGGGTCCCGAGCCGTCCCGCCGCGAAGTCATGGGTCAGGACGAAGGACAGCGGGCTGCGGCACACCGTCAGGCAGCGGGTCTTGAGGCCGGTGAACTGGAAGGCGCCCGCCACGGTGATCACGGCCCCGGCCCCGGCCACCGCCCAGGTGCTGTCCTCGCCGATCGGCAGGAGCCACCGCTTCAGCGCCACCAGCAGCAGCGGCACCAGACCGGAGACCACCCACACCACCAGATAGCCGGTGATGAAGACGGCGGTGTCCACCGCGCCCCTGCGCCCCTTGGTGCGGGTGACGAACCGGTGCGCCGCGACGAGGGGGACCGCCACCGGCACCATCATGGCGACCACCATCCCGGCCCACATGGCCAGGAACATCAGCGCCTCGGCCAGCGACATGACCGGCGTGGCGGCGTTCCCGTGGTCCATCCCGTGGTGTCCGGCCATCGGCGGCGTCATCCCCGGGGCCGTTCCCGACTCCGTCCCCGGCACCGACGGCATGTGGCCCGCGGAGTACATCCACCACCAGGCGAGCCCCGACACGGCGACCATCCACACACCGGTGGTGAGGGTCAGGCGCCGGATCACCCGCGCCGGGCTCGCCGTCACTCCTCGGACCCCATTTTCATGGGCCCGAAGTCGGCGTGCACCAGCGGCCAGTCCCAGCCGAGGTCGGGATCGGAGAAGCGGCTCTCGGTCTTCGCCAGCAGCCGTTCCCCGCCGAACGACATCAGGGCGTTGTGCACCGCGATCGGTGTCTCGCCGTCCCTGCCCAGAAGCGGCTTGACCGGGATCGTGCTGGCCCGGCCCAGCTGGAAGTACGGCTTCTCACCGGAGTCGTCCAGCTCGATCGGGACCCGGCGGATGCCCTTGAAGTCCTCGACGAGGGTGAAGAGCAGGGCCAGCAGCCCGCCCGCCTTGCCCGTGAGGATCTGTTCCATGGCCGCCGACTGGGCCTCGGGCGTTTCCTCGCCGATGTAGACGGCGACCTTCAGACCGCCGTCCCAGACGTGCTTGACGGTGCGGTACGCGACACCCAGCTTGCAGCCGGTGAGGTCGACGTCGCCGTAGAAACCCTTGTCGACGATGCCGACGCCGATGGCATCGCACGAGCCGTGTGTCGGCGCCTCGGCGAACCAGCAAGGACAGGGGGTGCCGCAGTTGCAGGCCCCGGCCAGCCGCCCTTCGATCGACCATTCCATAACGTGTGTCCACTGCCCTTCCATATCGCCCAGTCCGCCTGGGGCATGCCACGAGGGGCTGGGTGCCGTGGGAATGGCCCACGGCACCCAGCGGGCTGTGCGGTGCGTCTTTGCGGTGCGGTGCGTCTTGGTGCGGTGCGGTGCGGTGCCGTCAGGCGGCGGTCGAACCCGCGAGCGCGGCCTCACTGGCGCGAGTGGCCTCGTAGGCCTCGGTGAAGTACATGGTGAACAGCTTGTAGAGGTGGTCGAAGTGCTTCAGCAGGCGCTCGACGTCCGCGTCCGACTCCACCAGTGACATCAGGGTGTTCCACACGTCGCCGGTGTGGTCCTCGTCGATGTCGTAGTTGACGTGCGTCCGCGCGCCCCGGACCTCGTCCTTGCCGAGCGTGCTCTCCAGGTTGTCCAGCCAGTCCGGCTGGGTCTTCCGGGTGGTGTACTCCAGGAAGTAGCTGCTGGCGATGGCGGCGAGGGGGGTGCCCTCGAACTCCTGGCAGTAGAGGAAGTAGCCGTTCAGCAGCTTCGTCGCCAGGAACGGGTCGGTGGAGTACACCTCGTCGGGCTTGACGCCGAGCCGCTCCAGGTCGGCGAGGAACAGCTTGTCGTGGAGCATCTCGTCGTCGGTGTACTCGGCCCATTCCTTCGCCGCGACCGGGTTGTGCAGCGTGAAGTAGTGGATGGCGTGGGCGTCGATGGTGCGCTTGCGGCGGATGCGCAGGATGGTCTCGATGGTGTGCCGCTTGTAGTACGGCATGTCGACGTCCGAGGCCTTCAGGAAGTGGGTCGCGTACGGGACCTCGTTGTAGAACTTCTTGATGTAGTTGTTGAGCCTTTCGTCGACCTGCTTGCGGAGTTCCGGGCGGATGATCTCGGTGTCGGACATGGCAGTCGAACTCCTTCGCGGAACGGTGTGTGGATTGCTTCTTGCGCGTTACGGGTTACGAGTTACGGGTTAGGGCTACGGGTTCGTCCCGGTGGACGCCGGGACGCGCGGGCTGCCGAGGATTTCCGCCGTCGAGAATTCCGTCTTTCCGGCCGCTGCCGCCTCCAGCAGCGTTCCGAAGCCGTAGCCGGAGAGGCGGTCCACCACGTCTTGCAGATCGGCCACGATGGTGTAGTAGTCGTCGCCCCGCTCGGGCACCGAGTACGGACCGGCGACGACCTTCGCGCCCGATGCCTCGAACCCGGAGACCTTTCCTCCCCGGCAGTACGAGACGACCTTCTGGATGGGCAGATTCACCTTCGCCCACTGGGTCGCCCACCCGAAGAGCAGGCGGGAGTACGGCAGGTCCCGGCCCCGGCTCGGAACCGAGACCAGTCGGCCCAGCTCCCATACCGAGGGGTCGCCCTTGAGGTCCTCCGGGAGCAGACCCAGCTCCTCGATCTCCGTGACGCAGGCCGTGACCGGGACTATCCGCAGTGAGGCGCCAATGCGGTCCCCTTTGTGCAGCGTGAATACCTTGCCGTGCACATCGCGGTCCTTGTCGAGCCACCAGAAATCGCTATCCGGGAAACGAGGCTCGTACCGGACGAGGCGCAAGGCATGGGCCTCTGCGAGGTCCCCGATGTTCTCTGCCAGCGAGAACCTGTAGAGGTCGTCCATTTCTCCCCAATCGAATCTGTCAGAGCCCCTTTTGTTCGATCAGCATGAGTATGCGTCAGCGCAAGCCCGGTCGGCGGGGAAAAGTAATGCCCTGAACGGGACATGTCCTGATGCGAGCACCCGGCACAATGCGTTGACCTGTGGGCCCTGGCGCCGGGGGCGGGTTGGTCAACTCGACGGCGCACCAAGGGAGTTCGTTCCCCCGCACACCACCGTGCGCCGGTGACTCGGCCTTGGTCTCCGCCGGGCGATGCGGGAGATTCAACCGGGCGGTCAATTCAGACGCTCGCGCATCTTTCATCCAGGAGGGGAACATGTCGCCCATTCGCACCTTCGCTGCCGCGGTCATCGTCGCCGGTGTCCTCGCGGGAGCCGGTACGGGCGCCGCGCTGGCCGCGCCCGCGGCCAGTCACTTCGACGACGGCAGCTTCGAGACGCCCCGGGTCGCCGCCAATACGTTCGTGAACCTGGGGACGGGACAGACCATCGGCCCATGGAGGGTCACTGCGGGGAACGTCGACCACATCGGGGCCGGGTTCTGGCAGGCCGCCGAGGGTGACCAGTCCGTCGACCTCAACGGCGCCAACGCGGGCACGGTGAGCCAGAACTTCACCACGGTGCCGGGGAAGCGCTACACGGTGACGTACTCCTTCGCCGGTAACCCCGCCGGGGGCCCGGCCCTGAAGGGCGGAAAGGTCCTGGTCAACGGCCAGAACTTCCAGAACTTCAGCTTCGACATCACCGGCAAGACCATGGCGAACATGGGCTATGTGACCCGCGAGGTGAGCTTCGTGGCCACCGGCTCCACCACGACCCTGGCGTTCGCCAGCACCATCTCCGGCGCCTATGGCCCGGTCATCGACGACGTCACGGTCCGCCACTGCGACCCGTGCCCGTCCTGCGACTGATAGCGAAACGCGAAAGCCCCGGCACGCGCTGCGTGCCGGGGCTTTCTGTCATGCCTTCTGCTCGGGACCCTTCGGCCGTGGGCGCACGACCGCCGTGCCCGCGTCCAGGTCCACGCTGCTGCCGGGCGGGGTGCCGGAGTCCGCGTCGTCGCGCAGGGCGAGCTGCCGGTCCTTCTGCTCCTGGACATGACGCCGTGAGGGATGGAACACCTCGGCCAGTGCTTCAGTGCTCGCGGCACCGCCCCCGCCGAACCTGCGCCGGTGCCAGATCACCCAGGCGAACAGCACGATCCACAGGGCACCGGCGGCGATGCCCGCCGTCATCAGCATGTTCTCGCGCCTCCAGAAACACGACTGGGGTTTTTCGGACGTGCCGAAAAACCCCAGGTCGGTGGCGTAAAGCCAGAGTGCGCCGCCAGGGACTCGAACCCCGGACCCGCTGATTAAGAGTCAGCTGCTCTAACCAACTGAGCTAGCGGCGCCTGCTGACAACGGAATCTTACCGGAGGTCGGAGCGTGGTCCGAACCGTGCCGGACGGCCGGTTGTGATTGGTATGGACATGACCATCAGCCCTGGCTACGCTCCACTTGGTCTAGACCGCATCGCACGGCTCGCAGAAGCACCCCCACGCCTTCAGGAGCGAAGCATGCGCAAGAAGATCCGCGCCGCCGTGGTCGGCATCGGGCTCGCGGCGGTCACCGTCCTCGCGACCGGCGGCAGCGCCACCGGTCACGGCTACACCGACTCACCGATCAGCAGGCAGAAGCTGTGCGCCAACGGGACCGTCACCAACTGTGGCGAGATCCAGTACGAGCCGCAGAGCGTCGAAGGACCCAAGGGCTTCCCGTCGGGCGGGCCCGCGGACGGGACGATCTGCGCGGGCGGCAACAGCCGGTTCGCCCCGCTCGACGATCCGCGCGGCGGCACGTGGCCCGCGACCAAGCTGACCGCCGGGAAGAGCTACACCTTCAACTGGCGGTTCACGGCCTCCCACGCGACCACCGACTTCAAGTACTACATCACCAAGAACGGCTGGAACCCGAGCACCAAGGTCACCCGCTCGAACCTCCAGTCCTTCCTGACCGTGCCGTACAACGGCCAGCGGCCGCCGTCCACGCTCTCCCACTCGGGGACGATCCCCAGCGGGATGACCGGACGGCATGTGATCCTCGCCGTCTGGACCATCGCGGACACCGGGAACGCGTTCTACGCGTGCTCGGACGTCCAGTTCTGAGAACGGCTCTGAGAGCGGTTCCGAGAGCAGGTCCGAGGGCTGAAAGGGCCGCCCGGTCTTCCCGGCCGGGCGGCCCTCGTCGGCTCACATCAGGCGTCGAACGTGCCCGCCTTCGCGCCCCGCAGGAAGGCGGCGAGCGTCGCCGGGGCCGTGGTCAGGACCACGCCCGGGTCGTCGCTCTCCCGGATCAGGAGCCGCCCGCCGCTGGCGGCGATCTCCACGCACTGGCCCTCGCCCACGGAGTACGAGGACTTGCGCCAGCGCGGACGGTGCTGGTTCCCGGTGAACGGTGCAGAGGTACATGAGGTGTTCATGTGTGGGGCCCTCTTTCTCATACGAGATCTGCGATGAGGCCCTTCGTCGCATCCGGAGACAGCGCGCTGTCGGCGATGCGGCCGAAGGCGTCGACGAAAACGTTGACGTCGTCGACCCCTTCGACGTACGTGGGGCCGCGCAGGTTCTCCTGGGAGACCACATCCGGCATCGGACCCGGAAAGCCCACAAGTGTGAACGCGCCCGCGTCCCCCGGGTTGGGCGCCGAGTCGATCGGCATCACCTGGAGCGTCACCGTCGGCCACTCCGCCACGTCCAGCAGACGGCGCAGCTGCTCGGCCATGATGGCCGGGCGGTCGGTGAACCGGCGGCGCAGCGCCGTCTCGTGGATGACGGCCCACAGCCGCAGCGGGGTCTCCGCGCGGGTCAGCACGGCCTGGCGGGCGAGCCGCACCTCGGCGAGGGCGCTGACCTCGGACGCGCTGCGGGCCCTGGCGTTCGCGGCGATCGTCTCGCGCGCGTACTCGGAGGTCTGGAGCAGCCCGGGGATGACCAGCGGGGCGTAGTCGCGGACCGAGTCGGCGTCCGACTCCAGCGATATGTAGTCGGCGTAGGCGGGCGCGACGACCCCGCGGTACGTCTGCCACCAGCCACGCTTGCCCGCGTCCTTGGCGAGCCCCTCCAGCGCGACCTGGATGTCCCGGTCGGTGATCTCGTACGCCCGCAGCAGGATCTCGACCTCGGTGGTGCGGATGGTCGCGTTGGCGTTCTCGATGCGCGAGAGCTTGGGGGCGGTCCAGTGGCGGGCGCCAGGGGAGCCGTTCGCGGTCGCGTTGAGCGCTTCGGCCGCCGCGTCCAGGGTCATCCCCGCTTCGGTGCGCAGCCTCCGCAGAGTCGAACCCAGACGCCTGCGCCGTACGGTGGGCACTGGCTGGTAGGACATGCCGTCAGTCTGGCCTATCGCCGACTCGGGTCACCAGGCGGCATATGCCAGTTGTGAGCTAAAGGGTCGAAACATTGCGAGTGGCACTCCCGATGAGCCAGGATCGCCCTGTGACACGGCGGCAGTGCGCTGCGCATTGGAGGGGCCCCGGAACATATGGCAGACAACATCCCGCAGCGGTACGAGTTCCGCCTCCGCGTCCACCCGCAGAAACTCGCCGATGTGCGCCGCGCCGTCGGTGCCCGGCTGCGGCTGTGGGGCCGCGAGGAGCTGATCACGCCCGCGGCGATGTGCGTCACCGAGCTGCTGTCCAACGTCCACAAGCACGCGGCCTCGCCCGAGTGCGTACTGACGCTGGAGAACCGCCCGTACGGGATATGCGCCGCCGTCTTCGACTCCGAGACCTCGCTGCCGGTGGTCAAGGAGCCGGACTTCCTCTCGGAGTGCGGGCGCGGGATGTTCCTGCTCAGCAAGACCGCCCATGAATGGGGTACGGATCTCCACGGCGACGGCAAGACGGTCTGGTTCACGCTGCGTGCCGAATCGGTGGATCCCTGACCGTACGCGCCGCTAACGTTATGTCCGTTGTGTCACGGGGAGTTGACGGAACGGCAGGGGAGGGGCCCATGGATCCGGTGACGACGGGCGCGCTGGTCGCGGCGGTCAACGCGGCGGTGTCGGGCGCGGGGGGCGAGGCGGGGCGGCGGGCCCTGGAGTCGCTCGGCGCGCTGGCCCGCCGGGTGTGGCGGCGCGGCGATGCCGAACCGGCGGGCGAGCCGGAGCCGGTCGCCATCCCGTGCGACGACGAGGAGCGGCTGCGGCGGCTGGCCGATCTGCTGGTCGAGCGGTCCCGGCAGGACCCGGAGTTCGGGCGCGACCTGGCCGCCTGGCTGCGGGAGTTCGGCGAGTCCGCCCCGGGGGAGAGAAGCGCGGTGCACAACTCCATGTCCGGGGAGGTCCATGGCTCGGTCATCCAGGGGCGTGACGTCCACGGTGGGATAAGCCTGGGCCCGCGGTGACTCATGCCCCGTTCGGGGTGTGGCAGCAACCGGACAGCGCCCGTTCCGCTTCGTGGCGGAGTGTTGTCGTAGAGCGACTGATCGTGTCCGGAAAGCGATCTGGTGAGCTGATGGTTCGTAACTTGTTGACAACACGCACCGCTTGACCGGTGGTCGAGCGCCGTCTCGCACTCTGACGCGCCGGACTTGATCGATTCTTTACCTCACGCCCCGCGTTGACGTCGTCGCTGTGCGCGAATTACTGTCATCAGTGATTTCGCACCATGCTGCCTCCGCGTATTGAGCACGATGGGGCACGGAAATTCCAAGAACCAGGCCGGTATTTGCAAAACTAGGTAACTGTCGCCCTGCAGGGGAAGTCATGGTTGGTCTTGTGACGAGGTCCGAGCCTTCTCCTGAGCATGAGACGGACTCCTCACCGCCCGCCACGACCGGCGACTACGTCGAGCGCGCCCTGCTGGCCGCCCGCGATCTGATCGAATCCACCGTCACCCGGCACCGGCGGGAGCTGGCCCAGGACTCCTGGGCGGGGAAGGCTCTCGGGCAGGTGCCGCTCGCCGAGGTCGTGGACACGCTCGTGGACGGGGCCGAACGGACCGTGAGTGTCGTCCTGTCGGGCGGCGAGGAGCAGTCGGAGGTGGTCTGCGCCGCACTGGCCCGGCCCGCCCGGGGTGGCCGCGGGCGCCGCGCGGTGCGGCTGCTGTGTCTGCCGCGCGCGCTGGAGGCGGCCCGGGTGCGGGCGCTGGCGCGCACCGATCCGCGCTGCGAGGTCCGCGTCTGCGAGGGGGAGTTACCGGAGGCGCTGTTCGTCGACGGCCAGATCGTCTACGTACGGAACGAACCGCCGGACCCGGCGCGGGGCGGTGGGCGGCAGGCGTCGCTGGTCGAGGATCCCGCCGCGGTGCAGGCCCTGGAGCTGATGTTCGCGGGGACCTGGGGGAACGCCGTGGCGCTTGAGGATTACCCGAGGCTCGGCGGGCGGCTGTGCCCCGCCAACGCGCGGCGCATCCTGGAATGCCTGCGCACGGGCCACACCGACGAGGTGGCGGCGCGCGACATGCAGGTGTCCCTGCGGACCTACCGCCGCTATGTCGCGGAGATCATGCGGGAACTGGGGGCCGGGTCCCGCTTCCAGGCGGGGGTGCGGGCGGTGGAGCTGGGGCTGCTGCCGGACCGCTGACCCGCCGCCGTCCACGGCCCACAACCAATGAGCCATGGCACTCCGACCTTGACCACGTCGCGAGGCAGGAAAAACGACATGACGGAACCCGGCGATCCGGGGGACATTCTGGACCGGACGTTACGGGAGGTGCGGGCCCTCATCGAGGCGACCGTTGTCGAACACCGGGCCCGCAGAACGAGAAGGGGGCAGTTCACCCAGGTCGGGATGGCGGACGGGGCGTTCCTGGCCGCCGCGGAACAGGTGATCGCCAACGCCCGGGGGCGGGTGGACGCCGTCTTCCCGGAAGCGCCCGGCCGGATGGCGGCGGCGCACGCGGCGCTCACCGCGCTGCTGCTGAACCTGGACGACGACGCGGTGGGGGTGCGGGTGCTGCGCGGCCGGACGGGATCCGGCGGAGGCCCGGGTGGCGGCGGGTCGGCGGGCCCGGGGCCGCTGCCCGCGCCCATCCCGGGGCCCGCGCCCGTACCCGACGCGCAGGCGGGGGAGGGGACGCGGGAGGAGGCGGCGGACGAGCGGCCCGCGCCCGCCCCTCGCCCCGCGCAGGTCCGGATCGCCCCGGTGCCCCTGCCCACGGCCGTGATCGCCGACGGCCGGACCGCGCTGGTGTGCACGGAGTCGGCGAACGGGCGGCACACCTCGGTCATCGAGGACCAGGTGGTCGTCGGCTCGCTCCACGGCATGTTCCGCTCCATCTGGGCGGGCGCCACCCCCGCCCCGCGCCCGCTCGACTTCGGCAACCGCGCCCGTACGGAGATGGTGCGGCGGGTGCTGGCGCGGCTGCGGGACGGGGTCACCGACGAGGCGGCCGCCCGCGATCTGGCGATTTCCGTGCGTACGTACCGCCGTTATGTCACCGGGATCCTGGAGCTGCTGGACGCCAACTCACGCTTCCAGGCCGGGGCGCGCGCCTCCGAGCTGGGCATTCTCGGGGACCGCTGAGGACGGGGTGGGAAGTCCGGCATCGGAATTGTTTCGTCTTCCCATCGACATTGTGAACCGGTGTGCGCTGGGGATAGGTTGCACGCTGGGCGTGCCGCGATGTGGCAACCGCCAGTAATACAAGGGGATTTGGGGATGGGCGAGGGGTACGGGAGCGGTACGGCGGCCACGGCGGTAGCGCGCGGTGAGCCGGAAGCGGTGACGCCGAGGCGTGCGCCGGATTCCCCCCGGCCGGGGCGGGTGGATAAGACCCGGGAGAGCGGCGGCGAGCGTCGCACGGGAGTCATGTTCCGGGGAGTGTTTCCGCCCCTCGTATTCGGGCTGGCGATGCTTCTCGTCTGGGACATCGTGACCCGTACCGGAGCGGTGGCGGAGTTCTACCTTCCGGGGCCGGTCGACTTGGCCCGGCATTTCGTCGACTTGTTGCTGCACGATTCACTCGTCGACTACACGTGGGAAACCGTGCGGGAAGCGCTGGCCGGAAGCGGTATGGGAATCGGAGTGGCGCTGCCGCTCGGCTATCTCATCGCCCGCAGCGACCTCGCTGCCGCCGCGCTCCAGCCGTATATCGCGGCGTCGCAGGCCGTGCCCGCGGTGGCGCTCGCCCCGCTGCTCGCGCTGTGGCTCGGCTACGGGCTGCTGCCGATCGCGGTGCTGTGCGCGCTGCTCGTCTTCTTCCCCATCCTCGTCAACACCGTGCTGGGGCTGCGCGCCCTGGACCCCGAGGTGCTGGGCGCCGCGCGGGTGGACGGTGTGGGGTGGTGGGGGATGCTCTGGTACATCGAGCTTCCGCTCGCCCTGCCCAGCATCCTCGCCGGGGTGCGCAACGGGCTCACGCTCTCCATCACCGGCGCGGTGGTCGGGGAGTTCGTCATGGGCGGCGAGGGGCTGGGGCAGCTGCTGTCGGTGCAGCGCCAGGCGTCCGACACCATCGGCCTGTTCTCGACACTCGTCATGCTCGCCCTGCTCGCCGCCGTTCTGTACGGCGTGGTCCGGCTGGTCGAGCGGTTCGCTCAGCGTGACTGACTTACCTACTTACTGACTGACGTAATGACTTGTTCCATCCGATTCATGAGTCGATTCGCGAGGAGAAGTACGTGCGTTCTGTGCAGACGTCCATGAGGACCGCCCTCAGACAGCGGGTTCTGGGGGCGGCTCTCGTGTCGGTGGTGGCCGCGGCCACGCTGACCTCATGCGCCGAGGAGCCGAAGGACGCGGAGGGCAAGGGCGGCAAGAGCATCACCGTGGGGTTGACCTACACCCCGAACATCCAGTTCTCGCCGTTCTACGTGGCCGCCGAGAAGGGCTACTACAAGGACGCCGGGCTCAAGGTGACGCTGCGTCATCACGGCGCGGGCGAAGACCTCTTCGGGGCCCTGAAGTCCGGCAAGGAAGAGGTCGTCTACGCGGGCGGCGACGAGATGCTCCAGGCGCGCGCCGCCAGCGATCTGCCGGTCGTGGACATCGCGACGTTCTACCAGAAATACCCCGTGGGCCTGATCGTGCCCAAGGACTCGGACATCAGGAAACCGGCCGATCTCAAGGGCCGTAAGATCGGGACTCCCGGCCCCTTCGGCGAGACCTATTTCGGTCTGCTCGCCCTTCTCAAGGAGGGCGGACTTTCCCCGAAGCAGGCCAAGATCCAGAACATTGGATTCACCCAGCAGGCAGCCCTGACCGGAAACAAGGTCGAGGGTGTCATGGGCTATCTGAACAATGACGCCATTTCCTTCGAGGAGGCCGGTAAGGAAGTCCGGTCGATTACGCTCGACTCCGGGGACAAGGGCGATCCGCTGGTCGGGGTCGGTCTGGGCGTCAAGAAGGACGTGCTGGACAAGCGCGGAGACGACATGAAGAAGTTCGTCGCCGCGTCGCTGCGCGGGCTGCGCTACGCGATGGACAACCCGGACGACACCATCAAGCTCAGCGAGAAATACGTGCCCGGGCTGCGCGGCGAAAAGCAGCAGAAGAACGCGATGGCGGTCCTCAAGGCCACGGTGCCGATGATGAAGACCGACCAGGGCGAGGTCGGCGTCAATGACCCGCAGACCTGGGCCCGGATGGCCGATTTCATGTACGACCAGGGGCTGCTGGAGAAGACGGTGACCCCTGAGGACGCGTACGACAACGGCTATCTGCCGAAGTCCTAGGTGCTGGCGTTCGTGGTGGCCGCCGCGCGCCGGTGCAGTGCGGCGGCCACCACGAACGCGGCCCCGGCACCGGCCGCGAGCGCGGTCCAGCTGCCGGTCGCTGAGAGGTGGGCCACGACGAACAGGCCGAGCGGCGGGCCGCTCGCCGTGCCCAGGTTCCAGGCCAGCGAGGCGAGCGCGCTCGCCCGTCCCACGGCCGCCTCGCCGGACCAGCGCAGCAGCAGCGGATAGAAAGCCGAGGAGTACGTCAGCTCGCCCGCCGCGAAGACCACCGCGAAGGCCAGCAGCAGCCCGTAACGGAGGGCGGGCGCCGCCCCGTCCCCGGCCAGCGCCGCCCCGAGCCCGCAGCCGAACGCCGCCACCCACAGCACCGGCCCGGCCGCCAGGCTCACGGTCTCCGGCAGCCGTTCCAGCCAGCGGCTCAGCAGCGGCTGGAGGGCGATCAGGGCGAAGGAGTTGGCCGCCACGACGGTGCTCACCCAGCCCAGGGTGACGGCCATGTCGTCGTGCATGAGCAGCGGAACGGTGGCCTCGATCTGGGTGAAGCCGACGATGGCGAAGAGGGCTTGGGCGAGGATGAGCAGCGCCATGGGGCGGGCGCGCAGCAGGTCGCGGTAGGTGGCGGTGTTGTCGGCGGGTCCTGCCGCTGGTTGCGCGGGCTGACCGGTAGGCGGACGTACGTACCAGATCGCGACCACGAGGGGCAGAGCGGCCAGGGCATTGGCCAGGTACAGCCAGCGGAGGGTGCCGGTGGGGGTGTGCGCACCCTGCAGCGCGAGCCCGGCGACCACTGAACCGACCCCGATGCCCACGTTGTTGACGATGTGCCGGATGGAGAACGCGGTCCGGCGGCCGCTCTCCGGAACGGCCGCGTCCACGACGCCCACGATCGACGCGTAGAACAGTCCGAAGCCCACGCCCACGCAGGCCCCGGAGGCGAGCACCAGGGGCGTGGTGTCGGCCGGGGCCAGCATCCCGTACCCGGCGGCCAGCGCCGCCCCGCCCAGCACCCCCACCCGGTGCGGCCCGCGCCGGTCGGCCAGCGGGCCGCCGACGAGGGCCGCCGCGAAGCTGGCCGCGGCCATCGCGACGAAGTACCCGCCCGTGGCCCGGCCGCCGAGGCCGAGCAGCTCGCTGACGTAGATCGCGGTGAACGGGAAGCACAGGCCGTTGCCGAGGGTGGAGATCAGCAGGGCACCCATGAGCAGGGTGAAGCGGTGCCCCAGGGGTTCGCGTCTCATCGGGTCGAGAGCAGCTTCTCGACGGCGCCCAGGTCGTACGGGGCGGGCAGCGACACGATCAGGTGTACGGCCCCGGCCTCCGCGAACTGCTGTGCCAGCGGCAGCTGGTCCGGGTTGACCATGACCGTACGGGCCACCTGCGCGGGGTCGCGGCCGACCCGCTCGCACCACTCGTCCAGGGCCCGGTTCAGCTCCCGGAACTCGGCGACCGGGTCGGTCGCGGCCCAGCCGTACCAGTTCCACCAGTCCGCTTCGCGGGCCACCAGCTCCAGGGTGCGCCGCCGTCCGGCGCCTCCGATGAGCAGCGGAAGCGGGCCTGCGGGGCCGGGGTTGAGCTGGGCCAGCCGCGCCTTGACGGCCGTGATGGCGTCGGCGAACGCGTCCATGCGCCCGGCCGGGCCGGGGAACGGTATGCCGTACGCGGTGTGCTCCGCCTCGAACCACCCCGCCCCCATCCCCAGCACCAGCCGCCCGCCGCTGAGCTGGTCCACGGTGCGGGCCATGTCGGCGAGCAGATGCGGATTGCGGAACGCGGTGCAGGTGACGAGGGGGCCGATGGTGGCGTGCCGGGTCTCGACGGCCATCGCGGACAGCAGCGACCAGCACTCGTAGTGGGTGCCGTCCGGGTCGCCGCTGTGCGGGAGGAAGTGATCCCAGGTCCAGAGCGAGTCGACGCCGAGGGCGTCGGCCTGTCGCCAGGCGGTGCGGAGTTCTTGGATGGTGGTGTGCTGGGGGTGAAGCTGTACGCCGATGCGCACGGTGTTCCTTTCGGTAGCGGTTTGTTCCCCACCCCGCCCCTTCCCGAACCAAGGGCTACGCCCCTGGACCCCGCCCTGCGGGGCCCGTCCGCTGCCCCGGGCCCGCGCGGCGGGCGTGCCGCGTGCTCGGGTGCGGCGGAGGTGGGTTCCCGGTGCCTGGTGCGGCGGCGTGCCCGGTGCCGCTTGGTGGGGTGCTGGTCCTGGGCCCCGGACCCCGGGCTGTCGGCGGGAGCGGGGCCCGCCCTGCCGGGCGGTGTTGGAGGTGGGGCTGCCTGTTCGGTGTCGGGTGGCGGGGCGCTGCTGCTGGGGCTCGGGCTGCGGGCTGTTGGCGGGGGAGTGTCCCCCCCCGTTTGCCGGGGGCGACGGCCTGTTCTGGCCGGGTGGGTGTGGCGGCGGCTCACCTTTGGCGGGGTGCGCCGGGGGGTGTTCCTGGGGTCGGGCTGCTTGGTGGGGGCGTGGCCCCCGTTCGCCGGGGGCGGGGGGCCGCCTTTGCCGGGGGCCGCGTTCCCGGTGGTACGGGGTGGGTCGTAACTCCGGGGCTGCGGGGTGGCCCTCGTCTACGGGGTGACTACTACTCGGTAGACCGGGGTCTCGGCCGCCTGCTGCAGGGCCTTTTCCACCTCGTCCAGGCCGTACCGGGCCGTCACCAGGTTTGCCAGGCGGGGGGCCAGGGAGCCGGTTCGGAGGAGTTCGGCGGCTGTGCGCCAGTCGGACGGTTCGTGGCTGAAGGAGCCCGTCACCGTCAGTTGGCGGCGGTGGACCTCGTAGCCGGGGAGGGCGGCCGGGGGGCCGTCCGGGGCGCCGCCGAAGAGGACGATCGTGCCGCCGTCCGCCACGGCGGCCAGCGCGGCGGCGATGCACTCGGCGCTGGCGATGGTGACGAAGACGACGTCGGCGGAGGGGAGTTGGCCCAGGTCCGAGGGGTGCACGGCCGCGTCGGCGCCAGCCGACTCGGCGGCCGCGCGGCGCTCCTCGTCGCGTTCCACCACCGCGACCCCGCGCGCGCCCAGCTCGCGCGCGACGGCCAGGTGCAGATGGCCCATGTATCCGGCGCCGATGACCGTCACCCGGTCACCGGCGCGGAAGCCGCCGCGGCGCAGGGAGTGGACGACGCAGGCCAGCGGTTCGCCCATGGCGGCGACCGCCGGGTCGGTGTCGCCGACCGACCAGACGCGGGAGGCGGGGAGCACGATGTGGTCGGCGAGCCCGGCGCCCATGGCGATCGCGCCGTCCGCTTCGCGGACCCGGCCCTGGAGGGCGACGCAGATGGCGGACTGGCCGCGGCGGCAGGCGCGGCAGGCGCCGCAGCGGGGGAGGCCGTCGAGGGTGACGAGGGAGCCGACGGCGGGCATGTCCTCCAGCCCGGCGGCGGTGGCGCCGACGCGTTCGACCCACCCGGAGATCTCGTGTCCGGCGGCCGCCGGGTAGACGGCCATGCGCCCGGCGTACAGATTGGCCTCCATGGTGCAGATGCCGCACGCGGCGATGCGCACCAGGACTTCCGAGTCCCCGACGTCGGGCACGGGTATCCGTCGTAACTCGACCTCGCCTGCCGCGGTGATGACCGCTGTGCGCATGGGAACAGCCTTCCGGAATACGGACGTTGTGGCGGGAGGCTATGCCCGTACCTCCGGGGAGGCAAGGAAAAAGATCACGCGGGGTGATCAGCTGGCGCCCTCGGCGTACGTCGCCCGGCGGAAGGTCCACCAGATGATCGCCGCGCCCACCACCGCGGCGATCGCGCCGACGACGGCGGCGACGTGCATGGCGTGGACGAAGCCCTGGTCGGCGAAGTCGGACAGCCGTGGCAGCCGCAGCTTGTCGGCGATCAGGCGGGTGGCCTCGGGGGACTCCTCGGCCGCACCGGCGGCGCCCGGCGGCAGATCGCCCAGCTTGGGGGAGATCTCGCCGCGGTAGGCACCGGCCAGGATGGAGCCGAGGACCGCGACCCCGAGGACGCCGCCGATCTGCCGCATCGCGTTGTTGACGGCGGACCCGGCGCCGGTGCGGTCGGCGGGCAGGACGGCCATGATGGCCTCGGTGGTGGGGGCGACGGCGGCGCCCATGCCGAGCCCCTGGAGGATCAGGAAGACCCAGAACAGACCAAGGCCGCTGTGCTCGTCCAGGAAGACGTACGCGAAGAAGCCGGTCGTGGCGATGAGCATGGCGACGGTGACGACGCGCCGCACCCCGTACGCCCGCACCAGCTTCGCCGAGAGCGGCGCGCCCAGGAGCACACCGAGGGCGACGGGGGCGATGGAAAGACCGCACTCCAGCGGGGTCTGCCCGTGGACGCCCTGGAGGTAGAAGCTGGTGTAGTACATCGAGCCGTTGAGGCCGAAGAAGGTCAGCATCACGGCCACGCTGGCGCCCGTGAACCGGCTGTTGCGGAAGAGCCGGACGTCGAAGCTGGGGTTGGCGACACGCAGTTCGACCAGGACGAACACCAGGACGAGGACCGCGCCGACGGCGAACGCGCCCAGGATGGCCGGATCGTTCCAGTCGTTGCGGTGGCCGCCCTCGATGACGGCCCAGACGATGGCGAAGAGGCCGACCGTGGAGAGCACCACACCCAGCGGGTCGAACTTCTGCCGCACCTTGGCGGCCGCCCCCGGCAGGAACAGCAGCGAACCGGCCACGCACAGCACCACGATCGGCACGTTGACGAGGAAGACCGAGCCCCACCAGAAGTGGTCGAGCAGCGCCCCGCTGAGCATCGGCCCGGTGGCGATCGCGATGCCGCTGGAGCCGGACCAGATGGCGATGGCGGTCGCGCGGTGCCGTTCGTCGAAGACCTGGGCGATCAGCGCGAGCGTGGCGGGCATGATCAGGGCGCTGCCGACGCCCATCACCCCGCGCGCGACGATGAGTTCGGTCGCCGAGCCCGCGTAAGCGGCCCAGGCCGAGGCGCCGCCGAACACGAGCATGCCGGTGAGCAGCAGATTGCGGTGGCCGTAGCGGTCGGCGAGCACGCCGCCGGTGAAGAGCAGCACCGCGAAGACCAGGGTGTAGGAGCTGATGCTCCACTGGAGCTGGTTGGGGCTGGCGCCGAGCCCCTCGTCCGGGTCGGCCAGTGTCTTGAGTGCGACGTTGAGGACGGTGTTGTCGAGCCATACGGCGAGTTGGGAGAAGACCAGCACCGCGAGCGCGAGCCATTGGCGGCCGGTGGGCGACTGCGAAGCGCCTTCCGGTGCCGTGTCGGTGATCGCGGTGTTCTGTGCGGCCATGGGGGCGGCGCCTTTCGGGGACCACGTGAGGGTGGGGGGTCCGCGCTCGTACGGCAAGGGACGGCTTGCTGGCTCAAGGCTTGCTTGCTCG
Source organism: Streptomyces sp. NPDC001700 (assembly GCF_053596435.1). Taxonomy (NCBI): domain Bacteria; kingdom Bacillati; phylum Actinomycetota; class Actinomycetes; order Kitasatosporales; family Streptomycetaceae; genus Streptomyces; species Streptomyces sp. NPDC001700. The sequence continues at coordinate 227,288 of NZ_JBSFGE010000014.1, forward strand.
GTGCTTGCTGGCTCAAGAGGAAGTTACCAATCTGCCGAGCCGGGGCGCAGCCCCTTGACTCCGCCCATGGCTCTTCCCACGCGCAAGGGCGAAGGTATTTACCCGGCTGACGACCCGTTGAGTCATGATGTTCCTTGCCGTTTCGGCAGATGGCTCGTTACTGTGCCTCGACTGGGGAACGGGGGGTGTCCTTTGAGCCATTTTGGAATTCAACCAAATGACCGTACGCCTATTGAGGGTATCGACGGTATTGACGGCGAGACGGGCACGAGGAGAGCGGTTCGTATGGAGCCGGAAGCCAGGTCGAACAACCTGGAAGAAGCCCTGGGCCAGGCGTTACAGCTGATCGAGTCCGCCGTGCACCACCACCGCCGCGGCGCGCTCGCCTCGGCGGCGGCGGAGCTGCCGGTGGATGGCGAGGTCGTGGCCGGATGGGTGGCGCGGCTGGTGCTGCGCGCGGAGCGTGACGTGATCTGGAGCCTGCCGGAGGTGACCTGCGAGGATCATGCGCGGCTTGTCGCGCAGACGCTCGCACAGCTGTCGGGCAAGGGCGTGCGCGTCCGGATGCTGTGCCCGCCGCGGGTGATCCGCGCGGTGGTGTGGCAGCGCACGGTCGGCACGGTGCCGCGGCTGGAGGTGCGGGTGTGTGGCTCCGTGCGGCAGGAGCTGGTGGCGGTGGACGGCGCGGCGGTGATCGCGCCCGAGGGCTCCCCGGGTGACCCGGGCGGCTCCCGCGCGTCGATGATCCAGAACTCGACGGTGGCCGCGATGCTGCACCGGCTGCTGTGCGGGATGTGGGACACCGCGCAGCGCCCGATGCGGCCGCTGTCGTTCGAGGGCGGCGCGCGCGGCCGGGTGCTGCGCGAGGTGCTGACGCTGATGGCCGAGGGCTACAAGGACGACGCGGCCGCCCGGAAGCTGGGGCTCTCGGTGCGTACGTACCGGCGCTACGTGGCCGACATCATGCGGGACCTGAACGTGGAGTCGCGCTTCCAGGCCGGGGTGCGGGCCGTGCGCGCGGGGCTCATGGAGGCGGAGCGCGACTAGTGGACTCCTGTGACGGGTAGTCGGGTAGTCGGGTTCCGGCTGATTTGAGAGGTCTGTGGGGATCGTCGTGGCAGCTTGCTGCAGATTGGGCATCCTGACGTTCCGGTAACCGGCTGCGTGGTGCAGCTTTATGACAGCCGTGGTTGTCGTCCGGTTGGGTTCACGGGCGGTGTGACAGGTAGTGGACTCGGGGCTTGTCGGCCCCCCAAGCGGCGCATAGCGTCAACGGCAGTCGTCGCTTTGCCCATGCCGAAAGCTTGCCCATGCCGAAAGTGGAGGTGCGCGGTAATGGCCGCCATCGTCGAAGAGCGTCGGGAAACCATCAAGGAAATCGTCACGGATATCCTTGAGATCGACCCGGACGAGGTCACCGAGACCAGCCTCTTTAAAGAAGAGCATGATGCGGATTCACTGCGCGCCATTGAAATACTCGCGGCGCTGGAGAAAACGTTCAACGTCGTCATCGACCAGTCCGAGCTGGGCCGGATGGTGAACCTCGAGGGCGTCTACGAGGTTGTTTCCGACGCGGCCGGCTGGTGACGGGACCCTCGGCCAACTCCTCGGAAGGCAGGGCGATATGCGTGGTGAGTCGGGTCGCAGGGTCGTCGTCACCGGTCTCGGGGCGGTGTCCGGTATCGGCGTCGGCACCGCGGAATTCCTCGCCGGACTGCGCGCCGGGAAGAGCGCGGCACGGCCGGTCACCGCGTTCGATACGGAGGGTTTCGAGCATGCGATGGCATGCGAGGTCCCGGACTTCGAACCCGGGCGCTGGATCCGCAATCTGGACATAAGCGGCCTCGGCCGGGCGAGTCAGTTCTCGGTCGCGGCGGCCCGCATGGCGGTGGCCGACTCCGGGATCGCGGAGGACGCGCTGCGCGCCGTCCCGTCGCTGATCTCCATCGGCACCACCGACGGCGAGTCGGGCGACCTGGACCAGCTCGTCGAGACGGAGGTCGACCTCGGGCCCGAGCGGATGGACCCCACCGTCGCCCGCCGGGTGCCCGCGGGGCGGCTTTCGGCCGTCATCGCCGAGGAGTTCGCGCTGAGCCGTACGGAGGCGGTCACCCTCCCCACGGCGTGCGCGGCCGGAAACTACGCCATCGGCTACGGCTACGACGCCATCCGCGGCGGCGATGTGGAGATCGCCCTGTGCGGCGGCGCCGACGCGCTGTGCCGCAAGACCTTCACCGGCTTCTACCGGCTGGGCACCATAGCGCCCGAGCGCTGCCAGCCCTTCGACAAGGACCGCAAGGGCATCCTCACCGGCGAGGGCGCGGGCGTCCTCGTCCTGGAGAGCCTGGAGTCGGCGCTGGCCCGCGGCGCCCGGATCTACGCCGAAGTCCTCGGCTACGGCCTCAACTGCGACGCGGACCACCCCGTCGCCCCCAACCAGGACAGCGTGGCCCGCTGCATGCGGCTCGCCCTGGACGACGCCCGGATCAAGCCGGAGGAGGTCGACTTCATCTCCGCGCACGGCACCGGCACCCGGGCCAACGACATCACCGAGGCCCGCGCCATCCGCCAGGTCTTCGGCGACGCGGCCCCGCCGCGCACCGTGTCCATCAAGTCGATGATCGGCCACTCGATGGGCGCCGCCGGGGCGCTCGCTTCCATCGCCTGCGCGCTGGCCCTCACTGAGGGGTTCATCCCGCCGACCATCAACCATGTCGAGACCGACCCGGAGTGCGGACTCGACGTCGTACCGAACCACGCCGTGGACGCGGAGCTGAGGGTCGTACAGAACAACGGGCTCGCCTTCGGCGGCAACAACGCCGTCGTGATCTTCGGCAAGCGCGGCACGGACTGGAACTGAACATGAGTCAGCTGGTGACCGGCGCGGGCGCCGTGGTGAGCGTGGGCGAAGGCGTGGACGAGGTCTTCGCGGCGCTGTGCGCGGGCACCAGCGGACTCGGTGAACTGCGCGGTTTTGACACCGGCCGCTACCGGGCGCGGCACGCGTACGAGATCGACGACCGGCCGGGCGGCCCGGGCGCCGATGTGCCCGGCCGGGCCACCGACTGGCTGCTGCGCGCCGTCAGGGAGGCGGCGCGGCAGGCCGGGCTCGGCGAGGACCTGAGCGGGGTGCCGGTCCTCGTCGGCACCGGGCTGCGCGAGCTGCGCTCGGCGGAGCTGGCCTGGCGCGACGGCACCGCGTTCGACACCGCGGCGCGGCTGCACTTCGGCACCGCTCTGCGAGAACGTTTCGGCGCGGTGCGCACCCACACCTTCGCGGGGGCGTGCTCGGCCTCGCTGTACGCCCTCGCGCTCGGCAGCGACCTGCTGGCCACCGGCGCCGAGGACACCGTCGTCGTGGCCGGTGTCGACAGCCTCACCGAGTCCATGTACGGGCTGCTGGACCGGGTGAACGCCGAACCGCCGGACCGGGTCCGGCCGTTCGACCGGGAGCGACGCGGGGTGCTGATGGGTGACGGGGCTGCCGCCGTGGTGTTGCGCCGGGAGGAGCCGGACGCGCAGGAGTCCGGCGCGCGCTCCGGCGCGCTCGGCAGACTCCGCGCCGTGAGCATGAACTGCGACGCGCGCCATGTCACCGCGCCCGACGCGCAGGGCATCGTACGGGCGGTGCACGAGGCTCAGCAGCGGGCGGGCGTCACCCCCGGCGACATCGATCTGGTGCTGTTGCACGGCACCGGGACGCAGCTCAACGACAGCGCGGAGGCGACCGCCATCGCCGAGGTCTTCGGCTCCGAGGTGACGACGCCGCTGATGACCGCGATCAAGTCCATGACCGGTCACACCTCGGGCAGTTCGGGCCTGGTCAGCCTGATCGTCGCGCTGAAGTCGCTGACCTCGGGCCGGATACCGCCGACCCTCGGCCTCACCGACCCGCTGCCCGAGGCGGCGGCCTTCCGCTTCGTCCGGGAGCCGTCCCCGGCCGATGTGGCAGGGCTGCGGTTCGCCCAGATCGACGCGTTCGGGTTCGGCGGGGTCAACGCCGTCGCCATAGTGGAGAGGGCCGAGCCATGAGGGCCCCCGGCACCGCTCCCGGCATCGCCGTCGTCTCCGGGGTCGGCCTGGCCCTGCCCGGCGCGGACACCCCGGACGCGCTGCTGCGGGGCGCGCGCGCCCCCGGGGGCGCCCCCGAACCGTTCGACACCGGCGCCCGCATCGGCCGCCGTGGCCACCGCTACAAGGACCGGGCGACCCAACTCGCGCTGTGCGCCGCGCTCGACGCGTTACGCGACGCCGCCCTCGTCCCCGCCGACAGTGCGGGCAGCGCCGACGGGGAGGCGCTGACCGTGCCGGGCGACACCGTCGGCGTGGTGGCCAGCTCCAACCTGGGCAACCTCGACACCGCGTGCCTCACCGCCGCCGCGATCGCCGAGGGCTCGGCCCGCTCCTTGAGCCCCATGAGCCTGCCCAACGCCTCCAGCAATGTGATCGCCTCCTGGGTCGCGATCCGGCACGGGCTGCGCGGCCCCAACCTGATGCTGTGCAACGGTCCGACGTCCGGGCTCGACGCCGTCCACTGGGCGGCGACGCTCGTCGCCTCGGGCCGCGTCCGCCGCGCCCTGGTGGTCGGCGTCGAGACCCACAACGCCGTCGTGGCGGACCTGCTCGCCCGGCCCGCCGACGACCTGCTGGACGGCGCGGCCGCCCTCGTCGTGGAGGGGGCGCGCTGGGCGGAGGAGCGCGGGGCGCGCGCCGCCGCCGTCCTGGGTCCGTACGAGCGCCGGGCGGGGCTCGCGGGCTGCGTCCGGGCGCTGCTGCCGGAGGGCGGCGCCGGGCCGGGCGTCTGGTTCACCCCGGAGCGCTACGAGGAGCTGGACACCGCCGCTCCCGTAGCCCCGTCAGTGCCGCGATACGACGTCACGACCACCGTCGGCCGCGCCTCCGGCGCCCTCGGCGTCCTCCAGTGCGCCGCCGCGCTCGGCTGGCTCGGCGCGGCCGGGCTCGGCGCCGGGACCGGCGAGGCGCTGATCACCAGCGGCGACGACACGGCCGACGCCGTGGCCGGGCTGCTGCTGCGCGGGCCGGACGAGCCCCTTCCAGAGGTTTCCGCAAGGTCAGCGCAGTCAGCCCAGCCAGCGCAGTCAACGCAGTCAGCCATGGAGTGCACCTGATGAGAGCCGCCGCCCCGCCGATGTCGACGAAGGCCCTGCTGGCCGACACCACCACGGTGCGGCTGCGTCCGCGGTACGAGGGCTCCAACATCTGCACGTGGATCGGCTTCAAGCACGTCAACTACCTCATCGAGGAGGCGGTGCTGGTCCACTTCGCGCGCTGCGGAGTGCCCGCCCGGCGGCTGTACGAGGAGCATGGCCTCGGGCTGGACATCGTGGCGCTGGGCAGCCGCATCCTGCACGCCTTCCACATGGACGACGAGGCCGAGGCCGAGGTGGTGCCGTACACCTCCGACGGCGATACGGTGCTCGCCTTCCGGGTGACCCTCCGGGTCGTCCGCGACGGCTCCGTCCTCAAGGCCGTCACCGCGAAGGTCCATGTCTCGCTGCGCGCCGATACGTACCTGGCGGAGCCTCTGGCGGGCGGCCCCGCCGAACCGCCCGGTGAGTTCGGCCGCTTCACGGTGGACCGGCTGGGCGAGGACGCGCCCGCCGAGCCGAGCCCGGCCGTACCGGAGGGCGACGAGCGGGCCGTCCTGGCCGCGCTCACGGAGGGCCGTAACGCCCACGCCTGGAAGTGGAACATCACCTACCCCTACTGCCACTTCACCGAGCGGCTGCAGATGTCGGGCTATCTGCGGCTGATGGAGGAGGCCAAGGACCGCTTCGTGAAGTCCCGTGGCATCTCCATCAAGACGCTGCTGGACGACCGCCGGTGGATACCGGTCGTGCCGCGCTCCTGGATACGGATCACCGACGAGGCGCTGATGGAAGAGGACCTCTACACCGTCTACACGGTGGAGGAGATCTTCAAGGACCTCACCTACACCGCCCGCATGGACTGCTACGCGGTCCGCGACGGCGCGCTCACCCGCACCGCCACCGGCGGCATCGTGCACGGCTACGCGCTGATCGAGAACCGCCGCGACTGGCATCTGGTCCCCTTCGACCAGCGGGTGCTGGACGCGCTGGCCGGAAAGGCGAGCGGCACCTGATGGACGACGTACTGGTCACCGGAGTGGGGGCGCTGTCCCCGCTGGGCACGGGCGTCGACGCCTTCTGGCGCGGGATGCACGCCGCGCGCACCGCCCCGTCCCGGGTGCCCGATCCGCTCGCCCATATGGACCATCCGCGGATGTATTTGGTGCCCGAGGCCGAGGTGCCGGACGGGCCCGTGGAGTGGGAGGGGCTGCCGCTGGGGCGCGGTTCGCGGTTCGCGGTCGAGGCGGCCCGGCAGGCGGCCGAGGACGCCGGGCTCGGCGCGGGGTTCGCGGAGCCGGGCGGCGTCGATCCGCGCCGGGTGGCCGTCGCGATCAGCAGCGGCATGGGCGATACGGAGCTGCACGAGGCGTGGTGGCAGGGGAAGGGCCCGGACTCCGACCGCTGGGCGCCCGTCTTCCCGGTCGCCTCGGTGGTCGGCGGACGGCTGGGCGCGCGCGGGCCCAACACCTGTGTCAGCAACGCCTGTTCCGCCAGCGGTTACGCGCTGTCCGTCGCCGCCGACCTGATCCGCTCGGGCGAGGCGGACGTGGTGTTCGCGGGCGGCGCCGAGGCGTACTCCCGGGTGGCGCTCGCCTGCTTCAACCGGCTGGGCGCCATCGACCCCGAGCGCTGCCGCCCGTTCTCCGCCGACCGGCGCGGCACGGTCTTCGGCGAGGGCGCCGCCGTCCTGGTCCTGGAGTCCGGCGCGCACGCCCGCGCGCGGGGCGCCGAGCGCGCCTACGCGCGCCTCGCGGGCACCGGCTGGAGCTGCGACGCGCACCACGCGACCGCGCCCGAGCCCGGCGGCGGGCAGATCGAGCGCGCGATGCGGGAGGCGCTGCGCGAGGCGGGGGAGGGGGAAGTGGGCTTCGTGGTGCCGCACGGTACCGGCACCGACCTCAACGACGTGGTGGAGAGCCGGGTGCTGGCCACGGTGGTCCCGCACACTCCGCTCTACAGTCTGAAGGCGCTCATCGGCCACACCGGCGGCGCGGCGGGCGCGTTCGCCGCGCTGTCCGCCGCCCTGATGCTGGACCGCCGCACCCTGCCGCCGAACGTGCCCATCGGGACGCCCGATCCGGAGTGCGCGGTGCTGCTGCCGTCCGGTCCCACCGCGCTGACCGGTGGCTACGGGATGGTCAACGCCTACGCGTTCGGTGGCAACAACATCTCCCTCGTCTTCGCGGAGGCCCCCTGATGGACCGGCCGATGGACCTGCCGATCGATCTCATGGTCACGGGCGTGGGCGAAGTGAGCGCGGACGGCTTCGACTTCCGTACGGAGCTGGGCCGCCGAGGCTACAAGTACCTGCCCAGCGCCTCCCAGTACGTCCTGGCGGCCGCCAAGCGCGCCCTCGCCGACGCGGGCGAGGACGCCCTGACGGCGGCCGAACCGGAGCGCCGCGCCGCCGCCGTGGGCACCAACAGCGCGGCCGTCTCCCTGCACCACGCGATGGACCGTACGGTCGTCGGCGCGGGCACCGGGGAGCTGAGCCCGGCCACCGCGCCCTACTTCTCCATCAACCTCTTCGGCAGCCGACTGGCCACCGAACACGACCTCAAGGGGTTCAACCTCACCCTCACCAGCCCCCGCGTCGCGGGTCTGGAGGCGCTGCGGACCGGCGCCCGCGCGCTCGCCGCCGGACGCGCCTCCCGGCTGCTCGCCGGGGCGACCGAGGAGACGCTGCCGGAGGGCGAGCCGGGGGCGGACACCTCGGAGGCCGGTGCCGTCGCGCTGCTGCTGGAGCCCGCGGCGGCCGTCGCGGAGCGCGGCGGACGCTCGTACGGCCGCGTCGGTGTCCGTACGTTCTTCCTGCCGCCCGCCCTCGCCGCCTCGGCCGACGGGCCCGGGGAGGCCGCGGCGGCGCTGCGGGACGCGCTCACCGCCCTCGGCCACCGGCCCGACGCCCCGCTGACGGTCACCGCCGTCCTGGACGGCTCCCCGGTGGGCGAGGCGGTCGCGGCCGCGCTCAAGGAGTCCGAACGCGTCCCGGCGGGCGCGGGCTGCCTGGCGCCGATGGCCCGTATCGCCGCCGTCCTGAAACAGACCCCCGACCACCCACACGCCGTCGTCACCGCGGCGGCCGAGGGAAACACCGCCGTCTGCCTGGTCACCCCGGGCGGGTCCGGCGGAGCGGAAGCGAGCAGCCGATGACCGGACGACGCGAACGACGCGGACCACGGAGGGCGAGCGGCCGATGATCACCTCACTCGAAGGATCCTGGTGCCTGGTGCTGGGCGCCTCCAGCGGCATGGGCCTGGCCATCGCGCACGAGATGGCCCGCGCGGGCGTCGGCGTCCTGGGCGTCCACTTCGACACCGCCGAGGGACAGGAGAAGGCGGCCGTCGCCCAGGAGGAGATGCGGGGATACGGCGTCGAGGCGCACTTCTTCAACGCCAACGCCGCCTCCGCCCGCACCCGCGAGGAACTGCTGCCCCACATCGCGGAGCTGACCGGCGGCAAGGGCATCCGCGTCCTGGTCCACTCCCTCGCGTTCGGCACCCTGCTGCCGTACGTCACCCCGGACGGCGAAGGCAGCCTCACCTCGCGCCAGATGAACATGACGCTCGACGTGATGGCGCACTCCCTCGTCTACTGGACCCAGGACCTGTTCACCGCGGGCCTGCTGCGCCAGGGCGCCAAGGTGTACGCGATGACCTCCGCCGGATCCACCCGCGTCATGCCGCACTACGGCGCCGTCTCCGCCGCCAAGTCCGCGCTGGAGTCCCACGTACGCCAACTCGCCCTGGAACTCGCCCCCTCGGGCATCGCCGTCAACGCGCTGCGCGCCGGGGTCACCCCGACCCCGTCCATGGAGCGCATCCCCGACAGCGAACGGCTCGCCGCGTACGCCCGGGACCTCAACCCGCACGGGCGGCTCACCCGCCCCGAGGACGTCGCCGAGGCCGTGTCCCTGCTGTCCCGCACCGACTCCTCCTGGATCACCGGCAATGTGATCGGCGTGGACGGCGGTGAGCTGCTGACATGACGGACCATCTGCTGATCGAGAGCGGCGGCCCGCAGACCGGCCCCGCCTGCGAGCGCTTCGTCGGCGACGCGGCACGGCTGGCCGGGGACGGCCACCGGGTGGTGCTGTTCCTCGTCGAGAACGGGGTCACCGCCGCCCTCCCCGGCGCCGCGCCCGGCATCGTGACCCTTCTGCGCGACGGCGGCGAGGTGTGGGTGGACACCTTCTCGGCCGCCCAGCGCGCCCTGCCCGCCGCCGATCTCGCCGCCGACGTCCGCATGGTGGAGATGGACGACGTGGCCGCCAAACTGCTGGAACCCCAGGTGCGGGCGGTGTGGCACTGATGGCCCGGCCGATCCCCGCCACCGATGTGCTGCTCAACCTCTTCGGCGCGCCCCACCAGAGCGATCTGGTCACCTCGGCGCTGCGGCTGGCCACCGCGCTGCTCGACCGGGGGGCCCGGGTGCAGATCTGGACCTGCGGCGACGCTACCGGGCTGACCAGCGCGGCCCTCGGCGACACCAAACCGCGCGACCTCACCGACCTGGAGCGCCGCCACCCGTCCACCGCGCTGATCGTCCGCGATCTGCTCGCCGACCACCCCGACCGGCTCTACTGGTACGTCTGCCGCTTCTGCGCCGACGACCGGGGCGCGGCCGAGCAGATCCCCCAGGTCAGCAAGCGGTCCCCGTTCCTGTTCGCCGAACACGTCAAGGCGGCGGACAAGGCCCTGGTCATGGGGGTGTGCTGAACGATGCAAGATCACGCGCGCTGGCTGCTGATCATGGAGAAGGCGTACCGAGGCTCGGTCGAGACCCAGTTCGCGGACGCCCTCTACGTCGTCCCCGATCTGCACCGGCAGAGCGGCGGCGGCTGCGATCTGGCGCTGCGCGGCCCCGCCGTCGGCTACGCCCTGCGCGCCGCCCCGCAGCCGCCGCTGCGGCTCGGCGGGCGCACCCTCGACACGCTGCCCGATCCGCGCGCGTCCGTGACGAAGGTGCTCGACGCCGGGGTGACCGTACTGGTCGAGCGGCCCGACCTGGCCGCGCTGGGGCGCACCGCCGCCGACCGGCTGCTGCCCGGCGTCCAGATGATCGACGCGCACGGGCTCGCCGCGCGATGGCCCTCCTACGAACAGGTGTGGTTCCTGTGAGCACCCCGTCCGGCCCCCGGGCCGCTACCGCCCTTACCGAAGGAGTACCGATGGTCAACGCCCCCGCCGCGGTCCGCCCGGTCATCTCCGCGTGGACCGCCGTATCGCCCCTGGGGCTGCGGGCCGCGGACTTCAGCGGCGGGCTGCGGTCCGGCCATGGCACCGGGAAGCCGCTGGACCCCGAGGAGTGGTCGGTTCCGTTCCGTACGGCCTGCCTCGTCCCGGACTTCCACATCCGGGAGATCCTCGGCCGCAAGAACACCCGCTCCATGGACCGGGTCACCGGCCTCGCCGTCACCGCGATCCGCCAGCTGCTCTCCAGCGAGCAGGAGGGGGCCGAGCGGCTGCCGGGCGTCGGCGAGCACACCGGTCTGGCGCTCGGCACCAGCACCGGAAGCGCCCAGTCCATCATGGACTTCACCCGTGACTCGCTCGTCAGCGCCAAGCCCTTCTTCGTGGACCCGGCCCGGTTCCCCAACACGGTGATGAACTGCGCGGCGGGCCAGTCCGCCATCTGGCACGGCCTCAAGGGCCCCAACGCCACCCTCGCGGGCGGCCGCGCCGCCGGGCTGCTCACCCTGCGGTACGCGCTGCGGCTCCAGCGCGCGGGGCGCGCCCGCACCGTGCTGTGCGGGGCGGTCGAGGAGTTCACCTCGGCCCGCGCCTGGCTGGAGTGGCACACCCGCGCCGACGACGACGCGAGCGCGGTGCTCGGCGAGGGCGCCGCGGTCTGGCTGCTGGAGACCGCCGACGAGGCCCGCGAGCACGGCCGTGGCGGGCTCGCCGACGTCGAGGGCGTGGAGTTCGGCTTCGCCGCGAACCCGGCGGCGGCCCGTACGGCGCTGGCCGACGCGGTGAAGCGGCTGCTGGACCGTACGGGCATCGCGCCCGGCGAGGTGGCGGTCCTCGCCGACTCCCAGGCGCCCGGCGCCGAGGGCGAGGCCGAGCGCGCCGCGCTCGCCGATGTCCTCGGCGGCCATCAGCCGCTGCGGGTGGCGACGGCCGACGCGATCGGCGACACCTGCGCCGCCTCGGCGGCCTTCCAGATCGCGGCCGTCCTCGCGCTCGCCGAGCGCGGCGAGATCGCCCCCGGCAGCCCCGCCCTGATCACCACGGTCGACCGGGACGGCGTGGTCGGCGCGGCCCTGCTGCGGACCAGGTGAAGGGCCGATGAGCACGAGCGACGGGGTACGCACCGCGCTGGTCTTCCCCGGACAGGGCGCCCAGAAGACGGGCATGGGCGGGGCGTGGCGGGACACGGCGTCCTGGCCGCTGGCGGACGAGATCTCCGAGCACACCGGCGTCGACGTCGGGGAGCTGCTGCTGACGGCCGACGACGACACGCTGCGCCGCACCGACCTGGCCCAGCTCGCCGTCTTCGGGTATCAGGTGATCGTCCATCATGAGGCGGCCGCCGCCGGGCTGCTGGGCGAGGTGGCCGCGTGCGCCGGTCACAGCCTCGGCGAGTACACCGCCCTGTACGCGGCCGGGGCGCTGCCGCTCGCCGACGCGGCCCGGCTGGTCGCCGCCCGTGGCCGCGCCATGCGCCGGTGCGCCGACCGTTCGCCCGGCACCATGGCGGCCGTCGTCCGGCTGGACGCCGAGGCCGTGGACGCGCTGACCGGCCGGGTGCGGGTGGAGGGGCCGGAGGTGTGGCTCGCCAACGTCAACGCCCCCGGCAATCTCGTCGTCTCCGGCACCGCCGAGGGCGTCGACCGGTTCGCCGCGCTGGCCCCGGAGGGCGGGGGCAAGGTGATCCGGCTCGCGGTCGGCGGCGCGTTCCACAGCCCGCTCATGGCCGATGCGGCGGAAGAGCTGAGCGCGGCGCTGGCCGCCGTGGAGTTCGCGCCCGCGCACACCCCCGTCGTGGCCAATGTGGACGCGCGCCCCCACCGGGGCGGCGAGCGGTGGCGGGACCGCGAACTCGCCCAGCTCACCAGCCCGGTGCGCTGGGAGGAGTGCGTACGGACCCTCGCGGACGAGCTGGGCTGCGCCCGGTTCGTGGAGCTGGGCCCCGGCCGCCAGCTGACCGGAATGATCCGCCGGATCGCGAAGGGCGCGGCGACCGTCCCGGTCGAGTCGCCCGCCGCGCTCACCGCACGTACGACCCCCTGAAGACCCCCGACCCGAGAGCGGAAGGAACCCCCGATGGCCGACGCCACCGCCGCGCTGGACCTCGACGAACTGCGCACCTTCGTCGCGGAAGTCCTCGATGTGGAAGAGGAGGAGGTGACCGACGAGGCCGACTTCGTCAAGGACCTCGGCGTCGACTCGCTCATGGCCCTGGAGGTCATGGTCGAGCTGGAGAAGAAGTACGCGGTGAAGCTGGAGGAGAAGGAGATGAAGAGCATCACCACGCTCCGGAAGGTGTACGACCTGCTCGCCGCGAAGCTGGAGAAGTGAGGTGACGGCGACCGCGTGCGGACCGGTCGACGGCACCCTGGAGGTGGTCGACCCCGGGGTGCCGGGGGAGCGGCCCGCCCGGTGCGCGGTCGTGATCGCCGGAACGGAGAAGGTGTTCGCCGGTCACTTCCCCGGCTTCCCGATCTTCCCCGGGGTGTGTGTCGTCGAGTACGTCCAGCGCGGCGCCCTCGCCACGCTGCCGGAGCCCGGGGGCGTCCTGGCGGCGGTCGAGTCCGCCCGCTTCCTCGGCCCGGTCTTCCCCGGCTCCACCCTGAGCTGCGAGTTCACCTGGTTACGGGACGAGCGGGACGAGCGGGGAGACGCGGGGGCGGGCGGCTGGCGCTGCCGGGCCGAGGCCACCACCGAGCGCGGGCTCGCCGCCCGCGTCCGGCTGCGCTTCACGGCCCGCGCCGCGAAGGAGGCCATCGGATGATCACCGTGGACGAGATCAAGCGGGTGCTGCCGCACCGCTACCCCATGCTGCTGATCGACCGGGTCACCGAACTGGTCCCCGGCGAGCGCGCCTGTGGACTCAAGGCCGTCACCTGCAACGAACCCTGGTACGAGGCCGTCCCGGACGACGCTCCCGCCGAGGCCTACCACTACCCCTGGACGGTGCTCCTCGAATCCTGGTGCCATGTGGCGGGGGTGCTGGTGGCCTGGGAGAACCCCAATCCGGACGTCCTGGAGGGCATGGCGATGCTGCTCGGCGGGGTCACCGACGCCGAATACCACCGCCCGGTCCTCCCCGGCGATGTGGTCGAACACCACGTCCGGCTGGCCCGCCAGGTCGGGGAGACGTACATGTTCGAGGGGGAGAGCCTGGTCGGGGGCGCGACCGTGCTCACCGTCGGGCGGCTCGTGATGACGATGCGTCCGGCGGCGGAACTCAACGCCCCGGCAGGAGAGGTGACGTAACACCATGTCCGACGCGCAGAGCAAGGTGGCCCTCGTCTCCGGCGGCTCCCGTGGCATCGGCCGCGCGACCGTGCTGCGGCTGGCCCGGGACGGTTTCGACGTGGCGTTCTGCCATCAGTCCAGCCCCGACGCGGCCCGCGCCCTGGAGGAGGAGGCCGCCGGGCGGGGCGGCGGTCTCGTCGTCGGGCGGCAGACGGACGTACGGGACGCGGACGCGGTGCGCGAGCTGGTGGCGTTCACCGAGAACCGGCTCGGCCCCATCGACGTGGCAGTGGTGTCCGCGGGCATCGCGCGGGACAATCCGCTGCTGTTGATGAAGGACGAGGAATGGCGGGGCGTCATGGAAGTCAACCTGGACGGCACGTACCACATATGCCGTTCGGTGGTATTCGGCATGATGAAACGCAAGTCCGGATGCATCATCAACATCTCCTCGGTAGCGGGCGTACACGGCCATGCGGCACAGTCGAATTACGCGGCCTCCAAGGCCGGGATCATCGGCTTCACCAAATCGCTCGCCAAGGAGGTCGGACGGTACGGCATCCGGGCCAATGTGGTCGCGCCGGGCTTCGTGGAGACGGATATGACGGCGGCGCTGTCCGAGAGTGTGCGCAAGGAAGCGGAAGCGAGCATCCCGCTGCGCCGCTTCGGACGCCCGGAGGAGGTCGCCGACATGGTCGCGTACCTGGTCGGGGCGGAGTATGTGACCGGAGCGGTGTTCCAGGTCGACGGTGGCATTGTGATCTGAGCGAGTGAGTGAGCGGGCGGTGGGCGGAGCGATCCGAACGGTCCCGGTGAAGGGGGACGAACATGACGGCCAGGCGCAGTAGGGTGCCGCGGTTCTATTTCAATTTCCGCAGCCCGTACAGCTGGATCGCCTACCGTGATCTGATGGACCGCTTTCCGGATGTCGCACAGGTGATGGAATGGCACCCCTGGTGGGAGCCGGACGCGGACGGCGAGCGCCGCATGGCCGAACACCAGCGGTCCTTTCCGTACACGGCGATGTCACGCGACAAACACCTCTACATCCTCCAGGACGTGCGCCGCCTGACCACCGACCGAGGTCTCGCCGTCACCTGGCCGGTGGACCGGGACCCGGTCTGGGAAGTACCGCATCTGGCGTATTTTCCCGCGCTGGACGCGGGCTGCGGCCCGGCGTACATCGAGCGGGTCTACCGGGCCCGCTGGCAGGAGGGCCGGGACATCTGCGACCGCGCGGTCATCGCGGACATCGTCGCGGACCTGGGCCTTCCGGAAGCGGTGGCCGACCAGATGGCGCGCGCCGCCGACGACCCGGAACTGCGCGCCGGGCGCGGGCTCCAGGCGCTGCTGAACCTCAGCCGGGACGGGGCGTTCGGCGTGCCGTTCTTCCTGCTCGGCTACGACAAGTACTGGGGCGTGGACCGGCTCCCGGCGTTCGCCGAGGCGGTCCGCTCCCGCGCCGCGCCGACTCCCCCCGCCCCCTCTGCTCCCGCACCACCGGCCGACGCGGACTTCGTGGCCGCGCGCTCCGGTGACCAGGGCCACGCCGGAGGGTGCGGGTGACCGCCCGTACCCCCTGGTAGCCGTCATCCTTACGGCATCCTTACGCACCCGCCCCGCTGCCCCACCGCACGGCACCGACCGAGACGAGACCGCCCTGACCGCCGACGGACACTCCACCCCCTCCTGGAGGACGCCGATGCCCGAGCCACCCCGGACGCCGGTGCGGCCACCCTCGCTGGGGTCCCGCGCCCTCTCGGTCGCGGCACTGCCGATAGCCCCGCTGTACGGGGCGTCGCTGGCGTATCTCGCCTTCCATCCCCGGAACCGCACGCAGCGGGACCACCCCCGGGACCACGGGCTGCCCTGCACCGACCTGGAGATCCCGCTCGGCCGCCGGAAGCGGGTGCACGCCTGGCTCTGCCCCGGCTCCACCGAGAAGGTGGTGGTGCTCGGCCACAGCATGGGGGCGGGCAAGGACCACAGCCTCGGGCACGCCAAGTTCCTGCACGACGCCGGGTACACGGTCTGTCTGTTCGACCACCGCAACCACGGGGCCAGCAGCGACGACCGGGCGCTGTTCGGGCTCGGTGACCGGTTCGCGAGCGATGTCACCTCGGTGGTGTCCTGGCTGCGCGGCAAGCAGGGGTACGCCACGGCGCGCATCGCCGTCTACGGCTTCTCCTTCTCCTGCTTCTCGGCCATGTGGGCGCTGACCCACGACGGGTTCGAGTTCGACGCGCTCGTGTGCGACAGCGGCCCGGGGCACGACGTCGCGCCGCTGCTGCGCAAGTACCTGGAGTCGGAGGCGCTGCCGATGCCCCCGGTGCTGAGCGGCGAACCGTCCCGTTCCGTGGTGACCCGGGCCCTGTGCGCCCTGGGCCCGGCCATGCTGCGTGCCCAATGGCCACCGCCCGCGACCGGCAAGTTCGCCAAGATCCCACTCCTGTTCATGTCGGGCGAGCACGATGCGATCGTGCCGCCCTCCTCGGTGGACGCGCTGGCCGAGCGCTATGCCCAGGCCGAGACGCACGTCCTCCCGGGAGCCGAGCATCTGCTCGGGCTGCAGAGCGATCCCGAAGGCTACGCGAGCGTGGTACTGGATTTCCTCAAGCGGGCCCTGGGGTAGCTACCTGACCGTCCGTGCCGGACGGCAACTTCTGAAGAGGGAAGAGAGAGCATGCAGAAGGTGCTCATCGCCAATCGTGGCGAGATCGCTGTCCGTGTTGCCCGTGCCTGCCGGGATGCCGGGATCGCGAGCGTAGCCGTCTACGCGGATCC
>NZ_JBSFGE010000015.1:0-218521 GCF_053596435.1 Streptomyces sp. NPDC001700
GGCGGGTGCGGGGCCCGGCCCCGCACCCGCCGCGCCGGGCGGATTACTTCAGCTTCGTGCCGGTGGACCGCAGGTTGGCGCAGGCCTGCGTGACGCGCTCGGCCATGCCCTTCTCGGCCGACTTGCCCCAGCTGCGCGGGTCGTAGACCTTCTTGCTGCCGACCTCGCCGTCGACCTTCAGCACACCGTCGTAGTTGCGGAACATGTGGTCCGCGATCGGCCGGGTGAAGGCGTACTGGGTGTCGGTGTCGAGGTTCATCTTCACCACGCCGTTCTCCAGCGCCGTGAGGATCTCCTGCTCCGAGGAGCCGGAGCCGCCGTGGAAGACGAAGTCGAACGGGTCGGTCTTGCCGGACTTCGCGGCGAGGCCGTCCTGCAGCTGGCGCAGCAGCTCCGGGCGGAGCACGACGTTGCCCGGCTTGTAGACGCCGTGGACGTTGCCGAAGGAGGCGGCCAGCAGGTAGCGGCCCTTCTCGCCCAGACCCAGCGCCTCGGCGGTCCGCTCGGCGTCGGAGACGGTGGTGTACAGCTCGTCGTTGATCTCGTGCGAGACGCCGTCCTCCTCGCCGCCGGTCGGGGTGATCTCGACCTCAAGGATGATCTTGGCCTTGACCGCCTCGGCCAGCAGCTCCTGCGCGATGCGCAGGTTGTCGTCCAGCGTCTCGGCGGAGCCGTCCCACATGTGGGACTGGAACAGCGGGTTCTGCCCGGCCGCGACGCGCTCCTGCGAGACCGCGAGCAGCGGACGCACATAGCCGTCCAGCTTGTCCTTCGGACAGTGGTCGGTGTGCAGCGCGATGTTCACCGGGTACTTCTTGGCGACGATGTGCGCGAACTCGGCGAGCGCGACCGAGCCGGAGACCATGTCCTTGCTGTACTGGCCACCCAGGAACTCGGCACCACCGGTGGAGATCTGGACGATGCCGTCGCTTTCCGCCTCGGCGAAGCCCCGCAGCGCGGCGTGCAGCGTCTGCGTCGAGGTCACATTGATCGCCGGGTAGGCGAACTTGCCTGCCTTCGCCCGGTCGAGCATCTCGTTGTAGATCTCAGGGGATGCGATGGGCATCTGTCCGCTCCTTGTGATGTGCGCGGGTGAGGTTCTTGGCCCTGACCTAGGGGGAGTCCTGCGGCGACGTCATCGTCGCGGCCATCCTCCCAGACTCCGTCGATTGCTCCACCCGGCGCTCGCGGGGACCACACGGACGGGGGTGGGTGGTTTCACGTGAAACCAGATCAGCTCAGGCCCCGGATCAGCTCAGACCGAGGTCGGTGAGCGAATACGCCGGTACGTAGGCCAGCCCGGCGTCCGCGATCGCGGGGGCGGCCCCGCGCTCGACGATCGTGGCGACCGCGACGACCTCGGCGCCCGCCTCGCGCGCCGCCTCGACGGCGGTCAGCGGCGAGCCGCCGGTGGTGGAGGTGTCCTCGACCACCAGCACGCGGCGGCCCGCGATGTCCGGGCCCTCGATCCGCCGCTGCAGACCGTGGGTCTTCTGCGCCTTGCGGACGACGAAGGCGTCGAGCCTCCGGCCCCGCGCGGCGGCCGCGTGCAGCATGGACGTGGCCACCGGGTCGGCGCCCAGGGTCAGCCCGCCCACCGCGTCGTAGTCCAGGTCGGCCGTGGCGTCGAGCATGACCTGCCCGACCAGGGGCGCGGCCTCGGCGTCCAGGGTGATCCGGCGCAGGTCGATGTAGTAGTCGGCCTCCTTGCCGGAGGAGAGGGTCACCTTGCCGTGGACCACGGCCTTGTCCTTGATCTGCTGCAGCAGGGCGTCACGCGCTTCGCTCATGCTCACGAGCTTAGGCGGTGCTCTTCCACCGCGTTACGCCAGCTCGCGCCAGCTCCATGTCATGGAGATCTCCAGCGGGTCGATGGGCGTGACCAGGCGCGGAAGGGTGTTCAGACCGTTCGGCGGCCCGGACTGCGGCTCGACGCACACCGCCTCCTGCTGCTCGTCGTAGACCACGACCCATTCGCTGCGGCTGGTGACCTTGAGTTCGAGCCGCTCCGGCCAGGTCAGCGTGACATCCACGCCGTCCGGCATGCCGAAGCAGTCGTCCCACGGGCCGGGGCGCGGCTGGACGCGCTGGCCGGTGGGGAGGTGGTTCTCACCGCGCTCCTCCTGCCACTCCGCGGTGAAGGACAGCTCGACGTCGGCGCCGCCCCCGCCCAGGTTACGCAGGAACCACGGGTGCCATCCGGCCTGCGCCGGGAAGGAGTCGCCATCCGTCTCCACGCTCATGGTGACGGTCAGCGCGTCCGCGGTCAGGTCGAAGCGCTGGGTGACCCGGCCCTCGTACGGCCACGGGTCGGCGAGGTCGTAGGTGAAGGTCGCGCTGTCCGGTCCGGTGCCGACCGTGCGCCAGGCGAGGTCCCGGCCGGTGCCGTGGATCGCGTGCGGCGGGGAGTTGACGGGCAGCTGGTGGCTCCGGCCGCCGTCGCGGAACCGGCCCAGCTCGACCCGGCCGCACCAGGGCACCATCGGGAAGGACCCGTACCGCGGGCCCTGCCGCAGCAGCTCCGTGCCACCGATGCGCAGCGAGCCGATACGGCAGCCGTTCTCGGGCGAAACGGTCAGCTCGGCGTCCCCGGCGGTCAGCCGGACGCCCTTGGTCTCCGTAGTCTCTTCGGTCACGCCCCGACCCTATGCGCAGCCGCTCGGCGGCGGCGAGCGATCAGAGGTGGCTTACGGGCAGCTCACCTACGGCGGCGCAGCACACGCCGTCCGACGACGACGGCCGACGCGAGCACCACGGCCGCGGCGGGCGCCGCCCAGCGCAGCGCGGCACCGGTGGACCCGGCCTCGGGCGCCGGTACGGGGGCGTAGCGGCCGCGCGGCGGGGCGTGGTCGACCTCCTCGGTCGAGCGGCCGATCATGGTGCGGCGGGCGTGCGCGGCCTCGGCCGGGGGCTCGTCGTCGTCCAGCCCGCCCAGTTCGGCCAGCTCGCTGACATCGCCCACCGAGTCGACGTCGTCGAGGTCGCCGATGTCGTCCACATCGATGTCCTCGGCCTCCTCGGGCTGATCGGTGGCGTCGGTGCGCAGCGGCAGCTCCGCCTCCGCGAGGGGGTCGTGATCGGCGGGCCGGGCGATCGGGGACGCCTCGAGACCGGACGCCAGCGACGCACCGAAGCGGTCCAGCATGCGGCGGGCCACCGTCTCGGTCGCGTGCGCGTCGAACTCGGCGAGCCGACCCTCGCTGCGCACGGTCCCGGAGCAGCGCAGCCCCGTACCGCCGCCGTCCACGGCCCGGGGCGTCAGGGTCAGCGCCAGCTTCACCGAGCCGCCGCCCCGCACCTCGGTGCCCTCGCCCTCGGCCTCCACGCCATCGCCGCGCTCCGTGACGCGCAGCGCGCCACGGTAGGTGATGGTGGATCCGCCGATGCGCAGCCGCAGCCGCCCGGCGAGCGGACCCGCGTCCTCATCGGCGTCCTGCTGGAGCCCGGGAACGCAACGGGCGATGCGGTCGGGATCCGAGAGCGCCTGCCGGACGGTGTCGACGGGAAACGGAACGAACACCTCATGCTCCATAGCTCAAGACACTACCCATCGCGCGTTCGCTGAGACCCCATCCCACGCAACTTTCGCCCTCGACGTACTCAGTCCCCGTAGCGCGGGTGCATCAGGGTCGACGGCGGCAGACCGGGCTCCCCGCTCCGTCCGGCCGCGCGCCGCGCCGCGTCCAGACCGGCCGGGGTGAGCGAGCGCGGGCGGGGGCCGTGGGGGTCGAGGGCCAGCGGGGGCGGGGTGCGGGCGGCGAGCAGGAATCCCCAGTCGCGCGGCCCGTCCCCCGCCGACCCGTACCCCGCCCGCTCGCCGCCCGCCGGGCGCGCCGCCACCACGTACGGCACCGTCCGCAGCCCCACCGAGCGCATCGTCGCGTCCACCGTCCAGTACGCGCGGGGCCGCGGGCCGAAGGGGCCCGCGTGGACGGCGAGCCGCCCGCCGGGGGCCAGCGCCCGTTCCGCGAGGCCGTAGAACTCCTGCGAGTACAGCTTGGTGCTCGGCGTGAGGCCGGGGTCGGGCAGATCGCTCACCACGACGTCGTACGCGGCGCTCCGGCGCAGCCAGTCGAAGGCGTCCGCGGTGACCACCCGCACCCTCGGATCGCGGTAGGCGTCCGCGTTGAGCGCGGAGAGCCCGGGGTCGCGGCGGGCCAGCCGCACCACCTCCGGGTCGCGCTCGACGACGGTCACCGACCGGACCCCGCCGTACCGCAGGACCTCGCGGGCCGCGAGCCCGTCGCCGCCGCCGAGCACCAGGACCCGGCGGTGCGGTCCGGCCGCCATCGCGGGGTGGATCAGCGCCTCGTGGTAGCGCATCTCGTCGTGCCCGCTGACCTGCAGCCGCCCGTCGAGGAACAGCGACAGCGGGCGCCCGTGGGTGCGGCCGCCGGTCAGCACCACCTCCTGGACCCCGGTGCGCACCGCGACGCGCACCTCCGGCCCGTACACGGCCTGCCGGGCGGCCCGTTCGAAGGAAGGGGTGAGGATGGCGCCAGCCGCCAGCAGGCCGAGCACCAGGGCGTTGCCGACGATCAGCGCCCACCGGGACCGTGCGCTCAGATCGCGGCGGAACAGCCACAGCACCAGCGCCCCGCCCGCGACCGCGTTCACCGCGCCCGTCACCAGCGCGCCGGTCAGCTGGCCGAACGCGGGCAGCAGCAGAAACGGGAAGGCGAGCCCGCCGACCAGCGCGCCCACATAGTCGGCGGCGAACAGATCGGCGACCGCGCCGCCCGGGTCCTGCCGCCGCACCCGCTGGATGAGCGTCATCAGCAGCGGCACCTCGGCGCCGATGAGCACGCCGATCGCGAACGAGAAGCCGACCAGCGCGGAGCGCGACTGCCCCCACCACGCGAAGCACGCGTACAGGGCCATCGCCGAGCAGCCGCCGAGGAGCGCGAGCACCGCCTCGACGGCGCCGAAACCGGCCGCGGCGCGGGGGCGCAGCCGCTTGGCGAGCAGCGAGCCGACGCCCATCGCGAAGACCATCACCGACAGGACGACGGAGGCCTGGGTCACCGAATCGCCCACCAAGTAGGAGGCGAGGGCGACGAGTTCGAGTTCGTAAACCAGCCCGCAGGCGGCGCAGACGAAGACGGTCACGAGGATGAGGAAGCGGCCGAACCCGGCCCGCACGGGCAGCCGCACCGGACTCTCAGACTCCGGCGCGGGCATCGGGGATTCGGTCACGAACGGAACGCTACGTTACAAATCACCCACGCCTGGTCACCCACAAGGGTGTACTGACTGCCGCTCATCCGTACACCGCATCATCCGCACACCGGATCAGCGGGGGATCAGCGGGAGGACACCGGGTGGTCGCCGGGCGGCCGGAGCCGCATCGGTATGGACGTCACGCCCAGGCAGGTACGGGTGGTGACGAGCCGCCCTTCCTGCGGATACGCGTGCCAGGTACGCCACCCCACCGTGCCCTCGTGCCACTGCGCGAGCAGCGCGGTGAACGCGTGCGGGGCGCCGGGGAACGTCCCCGCCAGGCCGTGCGGATGGTCGGCGACCAGGGCCAGTAACTCCTGGGCCCGCCCGGCGAACGACCCCTTGGACAACTCCTCGACGCGCGCCGCGAATTCGTACTCGCGGCCGTCGACGAGGGTGGAAACGCCCAGCGGGAGCGGGGTGCTGCTGCCGGACATGCAGGCGACGGTCTCAGAACAGCGCCCGTCCTCCGCTTCGAGGAGGACCTGGTGCGAGGCCCCGAGAAGCCTCAACTGCACTGCGAAACCGTGCAGTCGGAGGTCGAGCACGGCCAGGGCCGGAAGCGGTTCCCGCCCCAGGGCCCAGGCCAGGTCATCGGCGCGGGTGTCGGTGTAGGCAGTCTTGAGGGTCGTGAGCATGGGTCGGCTCCGCAAGCACGCAGGGGAAAGGTGGGCCGGCTCGCCCCGCGGTGGTCCGCCCCGCAGTGGTCCAGGGGGCTGCGGATACTCCGGCTCGTGCCCACGTGGGGTCCGTAGGGCGGTGGTATACGGAATCATGAAATGGTCGACGCCACATCGTTTTTACCCACCTTCGCCGGGTTTCCACCCCCTAGGGCGGTCCCCAGCTCAAGTGTTCAACACAGCTGCGCCCGGCGCACGTTGGCGCGCCGGGCGCATTCACACGGGGCGGTTCCCCCGAGGGGCGGCTCAGGCTCAGGAACCTCCCCCGCAGCCGCCGCCACCACCGCCACCGCCGCCACCGCCACAGCCCCCTCCGCCGCCGCAGCTACTGCTGCTGCCGCCGCAGCTGCTGCCGCCGTGGTGGTGGCCGCCACCGCAGCCACCGCCGCTCGAACCACCACTGCCGAGCCACCAGCCGCCACCGGCGCCCCCGGACGAACCCGCCCCGTAAGCCCCCCGGCGCTTCCTGGCCTTCCCGGCGCTCAGTGCCGCCACCGCCATGACCGCGAAGACCACGACGACGAACACGATGACAAATCCCATGGGGTCCTCACTCCTTCCATCCCCCGTAGCGAGCCCCCGTAGCGAGGTACCGCTCTGTCGTGCCTGACCAGCTCCTGCCCGGCTTGGTCCCCGTCAAAAGCCGAGTTGAGCAAGTTCTGAGGGTCCTATTGACGAGACGGCCCCCGACCTGCCCAGCAGGGCAGTCCAGGGGCCGTCTGTGCCTCACTGGGCCGTCTGTGGGCCGTGATCTTCCTCGGAGACACGCTGGAACACCGAGTCGATGGCACGGCGGGCACGGTCTCGGCTGTCGGGCATCAGGTGGGCGTACACCCGCAGCGTCAGCGCCGGGTCAGCATGCCCCATGTACTCGCTGACGGCCTTGATGTTCTCACCCGCGTCCAGCAGCGCGGAGGCGTAGAAGTGCCGCACGGCGTGCATCCCGTGCTCCCGCGCCGACTCGTACTTGCCGTTCTCGTCCGCTTCCGGGATGAGCCCAGCGACCGCGAGAGCGGGCTTCCACTCCTTGTTGTTGAAGTTGCTCCGCCACACCATGCCCCCCTGTTCAGCCGTGAAGATCAGCCGGAAGGACACCAACGGGCCTTCCGGCGTCTCCCACGGAAGCGTGATCTCCACGGGCTTGAAGGCATCCATGTGCGCCTGAAGAGAACCCGCCACGTAGTCAGGCAACGGTGCATCTCGCGTCTTGCCGCCCTTGGGGAGAGCGAACACCGGGTGCCCTTCTACGTGCTTGATCTGGCGAACAACATGGAGTGTGCGCCCCTCGAAGTCGATGGCGTCCTCAGCCAGGCCGAACACCTCGCCCTGACGCGGACCGCATCCGGCGCCAACATCGACCATCGCCCGATACCGCTCCGCAAGAGCCGCCCGAACGGCGAACACCTGGGCGGGCAACCACGGGACGACGAGATAGGGAGCAGGCTTGGGCCGCCGGACGGTCCGTGCTCCACACGGGTTGCGGGCCAGCAGCGTGTCATCGACAGCAGCGGACAGGACCGACTGAACGTCCGCGAAGATGTTCCGGGCGTAGGACGGGCCGACGCCGGGTTTCGCTTCCAGGGCGGCGACGAACTCCCTGATGTGCTCCGGCCTGAAGGTCCCGATCGGTCGAGAGCCAAGCACCGGGTAGGCATGCAGCCGCAGGCGTCGGCCGAGTTCCTTCCTGGTCATCGCGCTGGGTGTCTTGCTGTCCAACCACTTCTCGGCGTACTGCCGGAACGTGATCTGCATCGACTTGGGGTCGGTGTACTGACCGCGCGTCATGTCCGTTTCGATGGCGCTGAGCCACTTCTCGGCGAGGCGCTTCTTGCCGTCGGGGAAGCTCTTGGACTTCTCGGTGCCGTCGGGGCCGATGTAGCGGGCCCGGTAGCGCATGCCCGTGCCGTACCGGTCGGTCTTGACACGGACGGTCTTGCCGTCGGCGGTGGTCTCGGTTTTGTACCAGCGGTCTTGGATGTGGCCAGCCATGCGGGGCTGACTCCCTTCTCGGTAGCAGGGCAGGGGAGGGCTGCAGAGCGGCCTTCCGGCCCGTTTCGGGGGTTGCGGCAAACCAGGTGCTAGGCGCTAGTTCGCTGGTCAGGTGCCTGATCGGGTGCCAGCCGAGCTGCTAGACCTAGCGGCGGGGGGGCGCTAGATCTAGCAGCGCTCCGGCGGGGCTCAGGGAGGCAGAGACGGGGGTCTCGGATGGCTTCCTGAGGGGGTTTTCGCGGGTGCTGGGGCTGTGCCTCCCTGCCTCCCTGATGTGGCATCTGTGCTGGTCAGGCAGAGGGAGGGAGAGCAGGGAGGCGGTCAGGGAGTTCTCCCTGTCTCCCCGGCCCGGCGGGTGCTGCCTCCCTGCCGGGCCGGGGAGGCTCAGGCCGCGTCTTCGAGGGCGGTCCGTTCGGCCTCCCATGCCTGTACGGCGGCCGGGTTGAAGCGGAGGTATCGACCGACGCGGAAGCCGGGCGGGCCGATGCGCTTGCGGCGCCACTGGTACACGGTTTCGACGCTCGGGAGGCTGAACATGGTGACCAGGTCTTCGGGGGTGAGGTAGCGGTCCGGGAGGCCGCCGCGCAGGATCGCGCGCGGGTCGGTCGGCTCTTCGGTAGCCATGGCGGTGGTGACTCCTCGTGTCCGTGATCGGGTGTGCGGGAGTGCGGTCCTAGAGATTTGGGGGAAAACAGCGTCCGCAGCGCCCGTAGCGTCCGTGCGGCTCGTTCACACAGGTCGCGGGTGGTGCGGGGTGTGGACGCTGTGCGGACGCTGGAAGTCGTAGCGTCCGCACAGCGTCCGCGCTCCGGGCAGCGGTGCGGCTGCCCGGTCCGGAAAGCTCCGGATGGCGTCAGTCGAGCTCAGGTAGGGTTTCTGGCTTGGGGATGGGGGCCACAGGCGGCCATGCGGGGCCGGTAGTGGCGTCGGAGACTGCGGACGCTGGCCCCTCTTCCGCGTCGATGCGGGAGAGGACGAACAGCCGGTGCCGGTGCCGGTCCTCACTACGCTGCGTGTCGTCCACGGCGACACCGGCCGCGCGGAGCAGCGGGGCCAGTCGGCGGACGCGTCCGCCCGCGCGGGTGGCGTCCTTGGGCCAGCCTTTGACCAGCCCTTCGGGGGCGGGCAGTTGCTCCAGCAGGGCTCCGGCGGTGCCGCGCCAGGTTCCCGCAGCTTCCACCAGGGCGACGATTGCGGAGCCGAACGCGTCGCCTTCCAGGGCGTCGGTGGCCACGTTCGCTGAGGTGGCGAGGTAGGCGGGCAGGGTCTGCCAGCCCTGGACCTGGTCGACGGCCGCGAGGACGCGGGCGAAGTCGGCCATGCGGGGCATGCTCTCCAGCCGCACGGTGGGCAGCACTGCGAGCACGGAGGCCAGCAGGTCGAACAGGGCCGCGATGACGGCTGGGCGGACCGCTTCGAACGCCGCGTCCAGCTCTTCCTCCGTGCGGCGGCGGTCCTCGCTGATGAGCTGGAGATCGAGCATCAGCAGCCGCTCCGCCAGGTCCCCCGCGAGGGCTCCGGCGTCGATGGTGGTCATGGCCAGCACCCGCCGGAAGGAGAGCACCACCACGTCGTCATCGGAGTACAGGGCCCGGTCGATGACGCCATCCCCGGTCACGGCCTTGCACAGCGTGTCGGACAGCCACGGCGGGATCGATGAGACGTTGTCCAGGCACAGCGCCCAGGAGTTGAACGCCTGCACCGACCACGCCTTGACGTCCCTCGGCTGGCTGCGCTTGCTGGCCGGTGAGGGGTCGATCAGGTTCACGACCATTTGCGCGGTCTTCGACTTCCCCGTGCCCTGCTCGCCCTTGAACGTCAGAACCGGGTGCGGGATCGTCGGAATCCACGCGGCCACCAGCCAGCCGCACAGCTGCCGGAACGCGGACTCGTCCATGTTCAGCAGGCCGTGCAGCTTGGACAGCCCGTCCCCGTCCAGCACCGGCGCGGGCATGGGCGCCATGGCTCCGGACCGCCGGAAGAGCACGGGCGAGCGGGGCACGGTCTGCCAGCCGTACGGGCTGACCGTGACGCACTGGCCGTCGGCGGTGCCCAGATCCACCACGATGGCGCCAGCAGGGTCGGTGCCCACCCGCAGGTGTGCGGGGACTGGGTCGGTTGCGTCCGCGTCGCCTTCCAGCACGGTCATCGCATCAGCCAGCGCGGACTGAGAGGGCACCTCACCGTCGAAGGTGTCGGTGAACAGCCGGGAGAGTCGCTGCCGCAGACCGCCGCGCCCCTTGAACGGCAGGGCGAGGTTCGGGCCGTCCATGGCCACCGCGTACGGCCGTCCGTCCTCCGACATCACCAGCTCGTACCGCTCCCGCGCCAGCGCGACCAACCGCGACGCGGCGGACGGCTTCTTGCCCCCGTCCGACCCGTTCCCGGCCGGGTGCTGGTTGGTGGTCGGTCGGGAGCTCCCGACCGGGGCGGGGTGCACGTGCCCGTTGACGGGCCTGGTCTGGGTGCTCATACCGACACCACCCCCGCGTGCGGCCGACCATCACACGGACGCGTACGGGGTGCGTCACACAGCCGCGTGCCGTGCGCGCGGTTGGCGCGCGGCTCCGCGCGGAAGGCGCGCGGTTGGGTGTCGTGGGCGCGCGGTTG
This sequence comes from Streptomyces sp. NPDC001700, assembly GCF_053596435.1. Lineage (NCBI taxonomy): Bacteria > Bacillati > Actinomycetota > Actinomycetes > Kitasatosporales > Streptomycetaceae > Streptomyces > Streptomyces sp. NPDC001700. The sequence goes on from NZ_JBSFGE010000015.1 coordinate 10,500, forward strand.
CGCGCGGCTGGCCGCGCGGTTGACGCCCGTCGATCGATGGCTGACGGGCGTCGATCGACCGTTGACGCACCTCGTTCCCGGTCGACTGGTCGACTCCAGCCGCGCGGGGTCGGCGGTCGATCGGTCGACGGGGGTCGAGGCGTGGTTGACGCCCGTCGACCGATCCCGTCCGGGTGTGTGGAGTCGGCCGACCCTGGCGCCCGTACGCTTCCCGCCCGTCGGGGGAACGGCGTACGCGTCGGCGGCCGACTGTGCAGCGTGCGCGAGTCGAGCCAAGCCCAACCAGTCGAGCACAGCCGCGCCATGCCCGTGACGGCACCCGTCACGGCCGTCACGCCCCCCGTGACGCTGACAGTCACGCAGGTCATCGGCCGACTGGGCAGCGCATGTGTGTCGGTCCAGCACCGACCGATCGACCACCAGCGGCGAGGTGGACGCAGGGGTGGAAGTCGGGTGGACGGCCGGGGTGTTCACGCCGTTCATGGCGTTCACCGGCAGGGCGTTCATGGGGTCCGTACCGCTCACCGTGGACGGCTTGGTGTTCACGGCCGGGGCATTGGCGTTCACGGTGGACGGCTCGGTGTTCACGGTCACCCTGCTGGGGGCCCTGTGGGCGCACAGAAGCAGCGCCACAGAGATCGGGAGTCGGTCGGCCTTCCGGTCGTTGCACGAGCGGCAGGCCAGTACGAGGTTCTCCGGGCGCCAGGTGAAGAGCAGGGAGATTGGCACCACGTGGTCGAGGGTGGCCGTCCGGAGGTCGGTGAACGGCGTCCAGCAGTAGGAGCAGCGGGCCCCGTCCCGCCGGGCGAGGGTGCGCTTCCTCGCCCGGCGGCGAGCCGCGTTCAGATGCGGGGTGGCGTGGTGGCTCATGCGGCCTTCTCCAGGTCTCGCACGGAACCGGGGATGGTCCAGGTGATGGGCTGGCCGGTGAGCCGGGTCCGGAGGGTGTCCACGGCCCGGTTCATGAGCTTCTGCGTACGCGTGTGGGACAGGGAGATGACTCCGGCGATCTGCTCCACGGTCAGGTCATCGAAGATGCGGAGGGCGATCACCTGCCGGTCACGGGCGGGCAGTGCCGCCAGGACGCGATTCAGGTCGATGGTCAGAGCGATCGTGCCTTCCGGCGAGGAGTGGGCATCGCTCGCGGGCTTCTCCTCGGCGCCGAAGTCGGCCGCCGTCTCGCGCCAGCTCCGGGAACTCTGCCGGTACAGGCCCAGGGTCCAGCGCGCTTGCTGCGCGACGAAGCCGTACAAGTTCCCTTCCTTGGCCGGGTCGATCTTGTGCAGCGTGCGGCCGATCTCGATGAACGTGTCCTGCGCCAGGTCCATGGCCAGGTCACGCTGATGGACACGGCGCCAGAGGTAGGACACCGTCCAGTCGAAGTAGCGCTCGTACAGCCGTCCCCAGCGCTCAGCATCGATCGGCGGCTGACTGCGGTCCGGCAGTCCGAGTTCCGTGGCGGTCTTGCCGTACACGGCCGTCAGCAGCTCCACGTACCGGGCCCGAGGTACGCCCTCGCCCCGCTCCCACAGCTTGATCCGGGTGAACAGCGGGTGGTTGTGCACCGGCAGCTTCACGTCCCGCTCCGCAGCCTCCAGCCGCAGCCGGTCGGCCAGATCCGACAGCTCCCAGCCGCACTCAAGACGCGCCGCGTACAGAGCAGTGACCTGCTCGGTGGTCCGTTCCTTGATGGCTCCAGGCATCATGGAGATACCCCTTCGAGGGTCGGGGAGCGGCTGACTGCTTGGCGGTAGGTGGCCGCTCCTTGCTTTGCCCTGGCCTTGACCAGGGCTTTTCGCGTTTCAGCGCACGCCAGACAAGCGGTCTCCGATCGACCAATCCGACCGGCGGGCACATCCCTAAGGTTCCCTAGGGCACCCTAGGGTGTCAAGGGGTACAGTAGGGACCGCGTCCACTGAGACAAGGGAGCTAGGGAGATGTCAGAGCAGGCCGACAATCGAGCGCCGTACGCGCAGATTGCCGCCCACTACACAGAGCTGATCACGTCCGGCGACCTACGGCCGGGCACGCTCCTGCCGAGCATCAAGAACCTCGCGCAGGAGTGGAAGGTCAGTACCGCGACCGCTGAGAAGGCGTTGCGGAAGCTGCGCAATGACGGGCTCATCAGGGGCATTCACGGAATCGGTACGGAGGTAGTAGACCGTCCGGCCCCGATGTCTTCGGGATCGCAGCGCCAGGACCGAGGACGCCAGACCGGCTCCAGTTGGGGATCCGGCGAACGGTCCGACTCTCACGAGGCATCAGTGGTGTCGGCACCCGCAGACGTGGCCCAAGCACTGGACATCAAGCCTGGCTCGGACGTGGTCAGGCGACGTCGCGTGTATCGCGACCGGCACGGCATCGTCGCGCATTCCACCTCGTGGATCCCCGCTCGGTACGCCAACCTGGTTCCGCAACTGACGAAGAGCGATCGTCTGACCGGGGGGACTTCGCTACAGCTCATCGCCCAGGCAACCGGCCGACCGATCAGTCATCGGATCGACAGTGCGTCGGCGCGCCTGCTGACGCCGGAGGACGCGGAGCTCTTGGAGCTGGATCCCGCGAAGCCACCGACAGAGCCAGTAGTCGTGATGACGGCGAAGTTCGTCGACACTGAGGACAACGTCGTGGAATACGGCGTCGACCTCGGAGGCCCTGGCCGTACGTGGCGGACGGAATCGGAAGTCACCCAGTGACGGCCGTCAACGCCCGTCGGCCGTTCTGTGTCCTCATGGCAGGACTCCCCGGCTCAGGTAAGACGACTCTGTCCCGTGCGCTTACAGCCCAGGGCTTCGTCAGGCTGTGTCCAGACGAAGAGATGTATCGCCGACATGGCGTGTACGGCGTCGACTTCCCTCGGGGCACGTTTCCGACCCTTGAGCGCCCAATCCTCGAAGAGATCTCCCAGGAACTCCGTGGGCAACTCCGGGCCGGGCGTGACGTGGTGGTCGACCATGGTTTCTGGACACCGGACGACCGCGCTCATTGGCGTTCGCTCGCGACCAACGCGGGTGCGAGCACGGTGCTCGTCTACCTGGAGGCGAGCCACGAAGAACTCTGGGCCCGTGTGAGCAAGCGCAATGCCCAGCATGCGGCCGATCCGAACTCGATCTACTTCGCCGAAAGTGACTTGCTCCGATACCGAACCCGGTTCGTACCTCCGGAGCCAGACGAACCGCACCTCATGTACAACGGCGACCCCGATCCGGTGCTGAAGGCGCTGGACGAAGCGACCCCGCAGGGCGGGAGATAGAAGGAGCGGCCAAGGCCGCACGACCATTAGCAGCTCGCTGCGCTCGCGCGCGGCGGCCGATGCGAACTCTGGGCGCCGTCGCGCGCTCCAGGCAAGCGTGGCGGACAAGCGGCTGCAACACCTGGTGTTGCAGCTCTCCGTCCGACGCTCAGCAGGACGCGAAGAGACCACCCGCGCCGGGCGAGGGTGGTCTCTTCTGCTTCCCGACCAGAGGTTCAGCATCCGTAGCGTCCGCAACCCGCCGCCTCCTAAGAGCCGCTTGACCTGCGAAAACCGGCTCTTAGTAGCGGGGGGTCTGGACGCTGCGGACGCTGACGGACGCTACGCATTTCGTTTTAGCGTCCGCAAGAATCATGCAGGTCAGAGGGGATGCGGGAAGCTCGGCGGACGCTGCGGACGCTATTTTCTCTTAAATCTCTAGGACAGGGCTTGGGGCGGCCTTCCAAGGGGGGAGGATCGGGGCGCTCAAGGTCGTCTCCCCTCCTTAAGAGCCATCAGCACCACGAGAGAGCGGCAGGGGCCTGGCGACCCTCTCCGTCGTCCACCGCCTGCCCCTTGGAAGGCCCCAGGACGGCTTTTCAGCGGGGGCGACGGCCATGCCAACCCGCTGAAAAGCCGTCCTGGGAAGTCCCGTGCGCGGGGGAGGCTCGACGTCGCTTACCCCCCTGATGCCATCTGCCCCAGGTAAAAGCCGCCCGGACAAGCAAGAAGAGCACCAGGGCGGGGGTGCTCTTCTTGCTTGTCCGGGGCCTGAGACGCGAGCGGCTTTTACCTGGGGGGCTCCCCGCATGGCCGCTCTGAGATGCTGCGGCGCCGCGCCGCCCACGGCGCGATGGGAGCTCCCGCCATGGGCGCCCGAAAGACGTCCGCCGAAGGCGGTCCTTCTCGTCCTTTCCGCTCTGACCCGCATCCAGCCGGGGGAGCCGTACCCCCCCTCTACCCTCTCTACCTTGCAGGTCAGAGCCCGTTACCACCCCCTCTACCGAGGTAAAGGGCCCCCGCTACCTCAGCAGCGGGCGAAGACCACCTATCCCCAGTGCGCATGGGTCGGCGACGGTGCGCGGTAGAGGGGGAGGGCTTTACCTGGGCGCGTCCGGCCCCGACGTGACGCGAAGTGTGAGGACTGGCCCCAGCAGGTGTGACGGGCCGTGTGATGCGGTGTGACGGGCCGCTGTTACGCCCGCGTCACGGCGCGTCTGCCTAGGGGTTTGGGTGTTACGCGCCAGTCACGCGTGACGGGCGTTAGGCGACCGTTACGGAGCCCTTGGGCGCCTGATAACGGTGGGTAATCGTAGTGGTTAGTGGCTACTGCCTAATGGCTACCGGCAAAGGCCCGGTAGGGCCCTGTGAGAGGCCGCAGGGGGTCGTTCTACTGGCTACTGGCAACCTTTGCGGTAGCCAGTAGCCAGTAGCGGTGTGTGGCCGTTCAGGCGCGGGCGCGAGCGAACCACGCCGACGATTCCCACGCTCCCCCGCCTGGCGCGCTCCAAAGCGTAGAACGGGTGTCAGGGTCGCCCCACGAGGGTGTCAGGCACGGTGTCAGAGGGCGTTACCGCCGGGTGTCAGGGCTCGTGACACCCGCGTGTGCCTAGGGGTTTGGGTGTCACGGCCGGTCTGACAGTCAGAGGATGTCAGGCCGTTGTGGGAGTCCCACGCGTTGCCTCCCACACGCTGCGGGGGTCCCACGCTGTGTGGGGGGCGCTGACCTGGGCGTGGGGGTGTGGGACCCCCACAGCGAGAAGGACGTGAGCCTGCTTGAGTGGAAACTCGCGCGCCGCTCGTCCTCGCTGTGGGACCCCCACGGCGGCGCGGCCCGCCGTCAGGCCAGAGCTCCCGAGTGCTGAGGCGCCCCAAAGACGTCCGCCGAAGGCGGTCCTTCCCGACCACATCTCAACGTCACGCTCAGCTACTGGGTAGTGGGTAGTGGGGCCCAACACCCCGCTACCCACTAACCCCCAATCCCTCGCCCATAGCGGCCCTCAACAGGGGCATCCCAGTAGGCACCCCACTACCCACTACCCACTACCCACTACTCACTACCCAGTAGAAGCAACAGAACGTAACTGCCAGGGTCGGCCCCTAGCGAGCGCTAGAGGCTCTTCGGGCCCCGGCGCCGGGCCGTCTGTGGGCCGCCCGAGGGTGGCCAACGACGACAGACGACGACAGTTGACGACAACTCTTCCCCTGCTCAGAGACGGCGCGTTGGGGACCGGCGCAGGTGTCCAACCGTGAAGGTAAGTTGAGCAAGTCCAGAGGTTCGATGGGGACACGCCCGTGGCTCACAGCCGCCGCAGGCGCGCCACGGCCTCGCGGAGGACGTCCTCCCGCTTGCAGAAGGCGAATCGGACCTGGCTCCGCCCGGCGTCCGGGTCGTCGTAGAAGACCGCGTTGGGGACCGCGACCACGCCGCAGCGCTCCGGGAGGCTCCGGCACAGCGCGATGCCGTCCTTCTCGCCGAGGGCCGCGACATCGGTGGTGATGAAGTAGGTGCCCTGCGGACGGAAGACCTCGAAGCCCGCCTCGGTGAGCCCGTCGGCGAGGATGTCGCGCTTGGCCCGCAGCCCCTCCCGGAACCCGGTGAAGTAGCCGTCCGGAAGCCTCAGCGCCTCCGCCACCGCGTACTGGAACGGGCCCGCGCTGACGAAGGTGAGGTACTGCTTCGCGGTACGGACGGCCGTCACCAGCGGCGCCGAGGCCGTCACCCAGCCCACCTTCCAACCGGTGAACGAGAACGTCTTCCCGCTCGACGAGATGGAGACGGTCCGCTCGCGCATCCCGGGCAGCGAGGCGAGGGGAATGTGCTCGCCGTCGAACACCAGGTGCTCGTAGACCTCGTCGGTGACCACGAGGAGGTCGTGCTCGACGGCGAGGGAGGCGATGGCGGTCAGCTCGTCGCGGGTGAGCACCATGCCGGTCGGGTTGTGCGGGCTGTTGAGCAGCAGCAGCCGGGTGCGGGGCGTGATGGCGGCGCGCAGGGCGTCGAGGTCGGGGCGGAAATCGGGGGCCCGGAGCGTGAGGGGGACGCGGGTGGCGCCCGCCATGGCGATGCAGGCCGCGTAGGAGTCGTAGAACGGCTCGAAGGCGATGACCTCGTCGCCCGGTTCCAGCAGCGCCAGCATCGACGCCGCGATGGCCTCGGTGGCGCCCGCGGTCACCAGGACCTCGGTGTCGGGGTCGTAGGACAGCCCGTAGAACCGCCGCTGGTGCTCGGCGATGGCGGTCCGCAGCTCGGGGACGCCCGGGCCCGGCGGGTACTGATTGCCCCGCCCGTCCCGGAGGGCCCGTACGGCCGCCTCGCGGACCTCCTCGGGCCCATCGGTGTCGGGGAATCCCTGGCCCAGGTTGATCGCGCCGGTACGCGCGGCGAGCGCGGACATCTCCGCGAAGATCGTCGTGCCGTGCCCGTCGAGCCGTCGGTTCAGCAGCGGCCTGCCGCCCATGTCTCCACCATTCCCTCTGCCGGTTCCAGCCATGGTCACACCGCCTCATGGGGCGGGGAAAGTTCCGCAACGGCCCTGGACACGACAAGAACCCGGTAGCGCGCCGTCGTCCTGACGGGCGGCGCGCTGGCCGGGTTCTCGTGCTGCTGTGCCGCTGTGCCTGTGTGCTGCTGTGCGTGTGCTGGCCGACCGGCCTGCTCAGGCCTCGTCGTCGCCCGGCTTCTCGTCGTCGCCGGACTCGGCGTCGGTCTCCAGGCCGAGCTGTTCGACCAGCCAGCGGTCGAACTCGATCGATGCCCGCACCCAGCTGACCGTGCTGGATACGAAGTGCTCCAGGCTGACGCCGGTGCCGATCAGCATCTGCGCCTCACCGATCAACCGGACCGTGCCGTCGTCGTTGGTGTGGCTGTAGACCTTGGGCCACAGGGTGCGGCGGTTCCAGTCGTCGATCACCTCGAGCAGCTGCGGCTTCACTTCGATGCCGTGCGGCCGGTCGTAGAACGTCCGGACGGAGAAGACCTGCTGCTCCTCCTCACCACGGAACATGAAGTAGGTGCGGAACTGCTCCCACGGCGCCGCGAGGTCTCCCTCCTCGTCGACGACGTACTTCAGCTCCATCTGCTCCAGAAGCTGCTTGACCAGGTCCTGGTCGGGCAGCACGGGGCCGCTCGGACCCGCCGGTTCGGGCTCGGGCTGGCCCCCGAAATTCGGAATCGAGGACGGGTCGATGCTCACCGTGGATTTCCCTTCGTATGGATACCGCCATCCTCCCTCACACCCGCCCCCGCCGTACAACCCTGACCGGACCTTTGCGCGATCAAGACAGGGGCGGTGGTTCAGCGCGCCGGGCCCACCAGGAGGCCGTCTCCGGCCCTCTCGACCCGGACCGTGTCGCCGTCCCGGACCTCGCCGGAGAGGATCTCCCTGGCCAGCCGGTCGCCGATCGCGGTCTGCACCAGACGGCGCAGCGGGCGCGCCCCGTACGCCGGGTCGTTGCCCTCCTCGGCGAGCCAGGCCAGCGCCTCGGGGCTGACCTCCAGGGTCAGCCGCCGCTCGGCGAGGCGCCGGGCGAGCGCGGCGATCTGCAGTTCGGCGATGCGGGACAGTTCGTCCTGGCTGAGCGCGGAGAAGACCACCAGGTCGTCCAGGCGGTTCAGGAACTCCGGCTTGAAGGAGGTACGGACCGTCTCCAGGACGCGTCGCTTCTTCTCCTCCTCGCTGAGCAGCGGGTCCACCAGGTACTGGCTGCCCAGGTTGGAGGTGAGCACCAGGATGGTGTTGCGGAAGTCCACCGTCCGGCCCTGGCCGTCGGTGAGCCGCCCGTCGTCCAGCACCTGGAGCAGGATGTCGAAGACCTCGGGGTGGGCCTTCTCCACCTCGTCCAGCAGCACCACGCTGTACGGGCGGCGGCGCACCGCCTCGGTGAGCTGGCCGCCCTCCTCGTAGCCGACGTAGCCGGGCGGGGCGCCGACCAGCCGGGCGACGCTGTGCTTCTCGCCGTACTCGCTCATGTCGATGCGGACCATGGCCCGCTCGTCGTCGAAGAGGAAGTCGGCGAGCGCCTTGGCCAGCTCGGTCTTGCCGACACCGGTGGGGCCGAGGAAGAGAAACGATCCGGTGGGCCGGTCCGGGTCGGCGATCCCGGCCCGGGTCCTGCGCACGGCGTCGGAGACGGCCCGTACGGCCTCGGTCTGGCCGATCAGCCGACGGCCCAGCTCATCCTCCATGCGCAGCAGCTTCTGGGTCTCGCCCTCCAGCAGCCGCCCGGCCGGGATGCCGGTCCAGGAGGCGACCACATCGGCCACGTCGTCCGGGCCGACCTCCTCCTTGACCATGGTGCCGCGGTCCTCCTGCTGCACCTCCGCCTCGGCCTCCGAGGCCTCGGCCAGCTCCCGCTCCAGGGCCGGGATCTCCCCGTACAGCAGCTTGGAGGCGGTGCCGAAGTCGCCGTCGCGCTGGGCGCGCTCGGCCTGGCCGCGCAGCTCGTCCAGCTTCTCCTTCAGCTCACCGACCCGGTTGAGGCCCTGCTTCTCCTTCTCCCAGCGGGCGGTCAGGCCGCGCAGCTCCTCCTCCTTGTCGGCGAGGTCGCGGCGCAGCTTCTCCAGCCGCAGCTTGCTGGCCTCGTCGGTCTCCTTGGCGAGCGCCATCTCCTCCATCTTCATCCGGTCGACGGAGCGCTGCAGCTCATCGATCTCTACGGGTGAGGAGTCGATCTCCATGCGGAGCCGGGAGGCGGCCTCGTCGACCAGGTCGATGGCCTTGTCGGGGAGGAAGCGGGAGGTGATGTACCGGTCGGAGAGGGCCGCGGCGGCCACCAGCGCGCCGTCCGCGATCTGCACCTTGTGGTGCGCCTCGTACCGGCCCTTGAGGCCGCGCAGGATCGCCACGGTGTCCTCGACGGTCGGCTCGGCGACCAGCACCTGCTGGAAGCGGCGCTCCAGCGCGGCGTCCTTCTCGATCCGCTCGCGGTACTCGTCCAGCGTGGTCGCGCCGACCATGCGCAGCTCACCACGGGCCAGCATCGGCTTGAGCATGTTGCCCGCGTCCATGGACGAGTCGCCGCCCGCGCCCGCGCCGACCACGGTGTGCAGCTCGTCGATGAAGGTGATGATCTGGCCGTCGCTGGACTTGATCTCGGCGAGGACGGTCTTCAGCCGCTCCTCGAACTCGCCCCGGTACTTCGCGCCCGCGACCATCGCGCCGAGGTCGAGCGCGACCAGCCGCTTGTCGCGCAGGCTCTCCGGCACATCGCCCTTGACGATGCGCTGGGCCAACCCCTCCACCACGGCGGTCTTGCCGACGCCCGGGTCGCCGATCAGCACCGGGTTGTTCTTCGTACGCCGCGAGAGCACCTGCACCACGCGCCGGATCTCCTGGTCCCGGCCGATGACCGGGTCGAGCTTGCCCTCGCGCGCGGCGGCGGTGAAGTCCGTGCCGAACTTCTCCAGCGCCTTGTACGTGCCCTCCGGATCGGGAGTCGTCACCCGCTGTCCACCCCTGGCCTTCTCGAACGCGGCGAGCAGCGGCTTGACGCTCGCCCCCTGCTGGTCGAGCAGCTCCCCGGCCTGGCCGCCCTTGGCGGCGACGCCGATCAGAAGGTGCTCGGTGGAGATGTAGTCGTCGCCGAGGTCCTTCGCGCGCTGCGCGGCGTCCACGAGGACCGCCTGCAGTTCGCGGCTGGCCTGCGGCGGGGCCACGGTGGAGCCCTGCACGCTGGGCAGGGCGGCGAGCAGCCGCTCGGCCCCGTTCCGTACGGCGGCCGCGTCGGTGTCGACGGCGGCCAGCAGATCCATGATGTTCTCGTTGTCCTGCCCGGACAGCAGGGCGAGCAGCAGATGGGCCGGGGTCAGATCGGCGTGCCCGGCGGACACCGCCCGGTCATTGGCCGCGCTCAGCGCCGCCCGGCTCTTGTTGGTCAGCTCGGCGTCCACGTACCTGGCTCCTCCTCATCGCGCTGCGGCGGACCACAATCCTGCCTGCACAACCAATCCTGCCGTGCACAACATGCGTAAAGTTGAGTCTATTCCACTCAACTGTGTCTCCGCCAGCGTTCTGGCCATAGGTTCCCGTCCATGGCCCTCGATCCACGCAACCCGGACCCCGCGTACCTCGCCTTCTGGCGCGAACGCCACCTCTGCACCCTCACCACCCTGCGCCCCGACGGCACCCCGCACGTCGTCCCGGTCGGCGTCACCTACGACCCCGAAGCCGGGCTCGCCCGTGTCATCGCCAGCGGTCACAGCCGCAAGGCCGCCCACGTCCGGGCGGCGAGCGAGTCGGCGGACGGCGCGCGGGTCGCCGTCTGCCAGATGGCGGGCAAGCGGTGGGCCACGCTGGAGGGGACCGCCCGGGTACGTACCGAACCCGAGCTGATCGCCGACGCGGAACGCCGCTACGCGGAACGCTACGAGCGCACGCCCCGCCCCAACCCGCACCGCGTCCTGATCGAGATCACGATCACCCGGGCGATGGGACGGGGGTGAGGCGCGCGAGGCTCACCGCCGGCCGGGAACCCCCGCACCGATCAGGGGTCGGCCCCGTCGATCCGCGCGTAGGCCTCGGCCATCTCGCCGCCGGTGTCGTACACCACCACCTGCTCGTCGCCGACCACCCACGCGTCGTGGCCGGGCGGTATCACGAACACGTCGCCGGGCCCCACCTCGGCCTCGGCGCCGTCGTCCATCCGCAGCCGCATCCGCCCCCGCACCACGACCCCGCAGTGGCGGACCTGGCAGCTCCGGGTACCGGCCAGCGGCCGGACCGACTCCCGCCAGCGCCAGCCGGGCTCGAAGGTGCCCACGGCGAAGTCCAGCCCCGTCAGATGCAGCCTCTCCAGATGACCTCCAGGGAAGTCCCGCCGCTCATCCGGCTTGTCCAGCGTCTTGATCTCCAACATGTGCGGTACCTCCTCCCACACCTCCATGGTGCGCCCGCCGCGGGCCCCGGCCACATGAGCGAGGCCCGGCGACCGTAGAGGTCACCGGGCCTGTCGCGCTGCCGAAGGGAGACGCTAATCCCTGCGCTTGGGCTTGGGACGCCAGACGACCAGGGCACTGCCCTGGTGGACGTCCTGGTAGGGCACCAGGTCGCGGCGGTACGAGGCGTGGACCTGGGCCTCGCGCTGCTGCATCGCGGCGGCCGCGCCCTCGACGGCCGACTGCAGCTCGGCCACGCGCGACTGCAGCGCGGCGACCTGGTTCTCCAGCTCGATGATGCGCTTGATCCCGGCGAGGTTGATCCCCTCGTCCTGGGACAGCTGCTGCACCTGGCGCAGCTGGTCGATGTCGCGCGCGGAATACCGCCGGCCGCGGCCGGCGGTACGGTCCGGGGAGACCAGCCCGAGGCGGTCGTACTGACGCAGGGTCTGCGGATGCAGGCCGGAGAGCTGAGCGGCGACCGAGATGACGTACACCGGCGATTCGTCGGTCAGCTCGTACGGATTACGTGACCGGCCGGGTCCCCTGCCTCCGAGGCCCCCTCGGCCGTGCGTCTCCATTGGGTCATGCTCCCTTCGCGGCCTGGAACAGCTCCGCCCGCGGGTCATCGCCCGCGGTCGCCTCCCGGTAGGACTCCAGCGCCTCACGAGCGGCAGTGCTGAGGTCCTTCGGCACCGTCACCTCGACGGTGACCAGCAGGTCGCCGCGGGTGCCGTCCTTGCGCACCGCGCCCTTGCCACGGGCGCGCATCGTGCGGCCGCCCGGCGTACCGGCCGGCAGCTTCAGGGTGACCGGCGGGCCGCCCAGCGTCGGGACCCTGATCTCGCCGCCGAGCGCCGCCTCCGGAAGGGTGACGGGGACGGTGACGGTCAGGTTGTCGCCGCGCCGGCCGAAGACCGGATGCGGGTCCACATGGACGATGACGTAGAGGTCACCGGCCGGACCGCCGGTCTCGCCCGGGGCGCCCTTGCCGCGCAGCCGGATCCGCTGGCCGTCGCTGACGCCCGCGGGGATACGGACCTGCATGGTGCGAGCGGAACGGGCCCGTCCGCTGCCCTTGCAGGTCTCGCACGGGTCCTGCGCGATCAGGCCTCGGCCCCGGCACTCCACGCACGGGTCGGTGAGCGAGAAGCCGCCCCCGCCGCCCCGGCTGACCTGCCCGGTGCCGACGCAGGTCGGGCAGACCCGCGGGGTGCCGTTCTTGTCGCCGGTGCCGGAGCACGACTTGCACGGGGCCTGGCTGGACATCCGCAGCGGGACGGTGGCCCCTTCGACGGCCTCGGTGAAGCTGAGCGTCACCTCGGACTCGACGTCCTGGCCGCGCCGCGGCTGGGTCCGGGTGGGCCCGCCGCGGTTGAAGAGACCGCCGAACACGTCGCCGAGCCCACCGCCGAAGCCACCGGCACCGCCCGCGCCACCGGGGCCGCCCTGGGCGCCCCCGAAGAGGTCCCCCAGGTCGAAGTTGAAGCTTCCGGTGGAGCCCGCCCCGCCCGGCCCGGGGCGGAAGCCCCCGTTGCCGAACAGGGAGCGGGCCTCGTCGTACTCCTTGCGCCGCTTGGGGTCGCCGAGGATGTCGTTCGCCTCGGAGATCTCCTTGAAGCGCTCCTCGGCCTTGGCGTCGCCCTTGTTGGCGTCCGGGTGGTACTCGCGGGCGAGCTTCCGGTACGCCTTCTTGATCTCCGCCTCGGTGGCGTCCTTGGGGACGCCGAGAACCTTGTAATAGTCCTTCTCGACGAAGTCCTTGGTGCTCATCCCCGACGTCCCTCCTCTCCTGGTATTCCTGCCGTCACCGTCGCGTCAGCCCTCTTCCGGGCCACCGCTCTCCTCGTCCGGCGCCGTGCCGTCGCCTTCGCCCGGGCCCTTGGACGAGGCGCCCGGCTGGGGCTCGGCGACCGCGACCCGCGCCGGGCGAATCGTTCGTTCGCCGATTCGATACCCCGGCTGGAGAATCTGCACGCACGTCGTCTCGGTGACATCCGGCGCGTACGAGTGCATGAGCGCCTCGTGCACCAGCGGGTCGAAGGGCTCGCCCTCCTTGCCGAACTGCTGCAGGCCCAGCTTCGCCGCCACGGTCTCCAGCGATTCGGCGACGGACTTGAAGCCGCCGACGAGTTCGCCGTGCTCCCGCGCCCGGCCGATGTCGTCGAGCACCGGAAGCAGCTCGCTCAGGAGGTTCGCGACCGCGACCTCCTTGACCTGCACCCGGTCCCGCTCGACCCGGCGCCGGTAGTTCTGGTACTCGGCCTGGATGCGCTGGAGGTCGGCGGTCCGCTCATTGAGGGCGGTACGCACCTGGTCCAGCTGCGCCTGAATGGCTACCTGTTCCATGTCCCCGGCCGGGGCGCCCGGACCCGCCTTGTCGGCGGACCCGGCGCCCTTCGCCGCGTCGTCGGGGGTCTGCGCGGCTTCGGAGGGGACGTCGGGCTGCTCCTCGAAGCCCGGAGTCTCCTCCGTCACGCGGCACCACCCTGGCCCTTGTCGGCCTTCTCGTCGTCGACGATCTCGGCGTCCACCACGTCGTCATCGGCCTTGGCCTGGGCGCCCTCGGCACCATCCGCACCGGCGGCACCGGCCTCACCGGCGGCGGCGTCGGTGTTGGCGTACATCGCCTGGCCCAGCTTCTGGCTGACCGCGGCGACCTTCTCGGTCGCGGTGCGGATCTCGGCGGTGTCCTCGCCCTTGAGCTTCTCCTTGAGGTCGGCGACCGACTCCTCGACCTCGGTCTTGACCTCGCCCGGGACCTTGTCCTCGTTGTCCTTGAGGAACTTCTCGGTCTGGTAGACCAGCTGCTCGGCCTGGTTGCGGGTCTCGGCGGCCTCGCGGCGCTTGTGGTCCTCCTCCGCGTACTGATCGGCCTCGCGCATCATGCGGTCGATGTCGTCCTTCGGCAGCGCGGAGCCGCCGGTGACGGTCATCTTCTGCTCCTTGCCGGTGCCCAGGTCCTTCGCCGCGACGTGCATGATGCCGTTCGCGTCGATGTCGAAGGTGACCTCGATCTGCGGCACCCCGCGCGGGGCCGGCGGCAGGCCGGTCAGCTCGAACATTCCGAGCTTCTTGTTGTACGCGGCGATCTCGCGCTCGCCCTGGTAGACCTGGATCTGCACGGACGGCTGGTTGTCCTCGGCCGTCGTGAAGATCTCCGAGCGCTTGGTCGGAATGGTCGTGTTCCGCTCGATCAGCTTGGTCATGATGCCGCCCTTGGTCTCGATACCGAGGGACAGCGGGGTGACGTCCAGCAGGAGGACGTCCTTGACCTCACCCTTGAGGACACCGGCCTGGAGGGACGCGCCGATGGCGACGACCTCGTCCGGGTTGACGCCCTTGTTGGCGTCCTTGCCGCCGGTCAGCTCCTTGACCAGCTCGGCGACGGCGGGCATCCGGGTCGAGCCGCCGACCAGGACCACGTGGTCGATCTCGGACAGCGAGATACCCGCGTCCTTGATGACGTTCTGGAACGGGGTCTTGCAGCGCTCCAGCAGGTCCGAGGTCAGCTGCTGGAACTGCGAGCGGCTGAGCTTCTCGTCCAGGTGCAGCGGGCCCTCGGCGGAGGCCGTGATGTAGGGCAGGTTGATGGTGGTCTCGGTCGAGCTGGACAGCTCGATCTTCGCCTTCTCAGCGGCCTCGCGGAGGCGCTGGAGAGCCATCTTGTCCTTGGACAGGTCCACGCCGTTGGCGTTGTTGAACTGCTTGACCAGGTAGTCGACGACGCGCTGGTCCCAGTCGTCACCACCGAGGTGGTTGTCACCGTTGGTGGCCTTGACCTCCACCACGCCGTCGCCGATCTCCAGCAGCGAGACGTCGAAGGTGCCGCCGCCGAGGTCGAAGACCAGGATGGTCTGGTCGTCCTTCTCCAGCCCGTAGGCGAGCGCGGCGGCGGTAGGCTCGTTGACGATACGCAGGACGTTGAGGCCCGCGATCTCACCGGCTTCCTTGGTCGCCTGGCGCTCGGCGTCGTTGAAGTACGCCGGGACGGTGATGACCGCGTCCGCGACCTTCTCGCCCAGGTACGCCTCGGCATCCCGCTTCAGCTTCTGCAGGATGAAGGCGCTCATCTGCTGCGGGTTGAAGTCCTTGTTGTCGAGGTTGACCTTCCAGTCGGTGCCCATGTGGCGCTTGACCGACCGGATGGTCCGGTCGACGTTGGTCACCGCCTGGCGCTTGGCCACCTCGCCGACCAGTACCTCGCCGTTCTTCGCGAAGGCGACGACGGAAGGCGTGGTCCTGGCGCCCTCGGCGTTGGTGATGACGGTGGGCTCACCGCCTTCGAGAACACTGACGACGGAGTTCGTCGTACCCAGGTCGATGCCGACCGCACGTGCCATTTCGGGATCCTCCAGCTACAGCATTGAGTGGAACAGGCTCAAGCGTGCATGATCCGCTTTTCGCTGTCAACAGACATGAGTCGTCACGGCTCAACTTTTATATGAGTCTTATGATCAAGAGAGCATTTGAGGAGGTCAGCGGGCGGGGCCGGGCGAGCGACGCAGATCACCGGCCGGTCGACTACATGGCCGTGCACCCGGCCGGGTAATCTCGGTAAGACAAAATAAGTTACTGCTTAGTAATTCCCGCTCTCGCAGGTTCGAGGAGCCCTTATGCAACTCGCCGCGATCATCGTGTCGCTGGTCCTCATCGCGGTCGGCGTCGCCCTGTTCGGCCGCGCCATCCTGCAGATCTACCGCTTCGTGACGCTCGGCCAGCCCGTCCCCGCGGGCACCCGGACGGATGACCCCACCGGGCGTACGGTCACGGTGGTCAAGGAGTTCCTCGGGCACACCCGGATGAACCGCTGGGGCATCGTCGGGGTGGCGCACTGGTTCGTGGCCGTGGGCTTCTTCTCTCTGCTGCTGACGATCGTCAACGCCATCGGCCAGCTCTTCCAGTCCGACTGGCTGCTGCCGGTGATCGGCGACTGGCTGCCGTGGGAGATCTTCACCGAGGCCATCGGCCTGATGACGACGCTGGGCATCCTCACCCTGATCGTCATCCGGCAGCTCAACCGGCCCGACGACGCGGGCCGCAAGTCCCGCTTCAGCGGCTCCAACATCGGCCAGGCCTACTTCGTCGAGGCCGTCATCCTCATCGTCGGCCTGTCGATCATGACGCTGCGGGCCCTGGAGGGCGTCCAGCACGGCGTCGACCACTACGAGATCGGCTTCTTCGCCTCGTACCCGCTGATCGCCGCCTTCAAGGGGCTGAGCCTCACCACCATCCAGAACCTCACCTACCTCGTCGCCATGATCAAGATCGCGACGTCGTTCATCTGGATGATCACGGTCTCCCTCAAGACCGACATGGGCGTGGCCTGGCACCGCTTCCTGGCCTTCCCGAACATCTGGTTCAAGCGTGAGGCCGACGGCGACGTGGCGCTCGGCGCGCTGCTGCCGATGGTGAGCGACGGCGAGCCGATCGACTTCGAGGACCCGGACGAGGACGCCCAGTTCGGCGTCTCACAGATCGAGCACTTCTCCTGGAAGGGCATCCTCGACTTCTCCACCTGCACCGAATGCGGCCGCTGCCAGTCGCAGTGCCCCGCCTGGAACACCGGCAAGCCGCTCTCGCCGAAGCTGCTGATCATGTCGCTGCGCGACCACGCGCACGCCAAGGCCCCGTACCTGCTCGCGGGCGGCGGCAAGGATGCCGAGGGCGAGGAGAAGGCCACCGCGGAGCAGCTCAAGGACGTGCCCGCGAGCGCCCTCGCCGAGGCCGAGCGCCCGCTGATCGGCACGCTCGAAGAGAATGGCGTCATCGACCCGGACGTCCTGTGGTCCTGCACCACCTGCGGCGCCTGCGTCGAGCAGTGCCCGGTCGACATCGAGCATATCGACCACATCGTCGACATGCGCCGCTACCAGGTCATGATCGAGTCGTCCTTCCCGAGCGAGGCCGGGACGATGCTCAAGAACCTGGAGAAGAAGGGCAACCCGTGGGGTCTTGCCAAGAAGCAGCGGCTGGCCTGGACGAAGGAAGTCGACTTCGAGATCCCGGTCGTCGGCAAGGACATCGAGGACCTGAGCGAGGTCGACTACCTGTACTGGGTCGGCTGCGCCGGGGCCCTGGAGGACCGCGCCAAGAAGACCACCAAGGCCTTCGCGGAGCTGCTGCACATCGCGGGCGTCAAGTTCGCGATCATGGGCGGCGACGAGGCGTGCACCGGTGACTCGGCCCGCCGCCTCGGCAACGAGTTCCTGTTCCAGCAGCTCGGCCAGCAGAACGTCGAGATGCTGAACATGGCCTTCGGCGAAGATGCTGACGAGGGCGTCGTGGTCGAGCAGGCGAAGAAGAAGATCGTCGCGACCTGCCCCCACTGCTTCAACACCATCGCGAACGAATACCCGCAGCTGGGCGGCCACTTCGAGGTCATCCACCACACCCAGCTGCTCCAGCACCTCATCGACGAGGGCAAGCTGATCCCGGTCACCCCGGTCGAGGGTCTGATCACCTATCACGACCCCTGCTACCTGGGCCGCCACAACAAGGTCTACACCCCGCCGCGCGAGATCATCGCCAAGGTGCCGGGCCTGCGGAACGAGGAGATGCACCGCCACAAGGAGCGCGGCTTCTGCTGTGGCGCGGGCGGCGCCCGGATGTGGATGGAGGAGCGGATCGGCAAGCGCATCAACAACGAGCGCGTCGACGAGGCCCTGTCGCTCAACCCGGACATCGTCTCCACCGCCTGCCCGTTCTGCCTGGTCATGCTGACGGACTCGGTCAACGGCAAGAAGAATGATGGCAAGGTGAGCGAGTCGCTCCAGGTCGTGGACGTGGCGCAGCTGCTGCTCGACTCGGTGAAGACGCCCGCCGAGCCGGAGGGCGACGGCGAGTCGGCGAAGGCCCCGGAGCCCGCGCCGGTGAAGTGACCCGCTGAGCTACGACGCACCGAGGCCCGCCTGCGCGGTTCGCAGGCGGGCCTCGTGCCGTACCTACGGCCTTACCCCCTCGGCTTGCCGTTCTTGGGCGGCGGCAGCGTCTGCTCCGTCCAGATGACCTTGCCCTCCGCCGTGTACCGCGTCCCCCACCGGTCGGCGAACTGCGAGACCAGGAACAGCCCGCGGCCGCCCTCGTCCGTCGTCGCCGCGTACCGCAGATGCGGCGAGGTGCTGCTCGTATCGGACACCTCGCAGATCAGGCTGCGGTCACACAGCAGCCGCACCCGGATCGGGCCGGTGGCGTAGCGGATGGCGTTGGTGATCAGCTCGCTGAGGATCAGCTCGGTCGTGAACGCCACGTCCCCCAGCTCCCACTCCGCGAGCTTCCCGGCCACCGCCGCCCGCATCTCGGCGACCTGGGCCGGTTCGGACGACACCTCCCAGTCGGCGATCCGCCCCGGCTCCAGGATCCTCGTACGGGCGACGATCAGCGCGATGTCATCGCTGGGGCGCTCGGGCAGCAGCGCGTCCAGCACCGCGGAACAGGTCTGCTCCGGGGAGCGTCCGGGGTGGGACAGGGCGTCGCCCAGCATTTCCATGCCCGTCTCGATGTCCCGGTCGCGCTTCTCGATCAGCCCGTCCGTGTAGAGCACCAGATGGCTGCCCTCGGGCAGTTCCAGCTCGGCCGTCTCGAACGGCAGCCCGCCCAGGCCCAGCGGCGGGCCCACCGGCAGATCGTTCAGGAACTCCACCGAGCCGTCCGGGCTCACCACGGCGGGCGGCGGATGACCGGCGCGGGCCATGGTGCAGCGCCGGGTGACCGGGTCGTAGATCGCGTACAGACAGGTGGCCCCGATGATCACCTCACCGCCGCCGTCGCCGTCCGCCAGGGCGCTGTGGCCCTCGTCCTGGTCGATGCGGGCGATCAGGTCGTCCAGATGGGACAGGATCTCGTCCGGGGGCAGGTCGAGGGTGGAGAAGTTGTGCACGGCGGTGCGCAGCCGCCCCATCGTGGCCGCCGCGTGCAGCCCATGGCCGACGACGTCGCCCACCACCAGCGCGACCCGCGCGCCGGGCAGCGGGATGACGTCGAACCAGTCGCCGCCGACGCCCGACTCGGCGGGCAGATAGCGGTACGCGACGTCGAGGGCGTTCTGCTCGGGCAGCACCCTCGGCAGCAGGCTGCGCTGGAGGGTGACGGCCATGGTGTGCTCGCGGGTGTAGCGGCGGGCGTTGTCGATGCTGACGGCGGCCCGGGTGACCAGCTCCTCGGCGAGCGAGACGTCGTCCTCCTCGAACGGTTCGGGCTTCTCCGCGCGCATGAAACTGGCCACGCCCAGCACCACGCCCCTCGCCCGCAGCGGGACCGTGATCATCGAGTGGATGCCGCAGTCGACGATCTTCCGGGCCTGGTCAGGGTCCTGCTCCTGCCACCCCCCGTGGTCGCTCAGCACGGGTACGACCGTGACGACGCCGGTGCGGAAGCCCTGGGCCTGGGGTGCGTTCGGGGTGAACCGGATCAGCTGGCCGAGCGGGTAGAGCGGCACGTCGTCGCGGATGCCGCTGAGCGCCGTACGCCGCAGGGGCGTGGGGCGGCCGTCCGCGCTCCCGCCGCCGCCCGTCGTACCGGCGGCGCCGTCCTGCGGCTCCTCGCCGCGCAGGACGGAGTCCGCGAGGTCGACGGAGACGTAGTCGGCGAACCGGGCCACCGCGTACTCCGCCAGCTCCTGCGCGGTGCGCACCACGTCCAGCGTGGTGCCGATGGACACGCCCGCGTCGTACAGCAGCTTCAGGCGGTTGCGGGCCAGGTCGACCTTGCCGGACAGCGCGCGCAGCTCGGTGGTGTCGCGCAGGGTCGCGACGCTGCCGGGCGGGCCGCCGTTGCGATCGGTGGGGCGGTGGCTGACGGACAGCAGCCGCTCGCCCGCCGTATGCACCTCGTCGGTGGCCGGGCGCCCCGAGACCAGCAGCTCGGCCGTGTACGGATCGAAGCCCAGCTCGGCGACGAGACGGCCCTCGGCGTCCTGGGGCAGGTCGAAGAGGCGGCGCGCCTCGTCGTTGGCGAGCACCAGGCGGCCGTCGCCGCTGACGATCAGCACCCCCTCGCGGACGGCGTGCAGCACCGCGTCGTGGTGCTCGTACATCCGCGTCATCTCGGCCGGGTCCAGACCGTGGGTCTGGCGCCGCAGCCGCCCGTAGACCAGCGCCGTGCCCACCGTGGCCAGGCCGAGCGCGGCCGCGGCGGCGGCGAACAGCAGCGGCAGCTGGTGGTTGGCCGCGCCGCTCACCTTCTTGATCGTGATCCCGGCCGAGACCAGGCCCACGACCTTCCCGCGCTGGTCGAGGACGGGCACCACGGAGCGCACGGAGAGGCCGAGCGTGCCGGTGAAGGTCTCCGTGACCGTACGGCCCTTCACCGCACCCTCGATGCTGCCCATGAAGTGCTTCCCGATCCGGTTCGGGTTGGGGTGGGTGTAGCGGATCCCGTGGGTGGACATGGCCACGACGAAGTCGACGCCGGAGCCCTTGCGGGCCCGCTCGGCGAGCGGCTGCAGCGCGGCGGTCGGATCGGCGCCGCGCATCGCGGCGGCCATGCCCGGGGCGTTCGCGAAGCTCTCGGCGACGGCCATCGAGCGGTTACGGGCCTCGCGCTCGCTGTCGTACCGGGACTGCAGGACGAGCGCCACCACGGCGGCGACGACGAGCAGCAGCACGACGCCCACCTGCAGGACGAAGACCTGGCCCGCGACCGTACGCACACCACGGCCCGGGCGGCGGCGCTTCCGGTCGCGCCGACGGCCCCGGAGGCCCTGCCCCTCGTAGCGCTCCCGCGCCCGCGGCGACTGGTGTGCCTGGGGCACCTCGGTTTCGTGCGCCGCGGCGTCGTGCCCGTTCCGCTCGCGGGCACTCCGTTGACGGCGGGGGCCTTGATGGCCGCGCTGATTCCGCCAGTCGGTCATGGTCCGGGCCAAGGGGACCCGTGATCGACCGAATAGTCCGGCCATGTCGTTATTTTTAGCACCCTCGTGCTGTGGCGGGCGAGCGGCATCCGCCGCTGCCGGCCGGCCACTCCCGTCCGACATCGCGCCTACACCCCGCTCGCACCCTCCATGGGTCTCGGTGCCTCACCCGTCACTGACGCATCGTGCGCATCGCACATGGCTGCCCCCGCTCGCCCGCTTCGAACATGTACCGATCCTGGCCGTGAAGTATCCCTTCTCACAACAAGGTTGTGGATCCCTACAGGATCATGCCCCACCCGGGGGTAGGTAAATGTCCTGGACGGCCCTTGTGCTCCAAAGGTCATCTTTACAGTCAAGCGGACTGATCACTCCCGTAACCTCCTTTACGCCCCACCCGTGCGCGCCACGAGCGCCCCTCGACCGCGCCGCGAGCGCCGCCCGGATCGCCCTCCGGGTTACCGCCCGGTTGCCTCCAGGAGGGCATCCGGGTTGCCTTGAGGTGGCCGTTCAGATGGCCGTCCAGTTGCCGTTCAGGTTGCCGTTCAGTTGCCGTTCAGGTTGCCGTTCAGTTGCCGTTCAGGTTGCCGCGACCCTGCCGCATGGGTTAGGGGTGACCGATGACGCCCGCGCCTCCCCCCACGCGACACTCCGGCCACACCGGCCGCACAGGCCGCACCGCCCTCGCCACCTGCGCGGTGTGGGCCGGTGTGCTCGCGCTGCTCACCGGATGCGGAGTGGGTGACTCCGGCGACGGGCCACCACAGGACCGGCGTCCGTCGTCGGCCGCGACATCCGGAGGGGCCCAGCCCGCGACCGCCCCCGTCCCGCGCGGCAAGGGCAGCGAGCTGCCCGACGACGTCAACGGCGACCGCTACCCCGACCTCCAGCTTCCGGTCCCGCCCCGCAAGCGCGGCCTGCCCAGCCGGATCGCCTTCGTCCACGGCTCGGACGACGGCCTCCGCCCCACCACCCGCACCGTCCTCCGACGGGCCGACCTGGGCCTGCCCGACGGCGACGTCGCCGTAGCGGGCGCGACCGAGGTGGCCACCGCCGACCTCGACGGCGACGGCTACGCCGACGTGACCACCACCGGCGGCGAGCGGCTGAGCGCCGCCGAGGCCAAGCGCACCCACGCCACGGTGCGGACCGCTCCGTACATCGCCTGGGGCAGCGCGGGCGGCCCGCCGCACGCCCGCGCCGCCGCCCGCGTCCAGCTCACCGGCCCCGCCGACTCCGTCGATCCGCAGCGGCCGACCGTCGGCGACTTCAACGGCGACGGCCACCACGACCTGGCGGTGGTCCGCGCGGACCGCCGCTCGTTCCTCGTCCTGTACGGGCCGTTCAGCCGCGCGGGACAGCCCGCCAGGACCGTGCCGCACCGCAGCCCGTTCCGCGGCAGCCACGCCGAGATCGGCGACCTCGTCGCCGACCGGATCCGCGGCGACCGCCCCACCGACCTGGTCGTGCACGGGCTCAGCGCGGCCACCCAGTCCGGCTCCACCCTCCTGACCGCGGGCCCACGGGGGCTGCGGCACACCGGGCGGACGCTGCGGAAGGGCAACTCGATCACGTTCGGCGACTTCAACGGCGACCGCCGCCGGGACGTCGCGGTCGGCGCCAGCGGCACCCGCGCCGACGAAGGCGGCGACGCTACGGAGAAGCCGGACATCGGCCGCACGGTGAGCGTCTACTACGGCGCCGCCACGGGCCGCTTCGTCCGCTCCTCCCCCTCCCTCCCGGTGCCGGGCATGTCGGGGACGATGGTGGCCGCCGACACCGACGGCGACGGCTCCGACGAGCTGGCCGTCCCGCTCGGCTCCGGCGGCGCCCGGCTGCTGGCCCCGCGCCCCGGCCGTACAGGCCGTGCCGGCCCTGCCGCCGTGGTTCGCCACACCCTCACCCGCACCGCCCCGGCCCGGGTGGACGGCAAGCCCGTACGCCCCGACGAGCGCGCCGCCCGGCTCTACGGCGCGGCGGACTTCGATCACGACGGCAAGGACGAGGTCGTGCTCGCCTGGGGCCCCGGCATCGCCTTCTCCCTCTACGGCGAGGGGCCCGAGCGCTGGTGGATCACGAACGGCTCCTCCGACAAGATCACCTTCTCCAGCAGGCCCTTCACGGGGGCCCGTTAGCACTCCGGCAGGCCCTGGCGGGGGGTAAACCCCCCAGGGTCCCCCTAAGGGATGTCACAGCTCGGCAGCAATGCCGGGCCTGTCCCTCCGCTCCGGCACCCCACCCCCCGCGACCGGGTACGTTCGAATGGTGGCTGGATTCAGGATCGGACGCGGACGGGACTCCCACACCGCGCAACAAGGGCAGCAGCAGCAGCGACCGCAGCAGCAGCCGCACGGGTCGCAGGACCCGTACGGCCGCACGCAGCCGCAGTGGCAGCAGCCCTCCTCACAGGGAGAGCCGGAGTACTTCGGCAGCCAGGACCCGTACTACGGGCCGGGAGGCGGCGCACCGGGCCAGGGCGGCCAGGGCGGCGCGTACAGACCGGGACCGGGCGGACCGCCCCCCGGCGGACCGGGCCCCGGCGGACCGGGTCCGGGCCCCGGCCCGGGTGGCCCCGGCGCCTTCGCGGACAACAACGCCGGTCATACGCAGGCGTTCAGCGTGGGCGAGGCGCCCGACGCGTACGACCCGTACGGCCAGGGCCCCGGTTCGTACGACGACGGCAGCACCTATCGCGCCGGGTCCTCCACCGTCCCGCCCGCCGGTCCCCGGCTGCACTGGAAGCAGCTGCTGAGCGGCATCGTGCTGCGCCCGGCGGCCACCTTCTGGCAGATGCGCGACTACACGGTGTGGATCCCGGCCCTCATCGTGACGTTCGTCTACGGCCTGCTGGCGGTCTTCGGCTTCGACGACGCCCGTGCCGACGTCCTCAAGGCCCCGCTGGGCAACAGCATCCCGTGGATCCTCAGCGCGGGCGTCGCGGTCGTCATCAGCGCCCTGGTGCTCGGCGCGGTCACCCACACCCTCGCCCGCCAGCTGGGCGGCGACGGCACCTGGGGACCGACGATCGGCCTCTCGATGCTGATCATGTCGATCACGGACGCGCCGCGGCTGCTGTTCGCGGTCTTCCTGGGCGGCGACAGCCCCCTGGTCCAGGTGCTGGGCTGGGCGACCTGGCTGGCGGCGGGCGCGCTGTTCACGTCCATGGTGAGCAAGTCGCACGACCTGCCGTGGCAGAAGGCGCTGGGCGCGTCGGCGATCCAGCTGGTCGCGCTGCTGTCGCTGGTCAAGCTCGGAACCCTGTAGGCGAGGGGCCCTGATCGGCCTGATCGGGCCCCTCTACCGTCTACGCGTCGAGAACCTGCCCGTCGCGCCGCACGACGGGCGGCGCGACGCTCCAGGGGAAGTTGATCCACTGCTCGGTGCGCTTCCACACGTACTCGCACTTCACCAGCGACTGCGACTTCTCGTAGATCACCGCGCTGCGCACCTCGGCGACGCTCCCGAGGCAGAAGTCGCGGACCAGCTTCAGCGTCTTGCCGGTGTCCGCGACGTCGTCGGCGATCAGCACCTTCTTGTCGGAGAAGTCGATCGCGTTGGGCACGGGCGCGAGCATCACGGGCATGTCGAGGGTGGTCCCCACGCCCGTGTAGAACTCCACGTTCACCAGGTGGATGTTCTTGCAGTCCAGCGCGTACGCCAGCCCGCCCGCGACGAAGACCCCGCCACGGGCTATGGACAGCACGATGTCCGGCTCGTACCCGTCGTCCGCGATGGTCTGCGCCAGCTCGCGGACGGCCGTGCCGAACCGCTCGTACGAAAGGTTCTCGCGCTCCTCACTAGTCACCAGCGGTCACACCTTCGTCTGGTGGAAGTTCTGGAACGACCGCGAGGGCGTGGGCCCACGCTGCCCCTGATAGCGGGAGCCGTACCGCGCCGAGCCGTACGGATGCTCGGCGGGCGAGGTCAGCCGGAACATGCACAGCTGCCCGATCTTCATCCCCGGCCACAGCTTTATCGGCAGCGTCGCCACGTTCGACAGCTCAAGGGTCACGTGCCCCGAGAACCCGGGGTCGATGAAACCGGCCGTCGAGTGCGTCAGCAGCCCCAGTCGCCCGAGGCTCGACTTCCCCTCGAGCCGCGAGGCGAGGTCCACCGGAAGCGTGACGACCTCGTACGTGGAGGCGAGCACGAACTCCCCCGGGTGCAGGATGAACGCCTCATCCCCCTCCGGCTCCACCAGCCGCGTCAGATCCGGCTGCTCCACCGCCGGGTCGATATGCGGATAGCGATGGTTCTCGAAGACCCGGAAATACCGGTCCAACCTGACGTCGATGCTCGACGGCTGCACCATCGCCGGGTCATACGGATCGATTCGCACCCGTCCGGCGTCGATCTCCGTCCGGATGTCCTTGTCTGAGAGAAGCACGGAACGAGGATACGCAGTGGCGCGGGCCCGGCCCCACCAGGGACCGGGCCCGCGCCCACGATCTTCGTTCGACTACCGCAACTACCCGCGACTACGCGCTGCTGCTACCGCTCTACCGCGACTCGCGCGCCACCGGCACCGAATGCCGGAGCCTCGCGCAACGCGGACACCGCAGCAGCCGCCCGGGCCCGATGCGGTCGACCGTAAGGTGCCGCATCGGGAACGAAGCGGTGCTGAACACATGCCCTTCGGCACAACGGACGACGGTGCGCTCCATTGAGTCCCTTCCCCATGAACGTGGATGAGCGGACGACAAAAGCCACATTAGGGGATCAACCGCGGACCACTCCAAGCGGCACTCCGCCCCCACACGGTACGCCCCAACTCCCGCACTCCCACAGCGCCTTCCCCCACTCCACCCCACCGAGAAGCCCCTCGAACTCCCCCCGAAAACCGCGAAAACCCCACAGCGAATGCGGCGGGGTCAACCATGGGGTACAGTGAGCGACGATGCGGCACCGAGGGATCGGGACCGTCTCGCGGGTGTAGTTTAATGGTAGAACATGAGCTTCCCAAGCTCAGAGCGCGAGTTCGATTCTCGTCACCCGCTCCATACGAAAGCCCCAGGCCAGCGGCCCGGGGCTTCTTTGTTGTCTAGACCTCTCTACGCCTCCCGTGCCCGTTGCGTGCCCGATGGGCTCCGGGCCGCCTCACGCTGTGCCCGTACGCGAGCGTCCAGGGCGGCGGCGACCTCCTTCTGACGCTCCAGGTTCGAGTGCTGGTAGATCAGCGCTGCCCGCTCCGAGGACTGTCCAGCGCGAACCATGGTGTCCCTGAGCGTCGCCCCGGACTGGGTCGAGAGCGTGTGCCCGGTGTGACGAAGATCGTAGAAACGGAAGTCGTCAGGCAGACCGACTTTCGCGCGTGCCCGTCGCCACTTCCTCCCAAAGGAGGAACGGCGGAACGGCGCTCCCTTCTCCCCCACGAACAGCAGCCCGTTGGGCTCCTTCTCGGCGAACCACTTCACGTGCCGCTCCAGGTCCTTCCGCAGGAAGCCGGGCAGCACGATGAACCGCTTCCCCGCTTCGGACTTGGTATCGCCCACCACTCGCCGCCCGGTCGTCAGCTCCGGCGCCGCCCGACGAACCCACACACCGACCGTCTCAAGGTTCACATCCGGCCGCCGCAGCTCGGCTTGCTCCTCGGGCCGCGCGGGCCCATACGCCGCGATGTAGACCATGAGGCGCCAGCGGGGCCCGATGGCGTCCGCGAGGTCGTCCACCTGGTCCACGGTGGCGATGGGCCGCTCAGGAGCCGACTCCTTGCCTGCCCCGCGAATCCGGCACGGATTGCGGCGGATCAGCTCGTCCTCAACAGCGGTTTCCAGGATGGCTTTCACCAGACGGTACGACTTGGCGACGGTCGTTTCCCCGGTGGCCTTCAGCCGCTCAGCGCGCCACGTGCGCACCCGGGGCGGGGTGATCTCGTCCAGGTCCCAGGCCCGGAACGTGGGCAGGATGTGCAGCCGCAGGAGACGCCGGTACAGCTCGTCAGTGGTCGCCGAGAGGTCTCGTTCGTCGACCCACTGCACCGCGTACTCACCGAAGTTGACCGCCCCCGCGTCGGGGTCCTGCCAGTCACCTTTGCGTACCTCCGTCTGCTGCTCAGCCAGCCAGTCATCTGCCTCCCCGGCCGTGGCGAAGGTGACTGGTGCCGGGCGGTCGACCCCATCGGGACCGAGGTACCGCGCCTGATAGCGGCCGGAGTGCAGCTTGCGAACACGGCCGAAGCGTCGCTTCTTCGATGGCTTCTTCTTCGGCATCAGGCAGCCCGCCCGAGGCGCCGACGCCGAGGCTGGACCGTATTGGCGTCGATGTACTCCTGAATGACGCGCTCCGGGATGCGGACGTGCCGCCCCACCTTCACGTACCTGATGCGCCGTTCGGCGATCAGCCGCCGGGGGAAGCGGTCTGTGGTGCCCAGCAGCTCGGCCACCTGGGCGACGCTGAGGTACCGGTCACGCATGGGTCGGTTCTCCTTCTGTTCCGGGAGCGGGGGTGATGGTGGCGGTCAGCCATTCCTCGGCGGGGGTGAGGCCGGTACCGGCGTAGGCCCAGTGGGCGAGGACGAGCGTGGTCTCGTCCTGGTCCAGGTCGGCTTGGGCTCGTCGCCATGCGGCGCGGGCATCGCGGAGCGCCCCGAGGGTGGTGGAGTAACGGCGGGATTTGGTGGAGAAATGGCCCCGGAAGCCGAGCATGTGAGCCCAGGCGCGGAGCCGGAGGTGTTCCAGCTCCTTGCGCGCGCCGAGGGCCCAGGCGGTGCGGATGAGGCGGCGGGCATGCTCGGTGATGTCGAGGTTGGCGACTTCAGCGATGAGCCGTATCGGCCGGTCCAGGGCACCGGTGGCTGTCTCGGCGCCCTTCGTCGCGTACTTGGCGATGTACGCGGCCACGGCCCGGTCGGTCAGCTCCTGCTGGCCGTTGAAGTCGGCGCCCCGGATGGGCCGTACGTCGAGTTCGTCGCCAAAGGCGAACGTGTGGGCCCGTCCGTCGATGACCGGCCCGGCAACCTGTGCCTTGGGGGTAGCCGCCTGGATGGCGTCGGTCAGCAGCTCGACCGTGGCCCAAGCCGGAGGCGGGGTGTCGCCACCGCCGGGACCGTCGATGCGGATCACGGCATGGAAGTGAACGGCGCCGCGCTTCTGGTACTCGGCGACCTTGGCGAAGGACAGCCGGGCGTGGTTGCGAAAGGCTCGCTGGCTGAGTCCGGCCCGCTTGGCGGCCTCTCGCCGAAGGTAGATCGAGAAGCGCCGCCAGAGCATGCCCGCGTGGGCGTTCCAGAGCACCGCGGATTCGTAGTCGTACCGGTGCGGGGCGAGCGGTGTGCCAAGGGCGTCGTCCTCCTGGTCGTGGCGGACGCCGCACCGGCACCGACGGATGGTGCGAGCCGGGCCGGTGGGCCGGTTGTGGACGGGGCCGAAGCTGGGCGCGGTGAAGGTGGCGAAGACGCGCGGGTGGGCGGTGACCGCTTCCGGTGTGCCTTTGCCGCCGCGTAGTCCGGCGGTGATCAGGTGGAAGGTGTCGCGGCGGTAGGTCTCGGCGCAGGCCGCACAGCGGGTGGTGCGGCGGTTGTTGCAGCGGACCAGGAGATGCCCGGCGGGCAGTTCGGTGGAGTCCAGGTGTCGGAGGATGCGGCCGATCTCGCCGGTGTCGCGGTTGACGTGGTGTTCGGTGCGGTGGCCGTCGAGGCGGATCGGGGTGGTGCAGCCTCCGAGGCCGGAGAGCTGGCGGAGCAGGGCGGGCATGGTGCCGAGCGCCGCGAGGTTGCCGAGTTGGGGCAGCGGCGGCGGGGTGGTGCGGGTGATGATGGGTGTCACCTCTTTCGAGGGGTCGGGCTGCCGGGGCGGCGGATGCTTGGCGGTATCGAGGCCGCCCCGGCAGTCGAGTTCGTTGTGGGTCAGCGGTGGCGCTGGCTGGTGAGCAGCGAGCGCATGACGACAGCGGCCACGGCGACGGATATGGCCGTGACGACGACGGCGGCCAGGAGCGCGGTCACAACGACGCCGACCGCGAGAACGACACCGACCGTCCGGGCACTGGGCCCGAGCAACGACGTCTGCCGAGCAGGCCCAGCCACAGGAGCGTGCTGGCAGGAGCAGGCCGGGGCGTGGCTGTGCTGAACCGCCGGAGCGGTCGGGGCGGGCGTGTAGACGGTCGGTGGGGTGGGGGCTTCGGGGTACTTGGGTCGGAACATGGCGATCTCCTCTTGACTACTCGTCTAGTCGTGTTCGGGGTTGACTGTGTCGACGCCGGAGCGCGTACCGGACTCCACGAAGGGCGCGAGGCCGGTGTGGGCGAGCCAGAAGCCGAACAGTGCGATGACGACGACGACCCACATGCGGACGCCCAGGAACTTGATCGCGAACCAGGCGATGACGCCGAGGACAAAGACCAGGGGCAGGCTGACGGTCACGGGCGATCTCCTTTCAACGGACGGGGCAACGGTGGGTGCGGGCCGCCAGCTCAGCAGCGGCCCGGGTGTCGTAGTCGGCGGAGAAGTCGCAGCGCGGAGCGGTGCACACGGCGGTGTGCTTCTCACGGCCCCGCAGATCGTTGGCGGTGCCGACGCGGACCGGACCGATGCGGATGACGCTGCGGAAGCGGCGAGGCGCGGGCATCAGCCGTTCTCCCCTCGGCCGGTGAAGTCGTCGGCGTGGTCGGCCAGCCAACGCCTGATCTCCGCTCGTTCTTCGATGTCGGCAGCGAGGATGACCGGTTCGGCGATGCTCACGGCCTCAACGAACCTGTCGCGACGGGTGAGTTCGGCAGCGCGCTGGAGGGCGTTCAGGGTGGAGGGGCGCACGGGTGACGTCTCCTTGATCACTTGAGGTGGGTGGCGATGGCGTCGGCCAGCGGCGCGGGGACGCCGAGGCGGGCGCGCAGGGTGTCGGTGTCCATGGGTGAGCCGGTACGGGTGCGGTGCTCGTTGGCGAGCTTGCGTGCGTGGGCGATGAGCGCGGCCGGTACGTGCGGCGCGGGAGTCTTCGGCGGCTCGGGCTCCGGTTCGACGGAAGACTCCGCAGTTTCCGGTTCGGCCGGGGCCGACGCGGTTTCGGCGGCTGGTGCGGTGTGGGCAAGCAGCGTTCCGCCGAGGAAGGCGACGGCTGGCCATCCAGCGACGAGGATGCGCAGCCAGGCCGGTACGTCGGTCAGGTCGAGCAGTCCGGCGGTGGCGACGTTGGCCCCGAGCGACGCGACCAGGGCGACGACGAACCAGCACCAGGCCGCCGCTTTGGACGAGCCCGACCGCAGCCGCTTCCAGGCCGCCACAAGCAGCAGGTCGACGGAGATCGGGTAGGCCCACGCCTTCCACCCGGTCTGCCCGGCCGCCGAGGCCAGGTCGTGCAGGTGGGCGAAGGACAGCGCGGCGGCGATGACCGCTTGCACCAGCACCGCGTCAACGCGCCCCAGGTAGCCACGCACGTCTACCCCTCCTCGCGGATGTGGCTGCTCGGTGGGATGGCGCGGGGGCCGAGTACGGCGAGCAGTTCGGCGCGCTCAGCTTCGGTGCGGGCATCCCGGTAGAGGCGGTGTGCGTCGGCCAGGGCGGTTGCGTAGTCGCCAGCTCGTACGGCGGTCTCGATCCGGCGAATCGCCTGCCACATCTCGTCGTGCATGTCGGACCTCCTTTCAGGCGTGACGGGGTAGGGACATGGCGCGATGAGGTCGCGCCGACCGATGATTGGGGGCGGGCTACTCGGTGACCGGCGACGGCTTGAGGAGCGATGTCGGAGCACTCACCGGAACGGTAGGCGCGTCCGACCGGAACGGTTCGAGCGCAGGCAACACCGGCACCAGGTGAGCGTGTTCGCGGCAGACAGCGGCAGCGTCACCAAGCGACAGATACGGCGGGCGGATGCGGGACCAGCCGCCCGAGGTGTCCCCGGCAACGGCCAGGCCGGGCCGCTCAGGAGCGATGGCGCAAGCCGCGCCGACCGCTTCGGGGGCGATGTCGCCCAGTGCCATCTTGGCGGAGGCTTCATCGTTCACGCGGTGACAGACCCTGCCGGTCAGCTGAGCCCGAAGCATCGTCGCTCCCTTGCCCAGCTCGGCGCCGAACCGCTGCCCACACACCTCCAGGTAGATGCCTGCCGCCCGGCCGAGTTGGGTGAGCCGGATGAGCTGGGTGACCATCTCGTCCCGCCGTTCCTCGTCCTTCCGCGTGGCGACGAGGAACAGCTCGGCCACCTCGTCCACGACCAGCACCACCGGCACCGGCCGCTCATCCACCGGCAAGCCCCAGATGTCAGAGGTGATCTCTTCATCCGGCGTACTCGGAGCGATGCCCTGCCGAGCCTTGATCAGGTCATACCGCTCCTCCATCAGCCCGACGAGCACGGGCAGCAGGTCAGCCGCCTGACTGGCATCGGTGGCCAGCGCCGACAGCCGAGGAGCGAACGGCGCCAGCTCCACACCCCGCTTGCAGTCGATCCCGACCAGCGCGACCGGTTGCCGCGCCAGCCCGGATATCAGGTGCCGCAGGAACATAGACTTCCCCGACAGCGTCGCGCCCAAGGTGAGCTGGTGCGGAACGGCCCGGTAGTCCCGTACGAAGGGCGTCGCGTCCTCCCGCAGCGCCACCGGCACCTTGAGGAGGCCGCCCGCCATCTTGCGGGGCATCCGCACCTTCCGCAGCACGTCGAAGCCGATCAGCCGCAGCTCGACCACCCCTGGCTTCACGACATCCACGTACACGCCGTGAACGCCCCAGGCATGTCGCAGCCGTTCGGCCGAGGCCGCCACGTCTGCCGGTTCCTGCCCTGGTGCCAGCCGAAGCCGAACCCGCAGCCCGGTCGACGTGGGCCGTATGAGCCCCCGGCGAGGAGGCACCGGCTGCACCTCCCGATGGGTGAGCGCCTGTGTCGCCCAGGCCCTCAGCCGGGACGGCGGAACGGTCAGCCCGCACGCATCCATCACGGACCCGTACGACCCCAGCAGCTTCACCGTGGAGACGGGCAGCCCGATCGTGGACCAGTACGCGGCCGGGTGCCGGGCCCGGAGGTAGGCGGCCCCGCCAACCGTCGCGGCGACCGGACCACCCACCTCCATCAACGTCATGACGTCGTTCATCAGGCTCAGGCCCCCGCACCAACCGGCATGGCAGCCGGAGCGATGGCGTCAGCGCGGAAGGCGATGCCGTGCCGCTGCTGCCCGTTGAACACGTTCTCCCACGGCCGGGCGATCAGCCCGAACAGCGTGACCGGCGAGCCGAGCGCCAGCCCTTCTGTCACCCCGCTCTCCGGCACAGTGACCTGAAGCAGGGAGGATTCCCCGCCGTCGATGTAGACGACGCCCAGGCGCATGAGCGTCTCACCGCTCTGGGCGTCCTTGGCGATCTCGCCGGTCTGCCGGTCCCTGACCTTGGGCTCCGGTGCCTCAGTCAGCAGCACCGTGGCACCAGAGGTCTCGACACGGATGGAACGCAATTACTTCTCCTTCTCTCGCAACATCACCCACCTAGTTGTCTAGATGAGTACCAGTGGTCGAACCCGATCGCGCCGGGAACGATCACCACCATGCCACACCACTCAGCCACTCGTCTATACGAGTATGGGTGTGCGTGCGTACGAGTTGAGAGAAGCGGCCCGCCACGGCCGCACAGCGCACCATCCGGCCGCCGCCTGTCAGGTGGCGGGGAGCTGGTAAGCCAGGACGTAGGCGTCAGCGGCCATCACGGTGTCGCAGACTTCGACCGCGCGCCCCTCGGAGTCGAAGGCGGTACGGATCAGCGAGATCACCGGGACGCCGGAGGCGAGCTGGAGCGTGCGCACCTCGGCGGGCGAGGGCATCCGGGCGCGGATCTCCTCATCGAAGTGGTCCAGACGGTGCCCCAGCTCTTCGAGCCGGGCGTAGATGCCGCCGGGGCCGGGGTTGGGCTGGGCGATCGGGGTGTTCCGGGCCAGGTCGAGCGGCAGGTACGAGGTGGCGAACTCCACCGGTCGCCCGTCCAGCAGATACCGGCGCCGACGTGCCAGCACCTTGCGCGGCGAACCGAGCCGGGCCGAGATGTCCGGCGACGGCCGCTCTTCCTTCACCTCCAGGCCGTCCACCTCCGGACGGCTCCCCGCAGCCTCGGCCTCCACGGTAAAGGCTGCCTTCCCCTGATCACGATGGCGCCGCGCGAACCGGTCCGAAGCCAGCCGTCGCACGGGAGGTCGCGGCCGGACGAAGACCCCCTTGCCATGCTCGGAGACCACCAGCCCCTCTTGCTGGAGCAGCGACAACGAGTTGCGCACGGTCATCCGGGACACTGCGAAGTGCTCGACCAGCTCAGTCTCCGAGGGCAGCTTGTCGCCCTCCCTGAACCGTCCCTTGTCGATCGCTTCCCGCAGCGCGTCGGCGATCTGCCGGAACACCGCCCGGTCGCTCGTGGGGTCCAATACACCCAGAACAGCGGTCAGAGAAGGCATATGCACATACTCCTTTAGGTATCTAGACGAGCGGCTAAGCGGTGTTGCTACGGTGGAAAGCCTAGCCAGCCGAGAGGGGCGTGGAACGTGAGCACTGAGCGCCCGCACTCCGTGAGCGTCGCCGGAGTCATCGTTGACGACGCTGGCCGTGCGTTGCTGATCAAGCGACGGGACAACGGTAAGTGGGAACCGCCCGGCGGCGTGCTCGAACGCGAGGAAACCATCCCCGACGCCCTGCAACGGGAAGTCCTCGAAGAGACCGGCATCAAGATCGCGCTCCCCGCGACCCTCACCGGCGTCTACAAGAACATGACCGGCCTGATCGTCTCCATGGTCTTCCGCTGCGAGGCCATCGACGGCAGCCCCACCACCGGAGCGGAAACCCGCGCCCTGCGCTGGGTCACCCGCGACGAGATCACCGAGCTTGCCGACGAGGCATACGCCATCCGCGTCCTGGACGCGATCGACAACGCGAGCCCGCCAGCCGTCCGCGCACACGACGGCGTGCGACTCATCTAGCACGCACCCACGATTCATCGCCCCTACCAGCACGAAGGAACTTGTATGGACGAGTATATGAGTAGTCCGCGAGTTTGGGGCCTGATGTGCCCAGGATTTCGAGAAGAGGTGACCCGTGCCCGCCGCTGGACCCGCGACATCCTCAGCGGCCACCCCTGCGTGGACAACGCCGAGCTGATCGTCAGCGAACTCGGAAGCAACGCCCTCAACCACACCGCCAGCGGCCGCGACTTCGGCACCTTCCAACTCACCCTGTCGCTGCTACCTCAGACCGTCACCATCTCCGTCAGCGATGCGGGCGCAAGCCCAGAACCTCACGTCACCGAGGCCGACCTGTACGACACCCACGGCCGCGGATTAAGCATCGTCATGGCCCTGGCCTGCCGCGTCGACATCACCGGCAACCAGCACGGCCGCACCGTCACCGCCCAGCTCGTAGCCCAACAGAAGGCCGACCGATGACATCCCACCCGGAGCGCAACGACGGCTCGGACCTGGACCAGCTCCACCGCGATGAGATCACCGTGACGATGAACTGGGTCATCCGCACCTGTCAGGAGATCATCCGCGATCACTGCCACAAGACGTTCTGGGTCCCCACCGGCACCTCAACCGGCACCACGCCGACCACGGACCACCTCATCAACTCGGCCCGCACCGACGTACTCAACAGGCTCCGCCACCAGCTCGACGGCGCCGAGTCCATCATCAGCAACGCCGAGCACGAACGTGCCAAGCGCAAGCAGTGAGTTACAACCTTCTCTACGGGTTCAAGGCGCCGCGCAAGCGCGGCGCGCGCGGCCCGGCGGTGCGGGCCGCCGCTCATGTCTCCGCCCCGCTCCGGCCCGACCGCCGGGCCGCGCGCCAGCAGCAGGCACCTTGGCTGAGGAGAAGAGGGTCCGTCGTGGCTGGGGGTCGGCTCCACGGCTTTAGGCACCTCCCCGGTCCGGGTCCCGCGTCGGGCAAGGCCAGGGGGCCACTCGTGCTAATTCCGGGCAGGTCCAAAGACTGCCCGAGTTGCCAATGAGCGTACGGCCCCCTGACCATGCCCGACCCCAGACCGGGCAGGCCACCGCCCAAACCCGCTCCACCGACCTGGTTAGCTGAAGATTTTGGCCAGCGCTGCTACTTTTTTGAGCTCTTTAATTTCTTCCGTCGAGGAGCCTCGTCGGACAAAGACACGATCGCCGCAGTAAGTGACGTCCTTTTGCCCTGGGATTAGTATCCGAATCACCGACATGCCCTTGTACTCGACGGTGTCGATCCCAGAAAGGATCTGGGTCGCCAGGGGCTCGCTAATGGGCTGCTGAGAGATTTTCGCGACAAACCTCTGCACGTAGGAATCCAGCGACATTTTTTTCAGCTTAGCCTCCCTTTCAATGCCGACCACATGATGCGACCCCACTTCAACCGGATCAATCCCATCTAGGATTTGGATCCGATTCGCATGGGACTCGTTATCTGCAACCCCGATGAACAGATAGCCTTCGACACCTGGCTTTACGTTAGCGATCGCACAAATCGTCTCAGTCAGGCGCTCAAAGATGGAATCGTTCCATGCGCGTTGACTGTCGAGTTGGAGCAACCCTTGCTTGAACTCGTATCGACTTGTTTCAATTCTTGACCTGCGAAGAGAATTCTCGAAATCGAGAGCGAGTCCGGGGCCATGACCGAATACAGGCGGAACCCTCGCCGTAAAGTTGCGCTGAATCAGGCCGGTAATTACGTCAATATTCGAAGTGCGATCCTCAGCCGAGGTATAGTGGCGAGCGCTCTTCAGTCGACGTCCGATTCCCCTAAGCGCGGAGACAATCGACGCGTAGTCGTCAGGAGATTTCTGCTGCCGAACAATCAAATCAAAGAACGACATAAAGATGGCATAGAAGGGCGTCCTGATCGGGTTACCACTATTTCCTGACCGCACCAAATTTCGTAGCCCGTTAGGAGAAGAAAGTTGGTCATCCATCACTTCAGCGAGTACAGAAAACGTCGACTGGATCTCTTCCTCTAGTCGACGCACCCCGTAAGCGGCCAGGTTGCGCTCGATACGCTTATGCTTTTCGCTCTGGGCATCATAGATTTCGTCGAATTCTTCTTTACTTGCCGGAAATGGGTTCCCCAGAAGGATTGATGCGGCGATATCGGCAACCATTTGCTCGTCGTCGCCTTCACGGAGTTGCTTGACGTTTAGGATTCCATGGCGAATCCAAACCGTATCCTCTGCTCTTACTCCGTACTGTTGCTTTTCGCGGGAAGATTCGATTGAAATACTCGGCATATCATGCAGCAGTAGGACATCGTCAGATACATCACCGCGCAGTGAACTTGCCACGGTCCGGACGACTTCAGAAAATGGGTTGAGCATCCCAGCTTGCCGCTTCTCCTGCACGCTCAACTGGCGCCCATTCGAATTGATTCTACTGAATACATCCGTAATTTGCTGCTCAGTTTGCGTGGGAAAGATCGTAACTGCCAACTGATAGTCCACTAAGTTTGCGCATTTTTCAGCCGGAAGCGGCATCAGAGTTTCTACCGGTTCGAACGCTTTTGAGTCTGCGGCTTGCCGGGCGCGGGCGCTCTGATTCAAATCAAAGTACATGCCGCAGTAGTCATATTTTTGCTCAATGAAGGCAAAAATTGCGTCAAGCCTCTGCATTCCGTCGATAATCTCATACTTGCCGCTACCGTGAATTTCTGGGCGCTCGGCAAGTAGGATCAGAGGAATCGGGTAGCCGTCCAAAATGCTATCGATTAGCAGTTGCTTTTCAGCTACAGACCAGACTAGTTTCCGTTGATACCGCCTGTTGACCAACAGGGCATCGTCCCTGAACAAACGGTATGCCTCCGTGACGCTCATACCTCGCGGCGTGATGGAGACATGCATCTCGCTAGCCAATGTCCACTCCAGGGGCTTGGGAACGCTAGACGGTAGCTTGGCACGCCCAGGGCGCTGTGTCCCAGAGTTTCCCAAAGATAGCTGTATGTGACTGACGTCCAGGACAGATATCAACGGCAGCGGACAGCGGGGAGTGGCGCGGACCTCAGCGGCAGTCCGTCGCTCGGCCCGGCGTCGGGGCGGACCGAATCGTGATGGGGCTTGTGAGCGGTGATCACTAGGCGAAGAGCCGTGCCCGATGCGTGCCCGATCGAGCGGTGAACGACGGTCAATCAAGGTCTTCGATGAGTCCCCTCACGGCGCCGCCGTCTACCCGTACCAGCAGGCCAGGTCCGGTTTCACGGCCGCCAGGCCCGGTGATTCCCAAGCTCAGGGCGCGAGTTCGATTCTCGTCACCCGCTCCACCACAAAGCCCCAGGCCAGCGGCCCGGGGCTTCTTTGTTGTCTAGACCTGGTTGAGCGTCGCGCACCAGATTCGCACCACTCGCGGAGTCCTCGGCGGTCTTCTCGGTCGAGCGCTATCGTGACAGCAGAGACGGCCGACAGGGAGAGTCCGATGACTGCCGCCCATGACTAGGCCGCAGTTCAGCGCACGTGGGAATCGTTGGGCTTCGAACCGTTTCGCGAAGATCTGTGGATCATGAAGCCACACCTGCGAGACCACGAAGACGCAGTGCAACGGCTGGAGGCCACACTCGCACCGCACCTCAGCCCCTTCTGAGCCTGAGGGCAACCGGTGGTGAATCACAGCCCGAAAGCGCCCGACCGCCCCGGTTCTGTGTAGCGCACATAGGGCTTGCTGGGACCGAAGCACGCACGCCTAAGCAGGCACCAAGTCGCTCAGCACCTTGTTGAGCGCAGCGTCGACAACGGGCGTCGCCGCCGTGACCTGGCGCAGGTCGTCAGCTTTCAAGTACCGGTAGCTCTGGGGCGGATGGAACGTGCCAGCAGCCCGCAGGGCGGCGAGGGGGACCGGCTCACTACTGATCACTCATCGCACCCATGTGCGCCCCCGACGCAGGGGGTCAGAGGGGCTTGGCACTCCTCGATCCTCAGATGCTCGTCGGGCGGGCGCGTGTGGTCAGGCCCGGGACGACGAGGGTGAGCCAGCGGGTTCGGGCAGCGGGTGGCTGGTCGGTGGGGGCGGTCGAGAAGAGGATGTAGATGTCGTTGACGGTGACGTCGGGGTGGATGTCGCCGTCGGCCTGGCCTGCCTGGATGAGGGCGGCCACGGCCGCGCCCGCACGGTCCTCGGCGGCGCGATCACCCGGCTCGGCATCGAGGGCCTGAGCGACGGCCTTGACCGCGCGGTCGGTCGCGGACGCCTCGACGACGCGGCCGAGGAACGCGGTCAGTTCGTCCACGGCGCGGGCGCCGGCGGTGACGCGTTCGAGCACGGCTTCGGCGTCGTCGGCGATGCGGGCGACGTGCTCGGCGACAACGGCCGCGACCAGGTCCGTCTTGGTGGGGAAATGCCGGTACAGGGTTCCCACGGCCACGCCCGCCGCGGCGGCTATCTCGTCCATCCCGACGTCGGGCCCGTGTGCGGTGATCTGCTCGCCAGCCGCGGCAAGGATCTTCTTGCGGTTGCGGACCGCGTCCGCGCGCGGCGCTTTGGCCTGGGGCATGTGACTCGTCAACCCTTCCACTTGCATCAAGGTGAACTACGGTTCAGGATAGATAGTGAACCGATGTTCATCTTAGTCATGAGGATTCGACATGCCCAAGACCGCCCTTGTCACCGGCGCCTCCTCCGGCATCGGCGAGGCCACCGCTCTCAAGCTGCGGGAGCTCGGCTACACCGTCTACGGAGCCGCCCGCCGCACCGACCGGCTGCGGAAACTCGCCGACCACGGCATCCACGCGCTGGCGATGGACGTCACCGACGACGACTCCCTGCGCACCGGCGTCGACCGCATCATCAGCGAGACCGGCCGCATCGACGTCCTGGTCAACAACGCCGGTTACGGCTCCTACGGCGCCCTCGAAGACGTCCCCTTGGACGAGGCGCGGCACCAGTTCGAGGTCAACGTCTTCGGCGCTCTGCGGCTGGCCCAGCTGGTTCTGCCGCACATGCGCGCCCAGCGCAGTGGCACCGTCGTCAACATCACCTCGATGGGCGGCAAGATCTACACCCCGCTCGGCGGCTGGTACCACGGCACCAAGTTCGCCCTCGAAGCCCTCAGCGACTGCCTGCGCCTGGAGGCCAAACCCTTCGGCATCGACGTCGTCGTCATCGAACCCGGCGGCATCGCCACCGAATGGGGCGGCATCGCCGCCGACAAACTCGAAAAGTCGTCCGTCACCGGCCCCTACGCCCGCCAGGCCACCGCTGTCGCCGCCTCCCTGCGCTCCGAGGCCAACGCCAAGCGCAACTCCCCGCCCGCCGTCATCGCCGACGCCATCGGCAAGGCCGTCACCGCCCGCCGCCCCAAGCCCCGCTACGCCACCGGCTTCGGCGCCCGGCCCCTCATCGCGCTGCGCCGGGTCCTGCCCGACCGGGCCTTCGACGCCCTCATCTCCCGTGCGGTGGGCCTGCCCCGCTGACGGTTCGAGCAAGGCCGAACGCAGCCAGGCTGCGCACATGCTCCCCGCTGGGGCGCCTGACACAGAGGCATCACACCATCACGTAGCTCTGCCACCTCTCGCTGAGGCGGGCTGGGGCGCATCGGCTCGCCCCAGCCCCGTCGCCGTCGGGCTTCCCGCGCCACAGCCTCTCCACCCGGTCCGGGGCAACGCTCAAGGGCACGATGGTTCGGGCCGGTTACGAACAGGTCCGCTCCATCGCCGCCGCCCTGGCAGGAGACCGCGAGGCCGCCGAACGCGTGGAGCTCACACTGCCGGGGACCGGCGTCTGCGGCGGCGCCGGGTTGTTCGAT
The DNA here is from genome assembly GCF_053596435.1 of Streptomyces sp. NPDC001700. Classification (NCBI taxonomy): domain Bacteria; kingdom Bacillati; phylum Actinomycetota; class Actinomycetes; order Kitasatosporales; family Streptomycetaceae; genus Streptomyces; species Streptomyces sp. NPDC001700. The sequence continues at coordinate 50,108 of NZ_JBSFGE010000015.1, forward strand.
GAACCCGCCGATGCCGAGGCCAACGGCGGCGGCTGCTGCGCCGCCCCGCCACCGTCCAGATCGACGACGCACCCAAAACCGGTGGCTGCTGAGGGATCCCCGAAGCGGCTGTGACCGGCTCTCTTACGGACCGGTCGCGGCCGCAATGCGGTAGCCAGCCCCACAACACCGCACCAACAGGACCGCTCGCCGCACGACCCGGCTTGCTGCCAGGGCTGACGCTCATGGCGGCCAGAATCGTTTGGCCGTACACCAGGTGAGGTTGCGATCACCTGTAGTTACAAATGAAACGTCATTCTTATCATCCCGGCTGATCAGCGTGGTCGCTGCTGCCGGTGATGCGCCGCTTCACTCCAGCGTTGAGGAAGGCGTAGCGATGAAGATCATTTTTCCGTACGGCCCCACGATAACCGCGGTCGGCGCAGGGCTCTGCCTCGCGGTCATGCCGACCGCGTCGGCCGGCGCCGACGATGGGACCCAAGTGCGGTGCAACGACATCCCCGGCCTGGTGGATGCGATCAATGAGGCCAACACCAACGGCGGTCGCATCACCCTCGCGCCCCGCTGCACCTACACCCTGACCGCTCCCGACAACACGGACGACGGGCTTCCGGAGATCACCGGGAATGTGACCATCACCGGCCGCGACACCACCATTCGACGCGACCCGGACGCGGCGGAGAGCTTCCGCATCTTCCACGTGGTGGAAGACGGCACACTCACCCTGAAATCGCTCACGATCAGCGGCGGCCTCATCGGAGGCTCCGGCGGCGGCATCCTGAACGAGCAGGGCACGCTGAATTTGAACGACACGGGCATCAAGAACAACTTCGCAGCCACCGGCGGTGGCCTCTCCAACATCGGTGGACAGCTCACCCTCGACCGCACCACCGTCGAGCGCAACACCTCGGCCAGCTTCGGCGGCGGAATCTCCAACGACGGTGGCGGCACGATGACGATGAAGGGCGGGGCCCTGCGCAAAAACCGTGCGGTCAACAGCAACGGTGGCGGCCTGGAGAACATCCTGGGGACCGCGTCCCTGGAGTCCGTATCGGTCCAGGGCAACACCGCACTGGTGGGTGGCGGTATCCGCAACCCGAACGGCTCCACCGTGAACCTGAAGTCGACCACCCTCAGGGACAACATCGCGGTGACAGGCGCCGGCCTCTCCAACCTCGCCAGCACCGCCACACTGGTCGACAGCCTGGTCACGCGCAATACGGCGATCACCGCCGGCGGCGGCATCCTCAACGAGGCGGGCGGCCAGGTCACGCTCACCCGCACCAGGGTCGTCAACAACGCCCCGGACAACTGCTCCCCCGAAGGCAGCGTCCCCGGCTGCACCAACTCCGCCACCAGCGTCGCCCCGCCGCCCTCGCAGAAGTTCCTGCCTGACGACGACGTCAAGGACGACGTCAAGGACGACAAGTGAGCCCCTTGGGCTGAAACGCAGCCACGAGCCCCTGACCCAAGTCCAGCACGTGCTGGGACGGAAAGCTCGTCACCGCACGCGGACCGCCGCACTGCGACAGGTCTGTGGCGGGTCGTCGTGACCTGCTCGGCGACGCAGAAGGGCAGGGCTCACTCCCTGGGTCCCGCCCTTCTGCTGCGCGTGGCTGTTCGCGATGATCTTCGGTCACACCGGCCGCATCTGATGTCTGCGACTGCGACTGCGACTGCGTACCCAGCGCTGGGACGAGGACTGGGGCATTCCCCGCCTTGATTTCGGCGGCCCGGTCACCGCAGAAGAGATCGACCGGGCGGTCTCGGACGGCGTGGCGGACGCCGAGTGATCGTCGTCGGCGAAACTTCCGGTCTGGTCGCTGCCCCATCGACATCCCCGTTGACGAACGCGACGCAGAGCAACGGCTGGAGACCACACTCGCACCGCACCTCAGCCCCTTCTGACCTGCGTGGGCCGATGTCGACGTGCACCTGTGTCGAAATACCGAGCAAGAAGCCGTGGATCATTGACGTGACGCCGTCCACGTCGGTGTCTTCGGCGAGTTCTCCTGAGGCGATGCCGCGTACGACGCACGCCCTGATGCGTGCTCGGTCCGCTGCGCGGCGCGCCGCTACGACCTTTCGCGCTCCGGCCTCGCCCGCTCCCGGTGCCCGGACCGGCGATGTAGTGCTCGACGGCCTTCTCGAACAGTCCCTCCTTCGAGCCGAAGGCACCGTAGAGGCTCGCGGAGGACAGCCCTGTGGTCTCACGGAGCTGGGCCAGCGATGTCGCTTCGTAGCCCTGTTCCCAGAACAGCAGCATCGCGGCCTCCAAGACGGCCTCCATGTCGAAGATGCGGGGACGGCCGACGGGGGACACGGCGAAGCCCCACGCCGGTCCGCGAGCGAGCGCACGAGTCGTTCCCCGTTCCGGCACCGGTGGTGATGGCGTGTACCGGATTCATCGTGATCATGACCGAGACGCTGATACCCGCGATCGCGCTGACGCGCGGGGCACGGCGGAAGCCGCTCCTCCTCGCGGGCCTGCTCGGGTCCCTCGTCGCGAACGCCGTCACCGCGGTATCGCCGTCGTTCACGGTCGCTCTTGTCGCCCGGTTCGTCGGGGGAGCCTTCTCCGGTCTGCTGTGGGGCATGCTCGCCGGATACGCCCGGCGTATCGCCGCACCTGAGCACGCCGGGCGTGCCCTTGCCATCGCCATGACCGGAACGCCGGTCGCGCTCTGCGTCGGAACACCACTTGGCGCCTGGCTGGGCTCGACGGTCGGGTGGCGCTGGTCCTTCGCCGCGATGTCACTGCTCAGCGTCATCGTCATGGTCTCCGCGAAGTTCCTCGTGCCCGACGCCCCGGGGCAGTCGGCGCGGACACGCGCTCCGCTCAGCCGAGTGCTGGGCATTCCCGGCGTGGCGACCATCCTCGCCGTCGTCTTCGTCTGGATGCTCGCGCACAACCTGCTCTACACCTACATCGCTTCCTACCTGCAGCAGATGCGTCTCGCGCTCCGGCCCGACGTCGCACTTCTGTTCATCGTCGCCGGGGCGCTTCTCGCCGCCGCGCAGCAGTCCACTGTGCTCGTGCTGCTCGCGATCGTGGTGCTGTGGGGGCTGTGGTCGTCGATGGCGTGGGCGCACCGGTTCTTCCAGCCGGGATGATCGGCGGCGTTCTGCTCCTCGTGGGTGCGGCGGTCGGTGCCGTTGAGGGCGAACGGGCGGGGAGGGGAGAAATTTCGTGATGGCTAGCGTTCCACGGCCGCTGGGACAGCACGGCGTCGGCCGGTGACCTGCGAGGCCGGAAGACGTCCGGCCTTGGACGTGCCGGTCAGAGTGTCGCCGTCGACCGTGACCGCGAAGGCCAGGTTCAGGCGCAGGGGCTTGGTGATGGCCTGCTTCCAGGTGAGTCGGTCATCCTCGAGGGTGATGTCGCTGAGTGGGACGTTCTCTCCTGCCCCGTGGGCTGCCCCGGTCAGGACACCGTCCTGCCGGGCGAAGTCGACCACGGCTTCGATCCTGCCGATCGGGGTGGAGATGGACAGGTCCCAGACGCCTTCTGCGGCCATGGTGCTGTTCTTCCTTACGAGTGCGGTGTGGTTGAAGTGCGGTGTGGTTGAACTGCGGGGCGGCATGTGTGGTCAGAGGCCGGCGGGAACGGGGCCTTCGTGGCGCCAGACGGTGCCGCGCCGCTCATAAGCGAACAGTTCTTCGACAGCGTGGGCGATCTGAGGGCCCACCATGCGCTCCAGCAGGTACAGGCCCAGGTCGAGGCCGGAGGTGACGCCGGCCCCGGTGACGAGGTCACCGTCGTCGACGACGCGGGCGCTGACCGTGTGGACGCCAGTGGCGTCGAGCAGGTCCAGACCCATGTGGTGGGTGGTGGCGTAGCGGCCCTCCAGCAGGCCGGCCATGGCCAGGACGAGCGAGCCGCCGCACACCGCGCTGAGCGTCACCTCGGGGTTGTCCCCAGCCGCCTTCAGCAGTGTGGGCAGCTCGGTCGTCAGGGTGCGGCCCAGCAGTACGGGGATGAATTCGTCCTGCTGCCGTTCCCCGGCCGCCGCATCGTGGTCAGGGACCTCGCCGGGCTCTCCCACGCGGCCCGAGGCGCCGGGGACCAGGATCAGGCCCGCGCGTGCGGGGTCCAGGGCGGCAGTAGCGCGCAGTACCAGGCTCCCGGTGCCGCTGACCACGTCACGCGGTCCTTCCGCGGAGACCAGTTCCACACTCACCGCGCCGCCGGAGGCGGTGCCGCCGGCGTACAGCACTTCGTAGGGGGCGACGACATCGAGCGGATCGAAGCCGTCGAACAGGATGATCTGGGCATGCATGGAGAAGTTCCTTCGCGGGCGGTCGGCATCCGGCCCTTGCCGGTGTCGCTCCCGACGCTAATCGGCCGTCAGCCTGTCCCCAATTGGCTTTAGTGACGCCTTTCAACGGAATACCGCCAGGGCTGTAGGCAAGGCTCTTCGCCGGCCCGGTCAACACGCCGGAGTGAGGGCGATGCCATGGGATGGCGGCAATGAGATCAGCGTCAGCTGAGCACGCGGCCCGAGGGCGGCTACCGGGTGCGGCTGCGGATTCCCCTCAGCACGGACTGAGACCGCTGGAGCCCACAGCGGCGCCCGAGCCCGCCGCCATCCGCTGCTCCAGTACACGGGACACGGAATGCCGGAGATCATCGTCGGCCTTTGTGGCCCACTCATTGAACAGCGCCACCGCTTCGGGCCCCGCGTCCTGGGGGAGCCTGCGTCGATGGGCGGCTTGGGGTCGTATTCCATGGCCAGCTGCGAGAGTTTCGCGGACTTTTCTCCGAGGACGTGCGCAATGACCGTGAGGCCGAAGTCGATGCCCGCGGTCACGCCGCCGCCGGAGAACCTGTTCCGATCGATGCACACTCGCTCCGTCGACACCTCGACGCCCAGCCGCGCCAGATGGTCACGGGTGGACCAGTGCGTTGCCGCGCGATAGCCGTCGAGCAGCCAGGCCGCGGCGAGGGCGAGTGACCCGGTGCAGACCGAGGTGATGTACGAGGCCGTCGCACCAGATAGTCACTCCGGTGTCGGAGACAACCGGTTCGAGTGTGCTGGATATCAGGTGGACCTTCATGCCCGCGCCCCAGAAGGCCGTGTGCGGACCGATGAAATCCAGTGTCGGCGCGGCCGCGGCGCTGGAGGCGTTACGCGAAGCCCATATTGACGGGGCGCGCGTCGTGTCCATTCGCAGTGGTGTCTTCGCTCTTGCCGAGTCCGGCCTGCTCGACGGGCTGACCGCCACGACACACTGGCGGGCGGTGGACCGCCTTGCCCGACTCCACCCCGCCGTACTCATCGATCCGGACGTTCTCTACATCGACCACGGCCACCGGCACCAGCCCAACCGCCTACCGCCAGACCTTCAGCCGCCGCTGAGAGCCTGTCGGGTGGCGGTTGATGACGCCGCGACATCGCCACCTTGACCGCGGCCTCTTGCGGTCAGCTGCGGCGCGGGCGTCGATCCCGGCTGCCAACTGGGCTTCGGCCGTGGACCAGTGGGAGGAAGACCTCGTCGACGATCTCGGTGAGGGTGGCGTCCGGCACGGCCGGGGCGCCGCTCGTCACGTATTCGTTGCGCAGCAGTGCCGTGGGGGCGGACGCGACCCGGGGGTGCAGTGCCTCGGGTGCGGCTTCGCCGCGGGCCACCGCCCGGCCGAGGACCGTCAGCCATGCCGCCTGGTGTGCGTCGCCGCCGGCCGCCGGGTCGCGCAACTCGGCGACCAGTTCCCGCGTGCCGTCGGCCGCCGCGATGAGGCCGCGCAGGATCTCTCCGTACGGTGACGACCAGGTGCTGTTCGCACGCCGCAGCAGTTCCAGCGCGTCCTCCCGCAGCGAGCCGGTGTCCGGCACCGTGGCCTCGGTGGCGGCCAGTCGGCGGTACGCGGCGGCGCCGAGCGCGACGCGGTTCGGCCAGCGGCGGTAGATCGCGTTCTTGTTCGTGCCCGCCCGCCGGGCCACCGCGTCCATGGTCAGACCCGGGACGCCGGACTCCCGCAGTATTTCCGCCGCCGCCCGCAGAATCGCCTCCTCCAGCACGGCGCCACGCCGCCGCTGCGCCCCGGCCTCGCGCCCCGTGTCCGTGGACTCCGGCACTGCTTGTCCCCTCTCGTCGTACACCTTGGCTTCTACGGTACGGAACGTACTCGTCCCACGCTCTGCCGAGCCGCCTCCACTACGGTTTAAGGTACGCTCCGTACCTTAAACTTTTCGGCAGATCGGCAGAGAGGATCGCCGTGCGCGTCTTCGGCATCAACTTCGACACCGGCTTCACCAGCGCGGGGACCACCACCCGCGAGCCCTTCGACCCGGTGACCGTCCGCCGCGAAATGGAGATCATCCACGACGAGCTGCGCTGCGACGCCGTACGGATCACCGGTGGCGACCGCGACCGGCTGGAAACAGCCGCCCGCCTCGCGGCCGAGGCCGGACTCGAGGTCTGGTACTGCCCGTTCACCAACGACCTCACCCAGGACCAGCTCCTGGACTTCCTCGCCGACAGCGCCGGGCGCGCGGAGAAGCTGCGGCGCGAGGGCGCCGAGGTGGTCTTCCTCACCGGATCGGAGATCTCCCTCTTCACCCCGGGCTTCCTGCCCGGCGACACCTTCACCGAGCGGGCCGCCGTCCTCTCCGACCCCCAGCGGCTGCGTACCGCGCTGGCCACCGTGCCGGTCTTGATGAACGCCTATCTCGCCAAGGTGACAGCCGCCGTGCGGGCCCGGTTCACCGGCCGGATCGGGTATGCGTCGCTGCCGTTCGAGGGGGTCGACTGGACGCCGTTCGACATCGTCACCACGGACGCCGGTTACCGCGACGCGCAGAACGCCCCCCATCTCGCCGACGGGCTGCGGGCCCTGACCGCGCACGGCAAGCCGGCGGCGGTCACCGAGTTCGGATGCGCCCCTTACCGGGGAGCCGCCGCCGTCGGGAGCCGTGGCGACGCGGTCATCGACTGGGACGAGCGGGCCCGCCCCGCGCGGTTCAACCATCCGGTCGCCCGCGACGAGCAGGAACAGGCCGACTACCTTCGCGAACTCCTCGGCCTCTTCGAGCACTCCGGGATCGACGCAGCCTTCGTCTACGCCTTCGCCCGCTACGACCTGCCGCATGACGAGGACAACGACGACCGCGACTTCGACAAGGCGTCCTTCGGCATCGTCAAGGTCCTCACCGACGGCCGCACGGGTACGACGTATCCCGGCCTGCCGTGGGAACCGAAGGCCGCCTTCAACGCGCTCGCGGAGTACGGCCGCGGCCGTGCGTAACGGCAGCCGCCGCACCGCACGATCACGACTGGGGCCATCTTCAGCAACGCCGAGCACGAACGCAGCCCTTGATTCATCTATCGATATTCGATAGATTTCCATCGCAACTCGATGGAAGGACGGGCCATGGGACAGCTAGCAGTGCGTGCGCTTCGCGCCGTGCTCGTGGTGGTGCTCGCCGGCACCGTGTTCGTGCAGGCGTTGATGGTGTGGGTGTTGGTCACCGGGAGCGATCCGGAGGACGGGGCGCTCCCGCTGACCGCGCTGCGCGTGATCACGGTCCTGGGCACGGGCGCGGCCCAGGTCGCGCTGGTCAGCGTATGGCGGCTGGTGACGATGGTGCGACGCGGAACCGTGTTCTCCCACGCCGCCTTCCGGTACGTGGACGCCGTGATCGGCGCGATCGTGGCGGCTGCCCTCCTGTGGTTCGCGGTCACGGCCCTCAACGCGCCGGGCCAGCGGGACGACCCGGGCGTCACCGTCATCATGGGCGGGATCGGCCTGGCCATCCTGGGGGTCGCGCTCATCGTGCTCGTGCTGCGGATGCTGCTCGCCCAGGCCGTCGCGCGTGACGTCGAAGCGGCACAGATGCAGGCCGAGTTGGACGAGGTGATCTGATGCCGATCACCGTCGACATCGACGTGATGCTGGCCAAGCGGAAGATGTCCGTGGGCGACCTCGCGGACCGCGTAGGGATCACGCCCGCCAACCTGGCGGTACTCAAGAACGGCCGCGCCAAGGCGGTGCGTTTCGCGACGCTCGCCGCGCTCTGCGAGGTGCTCGAGTGCCAGCCGGGCGACCTGCTGCGCTGGGAGACCGAGGACGCCCCGGGCGCATGACGTCCCCCGGCGGGCGTGAACCGCCTGGTCCATGGACCAGCCACCGAAGTTTGTTGTCCGGACCTGACCGTCCGGGGGTCAGCGGCGCAGGCCGCGGACTCCTCTGGGGGTGCCGACGCCGGTCGGGCCGTCGTAGCCGATCTTGGCGGTGCAGAGGTAGGAGCCACCGCAGGAGCCCGTGGATCCCTGGTCGATGTCCCAGAACGCCGAGCGGTGGGCGTACGGGTAGGAGTTCGGGCGGTCCGCCGGGCCCGGCTTCCCCGCCAGCGCGTACATCCCGGCGATCAGCGCGCTGGACACGCTGGTGCCGCCGATCACCCTCCAGCCCGGGGAGCTGAACGTGGAGTAGAGGGCGAAGCCGGTGGCCGGGTCGGCGAGCGCGGAGACGTCCGCGACGGTGCGCCTGGGGCAGTCGGGGTCGGTCTGGAAGGGCGGCTTGGGCTGGAACTGGGAGCAGCCGGAGCCGGACCGGCTCCAGGCGCTCTCGTACCAGCCGGAACGCTTCTTCTGCGGGCCCGGCACCGGCTGGAGCGAGCGGTCCAGCCGGGTGCCCCCGGCAGCGGTGACGTACTGGGATGCGGCGGGATAGATGAAGCCGTTGTAGCCGCCGTTGCCGGAGGCGCCGACGAAGGCGATGCCGGGGAAGTTGAAGTAGGTCTGGTCGAGGGCCAGCTGGGAGGCGCTCTCCGGCAGGCCCCAGCTCATCGAGATGTACTTCGCGCCCTGGGTGCGGGCTTGAGCCACCGCCGTGAGCATGTTGCTGAGGGAGTTGGTGTCTGCCTCGACGAGCAGGATCTTGCAGCGGGGGCAGGCGGCACTGACAGCCTCGATATCGAGGGCGGTCTCAGTCGCCCAGGCAGGATCGGTGAGCGGTGGCGGGGTGCTGCCGCCGTTCTGGTTGATCTTCCGGAAGCAGCCATTGGCGGTGGTGCACGGCGGCAGATGGAACGTACGCCGATAGACCGCCAAGTCGCTCTCGGCCTTGGGGTTGTCGAACGCGCTGACAACCGCCACCGTCCGGCCCGCGCCCGCGTGAACGGGCAGTCGGTACGCACTTTGGATGTCGCGGGGGTGGTAGCCGGGCGGGTTGGTGCTGTCGGACGACGAGTTCGCCATCGCCGGAATGTCCGTTCGCAGCTCGGCCAGACAGGTGACCGTACCCGGCGAGGGGCTGCAGACGGGCTCGGAGGCCACCGCCTTCCCCGCCCGGCCTGCCGCCCGGCCTGCCGCCCGGCCTGCCGCCGGGGCCGGGGCCTGGGCCGTAGCCGCTGACCGTTGGCCTCCGGTGCCTACCGCCTGGGCGTTCGCACCGGCAGGGACGAAGGCCAGGCTTGCCACCAGGGGCACTGCGCCCAGCAGCACCCGCACTATGTGTATGTGTCTCATGGCCTTCTCTGATGCCTTGGGATTAATCGGAATATCCGACCAGACATCAGGAATGCTTCGAATGGAGCAGCGATCTCACCGCTTTGGCCCTCGACAAGTGAGAAGCTCCACCGCTCGCTCCCACCGGAACCGGTCACGGCCCCCGCCCGCCTTCGGCTGATGCGGTTCGTATTCGGCGACGAGCACTCCCATCTCGTCGCGCAAGCGGTTCAAGCTCTGCCGGTACGCGGGATGGGCGGCCTGGGCGGCGTTGAGGTACGGCAGGGCGGCGGTGGGGATGCCCAAGCCGTACGCCTCGCACAGGACGCCCACCGCCAGGGTGTCGGCGATCCCGGCGGCCCACTTGTTGATCGTGTTGAACGTCGCCGGGGCGACGGCGATCGCGTCCGCGGGCGGGAGGGGGCGCGGGTCGCCGGGGGAGCGCCAGGCGGAGCGGATCGGGTAGCCGGTCTGGGCCTCGACGGCCTGGGCGTCGATGAAGCCCAGGCCGTGGGGCGTGGCGATCACGCCCACGTCCCAGCCCCGCTCCTGCGCCGCGTTGATCAGCTTGCCGACGTCACCGGCGATCCCGGCCGCACAGACGACGACGTACAGGAACGGCTTCTTCCGCTCACTCACGTGGGGACTCCCGGTTTTCGGCTGAAGTGGTGCGGCGCGATGAGTTTTGCCGGGGGCGGCGGTCCTACTGTCGACACCGGTACCGAGGAGGCTTCTCATGCGCAGCGTGACCTATTCGATGAACGTCTCACTGGACGGCTACATCGTCGGGCCGGACGGCGGCTTCGACTGGACGGCGCCCGACGAGGATGTCTTTCGCTTCTGGATCGACGAGATCCGGGAGGTCGGCGTCCACCTGTTGGGGCGGCGGCTGTACGAGACGATGCTGTACTGGGAGACCGCCGACCAGGATCGCTCGCTCGACGACGCGGAGCTGGAGTGGGTCGCGCTCTGGAATCCGCTCCCCAAGGTGGTGTTCTCCACCACGCTGTCGGCGGTGCGGGGCCAGGCCCGGCTGGCCTCCGGTGGGCTGGCGGAGGAGATCGAGCGGTTGCGGGCCGAGCCGGGGGAGGGGGAGATCGCGATCGGCGGCGCGACGCTCGCCAGCGAGGCGGCCTCGCTGGGGCTGATCGACGAGTACCGGGCCATGGTCTACCCCGTGCTGGTCGGCGGTGGCATTCCGTTCTTCCCTCGGCATGAGCGCCGGGTGGATCTCGAACTCGTCGAGACCCGCACCTTCAGCTCGAAGTTCGTCTACCTCCGCCACCGCGTGGCGCGCTAGCGCGTCCGTCAGCCGGTGCGCGCGTCTCCGGCGAGGAGTTCGCCCAGGCCCTGGCGGGTGGCGGCCAGCACCACGCGGTCCTGGGAGCGCAGGACGTAGCCGGGGTGCAGGTCCCAGACCAGGCCGGGTTCCCGTGCGTCACCGTCGTACGTAGCCGCCAGGTCGCGTTGGCGGTCCGCGGGTTCCGCCGCGTCTAGGGCGATCACCCGCCAGGCGCCCGGGGTGAACGCCTCGGCGACCGTACGGCCTTCCAGCTGCGGGTGCCCGGCGACGTGCAGGGCGGCGAAGACCAGCACCCGGCGCTCGACCGGTATGGCGCCCAGGATCTGGCGCCCCATCATCGCCCCGGCGAAGGCGGGCGCCGCCAGGGTGGAGACGCTGCGGCTGCGCGTCAGGGCCTGGGGGTGGGCGGCGCGCAGGGTGCGGTAGACGGCGGTGGCGAACTGGTCGTCGTACAGGCGCAGCCCCACCCGCAGCCGGGGTTTGACGGAGCGGGCGTAGAGCGTCGCTTCCAGGTTGGTGGTGTCGGAGCTGGTCAGGGCCAGCAGGGCGTGGGCCCGCTGGATCTTGGCGGCTTCGAGGACGCCTTCCTGGGTGACGTCGCCGGTGACGGTCGGCACGCCCAGCCTGCGGGCCAGCGGGATACCGCGCGCGCCGGGGTCCTCTTCCACGCACACCACGGGAATGTCCATCTCCCGGAGCCGGGCCAGGACGCGGGTGCCGATCTTGCCCAGGCCGAGCAGGACGACGTGGCCCGAGAGGCCGCGCGGGGGTCGGCGCAGCGCGGACGCGGTACGGAACGTGCCCAGCGCCTCGAAGGCGGCGGCCACTAGGACGGGCAGCAGGAGCAGTCCGGTCAGCCCGGACAGCAGTTGGAGGATCTTGCGCGCGGTCGGCTCGTCGAGCGCCGGTTCGTCGATGGCCAGGACGTCCAGCACCGTGAGGTAGGCCGCGTGGACGAGACCGTCGCCGGTGAGCCGCCAGGAGGCGAGGGTGAGCGCGAGTACGGCGATCACCATTCCGGCGACGGACCAGCGCAGTCGGCGGGAGAACAGCGAGGCGAGGGGCACGCGGCGGCTGCCGAGCCGCCGTGACGGCATGGGTGATCCGGTGGCGGAGACGGCGTCGAGCACCACGGTGCCACGGCCGGTGGCGGCGGCGACCTCGGCGTCGCCGGGCAGCAGGCTGGGCCCTTCGTCGCCGCTGCTGTCCGAGCCCTCGCTGCCGCCGGGGTCGCTGGTGGTGGACGAGAGCAGGGCGAGGGTGCACAGGCCGGGGTCGGGGATCTCGTCGCGGCGGGGCGGGGTGCGTTCGGCCGCGCGCAGCAGCAGCCCGTCGGCCTGCACCACCTTGCTGGTGCCCGCGATGGCGGTGGCGGCCAGTGCGGGCGCGACGGTGTCGGCGTCCGAGAGGACGGTGGCGGAGGCGTCCAGCTCCGCCGCGTCCATGCCGGGGTCGGCGACCCGGGCCGCCTGGTCGAGGAGGTCTTCCAGGTGCTGGCCGAGTTTGCGGTTGTAGAGCCGGATGACCAGCCGCAGCCGGGGGTTGAGGCGGCGGGCGCGCAGGGCGGCGTGGATGTTGGCCTCGTCGTCGTCATGGACGAGGGCGAGCGCCGTCGCGCCCTCGACGCCCGCCTCGGTCAGCACGCCGTCGTCCAGGGCGTGGGCCTCCACGACGCGCACGCCCGCGTCCGGGTCGTCATCGGCCACGGGGTCGGCAACGGGGGTGGCCACGGGCTGCCGGGGCAGGGGAACCCGTCCGACGGCCGCGGTGAACCGGCCGAAGAGCGTGGCGGCGGGGCCGCCCGCCATCCGCTGCCCCGTGGGCTCCGCCAGGGGAACACCGCCCGGGATGACGACCGTGACGCGTGCCCGGTAGACGCCGTGGAGTTCGGCGGCCAGGCGGTGCGCGAGCGCGTCGTCACCGCAGACGACCATGTGCGGTGCGGCCGGGCCGGGTGGTGCGGCGGATGAGGAGAACACGACGTCGAAGCCCCCGTTGGTTGTTGACGTGGTCGGTCAGCTCAAGGCGTAGTAAGGCGAAGTACCGCAGCCACATATATCCGGCGTACGGCGGTGGCGTCACGGCGGTGGCGTCACGGCGGTGGCGACCAGGCGGATGCCCACCGCCGTATCGTCGTCTCGACGCCGCCGCACCGGGGCACGCCCGGGAGGGGGAGGGGAACGGAACGATGAGCGAAGACGAAGACCCCGCGAGCGACACGGGCGACGCGGGTCCCGCGGGTCCCGCGTCGCCGGACGCCGACCGCGTACAGCTCGTATCCCACCGTCCGCTGATCGTGCACACCCTGCCGTCCGCCCCGCGCGCCGCGGTGCTCCTCCTGCACGGAGGGAGCGCGGACGGCCTCGCCCCTCCCCCGCCGCTCAACCTGCCCGCTCTGCGGATGCGCCCGTTCCGCAGCGCGGTGTCGCGGGCCCTGGACGAACGGGGGCTGGTGCTCGCCTCCGTGCGCTACCGGTGCCGAGGGTGGAACGGCCCGCGTGCCGACGCCGCGCACGACGCCCGAGGCGCCCTCGACGAACTCACCGCCGGGCTCGCCGGACTCGCCGAACTCACCGCCCCCGGTCTGCCGGTCGTCCTGGTCGGCCACTCCATGGGCGGCCGCGCGGCGCTCCTGGCCGGGGGACACCCCTCGGTGCTGGGCATCGTCGCGCTCGCACCGTGGTGCCCGCCGAACGAACCGGTCGCCCATCTGCGCGGCAAAGCCATCGCCGTCCTGCACGACGAGCGCGACCGGATCACCGAGGCCGAGCACTCCTGGCTCTTCGCCGAGCGGGCGCGGCACGCGGGCGCCCAGGTCCACACGATCGCGATGCGGCACGGCGGCCACACCATGCTGCGCGGCGCCCGCCACTGGCACCGGCTCACGGCGGACCTGGTCGAAGCCATCCTGGACGGGTCCCCCATGCCGACCGCCTCACGGTCCACGGCCGGTCGTCGGGCTCGCACGAGTTCAATCTGACGGCGTGGCCGGGGACCGCATGCCGAGCCACTGCTCGGCGCCCCAGGCCTCGAACCGCTCCACCTCGGTGAACCCCAGCTTCGCCGCGAGACGCATCGAGCCGATGTTGGCGGTCTGGGTGGTGAGCACCACCGGCTCGCCGGGAAGCGCGTCGTCGAGCCAGCCGAGTGCCGCCGCGCACGCCTCGGCGGCGTAGCCGCGTCCCCACGCCCGCGGCAGGAACAGGTAGCCGAGATCGGCCTTCCCCATGGCAGCCGGGCGACGGTGCCCCGTCGCTCTCCTGAGCAGGATCTGGCCGATCATCGACCCGTCGAGATCAACGACGAAGCTCCCGGGCCACCGCTCGGGCGCCCTGGGCATCGCGCGCTGCAGCTCGTCGCGCGGGCGGGGACCGCCGAGGTAGGTGTGCACCTCCGGCGAGGCGAGCAGCTCGATGAACGCCGCGCGGTCCCGGGCCTCGGGCTCACGGAGCACGAGCCGCTCGGTCCTGATCGGGGCAGGTGGCCAGGCGACGGCGCCTAGGTCAGTCATGCGGGCCAGCTAATCAACCGCGCGGGGCCCGGGCCAGTGGCCCGGGGAGCTGGTCGGGGAAGCGGGGCGCCCGGAGCGGGTTCGGGCTCACCCCTTGACGCCGGGTTCCGGCGTGGGCACCATCCTCCCACCTTCAGTGAGAAAAGTTATCACTGTGCGATAAGAGTGAGGTGTCGATGCGCGTAGGGATCCTTGGGCTGGGCGAGGCCGGGGCGCTGTACGCCGCGGGTTTCGCGGAACATGGCTGGTCCGTCGTGGGATACGACCCCGGCGACGTGCCGACACCGCCCGGCACCGCCCGCGCGGGCAGCGTGGCGGAAGCCGTCGCCGGGGCCGATGTCGTGCTGGGGCTGACGGGGGCCAAGGCGGCCGCGGCGGTGGCGGCGGAGGCGGCACCGCATCTGCGGGACGGGGCGCTCTTCGCGGACATGAACGCTGGAGCACCGGACCTCAAGCGGACCATCGACGGCGTCGTCGCCGAGGGTGGGCGAGCGGTCTTCGCGGACGTATCCGTGATCGGTTCGGTGCCCGCGTACCGCCACCGCACGGCGCTGGTGGCCAGCGGCCGGGGCGCTCCGGCGGTGGCGGAACACTTCGGGGCGCTGGGTGCGCCGGTGGAGGACCTGGGCGGGGAGCCGGGGGCGGCGTCGGCCCGCAAGCTGCTGCGCAGCCTGTTCATGAAGGGGCTGGGCGCGGTCATCGCGCAGACGGTGGAGGCGGGCCGCGCCGCCGGTGACGAGGAGTGGGTACGCCGCCAGATCGCCCAGGAGCTGGCCGATGGCGAAGCCACGTTGGACCGGCTGCACGCGGGGACGTTCAAGCACGGGCTGCGGCGGGCCGCCGAAGTGGCCGCCGCGGCCGACCTGATGGCGGAGCTGGGCCTGGACACGGCCCTGGCCCGGGACATCGGCAGGCTGCACGCCCGCGCCGCCCGACCGGGCGGACTGCGCGCCGCGCCGCTGGTGACCGGGGAGCTGCTGGCGGCCTACGAGGGGCTGGCGACCGCCAACATCGGCGACGCCCGCGACCGGCTGGGACTGCTCGACTCCGGAATCAGCCCGCTGTGGACCGGCGCCCGCGCGGTGGGCCGGGCGCTGACGGTGCTGACGCGGGCCGGGGACAACCGGGCCATCCACGACGCGCTGCGGATCGCCGGGCCCGGTGACCTGATCGTGGTCAACGGGCAGGGTGACACCTCCCGCGCCCTGATCGGGGAGCTGATCGCCGAGCGCGCCCAGTCCCGTGGCGTGGTCGGCATGGTCCTCGACGGCGCCGCCCGCGATGTGGAGGTCCTCCAGGAGATCGGCTTCCCGGTGTGGGCGCGTGCGGTCACACCGGCCGGGCCGTACAAGGACGGTCCCGGCAGGGTGAACGTCGCGGTCGCCGTGGGGGGCGCGGTGTGCGGGCCGGGTGACCTGGTCGTCGCGGACGGCGACGGGGTAGCCGTGCTTCCCGCCGAAGAGGCAGAGTCGACACTGGTCGCGGCGCGCGAGGTCGAGGCCGACGAGGCGCGCCGCCGCAGCGGCATCCGGACCGCACGCGCGGCGGACGCACGAGCCACGGACGCGCGCTCGGCCAACGCACCGGGCACAGGCGCACCGGCCGCAGGCACACCGGCAGGAGAAGCCGCATGATCGCGATATGGGCCCTGGTCTGCTACATGGCGGCCATCATCGTCTGGAACGCCGTGCTGAAGCGGAACATCGGCGAAGCCCTCCTCGTCGGCTTCCTGGTGACCGGCCTGTTCGCGGGCGGCGACATCGGCCACGTCATGTGGGGCGGGTTCGCCGAGGCGATGCGGGAGGAGGTCACGTTCGCCGCCCTGGCCTTCGTGTTCATGAGCTATCTGCTGAGCCGTACGCCGGTCCTGGACCAGCTGCTGAACATCCTCAACTCCCTGCTCGGCCGTCTGCGGGGCGGACCGGTGTACACCTCGACCGTCGCGGCAGGCATCTTCGGCGCGATCGCCCACGTCGGAGCCGCCGTCACCGCCGCCGTCGGCTCGGTGACCATCCCGTGGATGAAGCGCTCGAAGGTCAGCGGCGAACTCGCCGCCACCGTCGCCGCCGGTGGCGCGGGCATGGGGGTGACCTTCCCGTTCAGCTCCACGATGTTCATCCTGATGGGCTCGGCCGGAGTGGCGTCGCTGGTCTCCAAGGACGACATCGTGCTGCCGCTGTTCCTGGGCGGGCTGTGGTGTCTGGGCTACCGCCTGCTGGCGGCGTTCTGGATGATCCGCCGACACAGGATCCAGCCCATGGACCGCGCCGACCTGCTGCCGCTGCGGGCCAGCCTGGGCGCGGGGTGGACCAGCCTGTTCCTGTTCGCCGGGATGGTCGTGCCCCTGCTGCTGACCCGTGGCCCGACCGGTGGCGAACTGGGCCGTTACGTCGGCGCCACGATGTCGGACGCGATCAGCCTCATCACCTGGATACCGGTCCTGCTCATCGCGATCGTGCTGTTCCTGGGCCGCCGCCGACTGCCCCGCTCCGGCCGTGGGTGGTGGCAGCTGCTGGAAGGGGCGGCGCCGCAGTTCGGTGTCATCGGCGTGACGATCGTGGCCGCGTTCTCCGCCTCGAACGTCCTGGGCGAACTGGGCCTGCCGCAGCAACTGACCGATCTGCTGGGGCAGTTGCAGGCGCCGAAGTGGGCCATGGCCCTGATCGTCGGGGTGATCGTCGTCGCCGTCGCCATCCCGCTCACCGCCAGCGCCACCATGGCCGCCATCGGCCCGGTCGCCGTCTCCTCCCTGGCCGAGGCCGGGGTGCCCGCCACCACCGCCTGCGTCGCCGTGCTGATCTTCGCCTCCACCGAGGGCGCCTCGCCGCCGTCCGGTGCCCCGATCTACGTGGCCAGCGGCATCGCCGGGGTCAACCCGGCCCGCACCTTCGCCCCCCTCGTCGGCTACTACTGCCTGCCGATCCTGCTGATCGGCGCGGCGGTGGCCACCGGCGTGCTCCCCGTCTGATCCGTCCCGCCTGATCCGCCCCGTCACAGCAAGGTCGTGCCATGCCTGCCATGCCCATCCATCTGATCAAAGTCCTCTTCCGCCTCGGCATCCTCGTCTTCCTGCTCGGCGGTCTGTGCATCGTCGTGGGCCAGGCGCTGGGGCTGATGCTCGGCGACGCCGCCTGGGTCAACGGTGTAGCGACCACCGCCGGGCCCCCGACCTTCATCGCCGCGGGCATCACCGGTCTGCTCGCCTACGTCCTGACGTACGCCCGGCCCCGCGACTCGGGTGCGGCTGCGGCAGCCGCACCCGAGGCACAGCCCGCCACGGCCGCGGCGCAGCCGGAATAAGACACACCGCGCTGGGTGGATCTTGTGCGCACCACGCCGCTGCTCGCATGCTGATAACACTTATCAGGAAATTCCGCAGCCGAGCAGACCACCCAGGAGCCGTGCCATGGCCGCCGCCACCCCCGCCTCTCCGATGCGCTCCGTCGACCGGGCCTTCGACGTGCTGTCCGTACTGGAGGACGCCCGCCACCCCCTTCGCCTGAGCGAGATCGCCCGCCGCTCCGAACTCCACGTGGCCACCGCCCAGCGCATCCTGAACGTCCTCATCGACCGCTGCTACGCCGTCAAGGAGGAGACCGGGTACGTCGCGGGCCCGGCGTCCGTGGCCACCGCCCACGCCTTCCTGGTCAACAACCGGCTCAGCCAGGTCGCCCTGCCCGTCCTGCAGGAACTCGCCGCGACCACCGGCATGACGTCCACCCTGTACGTACGTGTCGGCCTCGCCCGCGTGCTGATCGCACGCGTCGAGGGCCTCAACCCGCTCCGGTACCAGCTGCCCATCGGCGAAAAGCTCCCCCTGCACCTGGGCGCCGGGAAATCCCTGGCCGCCTGGCTGCCCGAGGACGAACGCGACGCCTACATCGACAGCGTCACGCCCTTCACCCGCATCTCCGGCGAGCGCGTCAGCGCCGACGACCTGCGCGGCGAGCTGCTGCGCACCAAGGACAGCGGCCACGCCATGTCTCTGAGCGAACGGGTCCTGGACGTCACCGCCGTCAGCGCCACCGTCCGCCGAGGCGAACACGTCCTCGGCGCGCTCAGCGTCGCCGGTCCCAGCGGCGACCTGCCCACCGCCGACCATCCGCGCGTCATCACCGAAGTACGCCGGGCAGCCGGGGCCATCGCCGCCCGCTGCCCCTGAGCAGAAAGCGCCGTCCCCTTGCGCCATCCCACGTACCACGAGCTGTCGCAGCGCACCGACGCCCCGCCCGGCTCCAGTTGGCACCTCTTCCCCGACCAGCCCGAACGCGGCATGGCCAACTTCGCGGGCCCCGAGCAGATCCGGCGGGCGGCCCGGGAGGTCCGCGACGGCCGGGCCTTCAACCTCGACTACGCCCTCGACGCGTTCGACCCGCCCATGTCCCGGGCCCGTGGCATCCCCCACCACCGCATCACCGCCGCACACGACCAGGCCCGGGACGACGTCCTGGACAACTTCCACCTCCAGGCCAGCACCCAGATCGACGGCCTGCGCCACCGCCGCGCCTCCGGACACGGCTTCTACAACGCCGTACCCGACGACGAGATCGCGCCGCGAAGCCCCCGGCTCGGTGTGCAGCTGTGGGCCGAGACCCCGCTGGTCGGCCGCGCGCTGCTCATCGACGTCGACGGCCTCCTCCGGGCCCGTGGCACCCCGCCCGGCCACGCGACCGGCCCCGCCCTCGGCCCCGGGCTGCTCGACGCGGCGCTGGAGGCACAGGGCTGCCAGGTCGAGCCGGGCGACCTCGTCCTCGTCCACACCGGGTGGGCCCACTGGTACCTGACCGCCGAACCCGGCGTACGGGCCACGGTCCGCGCCGAGCGGCGCGCCACCGGGTTCGCCCAGTCCCGGGACTTCGCCGCCTGGTGCTGGGACCACCGCATCGCGCTGCTGGCCACGGACACCTTCGCCGTCGAAGTCCTGCCCGTCCTCCCCGACAGCGACTTCCGCCACAGCGCCCCCGAGGACAACGGCATGATGCATCAGGAGCTGATCGCCAAGCTCGGCCTGCCGCTGGGCGAGCTGTGGAACCTCACCGCCCTGACCGCCGACTCCCGGGCCACCGGCCGCTGGACCAGCCTCCTGACCGTCAAGCCCCTCAACCTCACCGGTGGCGTCGGCTCCCCCGCCAACGCCACCGCCCTGCGCTGACGTTCGTCGTCAGTCCTGCCCCGTCACATCAATCGGTGTCGCGGTGGAGACCCGCGAACCAGTCGACGACGGCCGGGTCGCGGTGGTCGAAGAAGAGGGAGCTGCCGGTGTCCAGGGTGGCGATGGCCGCCATCTGGTCGTCGGTGAGCGCGAAGTCGAAGACGTCGATGTTCTCCGCCATCCGCTCGGCGCGGACCGACTTGGGGATGGTGACGACGTCCCGCTGGACGAGCCAGCGGAGCACGATCTGCGCCACGGACCTGCCGTGCCGCTCGGCGATCCCGCTGAGCAGCGGGTGGGTGAAGAGACCGCCCCGGCCCTCGGCGAACCCGCCCCATGACTCGATCTGGACGCCGTGCTCCCGCATGACCTCCTGGTCGGCGGTGCGCTGGAAGAACGGGTGGGTCTCGATCTGGTTGACCGCGGGGGTGACCTCGTTGAAGGAGAGGAGGTCGACGAGCCGGTCCGGGTGGAAGTTGGAGACGCCGATCGCCCGGACATCGCCGTCGCGGTGCAGCCGCTCCATGGCGCGCCAGGAGCCGTAGACGTCGTTGTAGGGCTGGTGGATCAGGTACAGGTCGAGGTAGTCGAGGCCGAGCTTGCGCAGCGAGGTGGCGAAGGCGCGCCGGGTGTTGTCCTCGCCGGTGTCCCGGAGCCACAGCTTGGTGGTGACGAACAGCTCGTCGCGGGGGATGCCGCTGGCCTTGATGGCGCGGCCGACCGCCTCCTCGTTGCCGTAGGAGGCGGCGGTGTCGAGGAGCCGGTACCCGGCGGCCAGGGCGTCGAGGACGGCCTGTTCGGTCCGCTCCGGCGGGATCTGGTAGACGCCGAAGCCGAGGATCGGCATGTCGATGCCGTTGTTGAGGGTGACGTACCGCATGGGGATGTCCTTACGTGCGTAACGTGCGTAACGGGACAGGGGAAAGGGGTCAGCGGGCGGCGCGGCGTACGGGCTCCAGCAGCCACGTGGCCGCCACGCTCGCCGCCACCACCGCCGCGGCGATCAGGAGACTGGTGTGCAGCCCGGAGACGAACCGGGCGCGGTCGGCGACCAGTGCGCCGAAGGCGGCGACGGCCAGGGCGCCGCCGAGCTGCCGGGCGGAGTTCAGCACACCGCTGGCGACGCCCGCGCGCTCGGCGGGCACCTTCTCCAGCAGCAGCGCCGTCATCGCGGGCATCGCCATCCCGCCACCGGCGGCGACGGGCACCATCAGCAGCACCGTCGGCCAGACCGGCGCCGTGGCGGGCAGGGCCACCATCGAGAGCAGGCCCGTGGCCATCAGCAGCTGACCGGTGACCATCGGCATCCGCGCGCCGAACCGCGTGGCCAGCCGGGCGGCGACGGGGCCCACGAAGGAGGTCAGCACGCTCATCGGCAGGAACGCGACCCCGGTGGCGAGCGCGCTCAGCCCGTGCACCTGCTGCAGAGAGAGCCCGAGCAGGAAGATCATCCCGTAGAAGCCGACGTTCAGCGCGAAGCCGATGGCCGCCGTGAGCGACATCGTGCGGGAGCGCAGCAGCGGCAGCGGCGTCATGGGATGCCGCCCCCGGGCCTGCGCGAGTACGTAGACGACGGCCGACACGACCGCCACGGCGAGGGCGGCCAGGACGGGCGGGGCGCCGAAGCCGACGGCTCCGGCCTCGATGGCCGCGTACGTCAGCCCGCCCATGGCGGCGACGGCGGCGATCTGACCGGCCAGGTCGAACGGCACCGCCTGGCGCGGGGACGGCTGGGCGTACCGGAGGAGCAGCAGGGCCACCGCGCCGACGGGCAGGTTGACGAAGAAGACCATCCGCCAGTCGATCACCGTGAGCAGTCCCCCGGCGACGGGCCCTGCGGCCGCGCCGACCGCGCCGCTCACGCCCCACAGGGCGATGGCCCGCGCGCGCTCGGCCGGGTCCGGGAAGGTCTCCCGCAGCAGGGCGAGCGACGACGGCAGGACCATCGCGGCGCCGACCCCCTGCACCAGCCTCGCCGCCACCAGGACGCCCAGGTTCGGCGCCAGCCCGCACACCAGGGACGCCGCGACGAACAGGGCCAGACCGGCGGCGAACGCCTGGCGGGCCCCGATCCGGTCGCTGATCGCGCCCGCGGACAGCAGGAACGCGGCGAAGGTGAGGGTGTATCCGTCGACCACCCATTGCAGCCCCGTCATCGCGCTGCCGAAGCCGCGCCCGATCGAGGGCAGGGCGACGTTCACGATCATGGCGTCGACCATGATCGTGAAGAAGCCGACCAGGACGGCGGCCATGGCCGTCCGCCCGCCGGGCCTGCTGCGCGGCGGCGGATCAGCGGGAGCTGCCTGCAGTGGGGTGGACGGAGCGGACGGGACGGACGGGGACACGGGACGATCTCCTGCGCTGGGAAGCGGGGTGGGCTGACGGAGATCGAGCCTCGCGTTTTTCCGGCCCCGGTGGCAGGCCGGGCCGTACCGGGGAGCGGCGTTCAGGGGTAACGACAGGGCCCCCCACGCGGCTGCCACGCAGGTCAGCGCGGTGTGACACTGACGCTATGGCATCCGAGCAGAGCACCAGCGGGTCCAGTGGCACCGGCTCCAGCGGTGGCGGTATGGAGCTGGGCCAGTTCCTGCGCGCCCGCCGCACCCAGACCCGCCCCGAGCAGGTCGGCCTCACCGTGGGCACCGGGCTGCGCCGTACCCCCGGCCTGCGCCGCGAGGAGCTGGCCACGCTCGCCGGGATGAGCATCGACTACTACGTACGCCTGGAACGCGGCAAGGAGACCCGCCCCAGCCCCGCCGTGCTCGACGCGCTCGCCCGCGCGCTGCGCCTCGACGACGCCGAGCACCAGCATCTGCGCGATCTCGCCACCCGCGCGGCCCGGTACGCCCCCGAGCCGCCGCCCCCGCCCAGCCGGACCGTGCGCCCGCACCTGAAGCTCATCCTCCAGACGCTGCGGCCGAGCCCCGCGTACGTCATCAGCCGCAGCATGGACCTGCTCGCCTGGAACCCCGGCGGCCTCGCCCTGTACGCGGGCGTCGCCGACTGGCCCGTCAAGCAGCGCAACATCGCCCGCTACCTCTTCCTCCACCCCACCGCCCGCGCCCTCTTCCCCGACTGGGAGGAGCAGGTCCGCGGCTGTGTCGCCCGGCTGCGCGCCCTGGCGGGCACCGCTCCCGACGCCCCCGACCTCACCCACCTCGTCGGCGAACTTCTGCTGAAGAGCCCCGACTTCGCCACCCTGTGGGAGCGCTACGACGTCGTCGGCCGCAAGCGGCCCCTGAAGACGTTCCACCATCCCGAGGTCGGGGTCCTCACCCTCAGCGCCCAGAGCATGCAGCTCGAAGGCACCCCCGGCCAGCGCCTCGGCGTCTACACCGCCGAACCGGGCACCCCCGACCACGACGCGATGCTCCTGCTCGACCTGACCGCACCCGATACCTCTGGCGATCAGGTGAGAAATCGTCCCAACGCGCGGTGAAGATTTCTGAGGCGGGGGGCGAAACCTGCTAATTTATCATGCTCGGCCGATCTCACCGTGCTACTGTTGACACGGTTGCAATTGTGGCCCCTGCGTTCGTCTGCATTTCCGCGGGTTCCGCTCTTCCAGCATTTTGCGGACGCTCCGACCTGGGTTGGATCTGTACCACTTTTGCTTGGCCCGTTCTTGCGATTCTCTGCGCTGCTCAGCGCTGCGGGAATTCCTTGATGCGTGCCGCTTCGAGGAAGGTTCTGCATGAACCGCACACGTACGAAAAATCGGGAGTTCACCCTTCCGGTAACAGCCAGTCCCGCACTCCCCGCCGTCGAGGCGTTCGCCGATCTCGACATGCCCCGCCCCCTGCTGGGGGCGCTCGCCGCCGAAGGCATGACCGTACCGTTCCCGATCCAGGCGGCGACCCTGCCGAACGCCCTCGCGGGCCGTGACGTACTCGGCCGAGGGCGCACCGGATCCGGCAAGACCCTCGCCTTCGGCCTGGCGCTGCTGGCCCGTACGGCCGGTCGGCGGGCCGAGCCCCGGCAGCCGCTGGCCCTGGTGCTGGTGCCCACCCGGGAGCTGGCGCAGCAGGTCACCGACGCGCTCACGCCGTACGCCCGCTCCGTGCGGCTGCGGTTGGCCACGGTGGTCGGCGGGATGGCGATCGGCAGGCAGGCCAGTGCGCTGCGCGGCGGGGCGGAGGTCGTCGTCGCGACGCCGGGCCGCCTGAAGGACCTCGTCGAGCGGGGGGACTGCCGCCTGGACCAGGTCGGCATCACCGTCCTGGACGAGGCCGACCAGATGACCGACATGGGCTTCATGCCGCAGGTCACCGGGTTGCTGGAGCAGGTGCTCCCCGGCGGGCAACGGATGCTGTTCTCGGCCACCTTGGACCGCAACGTCGACCTTCTGGTCCGCCGGTACCTGACGGACCCGGTGGTCCACTCCATCGACCCGTCCGCCGCCGCGGTCACCGCGATGGAGCACCACGTGCTCCATGTGCACGGCGCGGACAAGCACCGGGTGACCACCGAGATCGCGGCGCGCGAGGGCCGGGTGCTCATGTTCCTGGACACCAAGCACGCCGTCGACCAGCTCACCGGCCACCTGCTGAACAGCGGTGTACGGGCCGCAGCGCTGCACGGCGGCAAGTCGCAGCCCCAGCGCACCCGGACCCTGGACCAGTTCAAGACGGGTCATGTGACGGTCCTGGTGGCGACCAATGTGGCGGCACGCGGGATCCATGTCGACAACCTCGACCTGGTGGTCAACGTGGACCCGCCCGGTGACCACAAGGACTACCTCCACCGGGGAGGCCGCACGGCCCGCGCCGGTGAGTCCGGTCTCGTCGTCACCCTGGTGACGCCCGGTCGGCGCCGCGCCGTGGACCGTCTCATGTCGGACGCCGGAATCCGCCCCCGGACCACCCAGGTCCGCTCGGGCGAGGCCGAACTGAGCCGTATCACCGGCGCGCAGACCCCGTCGGGCGTGCCGGTCGTCATCGCCGCACCGGCGGCCGAGCGCGCCGCCGCCCCTGGTGGTCGGCGCGGTCGTGGTGCCAAGGGCCGCAGGCCCGGCCAGGCGGCGCGCCGCACCGCTCAGCGGCGGTCCACCCTCGACACGGCGGCCTAGCGGGTGGTTTCCCTCCTTCCTCTCCCCTTCCTCCTCCCTCCGATCTCCTCCTCCCCCTCCCTCCGAGCTGACTGCGAGGCATCATGCGCTGCGTCATCGCCCGTTACCCGTTCGATCTGACCAAGAGCGGGGTGCTGGCGTCGATGAAGGACGTCACGCCCGAGCCCATCACGGGCGAGTCCGTGCTCATCGGCCGCCGCCAGTACCCCGTGAAGCAGGTGGGCGAGGTCATCACCAGGCAGGACCGGCGCGACTTCAGCGCCGGTGAGGTCACCCGGGCCATGACCCGGCTCGGCTTCACCTGCCGCTCCGTCCCCGTCGTCGCACCCCCGGAGGCCTCCACTCCGTTTGAGCGGGCGTCGGCTCAGCTCGGCACCCCCGAGCCCATGTAACCGACCGGCCTCACCGACCGGTGTAACCAACCGGTCCAACCAACCAGGACCGGGACAGCGGGACACCGCTCCCCCTATGCTTCTACATGCTTGTAGAGACGCGAACGCCGATGTGCGGATCGCGCTCTCACTCGCGCCCGGAACAGAACGCATAGGCATATAAGGAGTGGACGCCACGATGGTGTTCAAACGACTGCTCGGCTCGCTCGGTGTCGGCGCTCCCACCGTGGACACCGTGCTGGACCCCGGTCCCGTACGTCCCGGCGGGCCGCTGACCGGGCAGGTCCATCTCCGGGGCGGCAGCGCGGACTTCGAGATCGAGCAGATCACCCTGGACCTCGTCGCCCGGGTCGAGGCCGAGCACGGCGACGAGGAGCGCGAGGGCACCGTCGTCTTCGACCACTTCACGGTGGGCGGCGGATTCCGGCTCGCGGAGGGTGAGCAGCGCAGCCTGCCGTTCACCGCGCATCTGCCGTGGGAGACGCCCGTCACCGAGCTGTACGGGCAGTCGCTGGGCATCGCCCTCGGGGTCCGTACCGGCCTTGAGGTGGCGGGCGCGCGGGACAAGGGCGACCTGGACCAGCTGACGGTGGGTCCGCTGCCCGCCCAGGAGGCCGTGCTGGAGGCGCTCGGACAGCTCGGCTTCGGCTTCAAGTCCGCCGATCTGGAGCTGGGTCACATCGGCGGGACGGGGCAGCGGCTGCCGTTCTACCAGGAGATCGAGCTGACTCCCGCTCCGCAGTACGCCCACGCCTTCAACGAGCTGGAGGTGACCTTCCTCGCGAACCCCAGCGGCCTGGACATCGTCCTGGAGGCCGACAAGCGCGGCGGGCTCTTCTCCCCGGGGCATGACGCGCTCACCCGCTTCACCGTCGGCCATGACGGCGTCGAGGACCGCGACTGGAACGCGGAGGTCGACGGCTGGATCCGGCAGCTCGTCGACAGCTCCCCCGCGTACGCCTCGCACGCGCACGGCTCGCACACGCACGGCTCGCACCACGAACACGACCACGGGCACGACCACGGGCACGGCAACCACCGCTCCGGCCCC
The DNA here is from genome assembly GCF_053596435.1 of Streptomyces sp. NPDC001700. NCBI lineage: Bacteria > Bacillati > Actinomycetota > Actinomycetes > Kitasatosporales > Streptomycetaceae > Streptomyces > Streptomyces sp. NPDC001700. The sequence goes on from NZ_JBSFGE010000015.1 coordinate 76,035, forward strand.
AGCACCGGAGCCATCGTCGGCGGCGTCGCGGCGGGCGTCGCGGTCGGCGTCGTCGGCGGCTTCGTCGCGGCGGAGGTCGTCGACGAGATCGGCGACGCCTTCGAGGACGAAGAGGACTGAGCCCCGCACCCCACACCCCTCGGCCACTCCGCTCTGCTAACTTCTACAGTGTTGTAGAAGTTAGCAGTCAGCGACGACGTACGGAGTTGGTCATGGCCCTGTGGGACCGCATCAAGGATTCCGCCCAGACGATGCAGAGCCAGCTGCTCGCCAAGAAGAACGACCTCAAGAGTGGTGCGTTCCGCGACGCCAGCATGGCGATGTGTGCCCTGGTGGCGGCGGCGGACGGCTCGATCGACGCGTCCGAGCGGCAGCGCGTCGCCCAGCTGATCGCCACCAACGAGGTGTTGCAGAACTTCGCCGCGGACGACCTGCGGTGGCGTTTCGACGACTACCTCGACAAGCTCACCGCGGACTTCGACTTCGGCAAGGTCAGCGTCCTCCAGGAGGTGGCCAAGGCGAAGAAGAAGCCCGCCGAGGCCCGTGCCGTCATCCAGATCGGCATCGTCATCGGCGGCGCCGACGGCGACTTCGACAAGACGGAGCGGGCCGTGGTCCGCGAAGCCTGCTTCAGCCTGGACCTGGACCCCGCCGAGTTCGACCTGTAGTCGGCGGGGCCGTTACAGCGCAGCCGTTACAGCGGGGTCGCCGCCTGGAGGACCCGGAAGAGCGCGATCGCCGCGTTCGCCGAGGACAGCGCGGACGCGGTGGTCCCCCCGGCGGCGACCCAGGCGGCGACGCCCGCCGCCGTGTACGCGGGCGGCCAGTGCCGGGCGGACGGCACCGGGCCCAGCAGCGCGGCCACCCGGCGCGGGACCGGTCCGGGCGCGGCGAACCCGGCCAGCGTCGGGGCGGGGGTGCCACGGGAGACCAGCGCGGCCTTGCCGACCGCCCTCGCCACGACCTTGCGGTCCGCCACCGCACCGGCCGCCTCCTCGTCCGCCCACCGCTCGGCGCAGTACGCGACCGCTCCGCGCAGCGGGAGCAGCAGGGGGTTGGCCCGCGCCGCCAACTGAGCGGCCAGCAGATAGCGGTGATGCCGTCCGGCGAGATGGGCGTGCTCATGAGCGATCAGGGCGCGCTGTTCGGAGGCGTTCAGACAGGCGAGCATCGCGGTGGAGACGACGATCCGGCCGGGCCTGCCGGACGCGGCGGGCAGCGCGTACGCGTACGCCTCGTCGTCGGGCAGGGTCGTGACCAGCTCGTCGGCCAGCCCGGCAACCGCCTCCTGGGCGCGCCGCCGCGCCCGGAGGTGCCGCCGAACCGTCGCCGCGCACGCGAGGGCGACGGGGATGAGCGCGAGGATGGCCGCCTTCCCGGCGACCTCGTCGAACGGCACCGCCGCCCGCACCTCGGGGTCCGACCAGCCGTCCGGCAGCGGGTTACCCGGCAGCTGGGCCGTGCCGACGACCACCAGCAGCGCCAGGCACAGCGTGGAGGACACCGCGAGGACGCCTCCCACCAGCGACAACAGCCGGGTGGCGCGGCGTGGATGGAGGTACTGCTCGGCAAGCCGCGTGATCGGCAGCGCCGTTAACGGCAGAACCAGGGGCAGAAAGACGAACATACCCAACGCGGCTCAGTCTCCCTCCGCTTCGCTCAACAGGCCACGCAGCAGCTGCTCGTCGTCGGCCGTCAGACCCGTCACAAAGCTGGCCAGCACCGCTCCCCGGTCGTCCTGGCCGTCCAGGACCCGGCGCATCCGCAGCGCCGCGAGCCCCGCCTCATCCGACTCCGCCTGCCATACGAACGACCGGCCCGCCCGCTCCCGGGTCACCGCCTGCTTCGCCTGCAGCCTGGAGAGAATCGTCATGACCGTGGTGTACGCGAGATCGCCGTCGAGCCGCTCCTGCACCCAGGCGGCCGTCACCGGGCCGTCCGCCCGCCGCAGCACCGCCAGCACCTGCGCCTCCAGCTCGCCCTGCCCCCGCCGCCGGAAGCGCGGGCCCGGGTCGCCCTCGTCCTGCTCTCTCACGCCATCTCCCTCCGGCACGCCGCCGACAACCAGCCGTCAGGTGACGGTACAGGGTCCACTTACTTCTACAGTGCTGTAGATTCTTATGGGTATACGCCGCATCCATCGACCACCAAGGAGAAGATCGTGGGAGTTTCCCTGTCCAAAGGCGGCAACGTCTCACTCAGCAAGGAGGCGCCGGGCCTGACCGCGGTCCTGGTCGGCCTGGGCTGGGACGTACGGACGACCACGGGCACCGACTACGACCTCGACGCCAGCGCCCTGCTGTGCGACGAGGCCGGAAGGGTCGTGTCCGACCGGCACTTCGTCTTCTACAACAACCTCACCAGCCCCGACGGTTCGGTCGAGCACACCGGCGACAACCTCACCGGTGAGGGCGAGGGCGACGACGAGTCGGTCAAGGTGAACCTGGCGGCGGTCCCCGCCGACGTCACCCGCATCGTCTTCCCCGTCTCCATCCACGACGCCCAGAGCCGAGGCCAGAGCTTCGGCCAGGTCCGCAACGCCTTCATACGGGTGGTCAACCAGGCCGACAACGCCGAACTCGCCCGCTACGACCTGAGCGAGGACGCCGCGTCCGAGACCGCGATGGTCTTCGGCGAGCTGTACCGCCACGGCGCGGAATGGAAGTTCCGCGCGGTCGGCCAGGGCTACGCCTCGGGCCTGGCGGGCATCGCCGCCGACTTCGGCGTCAGCCTCTGACCACCGCGCCGCCCCCGCCCCCGGGCCTGACCTGAGGACACCGACATGAATGGCACCCCACCCGCGTTACGGCCGGAAGACGAACCCGACGTCGAACGGGTGCTGTGGCAGGCGCTGAACACCCCGGAGATCCGCGCGGCCCTGCGGCGGCACGGATCCGCCGGGGGCGCGGCGGCCGAGCGGCTGCGGGCGCGGGCCCTCGCCGAACGCACCGGCATCGCCACGGCCGCCGCCCCCGAGTACGCCGCCTACCTGCGCCAACGCACAGCGGCAGCCCCCGGCGTACGCATCCCCTCCGCCCCGGCGGGCGCACGCGGACTGCTGCCCGCGCTCGCGGTCCTGGCGCCGGTGCTGGCGGCGGCCGCGACCGCGGTCTTCCTGCTCCTCGGCTCCGTCCTGGGGCTCGGCAGCGCGGGGCGCGAACTGGGCGACGCGCTGCTGACCGCGGGGCAGACCGCGGCCGTGATCACGGCGGTGACGACGGCGTGCGGAGTGGCCTGGCTGCTCAGCACCGCCGCCCGCCACCGCACCCCGGCCCCGCCCAGCGCCACCCCGGGCACGGCCGAGGCCCGCGACACCTGGCGGCGTGCCCTGCTCGAACGTGGCGTCCTCCCCTACCTGCGCGCCGAGCTGCGCCGGACCGAGCCGAGCCGGACCGCCCCTTCCGGCCACCGCCCGAGCCTGGGCTACACCAGCCCGGACTTCGCGGGCCCCGCCCTTCCCGACCAGCGCGGCTGAACGACCAGCCGTCAGCTCGGCTGGTGGCGGGGGCCTCGGCGGGTTTGGGCCAGCCATTCCGGGGGCGGGTCGGCGGCGCCGTAGGTGTCATGCCAGTCCCACCACTCGTACGGCGCGGTCTGGGGGTAGCCCTCGGGGGAGTTCTCCCAGCTCTCCTGCCGCCCCAGGGCGGTCATGTCGAGGTAGCTCCAGGTGCTGCCCAGGGACTCGTCGCCGCGCGCGTTGATGAGGTAGGTGCGGAAGACGTGGTCGCCGTCGCGGATGAAGGCGTTCGTGCCGTGCCACTGGTCCACGTCGAAGTCGGCGTCGAAGTCGTCGGTGATCGTGTACCAGGGCATCGTCCAGCCCATCCGCGCCTTCACGTCCTCGATGTTCCGCTGCGGCGCGCGCGAGGCGAAGACCAGCGTGGTGTCGCGGGCGTTCAGATGGGCGAGGTCGCCTACGTGGTCGGCGACCATGGAGCAGCCACGGCAGGCGTGCTCGGGCCAGCCGAAGACGCCGGGCTCGAAGAAGGCGCGGTAGACGATCAGCTGGCGGCGGCCCTTGAACAGGTCGAGGAGGCTCACCCTGCCCTCGGGGCCGTCGAACGCGTACTCCTTCTCCACCGCCACCCAGGGCATCCGGCGGCGCTTGGCGGCCAGCGCGTCATGGGCGTGGGTCAGCTGCTTCTCCTCCACGAGCAGCTCCTGGCGCGCCTCCTCCCACTCCCCCGGCGAGACGATCGGCGGAGTCTTCATGATGACCACCTTCCGGTTCGGTCGGCCGACCCCTTCATCCAGGGTCTGCCGCCGCGCTCCCGGACGCACGCCGATCGACAAAGCCCCAGGCCAGCGGCCTGGGGCTGAGGGTGCCGAGGGTGCGGGCGAGGTTACTTTCCGCTGCCGACGGGCTCCACCTTGATGGCGGAGGTGGCGCTGTCGGAGGCGGGGACGTTGATGGTGACCGGCACGGAGGCGGCGTGGGTCTCTCCGGGCGGGGTGACGGCGAGGCTGGTGAAGGTCGCGCCGGTGCCGCCGGAGGTGTTCGGCGGGTAGGTGAGGGTGAAGCGGGTCTCCTCGCCGGGCTTGACGCTGACCTTCTGCGGGGTGTCATCGCCGCGTTCGGCGCTGATGGACCCGTCCTTGCTCTTGAGGTCGACGCCGGGGAAGCCCTGGAGGGCGCAGTCGGCGGACCCGGTGTTCTTGAGGTTGACGAGGAGGGTGCCCTCGCCCATGCCGTGGGAACTGCTGAACTCGAGCTGGGACGTCTTGCAGGCGTCCGAGCTGGCCCCGCCGCCCGCGTCGGCGCCACCGCTCGCGCCGATGTCGCCGGAGGAACCGGAACCGTCGGAACCGTCGGAGCCGTCGGGGCTGTCCGTGCCGGTGTCCGACTTCGGGGCGGCGGATGCGCTGCTGTCGCCCGAGCCCTGGGAGGAGGAGTCGCCCCCCTGGCAGGCGCTGAGCGAGAGACCGGCCGCGACGGCCAGGGGGAGGAGGGAGATTTTCTGAACGCGCATCATTTCTCTTTCAGGGCGGTGCCCCAGGGCGGGCAGGGGGCATTCCGTCCAGCGACCCCCTGATGCATGGCTATTACACGCGTCCTGGGCATGATCACCTTATCCCGGCCACCCGCGCCGGTTAGGCGCGGCCTAACCTAGGGGCGGTTGTGGGGGGTTGGGTTAAGGGGAAAGGGGATCCGGCTATGCCGCTGAGTACCGATGATCCGGCGTCCATCGGCGGTTACGTCCTGCTCGACCGGCTCGGGTCGGGCGGTATGGGGATCGTCTATCTGGCGCGGTCGGCCTCGGGGCGGCAGGTCGCGGTCAAGCTCACGCACGCGCAGTACGCGCAGGACGAGGAGTTCCGGACGCGCTTCCGGCAGGAGGTCGCGGCGGCGCGCAGGGTGAGCGGGGCGTTCACCGCCGCCGTCGTGGACGCCGATCCGGAGGCCGAGCGGCCGTGGATGGCCACGCAGTACGTGCCGGGGCGCACCCTCGCCGAGGCCGTGCTGCGGGACGGCCCGTTCGGCGGGCGGGAGTTGCGGCGGCTGGGGCTGGGGCTCGTCGAGGCGCTGCGGGACATCCACCGCGCCGGGGTGGTGCACCGGGATCTGAAACCGGCCAACATCCTGATGGCCGGGGACGGGCCGCGCGTCATCGACTTCGGCATCTCGCGGGCCGCCGACAACCAGACGCTCACCGTCACGGCGGGGCGGGTACTCGGTACGCCGCGCTTCATGTCGCCGGAGCAGCTGCGCAGCCCACGGGACGTCACCGCCGCCTCGGACGTGTTCTCGCTGGGGGCGCTGGTGGTCTACGCGGCCATCGGCATCGGGCCGTTCGACGCCGAGAGCCCGTATCTGTCGGGGTACCAGGTGATGTACGAGCCGCCGGTGCTGGACGGCGTGCCGGAACCGCTCGTGGGGCTCGCCAAGCGGTGCCTGGACAAGGATCCGGACGCGCGGCCCGGCCTGGACGAACTGCACCACCTGCTCGGCGCGCTGCCGGACTTCGCCGCCGCGACCGCCCCGGAGGCGGCCCCGAAGCGTCCGGCTCCGCGCCTGGCCCCGCCGGAGAAGCGGGCGCGGCGGAAGCCCGGGCGGCGGGCGATCCTCCTCGGGGTCGGCGCCGTGGCCGTCGCCGGGCTGGTCGCGAGGGTGGCCTACCGCGTGGTCGACGAACCGCCGCCGTACCGCCCCTCCACCGCCGCCAGCGCCGTCGCACACCCGGTGTCCCTGCCCGAGGGCTGGCGCCCGTGGCGGACGACGCTGCGGTACGAGGCCCCGCTGCCCCCGCTCGTGTACGGGGACGCCGCGTGCGTACCGGACCGTGGCGTCGCCCTGTACTGCGGCGGCAAGGGCTTCACCGTGGCCAAGGTCGACGCCGCCACCGGCAAGGTCCAGTGGCGGAACGGCACCAGGCCGCAGGACGCGCGCCCCATCGGGGTGCGGGACGGCCTCGTCTACAGCTACTCCGCGCCGGAGGACCAGGGCCGCCGGGTGACCGCCCTGGACACCGACACCAAGAAGCAGCGGTGGGAACGCGGGATCAGCCAGTCCGCGTCGGTGCGCCTGTTCCACGGCGGGCTGCTGACGCTGTCGGCCGACGACCGTCAGCTCGTCGCCTACGGGAAGTCGGGGCAGCCGCTGTGGCAGTCGCCCGCGCTGGAGGGGCAGTTCTGCGACCCGGCGACACCGGTCGCCTCCGGCGTCCCGTACGCGCTGTGCTCGCGGCTCACGTCGGACGGGCTGGCCGAGGAGGGCCCGTACACCCTGCTGCGGCTCGACCCCGCCGACGGTTCGCGGCGCGCCGTCGCGAGCCTCCCCAAGAAGGCGCTGCACCTCGGCTCCGAGGACGGGGCGCCGCTCTTCCTCGCCCCGCAGACGGCGAAGGAGGTGTACGAGGCCGGGTACGAGCGCCCGTACAACGCGCTGATCCGGGTGGACCCGCGCACCGGCGACACCACGCGCGTCCCGCTGCGGCACCCCGTACACGGCTCGGCCACCCTGCTGAACGGGGTCGTCTACGCGGTGCGGACCAACGGGACGGTCACCGCGCTGTCGGCGCGCAGCGGCGAGCAGCTGTGGCAGCGGGAGACGGAGACGGAGAGCCTGTCCGCGCCGGTGGAGTCGAAGCGGCAGGGCAGGCTCTACTTCGCCAACCGCTTCGGCCGCCTGCTGTCGCTGAACAGCGCCACCGGGGCGGAGGTGTGGCGCACCTCGGCGCTGACCGAACCCGGGGACACGGCGCAGGAGCGGCCGCCGTCCGTGCTGCTCGTCAAGGACGCGATCGTGGCGATGGCCGGGGACACGGTGTTCTCCGTACGCCCGGATCAGCCGAAGCTCCCCTCCTCGCCGTGACTCGGCCGGACCTGTGGGTTCAGCGGGAGCCGTCGGTTCAGCGGGAGCCGTACGGGATCAGGGCCATTTCGCGGGCGTTCTTGATGGCGCGGGCGATCTGGCGCTGCTGCCTGCGCGTCACATGGGTCACCCGGCGGCTGCGGATCTTGCCCCGGTCGGAGATGAACTTCCGCAGCAGGTCGGTGTCCTTGTAGTCGACGTAGGTGATGCCCGCGGTGTCCAGCGGGTTGGCGCGGCGGCGCCGGGGGTCGGGGCGCCCGGCGGTGCGGCGGGAGGGCATGGGGTGTCCTTTCCGTACGGGAACAGGGCCTTCAGGCGACCGGGTCGAGGAGGTCGTCGAAGGCGTGCGGCAGGTGGTGCTTCCAGCCGTCCGGGCCCGCCGCGTACTCGTCGTCGGTGAGCAGGCAGGAGTCGAGCAGCGACAGCAGGCCGTCGCGGTCGAGCCCCGGGGACGTGAAGGTGAGGTGCTGGCAGCGGTCGCCGTGTTCCGGGTGCCAGTCGAGGGAGGCCGCGACGCGGCGTTCGGCGGGGACCATCTCCCAGGCGGCGTCCGGGAGGGCGGCGAGCCACGGGCCGCGGGACTCCACGCACAGCGCGCCGCCCGCGGCGTCCCACGCGAGGAGCGCGTCGGGCCGGTCGGCCAGCCAGAAGCGGCCCCGGCTGCGGGCCGCGGCGCACGCCAGGTCCTCCAGCGCGGCGTAGAGCCGACCGGGGTGGAAGGGGCGGGCGCGCCGCCAGACGAGGGTGGACACGCCGTGTTCGTCGCTCTCCTGCGGCAGCAGGGCGCACGCCGGGTGCTGACGGGCGGCCGCCGCCTCGATGTCGAAGCCGTGGAGGAGGGCGGGTCCGAGAGCGCCGTCGCCGAGGCGCAGCCGCTGGGCGCCGGGGGTGAGCTGGGTGAGCAGGGCGTGATCGGCGTCGTCGGCTTCCGGCTCGTCCTGCACGGCGTGCTCGGCGACGGCGATCAGCGTCGGGTACTCCAGCTGCCGGGCGAAGGTGTCGGCCACCGTGCGCTGGTCGGTCGGGGCGGCGGCGAGACCGGTGTCGGCGAGGTCGTCGCCGCCTGCGAGGTACGGCACGACCAGCGCCGGGTCGACCGCGGTGGCCACCCCGGTCAGCGCCAGGGGCGCGCCCTCGGCGGCGATGACGGCGGCCATGGCCTGCGGTTCTACGGAGTCCCACAGCTCGACCACGGCCAGCCGGTGGCCGCCGCCCCCGGCCAGCCGCAGCAGCTCGGGGATCAGGTCCTCGCGCAGGGCGCAGCAGGCGCAGTCGTTGACCAGCGGCGCCTCACCTCCGCCGCCGAGGGGGCCGGTGGCGTCCCGTACGGTGCGGCGCACGGCGCGGTCGGTCGCGGCCGACAGGTCGTGGTGCAGGGCGACGGCGCCGGGCACCGTACGGAGGATCTCGTCCACGGCGGCGCGGCGGGCGTCGGCGTGCAGCCCGCCGACGACCGCGACGGCGAGCCGGTCCCCGTCCGCGCCGCTCACCGGGCGCCCCGTCCCGGCCCGTAGCGCCGCTCGAAGCGCTCCACGCGGCCCGCGGTGTCCATGATCCGCTGGGTGCCGGTGTAGAAGGGGTGGCTCGCCGAGGAGACCTCGACGTCGATCACCGGGTAGGTGCGGCCGTCCGCCCACTCCACGGTCTGGTCGCTGGTGGCCGTGGAGCGGGTCAGAAAGGCGAAACCGGCGGCGCGGTCGCGGAAGACGACCTGCTCGTACGCGGGGTGGATGCCGGGCTTCATGGCGGTCAGCGCTCCTCTCGGAAGTCGACGTGGCGGCCCACGACCGGGTCGTACTTGCGCAGGACCATCCGGTCGGGGTCGTTGCGGCGGTTCTTGCGGGTCACGTAGGTGTAGCCGGTTCCGGCGGTGGACCTGAGCTTGATGATCGGGCGTAGTTCGTTCCGGGCCATGCCCCAGAGAGTACATGGTTCTGGTTTTCATTTTCATCTACCCCTGCCGCCGGGCCTGGGCCGTACGTTTCCCGCCACACCTTCAACCCCTACGGCCGCCGATGAGCGGAACCGCCCCGGTTTTCGTATCGCAGTACGACAACTACCAATGAGGGGCGTAGTGGTGAGAAACAAGAAGAGACACAAGCGGTCGAGGGTGCTCGTCGTGTCCGGGGTCGGCGTCGTGGCCCTGGCGGTCGGCGGCGGGGCGCTGATGATGACCGACAACAGCGCCTCGGCCGCCCGGCAGGCCCCCAACCGGACCGAGTCCGCCCGCCAGTCCTCGATGACCATCCAGTGCCCCGATGTCGCCACCAAGCTGTCGAACGTGCCGCAGAAGGCGCGTCCCGCGGTGGACAAGGAACTGGCGGCGTTGGACACCCAGGTCGCCGACGCCTACAAGCAGCTCTCCGCGCAGGGCACCAAGGCCACCGACCAGGCGTGGGTGCGCACCCGCGTCCTGGAGCCGCTGTCCACCCAGCGCCGCAGCGCCCTGAACCGCATCTCCACCCAGATGGGGAAGGGCTCGCAGCAGGCGTCCGGGCTGGGCTCGATGGCGTCCTGCACGGTGAAGCAGGGCGAGGTGAACGCCGCCCCGGCGGCCGCACCCGCAGCCGCCAAGGCCGCCGGTCCCCAGAAGTCCGACTTCGTGGACATCAAGAAGGTGCAGCCGAACGTCAAGAACCCGCGCAAGCAGGCGGGCGCCTCCAAGGGCACCTTCTCCTCGCGCTGCGGGCGCAACGAGAACAAGAAGTTCAACTCCGACAACGTCATCGTCGCCCCCGGCGTGAGCAACGGCGCCCACCACATGCACGACTACGTGGGCAACCAGAAGAACGACGCCTTCGCCACCGACCAGATCCTCGCCACCGCGACCACCTCCTGCACCAACGGCGACCGCTCCACCCACTACTGGCCGGTGCTGCGCCTGCAGAACGGCAAGAACGAGAAGGACGTCAACGCCCCGGGCGGCGGCACCGAAGGCAACATCGGCACCATCCTCCAGCCCACCTCCGTCCAGCTCACCTTCCGCGGCAGCGCGGTCGGCAAGGTCGCGGCGATGCCGAAGTTCCTGCGCATCATCACCGGTGACGCCAAGGCCTTCACCAACGGCACGGCCAACGCCAACGCCTCCTGGAGCTGCACCGGCTTCGAGAACCGCCAGCTCAAGGACAAGTACCCGCTGTGCCCCAAGGGCAGCAACGTGGTGCGGACGTTCAAGTTCCAGAGCTGCTGGGACGGCCGTAACGCCGACAGCGCCAACCACCGCACCCACGTGGCCTTCGCCGGGGCCAACGGCGCGTGCGGCAAGGGCTTCAAGGCCATCCCGGCCCTGACCCAGCGGATCACCTACAAGATCGCGCCGAACTCGGTCTTCGCGGTGGACAGCTTCCCCGAGCAGCTCCACAAGCCGGTCACGGACCACGGTGACTTCATCAACGTGATGTCCGACTCGCTGATGAAGCAGGCCGTGAAGTGCATCAACAGCGGCCGTAAGTGCGGCTGACGCACGCACCGCACGCACCGACCGGCCCGGTGGGATGGCTGCCCCCATCCCACCGGGCCCCGCGCCTCACAGCTCGTCGCCGCTCCCGTCGATGGCCGGGCCCGTCCCCGGCGGGAGGTTCTCCACGACCAGCGCATACGCCTCGTCCAGCGCCGCCGCCTCCCCGAGCCTGACCCCGTCCGACAGCCGGATCACCGTGTATCCCCCACCGCTGCGCGAATACACCGTCGGCACGTCCCTGGTGAGCGGGAAGCGCGTGCACCGGCTCAGAAACAGCGTGCCGTGGCTGACCCCCGGGAAGAGCTGCCGCAGTTCGGGGTAGGCGTAGGCGCTGCGCGGAATCTGCGGATCGATGAGACCCGCTTCCTCGGCCAGGACACTCTGCCACTCCAGCGCGACGATTTCGGCAGCGCTGGAAGCGGATTCGTTCTGTGCCATCAGCCCGTTTTATCCTTCTTCTGGTGGTAATGCGGATCGATCTCCACGATATCCGGCTTGGGGATGTGGACCCGCTCATTGTTCGAGTACCAGTGAATGTCTTCCCAGGGCCTGCCGTCCGGCGGATCGCCGTACTTCACGGCGATCTCATGGTCCCGTACGGCCTTCGCCAAGGCGCTCATTTCCCATGCCGTTCCGTTACCGGGCGAGGGCCACTTGTCCGGGCTGCCCAGACTGAAGTTGTCGCCGTGTCTGACGGCGACGTGGAAAGCCTCGAGGATGGACTCGGGAGTGTCCCACAGCCCCTTCTCTCCCTTCAGGTTGGGCATTCCGTCCAGGGTCACGGACAGCGTGGTGTTATCGCGGTCGGCGAGCGCATCCAGGACGTTGGTCATCCACACCGGACCACCCGCTTCGACGCCCGAGTAGTCGTCGCCGTTGTAGGTGTGTGCTCCCGGGTCCCCATTCTCGCGCAGGTGCCTGGCAAGACTTTCCGAGTGTCCGCCAGGTCTGTTCACACCCAGCACCACGCTGTGGCGGTGTTCGCCACTCGATCGGTGGGGGCAGCCTGCCAGGCCCAGGGGGTCTGTCCCGAGCAGGGGGTTGTCGACGTAGGTGAAGGGGTTGGGGGCCGGGGTGAGGCCCAGGGGGTCGGGGGAGAGGTAGCGGGCGGCGTCGGGGTCGTAGTGGCGGTGGTGGTTGTAGTGGAGCCCCGACTCGGGGTCGAAGTACTGGCCGGGGAAGCGGAGGGGGGTGTAGCCGGTGGCGGTGCGGTTCCAGGTGGTGGTGCCCCAGAGGGTGGCGCGGGTGTGCCAGGCGATCTCGCCCCGCTCGTCGATGAGTTCACGCGGGGTGCCGACGAGGTCAGTGACGATGGTGAAGAAGCGGCGGTCGACCTCGTGCTGGGTGAGGTCCAGCTTGCGCTCGGTCTGGGCCACCGGGGTGAGGCCGTCGTGGTCCCAGGTCAGGACGGTGGGCCCGGAGGAGCCGGGGGTGTGGGTGGACTGTTCGCAGAGGGTGTCGCCGTCCCAGGTGAAGTCGGTCCGCTCAAGGACCGTGGTGCTGTCGTCGGCGAGGCGGAGCTTGGCGGTGCGGCGGCCCAGCGGGTCGTAGAGGTAGCGCCAGCGGGTGCCGTCGGGGGTGGTGACGGAGGTGAGGCGGTCCTCGGCGTCCCAGGTGTAGCGCCAGGTGTCGGGTCGGTGGGAGAGGCGGCGCTTCTGGCGGAGGGTGACGCGGCCCTGGGCGTCGTGTTCGTAGCGGATGCTCCCGGCGCGGGTGATGCGGGTGCCGGTGTACGCGCGGGGACCGGCGGCGCCGCCGTCGTGGGGCCAGGAGGCTTCGGTCTGGTTGCCCGCCTCGTCGTAGGCGTAGCGCTCGCTCCAGTTGTCGGCGGTGACGGCGGTGATCCGGCCGTCCCGGGTCAGGTCCAGTTGGCGTCGTCCGCGTACGCGGTCGTCGATGGCGGTGAGCTGGCCATCGGGGCGGTAGGTGTAGGCGCGGTGCTGCACGGTGGCGTCGCCGGGGCCGCGCACGAGCTGGTCGGTGACGCGGCCGAGGGTGTCGTAGCCGTGGTCGATGGTCAGGGTGTCGTCGATACGGCGGGTGGTCTCGCGGCCCGCCTCGTCGAACTCGAAGACGATCCGGTGCCCGGAGGTGTCAAGCAGGGCGCGCCGGTCGGCCGGGTAGGTCCAGGTGCTGACGGCTCCGGTGGGGGTGGTGCGGCGGACGCGGCGGCCGGAGGAGTCGTAGGTGTGGGCGAGGGCGCGGCCGTCGCAGATCTCGCTGACGATCCGGCCCGCGTCGTCGCGTACGTACGACAGCGACGCGTCGGGGCCGACCGCGCCGGACAGGCGGCCGAGGGCGTCGTAGGTGAAGTGGGTGAGGGCGCCTTCAACGTCCTTGGTGACCACGCGGCCCGCGGTGTCGCGTACGTAGCGGATGGTCTGGCCGCAGCCGTTGGTACGGGTGGCGAGGCGGCCGAGGGCGTCATGGGTGTAGCCGAGGGTACGGCCGTCGAAGTCGGTCTCGGCGGTGAGGCGGCCCGCCTGGTCGTAGACGTAACTCCAGTTCAGCCCCTGCGGGTTGGTGACCTGGGCGATGCGCAGCTCGGTGTCGTGGGTGAACGCGTGGCGGGCGCCGTCTGGGGTGGTGCGGGCGGCGAGCAGGTCGAAGTGGGTGTATTCGAAGCGGGTTTCGCCGCCCGCCGCGTCCCGGTGGAGCAGGCAGTTGCCTTCGCCGTCGTACGTCCACGACTGAGTCGCCCCGTCCGGGTCGGTGCGCCGGGCGAGCTTGCCCTCGACGGTCCACTCCAGCTCGGTGGTGCCGCCGTCCGGGCCGGTGATACGGGTCGGGCGGCCGAAGGCGTCGCGGGTGTAGCGGGTGACGGTGCCCATCGGGCCGCGGGCGGCCAGCGGGAGCCCGGCCGGGTCGCAGCGCAGCCGGTCCAGCGCGCCGAACGCGTCGTCGACGCCGATGAGGTGGCCGTGCGCGTCGTGGGTGAGCCGGGTCGTCGTGCCGTCGGGGCGGGTGAAGGCGGTGGGGTTGCCTCGGTCGTCGTACTCCTGGCGCCAGATGGCGCCGTCCGGGCCGGTGACGGAGGTGATCTGGTGCAGGCCGTTGTAGGTGACGGCGGCGGTGCTGCCGTCGGGGTGGGCGACGGCAGTGAGGTCACCGGCGTCGTCGTACGTGTAGGTGGTGGTCCGGCCGAGCGGATCGGTGCGGGAGAGCAGCCGGTCGTAGCGGTCCCAGGTCTGGTGGGTGGTGCGGCCGAGGGGGTCGGTCTCGGCGACGACCTGGAGGTGGTGGTTGAGGTAGTGGACGGTCGTCGCGCCCGTGGAGTCGGTGTAGCGGGTGATCGGGTCGCCGGTCTCCGGGTGGACGTCGTAGGCGAAGGCGGACGACAGACAGCCGTCCGGTCCGATGGTCCGCACGACCCGGCCCTCGGCGTCGTACACGTACCGGAAGGCGGAGCCGTTCCGGTCGGTCCAGGAGGTGATGCGGGCGTCCGGATCGTAGGTGAAGCGCAGGGGCTGACCGGAGGAGTTGATGACCTCGGTGAGGTTGCCAGGCGCGTCGTAGCCGTAGTGCAGCACGGTGACCGGGCCGTCGGGGGTGCGCACGGCGAGTTCGCGGATGCGGGCGTCGTCGGTGGTAAGGGTGGCCAGATAGCCGCCGGAGTGGGAGACCGAGGTCGGGGTGCCGTCCGGGCGGCGGGCGAAGGCGATGCGGTTCCCGTTGCGGTCCTCGACCTCGGTGAGCCAGTACGCGGACGACGCGTGGTACGGGCTGCCGGTGAAGGAGCGGGTCAGGCCGGTGTGCGGGTCGGTGACGAGGTACGTGGTGGCGGAGTTGTCCTCGCCGCCGTACGTGAGGGCCAGCCGCGGGCCCTCCTCGGGATACACGGGCTCCGGCGCGTCGGGGCGCGGCAGCCGGGGGTAGACCAGGACCGAGCCGTCCTCGCGGGCCCATAACGCGCCGCCGCCGAGGCGATCCAGCTCGATACGCTCGTCGAGGGTGGAGGCCCAGCTGCGGCCGAACCAGTGGCCGTGGCGGTACTCGGACAGATGGGTGCGGCGGAGGACGAGGGGGAGGGCGCCGGGGAGGGACAGGTCCGTCTCCGGGAGCAGCATCTCGCCGGTGGCGACGTCGATCGGGTCGTTCTCACAGACCGTCTTGTCGAGCGGGACGCCGTTGCGGCGCGGTGCGTCCTTGGCGTCGCGGAGGGCGTCCGGCTTGGTACGGGACGACTTGGCACCATTGGCGCCGCCCCTTCCGCCGCCCTTGCCGCCTCCGGCGTCACCGCCCAGGTCGCCGTCCTTCTTCCGCTGGTCCCTGGCGAACGTGGAGCGGATGTCCAGGTCGGTGTTCCGGTGGTCGGTGGAGACCTGCTTGACGGCCTTGGGCAGCTTGGTGCTGACGTGGTCGCCCATGGTCGTGAGCGCCTTCTCCAAGGCGTCGATGGCCTTGTCGGCGACCGGGTCGATGGCACGGGCGATGTCGTCCCGGCCACGGGTGCGGCCGTGGTGGGTCTTCGCCGTGGAGAGCCTGCCCGCCGTCTTGCCGCGGAAGTTGACGCTGAGGCCGCTGAGCTGGGTCGAGGCGTGGTCGTGCTCACTGTGCTCGATGTGGAAGCCCTTGCCCGCCGCGCCCCTGCCACCACCACCGGCACCGGAACCGGCACCGGAGCCGCCGCCCGCCGAGGCCAGCTGCATGGCGTCCTTGGCGCCCTGCACCCCGTCCGTGAAGCCGTCCTTGCCCGCCTGCTGGGCTTGGCCGACATCCACCCCGTCCTGCAACCCCATGGCGGTGGCGCCCAGTTGCACCACCAGATCGGCGGCCAGGTTCTCCAACGCGGCGACCGCCGGTTCGGTCAGCGCCGCGACGATGTAGCCGACCGCCTCCTCCAGGCACTCCTTGATCAGCCGCCGCACCACCTCCTGCGTCGCCCGTATCGCCCCCGCGCCGAGCAGCGCCGAAAGACCACCCGTCACCGGGATCAGCGATAGCGCGATACCGGCCTCACCCGCCAGATAGCCCAGCTGGACCACCGCGGCGCCCTTCATCCCCTCGATCGCCGTCGCGGCCGTGTCCAGCGCCCCGGCGATGGTGCGCGCGGCCGACGCGATGTCCTTGAGATGGGTGCCCTTGACCTTGCCCCAGTGGAGGTTGAGGGCATCCATCGCCTCGCCGTACCCCGACGACAGCAGCCGCTCCACATGCCCGTTGGCCAGTTGCCCGTCGTCCTCCAGATCGTCGGCGAACCCGCGCAGCGAGTCCGCCATGTCCCGGTAGGCGTCCTCGTCCACGTTCGGCCAGGACACCCCGATGAGGTCCAGCAGAGTGTCCGCCCAGTCCGGCACCGTGACAGCCACGATCCCCATCCCCCCGTATATGCCTGCATCACCCGGATGCACCCGAATGCTCGTGCGAACAGAGTTTCGCAGTAAACCGCTTGCCCACCTAGGGTTTTGATCTCGTGACAGCAAGTTGAGGGGGCAGAACGCGATGAGTCGGATACCGGAAACGGAGCACGACTTCGTCATCGTCGGGGCGGGTTCTTCCGGGAGTGTGATCGCGCGGCGGCTGCTGGACCGGGGGCATTCGGTTCATGTCATCGAGGCGGGGCCGGCGGATGACGACGAGCGGGTGCACAGCCCGCAGGGGTGGCCGATGCTGCTCCAGTCCGAGCTGGACTGGGCGGCCATGACGGTGCCGCAGCGGCACGCGAACGACCGGCGGCTGTTCTGGCCCCGGGGCAAGGTGCTCGGCGGCAGCAGCTCGCTCAACGGGATGATCTACGTACGCGGGCACCGCAGCGACTACGACGCGTGGGCCTACCAGGGCTGTGCCGGGTGGGACTGGGACAGTGTGTTCCCGCTGTTCAAGCGGTCCGAGAACCACATGGACGGGGCGAGCGAGTGGCACGGCGGCGACGGGCCGCTGCCGGTCAGCCGGATCGCCGACCCGCATCCCACGGCGGAGGCGTTCGTCGAGGCCGCGGTGGCGCTGGGGCACCCGCTGACCGAGGACTTCAACGGCGAGCGCATGATCGGCGCCGGGTTCAACCACACCACCACCCGCGACGGGCGCCGGATGAGCGCCTGGCAGAGCTTCATGGCGCCCGTGCTGGACCATCCGAAGCTGACCGTCACCACCGGCGCGCGGGTGCACCGGGTGCTGCTGGAGGACGGCCGGGCGACCGGGGTGGAGTACGCGGCGGACGGCGCCCTGCACCAAGCGCGCGCCGCCTCGGAGGTGGTGCTGAGCGGTGGGGTGATCGGCTCGGCCGCGCTGCTGCTGCTCTCCGGCATCGGCCCGGCCGCGCACCTGCGCGACGTCGGCGTCGAGGTGGCCGTGGACCTGCCGGGGGTCGGCGAGAATCTGCATGACCACCCGCTGGTCAGCAATGTGTACGAGGCGACGCGGCCGCTGCCGCCCGGGACGGCGAACCTGCTGGAGAGCCAGCTGTTCGCGAGCACCGACCCGCGCCGCCCGGGCCCCGACCTGCAGCCGCTCTTCCTGCACCTGGTCTATCCGGCCGAGTCGTACGAGATGCCGGAGCACGGCTACACCCTCGCGGCCGGAATCGTCCGCCCGCTCTCGCGCGGCACCCTGCGGCTGGCCTCGTCCGACCCGGAGGCGGCGCCGCTGCTGGACCCGAACATCCTGGCCGAGCGGTACGACATGGAGGCCATGGTCGACGCGGTCGAGATATGCCGGGAGATCGGCGCCCACACCGCGTTCGACGACTGGCGCAAGGCCGAGGCCGCGCCGGGCCCGGAGGCCCGTACCCGGGAGGACCTGCGGGAGTTCGTGCGCCGCGCGGTCGGTACGTACCACCACCAGGTGGGCACCTGCAAGATGGGCCAGGACTCCCTGGCCGTCGTCGATCCGGAGCTGCGGGTGTACGGCGTGGCGGGGCTGCGGGTCGCGGACGCCTCGATCATGCCGTCGATCTCGTCGGGGAACACCAACGCCCCGTCGATCATGATCGGTGAGAAGGCCGCCGACCTCCTGACCGGCGTCTGACCACTGTCGCGGAAGGCCCCGGTGCGAACAGCCCCGGGGCTTCCGGCGGCCACTAGAATCGGGGCGTTACCGCTGGTTGGGGGCCAGGTGTGAGGGTGGGGTCCGGTGGGCCCGGGGGGAGTCGTATATGAGCCGTCGCTACGGTCGATCCGGCGTTCTGATCTCCCTGTGGGCCGAGGCCCAGCGGCAGCGCGAGGCCCAGGAGCGGGCGCGGGCGCGGCAGGAGCGCGACGAGGAGCGGCGGCGGCGGGCCGCCGAGCGGGAGCGGGCGCGCGATCAGCGGGAGCGGCAGGCGGCGTACCGGCGGCAGCGCGAGGCGGACGCGCGGCGGCGTACGGAGGAGCTGGAGGCGCGGGTCGAGGCGTTGCGGTCGCTGCTGGCGGCCGGGTGCCGGGCACCGGCGTTCCGCCCGGCCGGGCTCCAACAGCCCGAGCGGGTCGAGCCGTTCGACCCGGGCGCGCTGGCCCACCCCGTACCGATGCCGGACCAGCGGCACTACCAGCCGCAGGGCGGCTGGGGCTTCGGCGCCGGGCGGCGGGAGCGGGACGAGGCGCGGGAGCGGTACGAGCGGGACTGGCGGGCCGCGCAGGCGGCGGAGGCCGAGCGGGTGCGGCGGCTGGAGGCGTACCGGCGGCGGTACGAGGAGTGGGCCGCCGAGCGGATCGCGGAGATACGCCGGTACAACGCGGGCGTGGCGGACCTGGTCGCGGAGGTGCGGGCCGGTGACCCCGAGGCGGTGGTGGAGTACTTCACGGCGGCGCTCTACCACGCCTCGTACGCCTCCCCGGTGTGGCCGGAGGGCCCGCCCCGCGAGGTGTCCGCCGCGTACGACCCGGCCGCGCGCCAGCTCGTACTGGACTGGGAGCTGCCGCGCTACGACATCGTCCCGGAGGTCAAGTCGGTGCGGTACATGGCCGGTGCCGACGAGGACCGGGAGACGGCGCGCTCCGCCGCGCAGCGCCGGGCGCTGTACCGGGACGTGCTGGCGCAGTGCGTGCTGCTGGCGCTGCGGGACCTGTTCGCGGCGGACGAGGCCGGAGTTGACGGGTCCGGGACGTTGGAGTCGGTCGCGCTCAACGGGTTCGTGGACGACCACGATCCGGCGACCGGCCAGCGGGCCCGGATCGTCCTGGCGACCGTCACGGTGACCCGTACCGCCTTCGCCGAACTGCGTCTTGAGCAGGTGAGCGCGGTGGACTGCCTGGTCGACGGCGTCCAGGGGCGGCTGTCCACGCGCCCCGACCAGCGCGCCGCCGTGACGCCCGGGCGGACGCCGGACGAGGTCGGCTCCGGCGTCCTCACCCAGGGCGGGGGCGACGAACCGGATCTGCTCGCGATGGATCCGATCGCCTTCGAGTCGCTGGTCGCGGAGTTGTTCCGGGCCATGGGGATGCGGGCGGTGACGACCCAGCGGTCGAACGACGGCGGGGTGGACGTGGAGGCGATGGACCCCGCGCCGATCCGGGGCGGCCGGATAGTGGTGCAGGTGAAGCGCTACCGGGCCACGGTGCCGCCGACCGCGGTGCGCGATCTGTACGGGACGGTCCAGGGCAGCGGCGCGAACAAGGGCGTCCTGGTCACCACTTCGCGGTTCGGGCCCGGCTCCCATACGTTCGCCCACGGCAAGCCGCTGGAGCTGGTGTCCGGGGTGGAGCTGGTCGACCTGCTCCACCGGCACGGGCTGCGGGGGCGGCTGGGCGACGGCGCCGCCGCCGGTCCCGCCTCACCCTCGCCTGACGCGCCCGACTCCCCTGATGCGCCCGACTCTCCCGATGCGCCCGATCACAACGTGCTGGGCATGTCCTGGTCGGGCGAGGTCGCCCTCGACGTCTGCGCCCTCGTCTGCGACGGCGACCGGGTGCTGAGCGAGGACCACTTCGTCTTCTTCAACAACCCCCGCACCCCCGACGGCACCGTCAGCGCCCTGCCCGCCACCGCCCCCGACCGGGCGGCGGTCCGTGTCGCCTTCGACGCGCTGCCGCCCGAGGCCGACCGTCTCGTCCTCGTCGCGGCCGTCGACCCCGAGGTCGACCCCGGGGCGGACCTGTCCGGCTTCGCCGACGCCCGGATACGGCTGCTGGACGCGGCGGGCGCCGAACTCGGCCAGCTGGAGGTCTCCGATGGCCGCCGGGGCGAAACCGCCCTGGTCCTCGGCTCGTTCCGGCGCCGGGCCAATGACGACTGGGACTTCGTGATCGGCGGCAAGGGCTACCCGGGCGGGCTGGAGGCGCTGGTGCGGGAGTACGGCATCGACGTCGCGTGATCGTGACGCGCGGCGGAACAGTCGGAGAGACAGTCGGGGACTGGGTGTCGCTGGCACAGCTTCATCCGACATACTGCCGGGCGTGGAGCAGCGTATAGGTCCGATCACCCCGCCCGTACCCGCCGCCGGGACCGATCCGGGGCACATCCCCGGCCTGACGCCCCCGCGCCCGGACGCGCCCGAGGAGGTGACCGCGGAGGCGAAGAAGACGGCCCCGGAGGCCTCGGACGCCCCGGAAGCGCCGGAGGCCCCGGAAGAGGCCGGTCCGGAGCCGGAGGACGAGGACGAGGAGACAGCGGAAGCCGAAACCGAGGCCGGAACCGAGGCCGAGACCGAAGCCGAGGAGCCGGACGAGGCAGCGGACGAGCCGGACGACGCGAAGGAGCAGGCCGAGGACGGGCCGGTCTTCGAGGTCTCCGACCGCCGCGGCTCGATCACCGCCGGGCGCTCCGGCGTCGCCTTCCACCTGGACGGCGAGAACGCCGAGTTCTCCTGGGACGAGATCGGCGCGGTGGAGATCGACACCCCTCGCTTCGGCCGCCGCTTCAGCGTCACCGTCTACACGACCGCCCACCGCTGGTACGCCGCCGACGTCGAGGCCTCGGCCCGTGGCGCCCTCAAGGACTGGGCGGCGAAGCTGGACGAGGTCCTCGACGCGTACTTCGAAGACACCCCTTCCTAGGGGGCATCAGCTCACGGCACGCGCCAGCCGAACTGGTGGGCGCCCGCGCCCTCGCCCTTGAAGGTGACCGCGACCGGCTGATCGCCCGAGGGCATCATGTGGACGGAGCACATGGTGAGCGAGGACTTGGGCTTCAGCCGGGTGTGCGCCACGGCGCTGCGGCAGTCGCCGACGCCGTTGCCCGGGGTGGAGAAGTCCATGAACGTCATGGGCTGGATCCGCTGTCCGCCCGCGCTGCTCACCGCGACGCCGTCCTGCATGGTGGGCAGCAGCACGTGCGTGCCACGGTTCCGGTAGCGCAGGGTGACGTAGTACGGGGTCATCTTCTTCTGTTCCGCGCTCAGCTGGAAGCGGCTCAGGTCCCCGATGTCGCCCTCGCGCATGCCGGTGAGGGTGACGGTCATCGGGACGTCGCGGTTGTCGTCCTGCCACATGGCGTCGGCGGACTGGCCGACCGCCATCAGGCCGTTGGTGCCCGCGTAGCCCTTGCCGTCGCCGATCTTCCACGTCAGCGCGCCGCTCGCCTCGTCGGTGTACGAGACGATCGCGGGCGTCCGGTGCTTGGGCAGCATGACGATCTGGCACGCCTCGCCCGTACTCCCCGGCGGCAGGGTCGCGGGGCCGCCCTTGTCGCACTCCTTGGGCACGGCCGACTCGGTGGCCAGCGGGTTCATGTTCATCAGCTCGATCGGGCGGCCGGGGGTCCCGTCGGCGAGGGTGATCGTGAAGTTGTCCTCGGGGTCGGGCCGTTGCAGCGTCGCCTTGCCGGTGTTGGTGTACGAGACGGTGAGGTAGAACGGCACCATCCCGTCGACGTTGTCGTCGAGCCGGACCCGCTTGAGATCCGCGTCCTTGCCCCGGATGAGCCGGATGGGCGCCACCTTCAGCTGCCGCGCCTGGTCCTGGTCCGTCCAGGTGGCCTTCTTCACGGTGGTCTCCATCGGCACCGATGGCGCGGCCGTCGGCTTGGTGTCCGGCTTCTTGGCCACGTCCGTCGTACCGCCCTCGCCCGAGCCGCCACACCCCGTGATGAGCAGTGCCCCGGCGATGGCACCGGCCATCCTCATGCGTGTCCGCATGTGTCCCCCGTTGTTCGTTATGCCTGGTGATTCCCCGCCGTACCGTCCCCGGCGGATTGCCGACAGCGTAGAACCCCAAGGGACTTGGGCTACCGTGAGGGGCGCGCAGCCAGTCGAGAGGGCCGAGGAAACGTGACCGTGGACCGCCCGCACACAGTGAACGTCGCCGGTGTCATCGTCGACGAGCGGGACCGGGCGCTGCTGATCAAGCGCCGGGACAGCAGGACCTGGGAGCCGCCGGGCGGGCCGCTGGGCCCGGACGAGACGATTCCCGACGCCCTGCGGAGCGAGCTGCTGGAGGAGACGGGCGTGAAGATCGCGCTTCCGGCGGCCCTGACCGGCGTCTACAAGGACATGAACGGCCTGGGCGTCTGTCTCGTCTTCCGCTGCCGGGCCCTCGACGGCACCCCCGCGACCGGCCCGCGCACCCGGGCCTGGCGCTGGGCGACCCGGGCGGAGGTGCCGGACCTGGCGAGCGAGGCGTACGCGGCCCGCATCCTGGACGCGCTGGACGCGCCCGACACCGCCGCCCCGCCCGCCGTCCGCGCCCATGACGGCGAGCGGCTGCTCTAGCCTCCGAGCAGGCGGGCCAGTTCGGTGGCGACCGCCTGCGCGGCGGGGCTGATCCAGCGGCGGCGGGCGTGGGTCAGCTGGACCGGCACCGGGGGGATCTCGGGGCCGTGGACCTCGGCCAGCGTGCCGTCGGCCAGCTGGCGCCGCACCGTGGCCCGTGGGAGCAGGGTGAGGCCGAGCCCGGCGGCGACGCAGGAGCGGGCGGCCTCGATGCTGCCGAAGCGGGTGAGCCGGGGCGGAGGACCGGGGACGGTGCGCAGGGTGCGCACCAGGTGGTCGCTGTACGAACAGCCCTCCTCGTGGACGAAGAAGGTCTGCCGGGCCAGCTCGGCCCAGCCCACGGTGCGGTCCGCGAACGGGTGGCCGGGGGCGGCGAGATAGACGAGCGGTTCGCGGGCGAGGGCGCGGGCGGCGAGGTCGGCGTGGTCGACCCGCTGCTCCAGGAGGAGCGCGAGGTCGAGGCGGCCCGCGCGCAGCCCCTCGACGGCGGCGGCGCTGCCCGCCGGGTGGAGGTTGAGTTCGATGCCGGGGTGGCTGCGGGCGAGGGAGGCGATCACGGCGGGCAGCCGGGAGGCGCACAGGGACTCGCCCGCGCCGAGGGCCACCTGCCCCTCCGGCGGCCCCTGGGCCCCGGCGACGCCTGCGGCCGCCGCGCGCAGCCGGGCCTCGGCGTCGAGCACGTCCTCGGCCTCGGCGAGCAGCCGCCGCCCGGCGCTGGTGGGGACGGCGCCGGTGGGCAGCCGGTCGAACAGGCGGGTGCCCAGCTCCCGTTCCAGGCCACGGACCTGGACGGTGACCGTGGACTGGGCGAGATGCAGCTCGGCGGCGGTGGCGGTGAAGCTCCCGGTCCTCGCCAGGGCCGCGAACGTGCGCAGGAGTCTGGTGTCCACGTAAGGAGGGTATCGGGTTTCTCGATGGAGGCCAGCGAAAGGAATCGTTGGACGCGATGGCGACCCGGTGGAAGCGTGGACGGCATGACCGAAGTGCTGCGCTACTCCGCCTTCACCACCCACCCCTCCGGCGGCAACCCCGCCGGTGTGGTCCTCGACGCCGGTCCGCTCGGCGAGGACGCCGCCGCCATGGTGGCGCTGGCCGCCCGGGTCGGGGACTCCGAGACCGTGTTCCTCACGGCACGCGACGCGGCCCGGCGCCACTACCGGGTGCGGTACTTCAGCCCGCGCGCCGAGGTCGCCTTCTGCGGGCACGCCACCGTCGCCGCCGCCGTCGCCCTCGCCGAACGCGACGGCCCCGGCGAGCTGGTCTTCGACACGGCGGCGGGCGAGGTCCGGGTGACGACGAGCACGGACGGCGGAGCGAGCACGTACGGCGGAGCGAGCACGTACGGCGGGGCGCCGTACGCCACCCTCACCAGCGTGCCCACCCGGACCCGCCCCGCCGACGAGGCCACGGAGACCGCGCCCGCGCTGGCGGCGCTGCGCTGGTCCCCGGACGACCTCGACCCGGCCCTCCCGCCGCACGTGGCGTTCGCGGGCAACGACCACCTCGTCCTCGCCGCCGCCACCCGCGCCCGGCTCGCCGACCTCGCGTACGACTACGGCGCGCTGGAGGAGCTGATGCGGCGGCGCGGCTGGACCACCGTGCACCTGGTGCACCGGCCGGACCCGGACCGGCTCGACTTCGACGCCCGTGATCCGTTCCCGGTCGGCGGGGTCGTGGAGGACCCGGCCACCGGCGCCGCGGCCGCCGCCTTCGGCGGCTATCTGCGCGCGACCGGCCAAGTCGAGGAGGCGGCCAGGGTCCGGATCCGGCAGGGCGAGGACATGGGGCGGCCCAGCGAACTTCTGGTGGACATCACTCCCGACGACACCCGCGTCCGCGTCAGCGGCCACGCGGTGAGGATCCCCGCATGACGACACGGAACACGACGCGTTACTACGAACTCCCCCGCTTCACCGGCGTGGACGCCCTCCGCCCCGCCGAGCGCGACGTCCCCGCCCCCGGGCCGCGCGAGGTGCTGGTCCGGATGCGCGCCTGGTCGCTCAACTACCGCGACCTGATGATCGCTTCGGACACCTACGGACGCGCGCTCACCCCCGGCCTGGTGCCGCTGTCCGACGGCGCGGGCGAGGTGGCCGACGCGGGCGCCGAGGTCACCCGGTGGTCCGCCGGGGACCGGGTGGTGGGCATCTTCATGCCGCGCTGGATCTCCGGCCCGGCCACCGCGGACAGGACCTCGGGCGCGCTCGGCGGCCCGTCCGGCGGCGTCCTCGCCCAGTACGTCCTCTTCGACCAGGACGCCCTCGTCGCCGCCCCCGCCCACCTGGACTTCGCCGAGGCCGCCACCCTCCCCTGCGCCGCCGTGACCGCCTGGCACACGGTGGTCACGGGTGGCGGGGTCGCGCCGGGACAGACCGTGCTGACGATGGGCAGCGGTGGCGTCTCGCTCTTCGCGCTGCAATTCGCCGCGCTGGGCGGCGCCCACGTCATCGCCACCTCCAGCAGCGACGCCAAACTGGCCCGGCTGCGCGCGCTCGGCGCGGCGGACGGCATCGACTACGTACGGACGCCCGCGTGGGGGCAGGCGGTGTACGAGGCGACCGGCGGCGGCGTGGACCACGTGGTGGAGGTCGGCGGCGCGGGCACCCTGCCCCAGTCGCTCACCGCCGTCCGCACCGGCGGCCGGATCAGCGTCATCGGAGTGCTGGCCGACGGCAGCGGGGTCGATCCGATCGCGGTGGTGCGCAAGGGGATCACGCTGCAGGGGATGTACGTGGGCAGCCGGGAGATGTTCGAGGAGATGAACCGGGCGCTGGAGCGCCACCGGCTGCGTCCGGTGATCGACCGCGCCTTCCCGTTCGCGGAAGCGCCCGCCGCGTACCGCCACTTCGCGGGGCGGGGGCACTTCGGGAAGGTGGTCATCACGGACGCGTGATCGCGGAGCGGGGCGGGGCTACGGGAGGCCGTGGATCTTCGCCAGCAGGCGGTTCAGCAGATGGACCCGGTCGTCGCCGTTCGGGCGGCAGTCCTCCAGACGGCGTACGACACTCGACCGCACATGGTCGGGGCCGACGAGGTCCACGGCCTTGTCGAGGGCGCGGATGCCCCAGTACTGGCTGAAGGCCAGGGGCTCGTCCACCACGGCGTCCGCCAGCAGGTCCAGCGCACCGTCCGGTACGGCGTACAGGCGGGCGTAGGCCGCGAGGCGCAAGCCGCCGTCGGATGACCTGAGCCAGGCGGTCAGTTCCGGGTCGGCGATGCGCTGGGTGGCGCGCACCAGGCGCGCGAAGATGCCGTTCATGCGCTGCGTACGGGCCGATCCGGAGCGCATGGAGTCGCGCACCGACAGGTATTCGGCGGCCAGCCTGCGGACCTCCTCGCGGGCCGCCGGGTCGTCGGTGTCCCCCGCGCCCCCGCCGCCGCCACCGACGAGCGCGGCGTCGGCCATGGCCTCGGCCGCCTCGATGCGCTGCTCGACGTCCCGGAACTCGACCCGGAGCCCGCCGGGCAGTTCGATGCTGGTGAAGAGGGTGCGCAGCCACGGGACGATCGCGATGACCAGCAGCGCGACGGTGACGTTGTCTATCTTCAGGTCGGGCTTGACGAGATGGGCGACCGCCACCCCGAGGGCGAGGACGCTCACCGCCCCCGCGACGAGGTGCCGCCGCCATGCCCGATTCCGCCCGCCGCGCTCTCCCCGTTCGCTCACGGGGGCATCTTCTCAGCTCATGGCTTCTCGACGACCACGTTGGTCGACTTGATCACCGCCACCGCGGGGACGCCCGGTTCGAGGCCCAGCTCCTCCGCGGATTCCCGGCTGATCATGGACACCACCCGGAACGGCCCCGCCTGGATCTCCACCTGCGCGGACACATCGCCGAGGATCACCTCGGTGACGATGCCCGTGAAGCGATTGCGGGCCGAGGAGACGCCGTTGCCCTCCCGTTCCGTGCCACGGCTCAGCTCCCGCGCGAACGCGGCCAGCGCCGGGCCCGGGACGATCCGGCGGCCCTGTTCGTCCCGCTCGGCGGTGAGCCGTCCGCTGTCGACCCAGCGGCGCAGGGTGTCGGCGCTGACGCCCATCAGGGCCGCCGCCTCTCCGATCCGGTACGTGTGCATCCACCCATGATGCGTGAGGGATCAGTACACGTCGCGGGCGTAGCGCTTGTCGGCGGCGAGCTGCTTGACGTACAGCTCGGCCGCGTCCTCGTCGAGCCCGCCGTGGGCGACGGCGATGTCGCGCAGCGCCCGGTCGACGTCCTTGGCCATCCGGGTGGCGTCCCCGCAGACGTAGAAGTGGGCGCCGTCCTGGAGCCAGGCCCACAGCCGGGCGCCGTGTTCGCGCATCCGGTCCTGGACGTACACCTTGGACCGCTGGTCGCGGGAGAAGGCGGTGTCGAGGCGGGTGAGCGTGCCGTGGCGGCGCAGCTGCTCCAGCTCGTCCGCGTAGTAGAAGTCGCTGGCGCGGCGCTGCTCGCCGAAGAACAGCCAGTTGGGGGCGGTCGCGCCGCGCGCCCTGCGCTCCTCCAGGAAGCCGAGGAACGGGGCGACGCCGGTGCCGGGGCCGACCATCACCATCGGCGTCGTCGGATCGGCCGGGGGCCGGAAGGCGGGCGCGCGCTGGACGAAGACGGACACCGGGTGGTCGGCGGCGGCGTCCGCGAGGTGGGTGGAGGCGACGCCCTTGCGGAGCGTGCCGCCACGGCTCTCGTAGCGCACCACGGACACGGTCAGCCGCACCTCGTGGGGGTGGGCGAGGGGGCTTGAGGAGATGGAGTACAGCCGGGGCTGGAGCCGTTTGAGGACGTCGGCCCACTCCTGGGCGGAGGCCCGTACGGGGTGTTCGGCGAGGACGTCCACGGCCTGGCGGCCCCAGGTCCACTGGGCCAGACCGTCCCTGTTGTCCGGGCGCAGCAGCCGCTTGAGGTCGTGGTCGTGGGTGCGGTCGAGGACGAAGCGCAGCAGGTCCGGGGTGATCTTCGCGATCTCCAGGTGGCTCCGGAGGGCGTCGGCGAGCGGCATCGGCGCCACGTCGGCGCCGGGGACGGCCTGGACGGCCACCTCGGCGGCCGGGTCGAGGCCGGTGACGGCGAGCCATTCGGCGACCAGGCCGGGGCAGTTCTCGGGCCAGACGCCGAGCGCGTCCCCGGCCTCGTACGCGAGCGCGCCGTCGCCGGTGTCGAACGCGAACTGCCGCACCTCCTTGGCCGCTCCGGGCAGGCTCAGCAGCCGGTTGCCGATGAGGCGGGTGGTGAACGGCTCGGCCTTGGTGGGGCGGGCGGCCGGGGCGGGCGGTCCCGGCGGAGGCGGGCTGGTGTCCGCGCTGCCCAGGGCGTCCAGGACGGTGTCCAGCCAGGCGCGGGCGGGCTCGTCGTAGTCCGGTTCGCAGTCGGTGCGCGGGGCGAGGCGTACGGCGCCCAGCTCGTCGAGGCGTTCGTCCAGGCGGCGCCCGTGGCCGCAGAAGTCGTCGTACGAGGAGTCGCCGAGGGCGAGGACGGCGTAGCGGGTGCCGTCCAGGCGGGGCGCGTCGGGGGCGGAGAGGGACTCCCAGAAGCCGGAGCCGTTGTCGGGGGCGTCGCCGTCGCCGAAGGTGCTGCTGATGACGAGGATGTCGGCGGGCCGGGGGAGGGTGGCGGCGGCGAGGCCGTCCATCTCCAGCAGCCGGGCCTGCCGCCCGGTCTCGGCGAGGCGGCGGGCGGTGGCACCGGCGACGTCCTCGGCGTTGCCGGTCTGGGAGGCCCACAGGACGACCACTTCGCGGGGGCCCGCCCCGGGTGCGGCGGTGTCCGGGGCCGCCACGGGGGCGGGGGCGCCCGCCCGCGAAAAGGCCCCGGCCAGGACGCCGTTGACCCACAGGGCGTGCTCGGGCGCGAAGGGCGCGTCGTGCGGCAGGACGGGGACGGCGGTGGCGGCCGCGGCCACGCCGGGAAGCCCGGCGAGGAAGCCGCGCAGGTATTGCCGCTCGGGCTCGGTGAGCAGCGGCGGCGCGAGGTCGGCGACCCCGAAGGCGGCGACCAGCCCCTCGACCACACCACCCCCGGCAACCGGGGCGGCCTCGGTGGCCGCGTCCAGGCCGCCGAAAACCGTGGCACCACCCGCAGCCGGGGCGGAGCCCGTTCCCGCGGCCGCGTCGGAGGCGGACCGTGGGGCCGATGCCACCTTGGCCAGGGACACCGCGCACACCTTGAACTCCGGCTGCAAGGACACCGGGTCGACCGCGTCATGGGTGACCGCGTTGACGCTGAGGTACTCCCCGAACAGATCGTTCCAGTGGAACGGCGCGAAGCAGTTGCCCGGCCGCACCCGGTCGGTCACCACCGCGGGCAGCACCGCGCGCCCGCGCCGCGAGGCCACCTCCACCGCGTCGCCCTCGCCCACACCCAGCCGCTCCGCATCGCGCGGATGCAGCTCCACGAACGGCCCCGGGTTGAGCTTGTTCAGCTTGGCGACCTTGCCGGTCTTGGTGAGCGTGTGCCACTGGTGCTGCACCCGCCCGGTGTTCAGCACGAACGGGAAGTCGTCGTCCGGCAGCTCGGCGGCGTCCATGTGCGGGCGGGCGTGGAAGACGGCGCGGCCGCTTGGCGTGGGGAAGACCAGGCGCGGCCGGGTGCCGTCCTCCCGTACCAGGAGCGTCTGGCTGACGCCGTCGTTCACGTACCGCACCGGGTTGCGGTCGTCGCCGTCGCTGTCACCGTCACCCGGCGCCGCAGGCCACTGCACCGGGGTCTCGCGCAGCCGCCCGTACGTCACCCCGCGCAGGTCATAGCCGGTCCTCGGGTTCGAGGCGCGTTTGATCTCCTCGAAGATCTCCTCCGCGCTCTCATAGCCGAAGGCGTCCCCGTACCCCATCTCGCAGGCGATCCGGGCGATGATCCGCCAGTCCGGCAGCGCCTCGCCGGGCGGGTCGACGGCCGCTTGCGCGAGCGTGAGGTTGCGCTCGGAGTTGATCATCACGCCGTCGGCCTCGGCCCACATCGCGGCGGGCAGCACGACATCCGCGTACGCGTTGGTCTCGGTCTCGGCGAAGGCGTCCTGCGTGACGACGAACTCGGCCGCCTCCAGCCCCTCGATCACCGTCCGGCGGTTGGCGACCGAGGCGACGGGGTTGGTGCAGATGATCCAGCACGCCTTGATGTCCCCGTCCGCCATGCGCCGGAACATCTCGACGGTGCCAAGACCGGCCCCGTCCGTCCGCAGGGTGCCGGGCTCGATGCCCCACAGCTCCTCCGTGAACGCCCGGTCGTCCGCGTCCAGCACCGACCGCTGCCCGGGCAGCCCCGGCCCCATGTACCCCATCTCGCGGCCGCCCATCGCGTTGGGCTGGCCAGTGAGCGAGAAGGGCCCGCTGCCGGGGCGGCAGATCGCGCCGGTGGCCAGATGCAGGTTGACCAGGGCGTTGGTGTTCCAGGTGCCGTGCGTGGACTGGTTGAGCCCCATCGTCCAGCAGCTCATCCACTCCCCGGCCTCGCCGATGTACCGCGCCGCCGCGCGGATGTCCGCCTCCGGGATGCCGGTGATCTCCGCGACCCGCTCCGCCGGATAGTCGTCCAGGAAGGCGGGCATGGCGTCCCAGCCCTCGGTGTGCTCGGCGATGAACTCCTGATCGGTGTAGCCGCCCTCGATGAGCAGCCGCAGCAGCCCGTTGAGCAGCGCGAGATCCGTCCCCGGCCGTATCTGCAGAAACAGATCCGCCTTGGCGGCGGTCGCGGTGCGCCGCGGATCGACCACGATCAGTTTGGCGCCCGCCTTCACCCGGTCCATGAGCCGCAGGTACAGGATCGGATGGCAGTCGGCCATGTTGGAGCCGATGACGAGGAACACCTCGGCGTGCTCGAAGTCCCGGTACGACCCGGGCGGCCCGTCCGCCCCCAGCGACAGCTTGTAGCCACTGCCCGCGCTGGCCATGCACAGCCGTGAATTGGACTCGATCTGATTGGTGCCGATGAACCCCTTGGCCAGCTTGTTGGCCAGGTACTGCGCCTCCAGCGTCATCTGCCCGGACACATAGAGGGCGAGCGCGTCCGGCCCGTGCTCGTCGAGGACCGCCCGCAGCCGCCGCGCGGTCGCGGTGATCGCCTCGTCCACCCCGACCGCCGCCGGTTCCGCGCCCCGGTCGTCCCGCGACAGCGCCATCTCCAGCCGTCCGGCCGCCCGGAGCATGTCCGCGCTGGTGGCGCCCTTCGTACACAGCCGTCCCGCGTTGGCCGGGTGCGCCTTGTCGCCGGACGCCTTCAGCACCGTCCGCCGCCCGTCCGGGCCCCGCCCGACGTCGAGCACGATCCCGCACCCGACCCCGCAGTACGAGCACACGCTCCGCACCGGCCCCGCCACCCCCGGGGCAGCGCCGGTGCGCGCCGCCCGCGCCGACTGAGCCGATGCCGTCACGAATGCCCCTCTCTCGCTCGCGGTGGGCCTCTCCCACTGCCCCACACCGTAAAAACCCCCGGTTGCGAGCGCGTCACATCCGCCGATCGCGAGCGATTACGTCCCCTGCACACTCCCCTTCCGCCACGTGTGAGGGAAGGGGGACCCGACCAGGGAAAGCAATTGCCTGAGGCTACTGATGCCTCATACAACAAGTCGCGCGTACGGCGAGAGCGTGGCGCAGCCGGTGGCACTCCCTGACGCACCGTCATGCACACATCTGACGATACGTCACTCACGACCCGAGGGCCCCGGGGCGGCGTGGTTCGGGACCCTTGGACACAACTCCTCCGTCACTCCTCTATCGTCTCTTGTCAGTCGACTCACGGACGTGAAAGGCTCGGCCCACCCGTGAAGGGGAATCCCCAACTCCGAGTCAGATCTGTGCTGTTGGCTGCCCAACCCCGCGGCCCCATGTGAGAGGCTTGCCCCCGTTGGCGGGGGCGCCACTGTTCGTGAGTGAGGAATGTGCCTCCATGCCCGACCACTCGGCATCCCGGGACGGCGCCTTCGCGCCACCCGGCCAACCGTCCGTCACCGCGGCGGACAGCGACGCCGTCTCCCCGACGGCCCTGCTCAACCTTTACTGGGACGCGGTAGCCGACTACGCGAACCTGTGCACCACCACCCCTGAAGACGGCATGCGGCTGGCCACCGAGGCGTTCCGGCGCGGTATCCGGGCCGCCCGCAATCGGCGGGCCCGTTCCTGGGGGCCGCGGTTGCCGTGGCTGCCGCTGCTCCTGACGTCCGTACGCAAGACCGCCGCCGACTGGCACACCACCCGGGACGGCGACCGGCTCGACCCGGAGCTGCGGGTCTGGCTCTCCTCGACGGGCGTCGCCCGCTACGCCGTCCCGCCACGAGAACAGCCGCTCGCCCTGCGGGGGCTGCGTGACCTGGGGGAACGCGACGGGGCGATGCTGTGGGAAATCGAGGTGGAGTCGCAGCCGGTCGAGGCGCTGGCCTGGCAGCTGGGCGGCGACATCGCGTACGCCACCGAGGAGATCGCCCGGGTGCGGGCCGCCTTCCGGCAGCGCTGCCAGCGCAACCATCTGGACACCCTCAGCCATGAGGAGTGCCGCAGCTACGCCAAGCTGCTGGACGCCGCCACCCGTTCGCCGGATGCCCACTCCCCCGCGGACCTGTGGCAGCACCTGGCCCGCTGCCGTAACTGCCGTGAGGCCGCCGCGTGCCTGTATCTGCACGGCGGCGGGCTGCCCAACGCGCTGGCCGGAGGAGTGCTGGGCTGGGGCGGGCACGGGTACGTGGCGCGGCGCCGAAGAGCCGTCGAGCGGGCCCCGGGCGCCGCCCCCGCCTCGACCGCACCGGCGTCGCACGCCGTCCGCATCCCGTTACGGGACCGGGTCCTGGACAAGGTCGGCGGCCCGCTGATGATGGCGCCGCGCCTGCTGCGCCAGCGGGTCGGCCCGACCGGGCGCCGAAGAGCCGTGCACGGTGTGCGCAGGGCCCGTACGGCGACCGTCGCCCTGGCGGTGGTGGCCGTGGTGGCGCTGGCCACGACGGTCGCGCTGACCAGGACCGCCGCGGTGTCCGGCGACGGGAACGGGGACCAGGCCACCGGCCGGGTGAGCCGCGGTTCCAGCGCCCCGATCACCCCCTCGGACGCCGCGCCTGCGGGCAGCGGGACCCCCAGCCGCACCGGCGGCGGGTCCGCCGAGCCGTCGTCCTCCCGCAGCGGCGACGGCGTGGGCGGCAAGGCCGGGAAGGACGACCGTAAGGACGACACCGGCCGCGCGGGGGACAAGGACGGGAAGCGCGCCGACCCGCCCGCCTCCTCGCCCGCCGCGGAGGGCCGGGGCCACCAGCCCTCCGACGGCCCCACCCGGAAGCCCAAGGACAAGGACAAGGGCAACGGAAAGGGCAAGGGCAAGACCAAGCCCAGCTGCACGGCCCGCTACGACCTGGTCACCGAATGGCCCGACGGCTTCAAGGCCGAGGTCACGCTGACCTCCCGCAGCGCGCTCGACACCTGGCGGATCACCTGGGACTTCCCCGACCGCCAGCGCGTCACCCAGATGTGGAACGGCTCTTTCACCCAGCGCGGTTCCACGGTGACCACCACACCGGCCGACTACAACCAGCGGATCGACGCGGGCAAGCCCTTCTCCGTGGGCTTCCTCGCCACCTGGGACAGCCGGAACTCCCCGCCCCGCGCCTTCACCCTCAACGGTGAGCGCTGCTCGGCCTGAGGGCCGTAAAAGCGGACGGACGCGGCCCGGCATTCCGGGCCGCGTCCGGTGCGCGAGCCCCACCCGGATGGCCGTACGGGACCCCCGACCGTGTTACGCGAGGGGCGCGGGTGGCATGTAATGGCGCGCATGAGCAGTGTCCTCAGCGGCATCGTGTCCCTGCCCCCGGACACCCCCACGGTGCGGGCGGCACGGGTGGTGGTGGAGGTGCGCAACGTGTCCCGCGCCGATGTGGCCACCTCCGTGGTGGGGGCGCAGGTGCAGACCGATGTGCCGCTGAGCCCGGCCGGTCACATCCCGTTCAGCGTCACGGTCCCGGGCGATCTTGACCCTGACGACGCCTACGGGCTGCGCGTCCACGTCGATCTGAGCGGTACGGGCTTCCTGGAGCGCGGCGACCTGGTCAGCGCCCGGGTGGGCCCGGTACCCCCGGCCTCCACGGCCGGGCTGATCGCCCCGGTCAGCGCCGTCTGAATCACCTCTGCTGCATCACCTCTGCATCACCTCTGCATCACACGGCGTGGTGGGCCAGCGGGCCGTGCGGGTCGGGGGACCGGTCGGACGGGGCCGGGTCGGCGTGGATGAGGGCGGCGGTCAGCCGGGGGACGGCGTGCAGCAGGGCGTGTTCGGCGTCCACCGCGACCCCGTGGGCCTCCCGTACGGTCAGCTCGCCGCCGACCACGACCGCGACCTCCGCGCGCAGCCGGTGGCCGATCCAGCGCAGCCGCAGCTCGCCGATGTCCTGAACCCCCGGAACGGCGCGCAGGGCGCGCTCGGCGGCGTCGGTGAGGGCCGGGTCGACGGCGTCCATCACCCGGCGGAACACCTCGCGGGCGGCGTCGCGCAGCACCAGCAGGATCGCTGCGGTGATGGCGAGGCCGACGAGGGGGTCGGCGAGCCGCCACCCGAGGGCGGCACCGGCCGCGCTCAGCAGGACGGCGAGCGAGGTGAAGCCGTCGGTACGGGCGTGCAGACCGTCGGCGACGAGGGCGGCCGAGCCGATCTCGCGGCCTACCCGGATGCGGTAGCGGGCGACCCATTCGTTGCCGAGGAAGCCGACCACGGCCGCGGCGGCCACGGCGGGCAGCTGCTCGATGTCGCGCGGGTGCAGCAGCCGGTCCACGGCGGTCCAGGCGGCGAACGCGGCGGAGGCCGCGATGGTGAGCACGATCGCGATCCCGGCCAGGTCCTCGGCCCGCCCGTACCCGTAGGTGAAGCGGCGGGTGGCGGCGCGGCGGCCGAGCAGGAAGGCGAGGGCGAGCGGGAGGGCGGTCAGGGCGTCGGCGGCGTTGTGGACGGTGTCGCCGAGCAGCGCGACGGACCCGGAGACGACCACGACGACGGCCTGCGCGACGGCGGTCACGCCGAGGACCGCGAGGGAGGTCCACAGGGCGCGCAGGCCCCGCGCGGAGGACTCCAGGGCCCGGTCCGTCTTGTCGGCGGAGTCATGGGAGTGGGGGCGCAGGAGATGGCCCGCGCGGTGCCGCCAGGCCCTGCGGCTGCGGTGGTGGCTGTGCCCGTGCCCATGGTCATGCCCGTGATCGTGCGTGTGCCGGTCGTTCGTCATGGCCTCCGCCTTCCTCCTGCGCTTCGCACGTACTGGACACAGTGCGTCCCCGCGGCCCATTATGTGCGTATGAGCGCACGCATGCACCTATCAGCTGCGCACGATGCGCATCCGCACACCCCGAGCGCCGAGCAGTACGCGCGCGCCGCCGAGGTGCTGGGCCTGCTCGCCGACCGCACCCGGCTGACGCTGCTGCACACCCTGGCCTCGGGCGAGGCCGATGTGACGGCGCTGACCGCCGTCTGCGGGGCGGCCCGCCCGGCCGTCAGCCAGCACCTGGCCAAGCTGCGGCTGGCCGGGGTCGTCACCTCGCGCAAGGACGGCCGACGCGTCGTCTACGCCCTCCGGGACGGGCACCTGGCCCGGCTGGTCACGGAGGCGCTGAACCACGCCGACCACGAATTGTCGGGTCTCCCCCGGCACGACTGACGCGATTGCGGCCGTACCCGTTCAGTCCCGGCAGGCCCACTGGTTACGATCTGGCGCGATGGGCAGAGGGCGGGCCGGAGACGAGGGCTTACGGATGCGCAAGGTGCGAGCCACCACGCGTGCCGCCCTCAGGCGTGTCGTACCGCTCCTCGCCACCGTGCTGTGGGTGGCGCCGTCGTGCGTCCACTCCGGCGGCGACCACCCGCCGATATCGGTGGGCTGTCCGCACCGCCTCATAGCCGAGCCGCAGCTCGAACGGCCCCCGCTGGAGCGGTCCCTGGCCGCCCTCGACGTCCCTCAGCACGTCCCGCCCGGCACCCCGGCCACCGGGGACGGCACGAACACCCCGGGCGACGGCAGCGGCAACGGCAACGGCAGCGACGACTGCGTGGCCGGTCCCCGTGGCGGGAACCCCGCCCTGGTCCCCGCGCCCGTCCCGCCGCCCGCCCCCGCCGGGCTCCGGCCGCCGGGCGGCCCCCGGGTCACGGACTCCGTACGGGCACCGCCCGACCCACCCGTCCACGCCCTCGGCCTCCATCAGCTCCAAGTACTCCGCACCTAGGCCGATCGCCGTCATCCGCCATCACTTCACTCATTCAGTGCGACAGTGCGAGAACGCGAGGACTGGACAGCCATGGCTTCCAAGGGATCGAAGACGAAGGGCGCGGCCGAGCGCCGCGCGAAGATAGAGGAGCTGCGCCGCGCCGAGAAGGCCCGCGAGCGCAGGTACCGGATCATCACCATCACCTCCTGCACCGTGATCGTCGCCGCTCTGGCGGTCGGCGGCTTCTTCCTGGTCGACGCGGGCAACAAGAAGGAGGAGAAGGCCGCGAAGGTCAGCTCGTCGGTCGTGAAGACCGGTGAGTTCAAGGGCATGAAGACCTGGAAGAACCTGGGCCGCACCCATGTGGGCGGCTCGGTGAAGTACGCGATGTCCCCGCCGGTCGGCGGAAACCACAACCAGGTCTGGCAGAACTGCCAGGGCGACGTCTACACCAAGCCGCTGGCCAAGGAGAACGCGGTGCACTCGCTGGAGCACGGCGCGGTGTGGGTGACGTACAACGACAAGGCGTCCAAGGAGGACGTCGCCACCCTCAAGGCCCGGGTGGAGAAGACCAAGTACTCGCTGATGAGCCCCTACGAGGACCAGGACGCGCCGATCGTCCTCAGCGCGTGGGGCAACCAGCTGGAGATACAGAAGGCGTCGGACCCGCGGGTGGCCGCGTTCTTCAAGAAGTTCGTCCAGGGCAAGCAGACCCCCGAGCCGAACGCCTACTGCACCAACGGGAAGTCCTCGTGACGGAGGGGACCACCGCCCTCGGCCGCGCGTCGCGGCAGCCGCTGGTGGCGGGGATCACCGCCGCCCTCGCGGTGCTGACGCTGGTGGCGGTGGGGGTGGTGTGGCTGCTGAGCGACCGCTCGGAGGGCACGACCGGCACCGGCGCGCCGAACGACGCCTCCGCCGAGGCCGGGTTCGCGCGCGACATGTCCACCCACCATCAGCAGGCGGTGGAGATGTCGCTCATCGTGCGCGACCAGACCGACGACGAGGACGTGCGGCGGCTGGCGTTCGACATCCTCACGGCGCAGGCCACCGAGCGCGGGATCCTGCAGGGCTGGCTGGACCGGTGGGGTCTCGACCGGGCGTCCGAGGACGCGCCGATGACGTGGATGAAGGACGCCGAGACGGACCCCATGGACGGCATGGACGGCATGGACGGCACGGACGGCACGGACCATGGCTCGATGAAGGGCATGGACCACGCCTACAAGCCGCATGACGGCTCGCTCATGCCGGGCATGGCCACCAACACCGAGCTGGACAAGCTGCGTGACGCCAAGGGCAAGGCGGCCGAGGTGCTCTACCTGAAGCTGATGACCGCCCACCACAAGGGCGGTGTCGCGATGGCGAAGGGTGCGGTGGAGCTGGTCGCGGACCCGACCGAGAAGCAGCTGGCCACATCGATGGTCAAGGCCCAGCAGTCGGAGATCCAGCTGATGGCCGACATGCTGAAGGAGCGCGGCAGCGGCTCCTGAAGGCCCCGGTGACACCCCGCTGACACCCCGGTGACGCCCCCGGCCCGCTGCTCACGGGCCGGGGGCCTCGCCGTCCCTGCGGAACGCCCCCGCGCGCGCCGCCTGATAGACCGCCTCGGCGCTGGTCCGCACCAGCCGGGCGTCGATGGTCCCGCGCAGGATGAGCACCCGGTAGTAGAACGGCGCACCCAGCGCGGCGATGACGTCCATCGCGTCGGTGTCCGGGGGCACCTCGCCCCGGTCGGCCGCGTGCCGCACGATCTGCGTCACCTGCTCGATCCGGCCGACGAAGGCATTGCGGACGATCTCCTCGGCCCGTGGATCGTGGGCGGCGGCCGTCAGCAGCGCCTGGATGAGGTTGCGGTTGTTCATCGCGGTGTTGAAGTCGGCGATGGTCTGGGCGAGTTGGCGCAGATCCCGCCGGAAGTCGCCCGAGTCGGGGGTGAGCAGCGCTGAGCTGCGCTGGTCCAGCAGATCGACGACGACGCCCTCCACCGTCCGCCAGCGCCGCCGGATCGTCGACACGTGCACCCCGGAGCGCTGGGCGATCTTGTCGAGGGTCAGCTCGGTGTACGCGTCGTCGCCCAACGCGTCGTAGGCGGCGGCCAGCACGGCGGCGCGGGTCCGTGCCGTGCGCCCGCCGGGGCGCGCCGAGCCGTGGGGTGGTCGGGCGTTCATGGATGGTGAGCCGCCATGTCTCCTGTGCCGCGAGTGGGGTCCGTAACGGGGCCGACCCTACGTCCCGCCAAACCCGGGTGCACGAGATCTTCACTACTTCAAGCCGCTACTGGCCGGTACTGCATTGCGTGACGTGCCCACGTCTGGATACGGTGACGCCCCCAGCTTAACGCGCGCCCATGAGCATTAAGGGTGAGGCGTGAAAGTAGGCGTGCTGGACCTTCCGTACGCGGGGAGGGAAGGTCCAGCGCGCTTGCAGCCCCGCGTTCCTGGGGTCACCCCTCCGGCACCGAGCGCTCCATGATGCGCGCCATCTGCCCCTGCGTCAGGGCGGGTTCGGCGATGGCGCGGGCGGCGTCGGCGCGCAGGCCGTCGAGGAAGAACGCCAGGCAGCGCCGCCAGGCCCGGGGCGCCGTGTCGATGGACTCCCGGATCACCTGGGACATCGCCCAGACCAGCACGGCGAGATCCTGTGGCGCGAAGTCGGGGCGCAGCGCGCCGCTCTCCTTGGCACGGTCGATGATCTGCTCGGTGTGGCCGAGGCAGCGGCGGGACGCCTCGTTCAGCTCGGCGGCGGCGGGGAAGCGCCGGGCGAGCGCGTCGTTGAGCCCGCGGTCCTCGGCCTGCAGGGCGAACAGCCCCTCCACGTAACCGGTGAACCCGCCCCAGGGGCTGGGGTCGGCGAGCGCGGCGGCGGCGATCCGGTCCAGGGCGGCGAGCCGCTCCGGGAAGATCGCGTCGAGCAGCGCCTCCCGGGTGGGGAAGTGGTTGTAGAGCGTGCCGATGCTGACCCCGGCCCGGCGGGCCACCTCCTCCAGCGGGGCTTCGAGGCCGCGCTCCCCGAACACCTCGGTGGCGGCGGTCAGCAGTTTGCCGCGATTGCGCGCGGCGTCGGCCCGCAGGGGCCTGGATCCGGCTGTCATGGCGGCCATTCTACAAAAGTCGAGGCTTCCCTCATGTTCCGTGCTACCGTCACGAACGTAAGGTGAGGCACCCCTCAACTTCTTCTTGCTCCGGAAAGGACATCCGTATGTCCGCACCACCTCGCAAGACCGCCGTCGTCATCGGAGCCGGGCCCGGCCTCGGCATGTCCATCGCCCATCGCTTCGGCCGCGAGGGGTACACCGTGGCCCTGGTGTCGCGCAGCGGAGCGCGGCACGCCGGATATCTGGAGGAGCTGGCCTCGGCGGGCGTCGAGGCCGGGTCCTTCCCGGCCGACGTGCGCGACGCCGGGAGCCTGCGGTCCGCTCTGGACGCCATCGCCGAGCGGTACGGAACCATCGACCTCGTCTACTACGGACCGGCCTCGGCCGATGCCGACGCCTGGCCCACCCCGATCACCGAGTCCGACGCGGCGAGCGTCGCCGACGCGATGACCTGGATGTACCCGGCCGTCGACGTGGTCCAGCAGGTCCTGCCCGGCATGACCGAACGCGGCGGCGGGGGGCTGCTGTTCGCGACCGGCCTCAGCGCCGTGCTGCCGATGCCCGCGCTCGGCAATCTGGCGATCCTCTCCTCCGCGCTGCGCGCCTACGGCGTGACGCTCAACGCGGCCCTGGCGGAGCGGGGGATCTACGCGGGGGTGCTGGTCATCGGCGGGGCCGTCGAGCGCGGCGACATCTACCGGATGGTGGCGTCCCAGCCGGAGCGGTTCGGGGAGGTGAAGAACATGTCGCTGGACCCCGATGACATCGCCGACACCGCGTGGGACCTGTTCTCCGGACGCGACCGGCCCGAAGCGGTCTTCAACGCGCTGCCGAGCTGAGCCACCGGCGGGCAGCGAACGGCCCCGGCGGTGGCTCGCATCGCCGGGGCCGGGGGGGGACGGCGGGTCAGCGGGTGAAGGCCGGGGTGAAGTCGACCGGGATGGACGACACACCGCGCATCATCAGCGCGGAGCGCCACTGCAGTTCGTCGGGGGTGACCGACAGGGCCACGTCCGGGAGGCGGTCGATCAGGACCTCGATCGCGGCCATGGCGATGTTCTCGGCCAGCTCGCGGGCGGCCCGGGGGCAGCCGTGCGGGCCGTGGCTGAAGGACATGTGGGCCTGGTTGCCGGACGCCCCGGCCCGGAAGTCCGGGCGTACGTCGGGGTCGGCGTTGGCCGCCGCGAGGCCCAGCATCACGCAGTCGCCCTTGCGGATGTGGCGCCCGGCGAACATGGTGTCCTCGGACGCCCAGCGGCCGACCCAGTTGGGGACCGGGGTGGCCTCCCACAGCACCTCGTTGAGCGCCTGGCCGACGCTGCGCCGCCCGCCCGCCATCGTCACCGCGAACCGCTCGTCGGTGAGCATGAGCCGCAGCGCGTTGCCGATGAGGTCGGTGGTGGGCTGGTGGGCCGCGTAGACGTTGCCCAGGAGGTCGTTGATGATCTCCTCGTCGTTGAGGCCCGCCGGGTGGTGCGCCAGCACCGAGGCGATGTTGGACGCGCCGGGGTTGGCCCGGGCGTGCTCCAGCAGCGCCACCATCCGGTTGGTCAGCCGCTCGAACGCGGCCGGTCCGGCCTTCCCGCTGACCAGGTCGACCATCTCCTGCGTCAGGGCCGGGTCGTCGTCCAGCCCGTACATGGGGTTCAGCACCCGCAGCGGGATCTGGCTGGCGTACTCGGCCATCAGATCGGCGCGCCCGCTGCCCGCGAAGACGTCGATCAGCGCGTCCGCGACCCGCTCGCACTGCGCCCGCAGCTCGGACGGGTCCACGGACTCCATGCTCTCGATGATCGCCTCGGAGCGGCGCTCATGTTCGGCGCCCTCGGAGAACAGCATCGTCGGCCGGTAGGCGACGAACGTCATCAGCTCCCAGTCGGCCGGGACCCGGTCCCAGGAGTGCCAGCGGCGTGAGTCGCGGGCGAACAGGTTGGGGTCCGTGGTGACCCGCAGCAGCTCCCGGTAGCCGAGCACCAGCCAGACGGGGATGTCCGGTTCGAGCAGTACGGGGACGACGGGACCGTGCTCGCGGCGGAGCCCCCGGTACAGCTCGTCCGGATCGGCGCGGAGCAGATCCATGTCCAGCCGCACCGCGCCGGGCTGCTCCGGCCAGCCCTGCGGGGGTGGTGCGGCGGGGGCGAAGGGGTCCTCTGGTGGGGACATGGGGTCCGGGGTGGTCACGCGGTGGTCTCCCGGGCGGCGGAGGAGGTGGACAGGGAGTAGAGGTGACGGGCCAGCGCGACCAGCACGGCCTTGCTGGAGTCGCGCTCACGGGCGTCGCAGTCGATCATGGGGATGTCCGGGGGCAGATCGAGCGCGTCCCGGACCTCCTCCAGGGTGTGCTGCGGTTCGGTGAAGTTGTTGCGGGCCACGATGAACGGCGTCCCGTGGTATTCGAGCCGGTCGATGGCGTACCAGGAGTCGGCGAGCCGGTTGGTGTCGACCAGGACGACCGCGCCCAGGGTCCCGGCGAAGAGCCGGTCCCACAGGAACCAGAAACGTTCCTGCCCGGGTGCGCCGAACAGATAGAGCACCATCTGCTCGTCCAGGCTGATCCGGCCGAAGTCGAAGGCGACCGTGGTGGTCGTCTTCGACTGGACGAACGAGGCGTCGTCGATCCCGACGCCCGCCTGGGTCATCGTCTCCTCGGTGCTGAGCGGGCG
This sequence comes from Streptomyces sp. NPDC001700, assembly GCF_053596435.1. Taxonomy (NCBI): domain Bacteria; kingdom Bacillati; phylum Actinomycetota; class Actinomycetes; order Kitasatosporales; family Streptomycetaceae; genus Streptomyces; species Streptomyces sp. NPDC001700. The sequence continues at coordinate 117,262 of NZ_JBSFGE010000015.1, forward strand.
GATCTCGCTCACCGACTGGACCATGGTCGTCTTGCCCACGCCGAATCCGCCGACGACGACGATCTTGAGGCCATCGCTCGCGCTCGCCCGCAGTGGCGCCCGGTCGTCGGCGCGTTCAGAGGTTCTGGAGTGCAACGAGCACCTTCTTCAGCGTTTCGGGCTCCGGCAGCCCTCCGTTGTCGGGGCGGGCCGCATGGGGATGGCGCGCGGTGATCTTGCCGGTGTCGAGCAGGTCGCAGAGCAGGATCTTGACCACGCTGACGGGCAGTCCCAGGTACGAGGAGATCTCCACGACCGCCATGGGCCGACGGCACATCCGGAGGATCTTGACGTGCTCGGACTGCATGCCGAGTGAGGGGTCGGATTCGCTGACGATGAGCGTGACCATGTCGAACACGCTCTCGTCGGCGCGGCTGCGGCCACCGGTGACGGTGTACAGCCGGTCAGGGTCCTCGCTGTCGAGCGGCCCTCGGATCATGCGTTCGCCCCGCCGCCCCGGCCGCCGTTCGCGAAGGTACGGGGCGCCGCCCGCAGATGGTCGCCGATCTGCTCGACCATCTCGTTCATGTTGTGGCCGATGATGCCGACGTCGGCCTCGTCGTGCGCCACGACGGCCAGGTGAGCGCCCTCGCCCGCCTCGACGATGAACAGGATTCCCCCGTGGAACTCCGTCATGGACTGCCGGACGCCGCCGCTGCCGTCCCCGAACTCGATCGACGCGCCGTGGGAGAGGCTCTGGATACCCGAGGCGATGGCCGACAGCTGGTCCGCCTGGTCCACGGAGAGACCGGACGTCAGGCACAGCTTGAGACCGTCCCGGGACAGCACCAGCGCGTGCCGGGCCCCCGGCGTCTTCTCCAGCAGGTTCTCCAGCAGCCAGTCCAAGCTGCGGTCTGTGGTGTTCATCGGCGTTCCTATCATCACGGCTGGTCGTTCTCAGCGGACTCAGCGGACTCGGCGGACTCGGCGGACGGCGCGGGGCAGCCGCGCGTGGCGTCACGGAAGGCACCGAAGCGGGCTCCGGCGTCGGTACGCGGGGGCTTCGGCTTGGCATCGGGCGCGGGCTTCGGCGTGGCCCGGGTGGCCGCGGCGAGCGTCTCGCCCCGGCGCCGCCGGGGCAGCCCGTTGATGCGCGGCTCCGCCGGAGCGTCGGCGCCGGAGGGGCCATCGGATGAGCCGGGCGCGCCGGAGGGCTCGGCAGCCGGGGACGGCTCCGCCACGGGCGGCGCGGACGCCGCCGGGGCGGGCTGGGCCACCGGAGCCGAAGGGGCCGCCGGTGCGGGTGCCTCGGCCACCGGCTCGGGGCGCTCGGCGCTCGCGGCGACGCGGGGGTCGGCCGCCGCCGGGGCGGCGGTACGCGGCCGGGCGGGCTCGACCCGGTTCCGTACGGGCGCCTCGGGCACCGCGTCCTGGTTGATGTGCGTGATCAGCTGCTGCGGGATCAGAACCACGACGCCGGTACCTCCCCGGGCGGACGGCCGGAAGGAGACCGTCAGCCCGTGCTTGCGGGCCAGACAGCCGACGACCGCGAGGCCGAGCCGGGTGCCGGACAGGGTCGTCAGGTCGAGTGTCTGCGAGGAGACCGCCTTCTGGGCGCGGGCCAGCGCGGACGGGCCCATGACCAGGCCGCCGTCCTCGATGGTGACCACGACGCCGGTGTGGGTCTCCTCGACGTAGACGTGCACCTCCTCGGTGGGAGGCGAGAAGCTGGTGGCGTTGTCCATCAGCTCGGCGAGGGCGTGCATGACGCCCTCGGCCGCGTAACCGGCCACCGCCGCGTTGCTGGCCGCGTGGACCCGTACCCGCTGATAGGCGCTGATCCGGCCGACCGCGCCGCGCAGGATGGACTCCATCACGATGGGCTTGGTCCAGCGGCGCCCGGAGCGGGCGCCGGTGAGCACCGCGATGCTGTCCGCGATACGGCCCGTCTGGGCGGTGGTGTGGTCGAGCTTCAGCAGGTCGCCGAGGACGCTCTCGTCGTGCCGGTTCTCCATCTCGCGCAGGTCCGCGAGCATGCTGGTGGCCAGGGCCTGGACCCGGCCGGCCGCGTTGGCGCAGGCGGCCATCGCGGAGGCGCGCATGCGCTCACCGGTGCCGATCTCCTGCACCACCCGGCGCAGCACCCGGCCGTGCGCCTGGTCGCCGGGCTTGGTCACCTGCATCAGCACGGTGTCCACGGAACCGCCGTCCCGCAGGCCCTTCACCGCAGCGGGAATCGTTTCGTCAGCGAGCCGGGCGGCCTCCGCGGAGTACTGCGCGGCGGAGGCTTCCAGGCTCGCGATCCGGGACTGGAGACGGCCGATGGTCCGCGACCGGTGGGCGGCGACCGCGAGGGCCACGCCCAGCAGGACGGCCGCCAGCGCGCAGAAGACGGCGACGAGGACGCGCTGGGCTTCGGGCACCTCTGCCGTCACCCACGCTCCCGCCCCGCCGGCGACGACCGCGGCCCCCAGGGGCACGGCCAGGGCCTGCCGGGTCACGGCAGGCCCTTTGTAGGGATGGCTGGATATATGTGCTGACATCTATCAGGTCCTCATGGGCGCGTTCGTGGGTTGAGGGTGGACCACGCGGACATCAAGCCGTGGGCGGCACATGGTAGTACTGCTCAGAGAATTTTGAACGACCGCGCTCGGCACACGGACCATGACGACCTGTCAGCATCGAGGTCCGGCACCGGACGTTGTCCGATCGCGCCAAAGGTGAACGGTTCTGAGCTGGGGTCACGTATCCCTATTCGACAGACAGCACACCTGACGGCCGGAGCTAGAATGACTAGCACTACTAGACACGCCCGGACGCGTGAGCCGACGGCTCCAGACCGGCCTCCGGCGGTTCCGGCAGGGCCAGTTCGGCCCAGATGACCTTGCCGCCCGGGGTGTAGCGGGTACCCCAGCGCTCGGCGAACTGCGCGACCAGGAACAGCCCGCGGCCGCCCTCGTCGATCGGCGTCGCGTACCGCAGATGCGGTGAGGTGCTGCTGGTGTCGGACACCTCGCAGATCAGGGCGCGGTCGCGGAGCAGCTGCAGCCCGATCGGGCCGGTGGCGTGCCGGATGGCGTTGGTGATCAGCTCACTGAGGACGAGTTCGGCGGTGAACGCGATCTCCTCCATGCCCCACTCCGCCAGCTGCCGCTGCACCTCGGCCCGGACCCTGGCCACCGCGGCGGGGTCGTTCGGCACGTCCGAGGACACCACCCGGCCGGGGCCCAGCACCCGGGTCCGGGCGGCGATCAGCGCGATGTCGTCGCCCGGCTGGGTCGGCAGCATCGCGTCGAGCACCTCGGTGCAGACCTCCTCGGGCGACCGCCCCGGGTGCGACAGGGCGTCGCGCAGCATCTCCAGACCGATGTCGATCTCCCGGCGGCGGTCCTCGATGAGCCCGTCGGTGTAGAGGACGATATGGCTGTTTTCGGCCAACTCCAGTTCGGCCGTGTCGAACGGCAGCCCGCCGAGGCCGAGCGGGGGCCCCGCGGGCAGGTCCGGGAACTCCACCGAGCCGTCCGGGCTCACCACGGCGGGCGGCGGATGCCCGGCCCGGGCCATGGTGCAGCGCCGGGTCACCGGGTCGTAGATCGCGTACAGACAGGTGGCGCCGGTCGCCCCGGTGGTGGGCTCGCCCCCGGGGACGCCCTGGCCGAGCGGGCTCTCGTCCTGGTCGATGCGGGCCACCAGGTCGTCCAGGTGGGACAGGATCTCGTCGGGCGGCAGGTCGAGGGTGGAGAAGTTGTGCACGGCGGTGCGCAGCCGCCCCATCGTGGCCGCCGCGTGCAGCCCGTGCCCGACGACGTCGCCCACCACCAGCGCCACCCGCGCGCCCGGCAGCGGGATGACGTCGAACCAGTCGCCGCCGACGCCCGACTCGGCGGGCAGATAGCGGAAGGCCACGTCCAGCGCGCTCTGCACGGGCACGGCGCGGGGCAGCAGGCTGTGCTGGAGGGTCACCGCCATGGTGTGCTCGCGGGTGTAGCGGCGGGCGTTGTCGATGCACACCGCCGCGTGCGAGGCCAGCTCCTGGGCGAGAATCACCTCTTCGTCCTCGAAGGGGTCGCGCTCCGCCATCCGCCAGAAGTTGACCACCCCGAGCAGCACGCCACGGGCCCGCAGCGGCACGGTGACCAGCGACCGTACGCCGTACTCGATGACCTTGCGGGTCTGGTCGGGGTCCTGCGCCTGCCAGCCGTACGCCTGGGTCAGATCGTCCTCCACGACCGCCTGACCGCTGCCCAGGCCCCACGCCTGGGGCGTGGACTCGGCGAACGAGAACCGCTCGCCCACGCGGTAGAAGGGGTGGTCGGACCGGATGCCGTGGACGGCCGCCCGGCACATCTCCGCGCCGCCGACCGCGGGCGGCTCCTCCCCGCGCGCCACGGGATCCGCCAGGTCGACCGTGACGAAGTCGGCGAACCGCGGCACCGCCACCCGCGCCAGCTCCACGGCGGTACGCCCCACGTCGAGCGTGGTGCCGACCTCCACGCTGGCGTCGTACAGCAGCTTGAGCCGCTTCTGCGCCACGTCGGCGCGGCCCGAGAGGGCGCGCAGCTCGGTGGAGTCGCGCAGGGTCGCGACGCTGCCGGGCGGGCCGCCGTCGCGGTCGGTGGGCCGGTTGTTCACCGCCAGCAGCCGGTCGCCCTCCACCAGCACCTCGTCGGTGACGACGCGCCGGGAGAGCAGCAGCCCGGCCATCCCGGGATCCAGGCCCAGCTGGCGGATCGGGCGCCCCTCGGGGCGCGGCGGCAGGCCGAGCAGCCGGGACGCCTCGTCGTTGGCGAGCACCAGCCGGGCGTCGCCGTCGACGATCAGCACGCCCTCGCGGACGGCGTGCAGCACCGCGTCGTGGTGCTCGTACATCCGCGTCATCTCGCCCGGGTCAAGACCCCGGGTCTGGCGCCGCAACCGTCGGCTGACCATGGCGGTGCCGCCGGTGGCCAGCGCGAGCGAGGCGGAGATGGCGCCGATGAGCAGCGGCAGCTGGCGGTCGGCGAGCCCGCTCACCGTGTTGATCGTGATCCCCGCGCCGACCGCGCCGACGACCTTGTGGTGACGGTCGAAGATCGGCGCCACCGCGTCCATCGCCTGCCCCAGGGTGCCGGGGCCGACATCGGTGGTGGTATGCCCCCGCATCGCCGGTTCGATGGTGCCGATGTAGTGCTTGCCGATCCGGTCGGGCTTGGGGTGGGTGAGCCGGATGCCGTCGGTCTTCATGACGACGACGAAATCGAGCCCGGACTGCTTCCGGACGGCCTCCGCCTTCGGCTGGAGCACGGCGGTCGGATCGCGGCTGCGCAGGGCCTCGACCATCCCCGGCGAGTTGGCGAAGGACTCGGCGACCGCGACCGAGCGGCTGCGGGCCTCGTCGGTGGCGTCGTGCCGTACCTGGAGCACCAGGGCGACGGTCGCCGCGGCACCGAGCAGCAGCACGATGATCAGCTGGAGGACGAAGACCTGGCCGGCGACGCTGCGGACGCTCATCCACGCCCGAGGGCGTCCCGCCTCCTGAGGGCGCTCACGCCGCCGACTCCGTGGGCGCCGACCGGGGAACACGCGGGCAACCCACGATCGACCCATGAACCGGGCCATAGAGATACATCTACACCGCTCATCCCCGGAAGGCGAGCCCCATCCGCCCGGTATGCCCAGGAGAGTCACCATCCGCCGGGAAGGGATGACTTTGCGTGCAGGCGGCCGCCCGGAACGCGGGGTGCCGAGCCCGGCGGACTGTGTAAACCTGACATCAGGGCAATTCACCCGAATTGCCGCGAAACGGCGGCCGCCGGGCCGTCGATCGCGCCTGACGAAGGAGCCCGACATGGCCACTCACGCGGGTGGAGTCCACCCCGGAACCGCCCCACGCGCCCACGGCGCGGTAAGCGGACGTCTCGTCTTCGGTGCCGTCATGATGCTCTTCGGTGGTCTGATGACCCTGGCCCAGGGCATCGCGGCCGTACGCAACGACAGGGTGTTCGTGGAGACCCAGAGCTACGTTTTCAGCTACGACCTCAGCGGGTGGGGCTGGATCCACATGATCGTCGGCATCGTCCTGGTGGTCGCCGGACTGGCGACGTTCACCGGAGCGATGTGGGCCCGGACCGCGGGTGTGGTGATCGCGGGACTCGCCCTGCTGGCCAACTTCCTGTGGCTGCCGTACACCCCGCTGTGGGCGACGGTCCTGATGCTCATCGACGCGTTCGTCATCTGGGCCCTGTGCACCGGGGGCCAGGGCACGGAACCCGGAATGGGCGGAGCGCGAATGAGCGCGGCGGGCGGCCCCACGGGCGGCGGCCAGGGGTACGACACCCGAGGCGGCGGGGGCGGCCAGGGCTACGACACCCGAGGCGGCGGGGGCGGCCAGGGGTACGACACCCGAGGCGGCGGCCAGGGCTACGACACCCGCGGCGGCGGTCAGGGTCCCGACCCCCGGGGCGACGGACCGGATTACCCCGAAGCCCGATGACGACGGGGGCGGTGTCATCGGCGGCCCGTCCGCCGGTGACACGGAGCCCGTCGGTGTAGCCACGGGCGCGCCCGGGCCGTACGCCACGGGCGCGTACGCGACGGCGTGCGGCCGGGCGGTGGCGGAGGCAGGGTGGAGCCATGCTGCTGGCCGATGTCGCACGCACCTCCCGGCAGGTCGCGGCCACCTCCGCCCGCTCGGAGAAGATCGCCGCCCTGGCCGGGCTGTTCCGCCGCACCGAACCCGCCGAGGCCCCCGTGGTGATCACCTATCTCGCGGGGAAGCTGCCGCAGCGCCGCACCGGTGTCGGCTGGTCCACCCTGCGCCACCGGCACGAGCCCGCCGCCGCGCCACGGCTCGCCGTCCTCGACGTGGACGCCGCGCTCAGCCGGATCGCCGCCGTCTCCGGCACCGGCGCCGGGGCGGAGCGAAAGCGCCTCGTCGGCGCGCTGATGGCCGACGCCACCGAGGACGAGCAGCGCTTCCTGCTCGGGCTCATCGGCGGGGAGCTGCGCCAGGGCGCGCTGGAGGCGCTGGCCGTGGAGGGGCTGGCGCAGGCGGTCGGCGCGCCGCCCGCCGAGGTGCGCCGGGCGGTGATGCTCGGCGGTTCGCTGGGCGCGGTCGCCGAGGCGCTGCTCACACGCGGCCCGGCCGCGCTGGCCGACTTCCGGCTGGAGGTGGGGCGCCCGGTGCTGCCGATGCTCGCCCAGAGCGCGGGGAACCTGGACGAGGCCATGGACCGGCTCGGCCCGTGCGTGATCGAGGAGAAGCTGGACGGCATCCGGGTCCAGGTGCACCGCGACGGGGACGACGTACGGATCTACACCCGCACCCTGGACGAGATCACCGACCGGCTGCCCGAGGTCGTCGCGGCGGCCCGCGAACTCGCCGTGCGGCGGGCCGTACTCGACGGCGAGGTGATCCTGCTGGACGAGGCCGGGCGGCCGCGCCCGTTCCAGGAGACCTCCGCCCGGGTCGGCTCCCGGCTCGACATCGCCGGGGCGTCCGCCGCGCTGCCGCTGTCCCCCGTCTTCTTCGACCTGCTCGCCGTGGACGACCGCGATCTGCTCACGCTGCCGACCCGCGAGCGCCACGCCGAGCTGTCCCGGGTGGCCCCCGCGCCGCGCCGGGTGCGGCAGCTGCTCGCCGAGGACCCGGCGGCCCCGGAGATCCGGCGGGCGGCGCGCGCGTTCGCCGCCGACGTGCTGGAGCGGGGCCACGAGGGCGTGCTCGCCAAGGGCCTGGAGGCCCCGTACGGCGCGGGCCGCCGCGGCGCGTCCTGGCTGAAGGTCAAGCCGGTGCACACGCTGGACCTGGTGGTCCTGGCCGCCGAATGGGGCCACGGCCGCCGCACCGGCAGGCTCTCCAACCTCCACCTGGGCGCCCGCCGCCCGGACGGCACGTTCCTGATGCTCGGCAAGACCTTCAAGGGCCTGACCGACGCGCTGCTGGAGTGGCAGACGGAGGCGCTGCTGGGGATCGCGGTCAGCGACGACGGCTGGGTGGTGCGGGTCCGTCCCGAGCTGGTGGTGGAGGTGGCCTTCGACGGCCTCCAGCGCTCCTCCCGCTACCCGGCGGGCGTCACCCTCCGCTTCGCCCGCGTCCTCCGCTACCGGGAGGACAAACCCGCGGCCGAGGCGGACACGGTAGAGATGGTGTTGGCCCTGCGGCGCCCCTGAGACGGCCCCACGCCCCGCGCCCGGCCGCCGGGCGCACGCCGGTGTGCCGCGAGGTTCGCGTGCCGCACGGTCGACACCGTGCTGGCGCTGCGACGGCCATGAGCCGGGCCCGCGCCCCACGCCCCCGCCGCGGACCGCGGGCGCCGCACGCCTGCGTGCGCCACGCGGCCGAGACCGCACCGGCGCTGCGACTGCCGCGAGCCGGTCAATGCCCCAAGGGCCCCGGCGGCCCGGCCGGACCGCCGGGGGCGGGGACCGGCGGCCGGGTGCGCCACGAGGCCGCGGGGCCGGGGGCTGACTTCCCGGCGTTGCTGACGTGACGTCAATGCCGCCCACACGCAGCCTGGTTGCGGAACCCCAGGGCGGCTCGGGGTTTCGGGGTGGGCGCGGGACAATGGGCGTTCCCTCACCGAACGAGAGGCCCCGCGTGGAGACGACTGTCGTTGCGGACCGTGCCGACGGGCGCGAGTCCGGTCGGCGGGCCGCTGTCCGCCGCCTTGTCCGGTTACCCGAACGGGGCCGAGTGGCGGCCTGGTGGGCGGTGGCGCTGCTCGGCGGGGTGAGCGTCGTACTGGGGTGCCGGGCCGTGGGGACCGATGGCGTCACGCCCGTACCGCAGCTGCTGGCCTTTCTGCCCTGGCTGCTGGTCCCCGCCCTGCTGGGGCTGCTGCTCAGCGTGGCCGCGCGCTGGCCGCTGGGGTGCGGCTGGGCGCTGCTGACCGCCGCGGTGACCGGCTGGTTCATCCAGCCGTACGACCCCGGCCCTGCGCCCGCGCCGCGCGGCCCGGTCGCCGCTCAGCTGCGGGTGCTCAGCGCGAACCTGGAGTTCGGCCAGGCCACGGACGGGCTGCTGGCCGCGCTGCGCCGGGAGCGGCCGGACGTGGTGTCCGTCCAGGAGTGCGACGTCCACTGCGCGGACGCGCTCGGCTCGGCGGCCGTCCGTAAGGCGTATCCGTACCGGGAGATCGTCACCGGCAGCCCCGCCGAGGGCTCGGCGATCCTCAGCGCCTTCCCGCTGACCCGGGCGCGGGGCGTGGCCGGGGAGCTGTCGATGCCGGGCGCGGTCGCGCGGATCGCGGGCGTACGGCTGCGGCTCCAGGTCGCGCACCCGATGCCGCCGATGCCGGGGCAGCTGGACGTGTGGCGCACCGAGCTGGGGCGGCTGCGCGCGTACGCGGCCGGGCGCGGCGACGCCCCCACGCTGATCGCGGGCGACTTCAACGCGACCCAGGACCACGCCGCCTTCCGGGACCTCCTGGACACCGGCATGCGGGACAGCGCACGGGCCACCGGGCTGTCCCGGACGCCGAGCTGGCCGAGCACCACGACCCCGGTACTGGGCGCGCAGATCGACCACGTGCTGGTCAGCGACGCGCTGCGGCCGCGCACCGCCCGCTTCCTGGACCTGGGGAACACCGACCACCGGGCGCTGCTGGTCGACCTGGACCTGCACGCGGGCTAGAGGGCGTCCGGGTCGTCCGCGGTGGCCAGTTCGAAGGGGTCCTGGGCCGGCCCCTCGCCGGGCCCGTGACGCTCGCGCCGCCACCGCTCCTTCTCCGCCTCCAGCGCGTTCCACAGCAGGTTGAGCGGATGGTCGGCGCCGTACCCCGCGCGCTCACCGCGCCGGGTGAAGGCGCCCAGCAGCACCTCCAGCTTCGGCCCGGTGTCATGGGCCAGTTCGACGGCGCGCAAGCCCCGCGCGTACGCCGCCTGCGGGTCGCCCGCCGCGTCCGCGACGCCCCCGGTGACCAGCATGCAGCCGCGCACCACCCCCGAACGCAGCAGCTCGAAGCCGTAGTTGACGTTGTCGATCTCGGCGGCGATGCGCAGGGTGTCGCGGTATCCGGCGCCGAACCAGGCGTGCAGCACCCCGGCCATCACCCCGCCCGCCGAGACCACCAGCGGCAGCGTGGCCAGTTCGCCGCGTTCGACGGCCGGTCCTGGCAGTTCGTCCACCGGCAGATTGGTCACCAGCGACACCGCGCTGCGCCGCCACTCCATCACGTCGAAGGCGTCGAGTTCGGTGGGCTGGGTCCCCGGCTCGGTCACCACACTCCCGCACACCAGATCGATTTCCTTGGCGCGCAGTTTCGCCAGCACGTCCCGGGTCCGCACATGGCCGACCCTGAGGTCGATCCCGCGTTCCCGGAACTCCCCGGCGACCCGCTCCCGGGCGCTCGCGAGATAGCCGAGGGTGAGGCGCGTGGTGCCCACCATCAGGCTCCGGCCGAGGCGACGGCGGGAGCCGTGGATGCCGTCCAGCCAGTCGCCCAGCGTTTCCCCCGCCAACGCGACGAGCGCCTCGCCCGTGCCGGTGAACAGCACATCCTTGCCGCGCCCCTGCTTGAGCACCAGAGGCTCACCGCACAGCTCGGAGAAGTTGCGGTTCATGGTGTCGAGCTGCTTCTGCACACTGGCCTGTTCCCGCCCCAGCGCCCGGGCGGCGCCCAGCGCCGTACCGGTCTCATGGACCACGACCAGCGTGCGGAGCTGGTCCATCGTGGTGTCCATGAGCGCGAGCGGACTGTCCAGCAATGCGGTCCTTCTCATTGTTTCCCCGTCCCCGTCGTACTTCCCCGTCGTGCTTCCCCGTATCTCCCCTCGCTCCCCGCCAAGGGGTCCCGAAATGCTCTTCCCCTACGGCGTCATCACCAAATCGGATCTCGCGAACGACGTGAACGACCCCTGGGCCCGTGCGGGCACCAGGGGTCGTTCGCCGCGCGGTGGTCAGGCGCCGATGTCGCCGCCGTCGCGCCGCCAGACGCTCACCACCGACGGGCGGACCAGCGTGCCCGGCCCCTCCGGCCACGTGGACGCGGGCTTCTCCACGCTCGCGCCGTCCAGCTCGCCCGGATGCTGCACCGCGACCAGCACCCGCCGGTCCTGCACGATCGGGCCGCAGGTCTCGGCGCCGTTCGGGACGGTCAGGAACTGCCGCACCTCACCGCGCCTGCCCCCCGCCGTCGCCACCCCGAACAGCCCGTCGTGGTTGCCGAGCGCGTTGCCGTCGGTGGAGATCCAGAGGTTGCCGAACGCGTCGAAGGTGAGGTTGTCCGGGCAGGAGATCGGGCTGACCTCGTCCTTCGGGAAGCCGCCGAAGTACGTGCTCGGGTCCTCCGGGTCGCCGCACACCAGGAACAGCCGCCAGTTGAAGCTCTTGGAGCCCGGGTTGTTGCGGCGCTCGGTCAGCTCCAGGATCTGGCCGTGCTTGTTGCCGTTGCGCGGATTGGCCTCGTCGACCGGCGCCTTGCCGTCCTTGCCTCGGTCGGTGTTGTTCGTCAGCGCGATGTAGACCCGGCCGGTGCGCGGGCTCGGCTCGACGTCCTCGGGGCGGTCCATCTTCGTCGCGCCCACCTTGTCGGCGGCGATCCGCGTGAAGACGTACACCTCCTCGGCGGTCATCCCGTCCACGTGCGAGGTGTCGCCGGTCGCCAGCGGTATCCACTCGCCCGAACCGTCGAACTCGCCGTCGTCGGGCAGCTTCCCGGAGCCGTCGATCTCCTTCGCCGGGCTGTCACCGGTGAACTTGGCGACGTACAGCGTGCCCTCGTCCAGCAGCGTGCGGTTGTGCTCGCGGGCGGTGCGGCTGCCGCCCTTCATCATGCGCTTGGCCGACACGAACTTGTAGAAGTAGTCGAACTTCTCGTCGTCGCCCATGTAGAGCACCGGGCGGCCGTCGGTCGTCAGCCTCGGCTCGGCGGCCTCGTGCTTGAAGCGGCCCAGCGCGGTGAGCTTGCGCGGGGTGGAGTCCGGGTCGAACGGGTCCACCTCGATGACCCAGCCGAACCGGTTCGGCTCGTTGGGCTCCTTCGCCACGTCGAAGCGGTCGTCGAAACGCTCCCACTTGCGCTCGGAGGCGCCCTCCTCGAAGCCGTAGCGCTTCAGGCGCGTCTTCGAGGTCGCGTCGGGGGCCTTGTCGGCGTTGGCGAAGTACTGGTTGAAGTTCTCCTCGCCCGACAGCACGGTGCCCCACGGGGTGATGCCGCCACCGCAGTTGTTCAGCGTGCCGAGGATGCGCTTGCCGGACGGGTCCGCCGTGGTGCGCAGCAGCTTGCCGCCCGCCGCCGGGCCCGTCACCTCGAACGGCGTCGTCGCGGTGATCCGCCGGTTGAGCTGGTGGCGCGGGACAGCCGTCAGCTTGCCGACCGTACGGTGCTCCTCCGCCACCACGACCGACAGCCCGTGCGCCGCCCAGCCGATCTCGGCCTGCTCCCGGGTGGGGTTGTCCGCGTCGTACCCCGCGAACATCAGCACCTCGTCGGTGTACTCATGGTTGACCACCAGCACCTGGCGGTCGCGCTCGTGCGGGACGTCCAGCACGGCCATGTAGTCGTTGTTGTAGCCGAACTGGCCCGCCTGGGCCTTCGCCGACTGGTTGTCCGGGTCGAAGGCGGGAGCCCCGCGGAGGATCGGGTCGCCCCAGCGGATGACAAGGTTCTGGTCATGTCCCTCGGGGATGACCACCGCGTCCTTCGTGTTCGGCGCGACCGTGGGAAAGCGCAGCCCACGGGCGGGCTTGCCCTTGGGATCCGGCTTGCCCGACGCGGCCTCGGCCCGGGGCGCCTGCCCCACGGCCGCGACCCCGGTCGCCGCCGCGACGGTCACCACGGCACTCGCCCGCATCAGCGAACGGCGCGACAGGGCGCCCGCGATGACGTCCCCCACGTAGGCGTTGTCACTCGTGTTCGGCGTCTCGTGGAAACAAGCGTCACCACAGCGGTACCGGCAGGTCAGTGCGGAACGACCGCCCGGATGTGAGCTGATGAGCGGCAGGAGCTTGGGCACGACTTCCCCTCCGTAGGACGTCACATCGTGGCGGCCCCCGCCGACATGACGTCGGAATCCTTTGGCCGCGAAGCTAGGCGTGTAGAACCGCACAACGACGACCGCACCGTGAACCGAAGGTGAACGACGGGCGACCGGAATCGGCGACCGAAACCAGCCGGTCGGACCGCTAGCCTTTCGACACCACGGTCATGCGCCGTCATGCACCGCACTCGAACACGTGAGAGGTATCTCCCATGGGCATACGGGACCTACTGCGCAAAGTATTCGGACGCTCCCGAGACACCCGGGTGGACGATTCCGCTGCGCCGGAGGCGGCAGTTGTCCCGGCCCCCCAATCCGAGTCGGAGTCGGCTCCCGAGCCGAAGCCCGACCCGGCGCCGGAAGAACCCGCCCACGACCCGGCTCTGGCCGAGCCCCTGAAGACCCTGGACGAAATCCTGGGCACCCCCGCCACCCCCAAGGCCCCAAAGGACCAGCCCAAGTCCCCGGCCGAGACGCAGCCCACGTCGGCGGACGAGGACGCCGAGGCGAAGGCGGCCGCCGAGAGCGAGCCCGTGGCAACCGCCGACGACCAGCCCGCCCCGGCCGACACCGCCACGGCCGAGGCCAAGCCCGAGCCGACCGCCAGCACCGACGCAGCGCCCGAGCCGGTGACGGCCGAAGCCGCCGACGAGCCCACCCCGGCAGCAGAAGTCGCCACAGCTGCGGACGCCGAGGACACTTCGGCGGAGGACGCCAAGGCCGAAAGCGCCAGCGCGGAAGCAACACCCGCCCCGGTAGCGACCGCTACGCCGGACGACCAGCCGACCGCAGCGGCGGAAGCTCTCGCTGACCACGCCCCCGAGCCGGTGGCCGCCGCGTCCGCCGAGGACGCCCAGGCCGAGCCGGAGGTGGCCGCCGCCGTCGCAGGCGAGGTCATCACCCCGGCCGACGTCACAACCGACGCCGCCCCGGAGCCCCAGCCCTCGGCCGCCCCGGTGGCAGAAGCCGCCGCCACCACGCCCGACAGCACGCCTGCCGCGACTGCGGACGCCAAGGACACCCCGGCGGACGACGCCAAGGCCGAGGCGGACGCCGAGAGCGAGCCCGTGGCGAAGGCCGACGACAAGGCCACCCAGGCCGCGCCCGACGTGGCCGCCGCCGTCGCAGGCGACGTCGTTACCCCGGCCAACGTCACGACGGATGTCGCACCGGCGCAGGAGGACGCGGCCGCCCCGGTGGCCGAAGCCGCCGCCACCACGCCCGACAGCACGCCTGCCGCGACTGCGGACGCCAAGGACACCCCGGCGGACGACGCCAAGGCCGACAGCGCCAGCGCGGAAGCAACACCCGCCCCGGCAGCGACCGCTACGCCGGACGACCAGCCGACCGCAGCGGCGGAAGCCCCCGCTGACAACGCCCCCGAGCCGGTGGCGGCCGCGTCCGCCAAGGACGCGGTGGCCGAGCCGGAGACAGCCGCTGCGGACGACGCCACGGCCGAGGCGAACGCCGACGACAAGGCCGCCCCGGCCGCGCCCGAGGTAGCCGCCGCCGTTGCGGGCGAGGGCGTTACCCCGGCGGACGTCGCACCGGAGGCGCAGGCCGCCGCCGCCCTCGGTGGGCCGCTGGCCGGGATGGGGGCCGCCGCGTCCGGCGCCCTGGCGGGGCGCGGGCTGGGCGGCACGCGTGCCGTCGTCTACCTCGTACTGGACCGCTCCGGCTCGATGCGGAACTACTTCAAGGACGGCACCGTCCAGCACTTCGCCGAGCAGACGCTCGCCCTCTCCGCGAGCGTCAACGACAGCGGCACCCTGCCCATCGTGTTCTTCTCGACGGACATCGACGGCACCGCCGAGATCGGCGTGGACGACCACCAGGGCCGCGTCGAGGAGCTGCACGCCTCGCTCGGGCACATGGGGCGCACGAACTACCACCGGGCCGTCGAAGCGGTGATCGAGCACTACAAGGCGTCCGGCACGAAGGACCCCGCCCTGGTGATCTTCCAGACGGACGGCGCGCCCACCGGCAAGGCGGCGGCCGAGAAGGCGCTGTGCGAGGCGGCGGGGCTGCCGCTGTTCTGGCAGTTCGTCGGGTTCGGCGACCCCGAGGCGAAGGGGTTCGACTTCCTCCGTAAGCTCGGCACCTCCCCGGCCCTCGCCGTGCCGGAGAAGCGGGCGCTCGACAACGCGGCGTTCTTCCACGCCGGTCTCGACCCCCGGTCACTGTCCGACGCCGAGCTGTACGAGGAGCTGCTGAAGGCGTTCCCGGGGTGGCTGGAGAGCGCCCGGGCCGCGGGCGTGCTCAAGTAAGACCGACACAGCACACAGACGAGGGCCGTCCGCGCACCGGAATACCGCGCGGGTGGCCCTCACTGCTCAGATACGATATGGGCGGCCGTCGCCGCCCGCGCGGCAGGCCGAAAGTCACCCACCGTACCGACTTGGGAGCAGCCTGCAATGGCTCGACACCTCATCACCAGCGCCCTTCCCTACATCAACGGGATCAAGCACCTGGGCAACATGGTGGGGTCCATGCTCCCGGCCGACGTCTACGCCCGCTATATGCGCCAGCGCGGCCACGAGGTGCTCTACATCTGCGCGACCGACGAGCACGGCACCCCGGCCGAGCTGGCCGCCAAGGAGGCCGGGCTGCCGGTGGACGTGTTCTGCGCGCAGCAGCACGACGCGCAGAAGGCGATCTACGACGGCTTCGGCCTGGCCTTCGACTACTTCGGCCGCAGCTCCTCCCCGCAGAACGTCGAGATCACCCAGCGGATCGCGCGCGAGCTGAAGGCGAACGGCTTCATCGAGGAGCGCTCGATCCGGCAGGTCTTCTCGATCGCCGACGACCGCTTCCTCCCCGACCGCTACATCGAGGGCACCTGCCCGCACTGCGGCTACGACCGGGCCCGAGGCGACCAGTGCGAGAACTGCACCCGGGTGCTGGACCCCACCGACCTGATCGACGCCCGCTCCGCGATCAGCGGCAGCAGCGATCTGGAGGTCCGGGAGACCAAGCACCTGTTCCTGCTCCAGTCGAAGCTGGCCGAGGAGGTCGGCGCCTGGGTCGAGGAGCGCGGGAAGGACTGGCCGACGCTCGCCTCCTCCATCGCCCGCAAGTGGCTGACGGAGGGGCTCCAGGACCGCGCGATCACCCGCGACCTGGACTGGGGCGTTCCGGTCCCGGCGGACACCTGGCCGGAGCTGGCGGCCGAGGGCAAGGTCTTCTACGTATGGTTCGACGCCCCGATCGAGTACATCGGCGCGACCAAGGAGTGGGCGGACAAGGACCCGGCGCAGCGCGACTGGAAGTCGTGGTGGTACGACGTGGACACGACCGTCCGCTACACCGAGTTCATGGCCAAGGACAACGTCCCGTTCCACACGGTGATGTTCCCGGCCACCCTGCTCGGCACCCGGGACGTGTGGAAGAAGGTCGACATCGTCAAGGCCTTCAACTGGCTGACGTACTACGGCGGCAAGTTCTCCACGTCGCAGAAGCGCGGGGTCTTCACGGACGCCGCGCTGGAGGTGCTGCCCGCCGACTACTGGCGCTACTTCCTGATGGCGAACGCGCCCGAGTCCGACGACACCTCCTTCACCTGGGAGCACTTCACCGCCACGGTCAACAAGGACCTGGCGGACACCCTCGGCAACTTCGTCAACCGGGTGCTGTCGTTCTCCCGTAAGCGGTTCGGCGACGAGGTCCCGGCCGGGAAGGCCGCGGGGGAGGCCGAGGAGCGCCTCGGCGAGGAGATCGCGCGGCTGCTCGCGGAGTACGAGGAGCACATGGACGCGCTCCAGTTCCGCAAGGCGGCCGCCGCGCTGCGCGCCCTGTGGAGCGCGGGCAACTCCTACCTGGAGGAGAAGGCCCCCTGGCTGGAGATCAAGGCCGACCCGGAGGCCGCGGCGCTCACCCTCCGCACGGCGATGAACCTGATCCACCTCTACGCGATCGTCTCGGAGCCCTTCATCCCGGCGTCGGCGGCGGCCATGCGGTCGGCGTTCGCGCTGGCCGGGGACACCGCGCGGTGGGTCGGCCAGGAGGAGGCCAGGTCGCTGTCCTCGGTCCCGGCGGGCACGGCCTTCACGGTGCCGCCGGTGCTCTTCGCGAAGATCACCGAGGAGGACCTGGAGTCCTACCGGGAGCGCTTCGGCGGCACGGAGGAGCCGGTGGCGGCCGAGGAGCCCACCGAGCCCAAGGCCAAGTAACGGCGTCGATCGTTCGGCAACCGTACGTTTAGCCCGCGCGATGACCCTGTGGAGGAAACCTCCACAGGGAAGTCGAGGAACCCAGTGCCGGACCCATGTGTCACGGTGTCGGTCCACGGCCCCGATCCGCTCGCGCGGGCCGGGGTCGTCCGCCATCTGGATCAGCAGCCGGGCGTCGAGCTGACGCACCAGACCGGCACGGTGGCCGTCATGCTCGCCGAACGCCTCGACGCCCGCGCCGGCGCCGAGCTGCGCCACCTGGTACGGGGCGGACGGCAGCGGGTGGTGCTGGTCGCGGGCGAGCTGCGCGAGGCGGAGCTGCTGACGGTGATGGAGTACGGCGTACGAGCGGTGCTGTGGCAGCACCGCACCACACCCCGCCGCCTGCTGCGCGCCGTACACCGCGCCGCCCGCGCACAGCGGGGCGAGCCGTGCGGCGTGGACCGCCGCCTGACCGACCTCTTCCCGCGCTGAGCGCCGCGCTGCGGCCCGGGGAGCGCGGAACCCCCGGAGAGCCCCCCACGAGCTCCCCGGGGGCCGCCGTCACATGCCGGTGCCGTCGTTGGTCGCGTCGGGGTCGACCCCGAGGGTGAGCGAGCCGACGACGCCCTTGGCGATCTTCCCCTTGCGGTACTGGAGCTTCAGCAGACCGCCCTCCGCCCCGTTGCCCGGGTAGATGCCGTCCTCGTCGAGGGTGGTGCGCGGCGTGGTGCTGGTGCTGTACGGCGCCACCTCGGCGGAGTCGAGCACGGCCTCCTCGGCGAAGAAGAGCTGCCCGGTGTGGCAGGCGTGGCCGCCCTCGTAGCCGGAGTCGGTCAGCTTGCCGTCCACGTGCACCTTGGTGTGGATGTGCACGCACCGGCCCCGGTACCAGCCGGGGAAGACGGTGGTGAACTCGACGAAGCCGTGCCGGTCGGTGAGCTGGGTGCCGCGCAGGTACCGCTTGTCGTCGGTCGGGTCCTGGTGGCCGCCGCCGGGCGGGGCCCCGGTGGGCGGGGTGCCGGTGGGCTCCCCGGTCGGCGTACCGGTGGGCGGGGCTCCGGTCGGCGGGGTGCCGCCGCCGCTGCTGGAGTCCTCGTAGCCGGAGTAGAGCCCGAGCGCGTCGCAGTGCCAGATGTCGACGGCCGCTTTCGCGAGCGGTTTACAGGTGACGGAGTCGATGAGTTTGAGCCGGAGGGTCATCGGGATGCCCTCCTTGCCCTCCGTGATGTTCTTTCTGATCTTGTCGGCGTCGATGTAGTACGGACCCTCGGTGGTCTCCGAGGTGAGCCGGTAGCAGACCTCCTGGGACGAGGAGGAGGCCGACGCCGACGGGGAGGCGGCGGAGGTGGAACCGTCGGGGGAGGCCGAGGCGGTGGTGGCGGCGATGGTGCCCACACCGGCTGCCGCGACCACGGCGCCGCCCGCCACGACGACCCGGCGCCTCGTCATGTCCCGCCCGTTCGCGGGGGTGTTCTTCTGGGGTTCGGTCATGGCAGGGGACACTAGGGCCGCAACCTGTCAACGACATGGGTGCTCGCTTTGAATCCTCCCCTCCCTGAAGGGAGGGGATTCCTGGCTCAGGCCGCCTCCTGGAGCAGCGCTCCAGGAGGTCTTCCGCCATCAGCACCAGCCGGGTTGAGACCAGCCCGGACGAGCATCACGTGTGCGGAGTTCTTGTCCCGTGGGGACACGGTTCCGCACACGGCGCAGGTGTAGGTGCGCTCACCCAGCGGCAGGCGATGCTTGGCTCTCGCATCGCAGTGCGCGCAGTCCATCGTGGTGTACGCGGGGTGGACAAGGCGGATGTCCCGCCCATGCTTGCGGCCCATCGCCACCAGAGCGGCCTTGGTGGCGCCGATGGCGGCATCAGCGGCCTTGCGGGCCATGGTGGTCCTGGCGAGGAACTTCGGGCGGAAGTCCTCCACAGCGATAGCGTCATGGTCGCGGACCACCTTCTTGGCCCACTTACGGCCCGTGTCTTCACGCTGCCTGGCGGCCTGCTTGTACGCCTTCGCCCGCAGTTTCTTCGCCTCGCGGTAGCCCTTCGACGCCGGTTGCCCCTTCTTCGGCCTGCGGCGGGCCATCATCCGGTCGTACCGGGTCAGCTTCGCCTGGGCCTTCCTGCCGTACCCGGCGTGCGGCAGGTCGTACGCGTCGGACGTGGTGGTCGCGGTCTCCCTCACGCCCCAGTCGACACCGAGTACGCGGCCCGTCTCCCGCATGGGCTGTACCTGGGCGGGCACGACGAAGGAGCAGTACCAGTGCCCGAGGCAGTCCCGGTACACACGCACCGAGGACGGCTCACCCGGCAGTTCCCGCGACCACACCACCACCACGACGATGCCGCCCGCCAGATGCAGCCGACCGCCCTTCAACCGGAACCCGCGCCGGGTGTAGTTGAGGGTCGGCAGTGCCTCGCGCTTGGATTTCCACTTCGGCATCCCAGCCCGGCACGCCATGGGCAGGCCTGCGCGGATGTCCTTGTGCGCCTTGGCGCGGGAGCGGCCGAAGTCGCGGATGATCTGCTGTTGAGGAACCGAAGAGCCCTCACGCAGCCACGGCGTCCTCTGCCTGGCTGCGGTCAGCATCCTGTCGAGCTGAGCCGGGCCGCACGTGGCCTTCTGACCGGTGGACTTGTTGTGCGGGTGCACGGTCTTGGACTTGGCGACACATTCGTTCCACACCCAGCGGCACCGGTCCCACTCCGCCACCAGGACGGTGCGAGCGGTGGACGGCACGCGCAGCCGGTAGGTGTACCGCGCATGACCGCCCACCACCCCGACCAGCGAACAAGGGCACACGCGTTCGCATCACCTCGGCGATACCGGTCAGCCGGGACAGAGTCAGCGGGCCAGCGAGTCCTCGGGCCCCATCACCACGACCGGGTGGCGGTCGGGGTCGAGGGTGCGCAGCAGCGTCCGCATATGCGCCCTGGAGAGGCTGATGCAGCCCTGGGTGGGCCCGTTGTGGTCGACGTGGAACCAGATGCCGCCGCCCCGGTCGTCGCCCAGCGGCCTGGTCCAGTCGCGCGGGGAGGTCCCGGCCTCGCGGTTGTAGTTGATCGCCACGACGTAGTCGAAGGACCCGGCCAGCGGCTCGCCCTCGGCGCCGGTGCCGCTGATGGTGAAGCCCTGGACGGCGTGGTCGTAGGTGAGCTTGGTGCCCGGATCGGGCAGCTTCCCGCCCCCGTCGGTGAGGCGGAAGACGCCGGTCGGGGAGCGGAGGTCGCCCTGCCGGTGGTGGTCGGTCCAGCCGCGGGCGGCGTTGTGCGCCTTCCAGGAGGGCCCGGCCCGCCAGACGGGGCCGCCTCCGGCGTCGCCCTCCCGGTCGCCGGTCGTCCCGCCCGCCGCGGAGCGCTCGTAGAGCACGACGGAGGAACGGGTGGCGTCCCGGCCGCTGCCGGTGACGACGACCACCTGCTCGGCGTCCCGGGGCACGTCGGCGCGGGTGCGCGGCCCGAGCCCGGGCAGGTCGCCCGCCCGCTCGGCGGGGGCGGGCCGCCCGGCGGGGCTCTGCGTCCCCTTGGGCGCGCCCGCCGCGCCGGAGCGGCCCGCGGAGCCCTTGGCGTCCGCGGTGCCCCTGGTGTCCGTGGCGTGCTTACGGGACCCGTCCCCGGGACCCGCGCAGCCCGCGAGCGCCGCGATGAGCAGCGCCGTGGCCGCGGCCGGAATCCGTACCCTCACTGTGTCCTCCGCCCCTGGAGCCCCTGGAAACGCACCGGGCGCGGGTCTCTCCTCGCTTCCGCGCCGTTACTCGGCGTCTTTCCCCTCAACCTGCTTCTCAGACTTCCCGGCGCCCTTCTCGGCCTGCTTGACCTGCGGCTTGCGCACCGACAGGTGCAGCTCCCGCAGCCGGGCGTCCTCCACCTCGCTGGGCGCGCCCATCAGCAGGTCCTGGGCGTTGCCGTTGAGCGGGAACGCGATGGTCTCGCGGATGTTCGGCTCGTCGGCGAGCAGCATGACGATGCGGTCGACACCGGGGGCGATGCCGCCGTGCGGCGGTGCCCCGAAGTGGAACGCGCGCAGCATGCCGCCGAATTCCCGCTCGACGTCCTCGCGGGAGTATCCGGCGATCTCGAACGCCTTGAACATCACGTCCGGCTCGTGGTTCCGGATGGCGCCGGACGACAGCTCGGTGCCGTTGCAGACGATGTCGTACTGCCACGCGAGGATGTCCAGCGGGTCCTGGTTCTCCAGCGCGTCCAGACCGCCCTGCGGCATGGAGAACGGGTTGTGGGAGAACTCGATCTCGCCGGTGTCCTCGTTCCGCTCGAACATGGGGAAGTCCACGATCCAGCAGAAGCGGAAGACGTTCTCCTCGAAGTGGCCGGTCCGCTTGGCGGCCTCGACGCGCACGGCGCCCATGATCTTGGAGACCTCGTCGAAGTCGCCCGCGCCGAAGAAGACCGACGTGCCGGGCTTGCCCTCGACCTCGGCGATCAGCTTCTCGACGTCCTCATCCGTGAGGAACTTGGCGATCGGCCCGGTGAGCTTGGAGTCCTCGCCGATCCGGACCCAGGCGAGACCCTTGGCGCCCTGCAGAGCGGCGAACTCACCGAGCTGGTCGAAGAACTTCCGGGGCAGCTCGGCGGTGTCCGGCACGGCCAGCGCGCGCACGTGCTTGTCGGCGAACGCCTTGAAGCCGGAGCCCGCGAAGACCTGGCTGACGTCGACCAGTTCCAGCTTGGCGCGCAGGTCCGGCTTGTCGGAGCCGTACTTCAGCATCGCCTCGCGGAACGGGATCCGCAGGAACGGCGAGGTGACGTGACGGCCGCCGCCGAACTCCTCGAACAGCTCGGTCATCACCTTCTCGATGACCTCGAAGACGTCCTCCTGCTCGACGAAGCTCATCTCGACGTCGAGCTGGTAGAACTCGCCCGGCGAGCGGTCGGCGCGGGCGTCCTCGTCGCGGAAGCAGGGCGCGATCTGGAAGTAGCGGTCGAAGCCCGCGATCATCAGCAGCTGCTTGAACTGCTGCGGGGCCTGCGGCAGGGCGTAGAACCGGCCCGCGTGCAGCCGGGAGGGGACCAGGAAGTCGCGCGCGCCCTCGGGGGAGGTGGCGGACAGGATCGGGGTCGCCATCTCGTTGAAGCCCTGCGCGGTCATCTTCTGCCGGATCGCGGAGATCACGGCGGAGCGCAGCATGATGTTGCGGTGCATCCGCTCCCGGCGCAGGTCCAGGAAGCGGTGCTCCAGGCGCCGCTCCTCGCCCACCCCGTCCTCCGGGTAGACGGTGAAGGGCAGCGGGTCGGCCGCGCCGAGCACCTCGACGTCGGCGATCTCGACCTCGATCTCGCCGGTCGGCAGCTCGGGGTTGACGTTGTCGGCGCCGCGGGCGATCACCCGGCCGTCGACGCGGACGACGCTCTCCTTGGAGATCGAGCTGAGCTTCTCGTTGGCGGCGGTGTCGGGCCGGACGACGAGCTGGACCAGGCCGTAGTGGTCGCGCAGATCGATGAAGAGGATGCCGCCCAGGTTCCGTCGATTGTGCAGCCAGCCGGAGAGCCGAACGTCGGTGTCGACGTCAGCGGCGCGGAGCTGGCCACAGGTGTGGGACCGGTACCGATGCATCATTCATCCAAGTCGTCAGGTGGGGAGTGTTGCGTACCCTCGTTAAGCTTCCGGCCAAGCGTACCGGCGCCGTGACCTTCACTGGTAAGCGCGCGGAAAATGCCCATAAGGTAGCGCAATGCGCACCGAGGACCTGCTGGCCGCCATAGCGACCGGACTATGGCGGTGGGACAGCGTCTCGGGCGCCGTCTCCTACGACGCCGAGGCGGCCCGTCTGGTGGGCCTGCCCGCCGAGGCGGTCACGCTCCCCGAGTCCACCGCCCGGGCCCGCTTCCACCCGGCGGACTGGCTGGAGCTGCAGTCCATCGTGATGCTGGCGGCGGCCGAGGGCACCCTCGCCGAGGCCCTGATGCGCATCGTGGACGAGAAGGGCAAGGTGCTGCGGACCGTGCGCACCCGGTCCCGGCCGGTCGACCACCCCGACGACGAGGGCGGCCAGCTGATGCTCGGCACGCTCCAGGAGGTCCCCGAGCCGCTGCCCGGCACCACCGCGGGCCGCTCCCCGGTCACCGGCGACTGGCGGCGCAACCGCGAGGCGTTCCTGCTGGACGCGGGGCGGGCGCTGGCCGAGGCGATGTCCACCGCCGAGGTGCTGCGGGTGGCCGCCGGGCTGTCCATGCCCGGTTTCTCGCCGGACGGGCTCGCCGTCTTCGGCGTCAAGGGTGACCGGATCTCGCTCATCGGCCACCACGGCCACCGGCTGGACACCGAGCATCCGTCCGCCGACATGCCGGTGGCCACCGACCACCCGGCGGCCGAGGTGGCCCGCACCGGCCGGGCCGTCTACCTGCCCTCTCCGGAGGAGTACCGGGGCCGGTTCCCCGCCGCCTGGCACCGGATGCGGCCGCTGAAGCGCCGCTCCTGGGCCTTTCTGCCACTGATCGTCGCGGGCCGCACCATCGGCGCGTGGATGGCCGGATTCGCCCACCCCGTCGCGTTCTCGCCCGACGAGCGCTCGGTGCTCACCACGATCGCGCGGATGCTGGCCCAGGCGCTGTCCCGGGCGGCCCTCCAGGAGACCGAGCGCGAGCTGTCGGACGGCCTCCAGCGCTCGATGCTGCCCGCCGCCAAGCCCGACATCCCGGGGCTCACGGTGGCCGCGCGCTACGTGCCGACCGGCGGCGGGCTCCAGGTCGGCGGCGACTGGTACGACGTGATCGCGCTGCCCTCGGGGCGAACCGCCCTGGTGATCGGCGACGTCCAGGGGCATGACGTCCGGGCCGCCGGGATCATGGGGCAGCTGCGGATCGCGGTGCGGGCGTACGCCTCCGAGGGCCACCACCCGGACGCGGTGCTCGCCCGCGCCTCCCGCTTCCTGTGCGGGCTCGCCGACCCGGGTGGGGACGGGGCGAACGACCCCCGGTTCGCGACCTGCCTCTATATGGAGGTGGACCCGGTCGCGGGCACCCTGGACATCGCCCGCGCGGGCCATCCGGACCCGGCGGTCCGGCTGGCCGACGGCACGATGATGATCCGCCCCACCGCGGGCGGGCTGCCGCTGGGCGTCGACCCGGAGGGCGACTACCCCACCACCCGGGTGGTGCTGGAGCCCGGCGAGACGCTGCTGATGTGCACCGATGGGCTGATCGAGACCGGCGGCCACGACCTGACGACCGGCTGGGACCGGATCCGGTCGGTCTTCGAGCACCCGGCCACCGCGACGGATGGCCCGCACGACATGGAAGCCCTCGCCGAGGCCCTGGTGCAGGCCGTGCACGGACCGCCCTCGCACCACACCACCGGCCCGCTCGCCGACCGCCGCGAGGACGACATAGCGCTGCTGCTGATCCGCCGGGACGCGGAGGTGTGCCTGGTCGGACCGGGTTCGGCGCCGGTGCGGCGCACCGCGATCACGCTCGCGCAGGCCGAGCCGGAGCGGATAGCGGGCGCCCGCAGGCAGCTGCGCGACATGCTGCACGACTGGGCCGACCCGGACCAGGTCGAGTCGGCGGTGCTGCTGCTCTCCGAGATGGTCACCAACGTCCTGGTGCACACCGACGGGGACGCCCTGCTGGTCGCCGAGGTCAGCGGGCGGCGCGGATCGCGGCGGCTGCGGCTCGACGTCGCGGACGGCAGCGACGAGCTGCCGCACCGCCGCCGCCCCGGCGAACTCGCTTCGTCGGGGCGGGGGCTGATGCTGATGGAGATGCTGGCCGACGCCTGGGGCGTCGACCCGCGCGGCGACGGCAAGTGCATCTGGTACGAACTCCACGAGCGCCCACCGGAGTCGTAGCCGCAGCCGTGCGCCCTGGCTACTCGTCCTCGGCCGGTATCGTGCCGAGCTTCCCGGCGCGGAAGTCGTCGAAGGCCTGGGCCAGTTCGGCGTGGGTGTTCATCACGAACGGGCCGTAGTGCATCATCGGCTCGCGGATCGGCTGCCCGCCGAGCAGCACCACCTCGAAGTTGGGGCTGCGCGACTCCTGGGCCGCGTCCGCCCGTATCGTCAGCGTGTCACCGGCGCCGAAGACCACCGTCTGCCCGGTGCGGAAGGGCCGCTGCTCCGCGCCCGCCGTGCCGCGCCCGGCGAGGCCGTAGGCGAGCGCGTTGAAGTCCGGGCGCCAGGGCAGGGTCAGCTCGGCGCCGGGGTTCAGCGAGACGTGCAGCATGGTGATCGGGGTGTGGGTGATGCCCGGCCCCTGGTGGCCGTCGATGTCGCCCGCGATCACCCGCAGCAGCGCGCCGCCGTCGGCGGAGGTGAGCAGCTTGACCTTGGCGCCACCGATGTCCTGGTAGCGCGGCGGCATCATCTTGTCCTTGCTCGGCAGGTTCACCCACAGCTGGAGGCCGTGGAAGAGACCGCCGGACATGACCAGCGACTCCGGCGGGGCCTCGATGTGGAGCAGCCCGGAGCCCGCGGTCATCCACTGGGTGTCGCCGTCGTTGATCGTGCCGCCGCCACCCTGCGAGTCCTGGTGCACGAAGGTGCCGTCGATGAGGTACGTCACGGTCTCGAAGCCGCGGTGGGGGTGCCAGGGGGTGCCCTTGGGCTCGCCCGGCGCGTACTCCACCTCGCCCATCTGATCCATCATGATGAACGGGTCGAGGTGCTGGTAGTCGATCCCGGCGAAGGCGCGCCGCACCGGGAATCCCTCGCCCTCGAAGCCACTGGGCGCGGTGGTGACACCGAGCGCCGGACGGGGGCGCGCGTCGGCGGGCGCCGCGACCCGGGGCAGGGTCAGGGGGTTGTCTACGGTCACTGCGGGCATGACGGCCTCCTCGGTCGTTCATCATTCAACTTAATTGAAGGCTGAACGACTCGCAAGAGGGGCCCTATTCCGGCTCTAGCGGGACACGAGGGGCATGCGATGCACCCGAGAGCCGTGCAGGTCAGCCATACATGCGGCGCATCGCGAAGTCGACCATCTGCTCCACCGCCTTGGCGTCGAAGACCATGCGGTGCTCACCCTCCATGTCGAGGACGAAGCCGTAGCCGGTCGGCAGCAGGTCGATCACCTCGGCACCGGTGATCACGAAGTACTTGGACTCCTTGCCCGCGTACCGCCGCAGCTCCTTGAGCGAGGTGAACATCGGGATCACCGGCTGCTGGGTGTTGTGCAGCGCGAGGAAACCGGGGTTGTCACCGCGCGGGCAGTACACCTTGGAGGCCGCGAAGATCTGCTGGAAGTCCTCCGCCGCCATGGAGCCCGTGGTGAAGGCGCGCACGGCGTCCGCGAGGGACGGCGGCGAGGGCTCGGGGTACAGCGGCTGCCCACCGTAGCCGGGTCCCGGCTGTGAGTGGTGTGACGCATGCGGCTGCTGTTGCGGCGGAGGTGGCGGGGCGGCATAACCCTGCCCTGCGCTCGCGTTCTGGTCGTAGCCGTACATGGACTGAAGCGTACTGAGTCACAGTTGGCCGCTTGAGGGTTGCCCTTTATTACCCACGGGTAGCATCATGGCGACACCGGATTGACCGCACCGGAGTGCTGATCGATACCGCGCCACGAAGAGGTCCCGCCTCTCCCCGAGTCCTTACGGAGCCGTCGCCATGGGGCACTACAAGTCGAATCTCCGCGACATCGAGTTCAACCTCTTCGAGGTGCTCGGCCGCGACAAGCTGTACGGCACCGGCCCGTTCGCGGAGATGGACATCGAGACCGCCAAGAGCGTGCTCGCCGAGATATCCCGGCTCTCCGAGAACGAGCTGGCCGCCTCCTACGCCGACTCGGACCGCAACCCGCCGGTCTTCGACCCGAAGACGAACACGGCGCCGCTGCCCGAGTCGTTCAAGAAGAGCTACCAGGCGTACATGGACGCCGAGTGGTGGCGGCTCGGGGTCCCGGAGGCCCTCGGCGGCACCTCCTGCCCGCGCTCCCTGCTGTGGGCCTCCGCCGAATCGATCCTCGGCGCCAACACCCCGATCTGGATGTACGCCTCCGGGCCGGCCTTCGCCGGGGTGCTGTACGACGAGGGCACCGAGGAGCAGCTGAAGATCGCGCAGCTGATGGTGGACAAGCAGTGGGGCTCCACCATGGTGCTGACCGAGCCCGACGCGGGTTCGGACGTGGGCGCGGGCCGCGCCAAGGCCGTCCAGCAGGAGGACGGCACCTGGCACATCGACGGGGTGAAGCGGTTCATCACCTCCGGTGAGCACGACGTCTCCGACAACATCATCCACTTCGTGCTGGCCCGCCCCGAGGGCGCCGGACCCGGCACCAAGGGGCTGTCCCTGTTCGTCGTCCCCAAGTACGACTTCGACTGGGACAGCGGCGAGCTGGGCGAGCGCAACGGCGTCTACGCGACCAACGTCGAGCACAAGATGGGGCTGCGCGTCTCCAACACCTGCGAGCTGACCTTCGGCGCCGACCGCCCGGCCAGGGGCTGGCTGCTGGGCGAGAAGCACGACGGCATCCGCCAGATGTTCAAGATCATCGAGTTCGCCCGGATGATGGTCGGCACGAAGGCCATGGCCACCCTCTCCACCGGCTACCTCAACGCGCTGGAGTACGCCAAGGAGCGCGTCCAGGGCCCGGACCTGGCGGCCTTCACCGACAAGACCGCCCCGCGCGTCACCATCACCCACCACCCGGACGTGCGCCGCTCGCTCATGACGCAGAAGGCGTACGCGGAGGGCCTGCGCTCGCTCACCCTCTACACCGCCTCCGTGCAGGACGAGATCATGGTCAAGGAGGCCGCGGGCGAGGACGCCTCGGCCGAATCCCGCCTCAACGACCTGCTGCTGCCGATCGTCAAGGGCTACGGCTCGGAGAAGGCGTACGAGCAGCTGGCGCAGTCCCTGCAGACCATCGGCGGCTCCGGCTACCTCCAGGAGTACCCGCTGGAGCAGTACATCCGGGACGCCAAGATCGACACCCTCTACGAGGGCACCACCGCCATCCAGGGCCAGGACTTCTTCTTCCGCAAGATCGTCCGGGACCAGGGCCAGGCGCTGACCGTCCTCTCCGAGGAGATCAAGAAGTTCCTGGCGGAGGCCGCGGGCGGCGAGGAGCTGGCTCCGGCCCGCGACCGGCTCGCCCAGGCCGCGGTCGACCTGGAGGGCATCGTGGGCGCCATGCTCACCGACCTCTCGGCCACCGAGCAGGACGTCAGCTCCATCTACAAGGTCGGCCTCAACGCCACCCGGCTGCTGCTCGCCTCCGGCGACGTGGTCCTCGGCTACCTCCTGCTGCGCGGCGCGGCCGTCGCCGCGGAGAAGCTGGGCGGGGCCGCCACCAAGGACGTGGCGTTCTACCAGGGCAAGATCGCGGCGGCGAAGTTCTTCGCCCACGAGATCCTGCCGGGCGTCTCGGTGCAGCGCGCGCTGGCCGAGTCCGTCACCAAGGAGCTGATGGACCTGGACGAGGCCGCGTTCTAGGTCTCGCCCCTATAAGCCCGGGAGCCGGTCGCCCCTCTCCTTCACCGAGGAGCGCCCGGCTCCCGCCTTTTCAGCGCTCCTGGTCGGGCGGGTGCTCCCGCAGGGCCCGCTCCACCTCCTCACGCGCCTGCCGCCGCAGCTCCTCGTTCTGCGCCAGCAGTTCTTCGACCGTCTCCTGTCCGGCGCCGGGCGGACGCGGCCGGGCCCGCAGCTTGGCCAGCAGGTCCTGGCACGCCTCGTCCTCGGTGGCGAAGCGGCTGACGTCCTTGTCCACCGAGCGCTCCCACAGCCCGGTCACCCAGCCGCCGTCCGGCGCGGGCCGCAGGAAGTAGTAGGCGTCCGGCTGGACTTCGATGTCCCGCACGCCGGGAATGTCGTACAAAGCGTCCGGGACCTGCTCGGCGCGCAGCACCCGGACGAGTTCCGTTCTGTCCACGGCACCAGGATGCGCGGTCAGTTCAGCGGCCGCAGGTTACCCGCGGCAACGAGCTGAGGAATCGATGGTCCCGTCAGATATTGCAGCCCGTAACCCGGCTGGCCGAACCAGGGTCTGATGGGCCCCGCGTCCACCAGGAAAGGCTTGGTGACCTCGTAGAGGTGATAGCCGTTCGGATAGGCGGGGTCATAGGTGTTGAGGTTGCTCGGCGGCAGCGCCCGCTCCGCGTACGGGGTGCCCGCCGGGGCGAGGAAGTGGCCGAAGCCGCTGCCGAAGAGATCGACCTTCTGACCCACCTTCAGCGTGATGGTGGTCTTCAGCGGTACGCCGTTCAGCAGCACCCAGCCGTCCGGGTACGGATACCACCAGCCGCCGGTCTGCTCGTTCCAGTAGCACTTCAGGAAGGCCGGGGCCGACAGGCCGTCCAGCCGCTCGTAGTCCTTCAGCATCTTCCCGATCGCGCCCGTGCGCGGCAGTTCGGCGGGGCCGAGCCGCCAGTCGCCCTTGTAGTAGCGCTGGAAGGGCTGCGTGGGTGCGGAGTTGGTCCCCCCGGTGCGGTCCGTCGTCGGACAGGGCGGGTGGCCCTTGGCGCCGGATTCCGCCCCGTCCTCCGTCTCGGCGGCGTCGGGTGAGGGCGTGGGCGCCGGAGCCGGGGCGGGCAGCTGTCCGGCGGGGACGAGCCCGGCGGTATGCGCCACGGCCGGGCCCGCGCCGCAGAGCAGCAGCAGCGACCCCAGAATGACGAGGAGGTGTCGAAGAACGCGCATCCGCTGTCCCCTTGAGTGCGATGGTGAGCGGTTAAGGGGACTATCGGCCGATACGCGACTTTTATACCGCCGGTCTGACGTGCTTTCATCAGATTGGATCAACGGGACCCCACGGATGGGCGCTCGCGCGATCCCGCCCCCGAACACGGCAGCCCGGCAGGCAAGGCGGTCCCGAATCTATGCTGATGTCATGAGCGCACACCCCGGCATCGACCGCGGCCATACGGATGACCTGATGTCCTTCCTCCGCGCCAGCCCCTCGCCGTACCACGCGGTGGCGAACACGGCCGAGCGCCTGGAGAAGGCGGGTTTCCGGCAGGTCGAGGAGACGGCGGCCTGGGACAGCGCGGCGGGCGGGCGGTATGTCCTGCGGGGCGGCGCGATCGTCGCCTGGTACGTCCCGGAGGACGCGAACCCGTCCACTCCGTACCGGATTGTGGGCGCTCATACCGACTCTCCCAATCTGCGCGTCAAGCCGATCCCGGACACCGGGGCCCACGGCTGGCGGCAGATCGCCGTCGAGATCTACGGCGGCGCCCTCCTCAACACCTGGCTCGACCGCGATCTCGGGCTCTCCGGGCGGATCACCCTCCGGGACGGCTCCAGCCATCTCGTCACCGTGGACAGACCCTTGCTGCGCGTGCCGCAGCTCGCCGTGCATCTCGACCGTTCCGTCAACGTCGACGGCCTCAAGCTCGACAAGCAGCGCCATATGACACCCGTATGGGGGCTGGGCAGCGCCGAGGAGGGCGACCTCATCCGGTTCGTCGCCGAGGAGACCGGGGTGGCGGCCGAGGACGTGACGGGCTGGGACCTGATGGTCCACAGCGTCGAGCCGCCCGCCTACCTCGGCCGGGACCGCGAGCTGGTCGCCGGGCCCCGGATGGACAACCTGCTGTCCGTGCACGCCGGGACGGCCGCGCTCACCGCCGTCGCGGCCCGCCCAGAGCTGCCGTACATCCCGGTGCTCGCCGCCTTCGACCACGAGGAGAACGGCAGCCAGTCCGACACCGGCGCCGACGGCCCGCTCCTCGGCCATGTGCTGGAACGGTCCGTCTACGCGCGCGGCGGCGGCTACGAGGACCGGGCGCGGGCCTTCGCGGGCACCATCTGCCTGTCCTCCGACACCGGCCACGCCGTCCACCCCAACTACGCCGAACGCCACGAGCCGGGCCACCACCCGCGCCCCAACGGAGGACCCATCCTCAAGGTCAACGTCAACCAGCGATACGCCACCGACGGCTCCGGGCGGGCCGTCTTCGTCGGCGCGTGCGAGCGCGCGGGCGTGCCCTGGCAGAGCTTCGTCTCGCACAACGCGATGCCGTGCGGGACCACCATCGGCCCGATCACCGCCGCCCGGCACGGCATCACCACCGTCGACATCGGCGTCGCGATCCTGTCCATGCACTCCGCACGCGAACTGTGCGGCGCACAGGACCCGCGACTGCTGGCCAAGGCACTCACCGCCTTTCTGGAGGGCTGAGTTGGACTTCTCCCTGCTGGGGCCGGTGACCGTGACCACAGGCCCCGCGGCGGCCCCCGTCGAGCTTCCGCTGGGACCGGCCAAGCGCCGCAGCGTGCTCGCGATGCTGCTTCTGCGTCCCAACTCGACCGTCTCGGTCGACCAGTTGGTGGCCGGTCTGTGGGAAGACGAGCCGCCCGCCCACGCCCGTACCGTCATCCAGGGCCATGTCTCCCGGCTGCGCGCGGCGCTCGCCGAGGGCGGCGCCGGGGAACACGGCGTCGAACTGACCACCCACAGCTCCGCCTATCTGCTCCGGCTGCCCGCCTCGCTGGTGGACACCGTGCGCTTCGACGACCTGGTGGCCCGGGCCGACCCCGAGTCGGCCCCGGCCGAGGCCGTGCCGATGCTGCGGCAGGCGCTCGGGCTGTGGCGCGGCCCGGCGCTCACCGGGACGGTGGCCAGCCCGCCGTTCGCGGCCGCCGCGCACGCCCTGGAGGAGCGGCGGCTGACCGCCGTGGAGGCCCTCGCGCGGGCGCACGGGGCGCTCGGCGAGTACGAGAAGGCGGCGGGCGCGCTGCACCCGGCGGCGCTCGGCAACCCGCTGCGCGAGGGGCTGATCGCGGCCCTGATGCTGGTGCTGTACCGCACCGGGCGGCAGTCCGACGCGATCGCCTGGTTCCACCGCACCCGCGAGATGCTCGCCGACGACCTGGGCGTCGACCCGGGGGAGCGGCTGAACGCCGCGTACCAGGAGATCCTGCGGGCGGCGCCCGTGGCGGAACCGCCGCCCGAGCCGCGCGCCCCGCGCGAGCCGCACGCCGCACGTGACCCGCGCGTCGCCGCCGAGGCCACGGCAGCCCCGGCCGCCCCGGCCGGACAACCCGCCGCACCCTCGGCGGCCTCCGGCCCCGCGCCCGAGCTGCTGCCCCGGCCCCCCGCCGGGTTCCTGGGCCGGGACGCGGAGCTGGCCGAGCTGACCCGGCTGGCGCTGCCCGGCGCCGGGCAGGACCACCCGTACGGCGGCGCTCCCACCGGGCTCCCCGCCGAGGGCTGCATCACCCTCGTCACCGGACCCGCCGGGGTCGGCAAGACGGGCCTGGCCGTGCACTGGGGCCACGCGTACGCCACCGCCTTCCCCGACGGGCGGCTCTTCGCCGATCTGCGCGGCTTCAGCGGCGGCGAGGAGGCCGAACCGGCCGCCGTGCTGCGCGAGTTCCTGCTCGCCATGGGCACCCCGGCCGACCAGATACCGCCCTCGGAGCAGGCCGCCGGGGCGCTCTACCGCTCGCTGGTGGCCCAGCGGCGGCTGCTGGTGGTGCTGGACAACGCGAGCAGCTCGGCCCAGGTGCGGCCGCTGCTGCCCGGCGGGCAGCACTGCGCCACGCTGGTCACCAGCCGGTCCCGGCTGGACGGGCTGATCGCCACCGACGCCGCCCGGCCGGTGCGGCTGCACGCGCTCGGCCCCGAACACGGGGTAGCCCTGATCGGCGCGCTGCTCGGCCCCGACCGGGTCGCCGAGGACCCGGCCGCCGCGCAGGAGCTGGTGACGCTGTGCGACGGGCTGCCGCTCGCGCTGCGCGCCGCCTCCGCCCAGCTGGTGGCCCGGCCCCGGTGGCGGCTGGCCCGGCTGGCCACGGCGCTGCGCGACGAGCGGCGGCGGCTGGCCCTGCTGTCGGCGGAGGACGCCGGGGTGGCGGCCGCGCTGCGCAACTCGGTGGCCCGGCTCTCGGCGGACGACGCCCAGCTGCTGCGGGCGCTGGGGGCCGGTTTCGCCCGGGAGGTCAACACCGCGGAGGCGGCCGCGCTGTCCGGCGCGGACCCCGACCTGATCCAGGACTCCCTGGAGCGGCTTGCCGAGATGCATCTGCTGGACGAGGAGGCCACCAACCGCTACGTCATGAGTGACCTGGTGAAACTCTTCGCCCAGGGCGACGGCGGCCGTGGCGCCGGGAGGCCCGGCGAGGGCCCGGTCGAGGGGGCCGGTCCGGCCTAACGGCGGGGCGTTAGTGAGGCGTTAGCGTTCGGCAGCCGCGCGGCAGCCGAACGCCAGCGGCCCCGGACAGAGTGGTTGTCGTACCGGAAAGCACGGGACAGCAGCCGAACCTCACCCCCGGGGGAACCCACCATGTCGCACGCCGCCTTCCTCGCCCGCCACGCCCGCACCATCCGCTCCGTCGCCGCCGGTCTCACGGTCGTCGCCGCGGGCCTGACCCTCACGGCCTGCGGCGACAACGACGGCACGGGCGCCAAGAGCTCGGGCAAGGCCGACTCCTCGGTCACCGCCCCGGCGGACCAGGGCGGCGCCGACGCCGGGGCGCGGGGCGAGAGCGGCACCGGCGGGAACGGCACGGGGGGCACCGGCGGCTCGGAGAGCGGCGGCACCGGCGGCGTGAAGGACGCCGCCGAGCAGGCCGGGAAGGCCTCCCAGCAGAACGGCGGCGCGGCCCAGCAGAACGGGAGCGGCGCCGAGTCGGACGGCGAGCGGGAGATCGGCACCTGCGATGTCAACAAGGCCATGGTGACCGTCGACTCCGTCAAGCGGCCCATCAACCACCTGCTGCTGAAGTTCACCAACCGGGCCGGAGTGGACTGCGAGGTCCCCAGCTTCCCGATCCTCCGCTTCGACGACGCGCAGGCCGCCACCCCGGCCGCCGGGGAGACCACGCCGCAGTCCGTCATCACGCTGGCCCCCGGCGAGTCCGCCTACGCGGGCATCACCACCTCGCGCGGTGACGACCCGGACGCGGGCGGCGCCGACATGTCCCAGCTCGGGGTGTCCCTGGAGGGCCTCGACGCCGAGACCACCCTGGACCTGCCCGGCGGCTCGGTGTACGTCGACAACACCGCCCAGGTGACCTACTGGCAGAACAGCGCCTCCGACGCGCTCACCTGGTAACCGGCACCCGAGGTTTCCCCAGACGGACCCGTAGCCGACTCCCCCCGGCTACGTGTCCCCGACGGCCCCCGCCCCGGCGGGGGCCGTCCGCTGTCCGCCCGAGGTCCGCCCGCTGTCCCGTCATGTCCCGTGGCGCCGCCGCCGATGTCCCGCACCGGGCCCTGCCCAGCCATGTCCCCGCAGGTCGAAGGGGTGTGACGGGATGGGACGTCCCACGGGACGAAGACTCCCCCGAACTCCCCCGCCCCGCAGCCGAGAGTGGTTCCCGTCGCCGCAGGGGGAACGGCCCGGCGGCCTCGACCGCACAGGGGGATTCACACATGACGCACTCCACCACAACCGCCCGGCGCCGGACCATCTGGCGCAAGGTCCTCCCCACGATCGCCGCCGCAGGTCTAGGCGCCACCGGACTCGTGGGCTGCTCGGGCGACGGGGGCACCGGAGGCCATGACGCGAAGGCGGCGAAGGCGGGCAGCGCCCGGGGGGCCGACAAGAACGCCATGAGCCGCGACACGGGGGCCGCGAAGGGCGGGAGCGCCCTCAAGCTGAAGACGACCAGCGGGGAGTTCGGCACCAAGGCGGCGGCCGCCGCCGACTTCCCCACCTGGGGCACGCGCTGGGTCGTCCACGAGACGGCCGACACCAGCAGCCCGTCCGTCGGCATGATCAACAAGGACCAGGCGGGGCAGGACCGCATCACCGCCGACTACCAGGTCGACACCGGCAAGAAGGCGTGCGAGGGCAGCACCTGCTCGACGTACATGGCGCACATCACCGGGCCGGTCACCGGCTTCCTGAGCGTCCTCGCGGTGGACATCCCCGAGGACTCGCTGCCCGGGGTCCCCGTGCAGAACGGCGGTCAGCAGCCGCCGAAGCCGCCCCAGCCCGGCGGCACCCGCGCCGAGGCGCTGCAGCGCGCCTCCACCTGGCTCACGGCCAACGGCGGCGGCCGGGTCCCGTACAGCCAGGCCAAGATCTGGAAGGACGGCTACCGCCAGGACTGCTCGGGCTACGTCTCCATGGCGCTCGGCCTGAAGACCCCCGGCACCAACACGGTCGGCCTCACCGGCTCCGGCATCACCAAGCCGATCGCGGTGAACGACCTCAAGCCCGGCGATCTGCTGATCGACGCCGCCGGGAACAGCAACACCCGCCATGTCGTGATGTTCGAGAAGTGGAACAACGACGCCCACACCTCGTACACCTCGTACGAGCAGCGCGGCGACTTCGGTACGGACCACACGACGCGCACCTATGGCCTGGAGCCGGGCAGCGAGTACAAGCCCTACCGGCCGCTGAAGTTCACGGACTGATGCGGTAATTCACGGGCCGGTGCGCAAGCGATCCGGTTCCGGTAACGAGCGGCACGTCCACCTCGGGGGTGTGGACGTGTCGCTCGTCATGTTCATGATCCACATGCTCCAATGGGGAGCGTGCCAGCGCATCCGAATCATTCCGAGAACCCACGACGAAAGCCGCTCGCCCCGCTTCCCGAGGAACTCTCCGGCCCGGTACGGGAATTCGTGACCGCACTGCGCCACATGCACGGCGAACTGGGCCTGAGCCTCAAGGAGCTGGAGGGCCGCCTGCCCGCCAGCCGCTCGTCCCTGTCCCGCTATCTGCGGGGTCAAAGCCTCCCCGACGAGCGGCTCCTGGTCCAGTGGGGCAAGCTCTCCTTCACCGCCGAGGACCGGCTGCCCGACCTGGTGAAGCTGCTCCACCGGGCCAACGAGGCCGCCGACGCGCCTCCGGAAGACCCGCCGCCGGACAGCCCGCCCCCGGACGGCACACCCCGTGAGGCCGGGGCCCGGCCGCCCCGGCGGCGGCTGCGGCTCGCGCTCGCGGCGGCGGGCACGGTCACCGTCCTGGCCGGGACCGCGGTCGCCGTCCTCGCCCTCCGGGCGTCGGACTCATCCGACACCGACAAGCCCCCGGCAGCCCTGGGCAACGCCCGGATCACCGTCTTCAACGCCGAGAAGAGCTGCCGGGGCGAGCACGTCCGCAGCTGCTCCCTGGGCCTGGCGGAGGATCCGTACATGGCCTACCGCCCCGCCAACATCACCGGCCGGGCCTACCACGGCGACGTGCTGCGCGCCGACTGCCGCATCGCCAACGGCGTCACCGTCACCGACGAGGCGGGCGGGCACAGCAGCATGTGGTTCCGCGTCTTACGAGACGACCGGCGGATGTGGATCCCGGCCATCCGCATCGATCATGACCAGGTGCAGTACACGAAGCTCCCCAACTGCCCCGACTAGCCGGACTCCTCCTCGTCCAGCCCGGCCAGCACCAGCGGCAGCCGCGCCGCGCCGCCCTCGGTGACCCGGACCGGAACGCCCCAGTCCTGCTGGTGCACATGGCACGCCGGGTACTCGTTCGCTGGGTCGTCGTCGCAGGACGCGGCCATCGCCGAGACGTGCAGCACGCCCTCGGTCACCCCCTCGGCCAGCACCAGTTCCCGGCGCAGGTCCGTGCCCGCGCCCTCGCCGCCCGCGAGCAGCCCGGGCGGGGTGGAGCTGACCAGCAGCCGGGTGGAGGGGCCGTAGCGGGTGTCGAGCTTCTGGCCCGCGGGCGCCTGGAAGACCACGTCCAGCCGGAGCGTGCCCGGCGCGATGTCGGTGGCCGCGCGCTGGGTGCGGTGGGCCACCGCCTCGACCCGTACGGCCTCCTCGGGCAGCCGCAGCCGGGTCAGCCGGTGCCGGGCGGACTCCACCACCACGATGTCCTGGTCGACCAGGACCGCGTCGGACGGCTCGCGCAGATCCGTGGCGAGCGTGGAGACCTCGCCGGTGGCCGGGTCGTAGCGGCGCAGCGCGTGGTTGTACGTGTCGGCGACGGCGACCGAGCCGTCGGGCAGCGCGGTGACGCCCAGCGGGTGCTGCAGCAGGGCCTGGTCGGCGGCGCCGTCGCGGTGGCCGAAGTCGAAGAGCCCGGTGCCGACGGCGGTGCGGACCGCGAAGCCGGCGCCGTCCCGCTCGACCCAGCGCACCGCGGAGCTTTCGGAGTCGGCGACCCACAGCCGGTCGTCCGTCGCGGCGAGCCCGGACGGCTGGGAGAACCACGCCTGGTCCGCGTCCCCGTCGACCAGCCCCTCGTTGGTGGTCCCGGCGGCGGCCGCGACGGCCCCCGCCTCAGGGTCGTACGTCCACAGCTGGTGCACGCCCGCCATGGCGATCCACAGCCGGTCGGCGAACCAGGCCAGGTCCCAGGGGGAGGACAGGTCGATCTCGCGGGCCGGTCCCTCGGCGGGCGAGCCCTGCCACCACTGGCGGCCGGTCCCGGCGAGCGTTGCGACCTCGCCGGTGGCGGGGTCGAAGCGGCGCAGCGCGTGGTTCACGGTGTCGGCGACCGCCACCGTGCCGTCGGGCAGCGCGGCGAGCCCCTGCGGCTCGCTGAACCGGGCCCGGTCCGCCGGGCCGTCGGCGAAGCCGCGCTCGCCCGCGCCGATGCGCCGCAGCACGGTCTCGCCGTCCGCCGCCAGCTCGACCAGCTGGTGGCGGGTGGTGTCCGAGACCAGGAAGGTGCCGCCGGGCAGCAGCAGCGCCTTGCCGGGGAAGCGCAGCTCGGTGGGGACCGGCTCCGGCGGTACATAGGGGCCGTCGCCGCGGCGCAGCGTGCCCTTGGCCTCGTGCTCGGTCTCCAGCTGCCCCACCAGCGTCTCGATGGCGTGGGCGTGGCCCTCGCCCGCGTGCTGGGCGACGACGTACCCCTCGGGGTCGATGACGACGAGGGTGGGCCAGGCGCGGACCGCGTACTGCTTCCAGGTGGCCAGCTCCGGGTCGTCCAGGACCGGGTGGTGCACCTCGTAGCGCTCGACGGCGTCGACGACGGCCCGGTGGTCGGCCTCGTGGACGAACTTCGGCGAGTGCACCCCGACGATCACGACGGTGTCGCGGTGCTTCTCCTCCAGCTCGCGCAGCTCGTCCAGGACGTGGAGGCAGTTCACACAGCAGAACGTCCAGAAGTCGAGGATGACGATGCGGCCTCGCAGCTCCGCGAGGCCGAGGTCTTTCCCGCCGGTGTTGAGCCAGCCGCCGCGACCGGTCAGCTCGGGGGCGCGGACGCGGGGGCGGGGCGGAACGGGGCCATTGGTGCTCATGACACCAAGGGTGCCAGGGCCCGGCGCGCCTACCCGCCCCGCGTCCTGCTCAGGCCGCCGATACGTCCCGCTCAGCCCGTCAGATTGCGGGCGAGCGTCCAGGCCACGGCGGTGGCGAGCACGGCGGCGATACCGCCCCGCCCCGGCCGGGGTTCCCAGCGGCGGCCCCGCAGCCCCTCCGCCAGCCAGCGGGCGCCGAGGTACGCCGCCACCGGCAACCCCAGCACCAGCAGCGCGGCGTTGTCGTGGAAGGCGGCCGCGAGATCCCCGTGCAGCAGGTCGTACGCCATGCGCGTGCCCCCGCAGGCGGGGCAGAGCAGCCCCGTAGCCCAGTTGAAGGGGCAGCGGGGCAGCGGCTGGCCGGACGCGTGCGGGTTCGTGCCCCACAGATAGACCACTCCGGCCGCCCCCGCCGCCAGCGCGGCGAGCGGAGCGGCGGCGGGGTGGACGGGACGCCGCTCAGGCACGCAACGGACGCCCCTGCTTGTCCGTGAAGTTGTCGCTGGCGAGCATCATGATCGCGTCGATGAGGGCCCAGATGCCGGCGCCGCCACAGGTGAAGAGCTGGATGAAGGCGATGCCGACGTGGCCGGTGTAGAAGCGGCCCACCCCGAACATGCCCAGGAAGAGCTGGAGCAGCCCGGCGGCGATCTTGGACTTGTCGGAGTAGGGGCGGCCGTACCGGTCATAGCCGAAGGGAGCGTTGGGGTCGACCTGGTGCATACCCGGCGCGGCCGGGTAGCCGTACTGCGGCTGGCCCTGCTGCGGATAGCCGTACTGCGACTGCTGCGGACCGGGCTGCTGACCCTGCTGCGGGTAGCCGTACGGCGACTGCTGCGGGCCGGGCGGCTGGCTGTAGGGGTTCTGGTTGGACACAAAGCTCCCCGAGGTCCCGATGGCTGGGCATCGGGAACTGATGAACGGACATTCCGCTTGCCATCCTGTCAGCCGTGCGCCATCGGGGGCGAAGAGGGCTCGGCGGGCGCGCTTTCCGGGCCTACGATCGGACTCGAAGCACTGCCCTCGCGCGCGTGGGCAGCGTAACTTGAAGCCACACACCCGCACCCAGCCCGCGTACCAACCGCCCGAGGGGTCCCGTGACCGTCCATCCCAGCCTTCAGACCTCGATCGACGCCTGGACGCATTCCATCGACGCCATATCGGAGTTGGTGAATCCGCTCGCGGAGAGCGAATGGAACCGCGCCACCGAATGCCCGGGATGGTCGGTGCGGGACCTCGTCTCGCACGTCATCGGCCTCGACTGCGAGCTGCTCGGCGATCCGCGTCCGATCCACACGCTGCCGCGCGACCTGTTCCACATCACCGGCGAGATGTCGCGTTACATGGAAGTCCAGGTCGACGTGCGGCGCTGCCATACCGCCCCCGAGATGACCTCCGAGCTGGAGTACACCGTCATCCGGCGGGCCCGCCAGCTGCGCAACGAGAAGCGCGCGCCGGACACCATGGTGCGCTGGCCCGGCGGCGGCGAGCTGACCCTGGAGGAGGCGCTGACCCGCCGCGCCTTCGATGTGTGGGTGCACGAGCAGGATCTGCGGCGGGCCCTGAACCAGCCCGGCAACCTGGACTCGCCGGGCGCGTACCTCTCCCGGGACGTGCTGCTGTCCGCGCTGCCGAGGGTGGTCGCCAAGGACGCGGGCGCCGCGCCCCAGTCGGCGGTGGTCTTCGACGTGCACGGCCCGATGGAGTTCATGCGCACCGTGCGGGTGGACGCGGAGGGCCGGGCCTCGATCGACGGCAGTGTGTCGCTGGGCCCGACCCTCACGCTCTCCGTGGACTGGGAGACGTACGTACGGCTCGCCTGCGGCCGGGTGCGCCCCGAGGCGGTCGCCGAGCGGGTGAAGGTCGAGGGGGACCAGCAGCTGGCCGACGCCATCCTGGCCCACTTCGCCATCACCCCGTGACCACCTGAGCGGGCCCTCACGCCGGTACGTGCACCGCCTCGACGCGGCTCGCGACCACGCGCTCGCGCTCCCTGCGGTGCGCGCGGCCGCGCAGCCGCAGCATCTGGGAGACGCCCAGCGCCTGGAGCACGAACACCACCGCGAAGGCGATGCGGAAGTCCTGACCGGTCATGTCCAGGAGTACGCCGACGGCGAGCAAAGTACTCATCGAGGCCGTGAATCCGCCCATGTTGACGATCCCGGAGGCGGTCCCGGTCCGCTCGGGCGGGTTGGCGGGGCGGGCGAAGTCGAAGCCGATCATCGACGCGGGACCGCACGCGCCGAGCACCACGCACATGACGGACAGCATCCACAGCGGCGCGTGGTCGCCCGGCCAGAACAGCGCGGTGCCCCACACCAGCGCGGTGGCGCCGACCGTGCCGAGGGCCAGCGGGGTGCGGGCGGCGTGGTGGCGGGCGATAATCTGCCCGTAGACCAGGCCGATGGCGATGTTGGACACCACGACCACCGTCAGCAGCTCACCGGCGGTCGCCCGGGACAGCCCCTGCGCCTCCACCAGGAACGGCATCCCCCACAGCAGCAGGAAGGCCATGGCGGGGAACTGGGTGGTGAAGTGCGTCCACATGCCCAGCCGGGTGCCGGGCTCGCGCCAGGCGGCCACGATCTGCTGGCGTACGAAGCCCTTGTCCGTCCGGTCGACGGGCGGCGGCTCGTGCCCCTCCGGGTGGTCCTTGAGGAAGAGCAGCACCAGGACGAGGATGACCACCCCGCCGACCGCGCTGCCCGCGAAGGTCGGGGTCCAGCCGACGCTGTGCAGGGTCTGGGCGATCACCAGCGTGGAGACCAGGTTGCCCGCCATGCCGATCAGCCCGGCGATCTGGCCCACCAGCGGCACCCGGCGGGCCGGGAACCAGCGGGAGCCGAGCCGCAGCACGCTGATGAACGTCATCGCGTCGCCGCAGCCGAGCACCGCCCGGGAGGCCAGCGCCATCGTGTACGTGTGGGAGAGCGCGAAGCCGAACTGCCCGATGGTGAACAGCACGATCCCGAGCGCGAGCACTTTACGGGTGCCGAGCCGGTCCACCATCAGCCCGACCGGTATCTGCATGCCCGCGTAGACCAGCACCTGGAGCACGGAGAAGGTGGACAGCGCCGAGGCGTTGACGTGGAAGCGCTCGGCGGCGTCGATCCCGGCCACGCCCAGGCTGGTGCGGTAGACGATGGCGACGAAGTAGACGGCGACACCGAGGCCCCAGATGGCGACGGCACGCCGTCCGCCGGGCGGGTCCCCGGGCAATCGTGCCGTGGTCATCGCACGTCCCCCCGGGCGAGCGTGTTCACCCAGCTGATGTGGCGCTGGACGAGTCCGGCCGCCGAACTCGCGTCCCCGGCGCGCAGCGCCTGGAGGATCTCGGTGTGCTCGGCGATGTTCTTGGCGATCCGGTCCGGCTCGGCGTGCATGGTGGCCACGCCCATCCGCAGCTGCCGGTCGCGCAGCTGGTCGTACAGGTGGGCCAGGATCGTGTTCCCCGCCGCCCGGACGATCTCCGCGTGGAAGCAGCGGTCGGCGACGGCGAACGCGGCCAGGTCACCGGCGGCCGCGTGCCCCTTCTGCTCCTCCAGCAGCTCTTCCAGCCGCCGCAGCAGCTGCGGCCCGGCGGGCACCGCCTTGGCGACCGCGTGCTGCTCGACCAGCAGCCGGGTCTCCACCACGTCCGCGATCTCCTGGGCGGAGACGGGCAGTACCAGCGCGCCCTTCTTGGGGTAGAGCTTCAGCAGCCCCTCGGCCTCCAGCCGCAGCAGGGCCTCGCGGACCGGCGTACGGGAGACCCCGACGGCCTCGGCCAGCTCGCCCTCGCTCAGCAGCGTGCCGCCCTCGTAGCGGCGCTCCAGGACGGCTTGTTTGACATGGGTGTAGACGCGTTCGGCGGCGGGCGGCGGCTTGGTGGCCGTATCGGTGGGACTCATGATGCGCACAGCATAGATACAACAGGTATTCCTGCGTATCCCCCGTCCGCCATGCGGACGGGGGGTACTTCCTTCTTAACCCCAGGTGATCAGACGCTTGGGGCGTTCCAGGATGGCCGCGACGTCCGCGAGCACCTTGGAGCCCAGCTCGCCGTCGACCAGCCGGTGGTCGAAGGAGAGCGCGAGGGTCGTCACCTGGCGCGGCTTGACCTCGCCCTTGTGAACCCACGGCTGGAGCTTGACCGCGCCGAAGGCGAGGATCGCCGACTCCCCGGGGTTGAGGATCGGAGTGCCGGTGTCGATGCCGAAGACGCCGACGTTGGTGATGGTCACCGTGCCGCCGGTCATCTCCGCCGGGCTGGTCTTGCCCTCGCGGGCGGTGGACACCAGGTCGCCGAGGGACTCGGCCAGCTGGGGCAGCGTCTTGGCGTCCGCGTCCTTGATGTTGGGGACGATCAGACCGCGCGGGGTGGCGGCGGCGATGCCCAGGTTGACGTAGTCCTTGTAGACGATCTCCTGGTTGTCCTCGTCCCAGGAGGCGTTGACGTCCGGGTTGCGCTTGATGGCCACCAGCAGCGCCTTGGCGACCAGGAGCAGCGGGTTCACCCGCAGCCCGGCCAGCTCCGGGTCCTGCTTGAGGTCGGCCACCAGCTTCATGGTGCGGGTGACGTCGACGGTCACGAACTCCGTCACATGCGGGGCGGTGAAGGCGCTGCCCACCATCGCCTGCGCGGTGGCCTTCCGTACGCCCTTCACGGGCACCCGGCGCTCCCGCGCGCCCGCGACCGGGGCCGCGGGCCCGGCGGCGGGCTCCGGGGCCGTGGCGGGGGCCTCGACGGCCGCGTGGACGTCGTCGCGGGTGATGATCCCGCCCGGCCCGGTCGGGGTGATCGTCGCCAGGTCGATGCCGAGGTCCTTGGCGAGCTTGCGGACCGGCGGCTTGGCCAGCGGACGGGCGGTCCCGGCGTGCCCGTTCAGCTCGGGCGCGGGCTCCGGGCGTACGGGAGCCACGGGGGCGGGCGCGGGAGCCGGGGCCTGGGGTGCCTCGGCGGCCGGACGCGCACCCGGCTGCGGCTTGCGGGGGCGGCGCTTGGTGGAGGAGGGGGCGGCCCCGTAGCCCACCAGGTTGGCCTGGCGCCCCTCCGGCTCGGCCTCGGCGGCGGGCTGCGGCGCGGCGGCGGCCTCGGGCGCGTCCCCGGCGCCCGGGTCGGTGTCCACCGAGATGATCGCCGTGCCCACGTCCACCGTGGTGCCCTCGCCGAAGCGCAGCTCATGCACCACGCCGGTGAACGGGATGGGCAGCTCCACGGCGGCCTTGGCGGTCTCGACCTCGCAGACCA
The DNA here is from genome assembly GCF_053596435.1 of Streptomyces sp. NPDC001700. Classification (NCBI taxonomy): domain Bacteria; kingdom Bacillati; phylum Actinomycetota; class Actinomycetes; order Kitasatosporales; family Streptomycetaceae; genus Streptomyces; species Streptomyces sp. NPDC001700. Next base: position 160,627 of record NZ_JBSFGE010000015.1, read on the forward strand.
CCTGGCCGTCGGTCACGGTGTCGCCCGGCGCCACCAGCCACTTGAGGATCTCGGCCTCGGTCAGTCCCTCGCCCACGTCGGGCATCTTGAACTCACGGAAGCGCTGTTCGACTGCGGTCATCGTCACGATCTCCTCAAGCCCTTCAGTACGCCAACGCACGGTCTACGGCGTCGAGCACCCGGTCCAGGTCGGGCAGGTACTCGTCCTCCAGCCGCGAGGGCGGGTACGGCGCGTGATAGCCGCCGACCCGCAGCACCGGGGCCTGGAGGTGGTAGAAACACCGCTCGGTGATGCGCGCGGCGATCTCCGACCCGGTCCCCAGGAAGACCGGTGCCTCATGCACCACGACCAGCCTGCCGGTCCGTTCGACCGACCGCTGGAGCGTGTCGAAGTCGATCGGCGACATCGACCGCAGATCCACGACCTCCAGCGACTTCCCCTCCTCGGCGGCGGCCGCGGCGGCGTCCTGCGCGACCTTCACCATGGGCCCGTAGGCCGCGAGGGTGAGGTCGGTGCCGGGCCGCACCACGCGGGCGGCGTGCAGGGGGCCGGGGATGGCCGAGGTGTCGACCTCGCCCTTGTCGTGGTAGCGGCGCTTGGGCTCGAAGTAGATCACCGGGTCGTCGCTGCCGATGGCCTGCTGGAGCATCCAGTAGGCGTCGGAGGCGTTGGAAGGCGAGATCACCTTCAACCCGGCCACGTGCGCGAACAGCGCCTCGGGGGACTCGCTGTGGTGCTCGACCGCGCCGATGCCGCCGCCGTAGGGGATGCGGATGACGACCGGCATCTTGACCTTGCCGAGCGACCGGGCGTGCATCTTGGCGAGCTGCGTGACGATCTGGTCGTACGCGGGGAAGACGAAACCGTCGAACTGGATCTCCACCACCGGCCGGTAGCCGCGCAGCGCGAGCCCGATCGCGGTGCCGACGATGCCGGACTCGGCCAGCGGGGTGTCGATGACCCGGTCCTCGCCGAAGTCCTTCTGCAGCCCGTCGGTGACCCGGAAGACGCCCCCGAGCTTGCCGACGTCCTCCCCCATGATCAGGACCTTGGGGTCGGTTTCGAGCGCCGTGCGCAGCGACGCGTTGATCGCCTTGGAGAGCGACATCTTCTGGGCAGCCATGTCAGATGCCTTCCTCGGCGGTCTCGAACGAAGCCTGGTACGCGGCGAACTGGGCCCGCTCCTCGTCCACGAGCGCGTGACCGTCGGCGTAGGTGTGCTCGAACATCGCCATGTCGTCGGGGTCGGGCATCGACCGGACCGCCTCCCGCACCCGCTTGGCGAGCGCGTCGGACTCCTGCTCCAGGGCGTCGAAGAACGCGTCGTCCGCGAGCTTCTCCTTGGTGAGGAGGGTGTGCAGCCGCAGGATCGGGTCCTTGGTCTCCCACAGCTCGCGCTCCTCGGACGAGCGGTAGCGCGTCGGGTCGTCGGAGGTCGTGTGGGCGCCCATGCGGTACGTGAACGCCTCGACGAGCATCGGGCCCTGGCCGGTGCGGGCCCGCTCCAGCGCCGCCCTGGTGACGGCGAGACAGGCGAGCACGTCGTTGCCGTCCACCCGGACGCCCGGGAAGCCGTAGCCCTGGGCGCGCTGGTAGAGCGGGACCCGGGTCTGCTTCTCGGTGGGCTCGGAGATGGCCCACTGGTTGTTCTGGCAGAAGAAGACGACCGGGGCGTTGTAGACCGCGGAGTAGGTGAACGATTCGGCCACGTCGCCCTGGCTGGAGGCGCCGTCACCGAAGTAGGCCAGCACGGCGGTGTCCGCGCCGTCCTTGGCCACGCCCATCGCGTAGCCGGTCGCGTGGAGCGTCTGCGAGCCGATGACGATGGTGTAGAGGTGGAAGTTGTTGCTGTTGGGATCCCATCCGCCGTGGTTCACCCCGCGGAACATCCCCAGCAGATTGGTCGGGTCGACCCCCCGGCACCAGGCGACGCCGTGCTCGCGGTAGGTCGGGAAGACGTAGTCGTCGTCGTGCAGCGCCCGGCCGGAGCCGATCTGCGCGGCCTCCTGTCCGAGCAGCGAGGCCCACAGGCCCAGTTCGCCCTGGCGCTGCAGGGTGGTGGCCTCGGCGTCGAAGCGCCGCGTCAGTACCATGTCCCGGTACAGACCGCGCAGCTCGTCGGGGGTCAGGTCGATCGCGTAGTCGGGGTGCTCGACCCGCTCGCCCTCCGGGGTCAGCAGCTGTACGAGTTCCGGTTCCGCCTGCTGCTTCTTCGTGCTCCGCGCGCTGGTGCTGCGCTTGGCTCCGCTGCGGCGCGGCTTGCGCGCGGCAGTGCTCTCCACGGTCACGTGTGCTCCTCCGTCTGTCCGGCCTCCGGGATCCGCCGGCGGCCAGTTGCGGCTCGCCCGTCCGACGACGACGCACGGGGTGGGTGCGACGAAACGTCCGTCCGGGCGTGACAGGTGCCCGGCGGTCGGCCCCGCACAAGGCACGTTACCCAGTGCTTAGCATTCCTGCGAAACCCCACCTGACCTGCAATTTTGCTTGGATTTCCAAGTAAATCGCGCGGTTGGGTGAACATCCACTGGTCACAGCCTCGCCGACCGTCGGTCCACCGCACGTTATCCCGCAGGACAAAGGCACGGGAAGACTTCGTGTGTGAGACTGGAGCCGTGCGCGAAGAAGGAAAAATCAGGATTTTCCTACTCGACGACCATGAAGTCGTACGACGCGGCGTGCGCGAGCTGCTGGCGAGCGAGCCGGACATGGAGGTGGTCGGCGAGGCGGGCACCGCGGCCGACGCCCTGGCCCGGATCCTCGCGACCCGCCCCGATGTGGCCGTGCTCGACATCCGGCTGCCCGACCGCAGCGGTGTCGAGGTCTGCCGGGAGATCCGCTCGCGCGACGCGGCCATCCACTGCATGATGCTCACCTCCTTCGCCGACGACGAGGCCCTGTTCGACGCGATCATGGCGGGCGCGTCCGGCTATGTCCTCAAGGACATCCGCGGCAGCGAACTGCTCGCCGCCGTCCGGGACGTGGCCGCGGGCCGCTCGCTGCTCGACCCGGTGGCCACCGCCCGGGTGCTGGAGCGGCTGCGCGGCGGCACCAAGCCCGACGACCGGCTCGCGGCCCTCACCGAGCAGGAGCGCCGCATCCTGATCCTGATCGGGGAGGGGCTGACCAACCGGGTGATCGGGGAGCGGCTGCACCTCGCCGAGAAGACCATCAAGAACTACGTCTCCAGTCTGCTCGCCAAGCTCGGCATGGAGCGCCGCTCGCAGGCCGCCGCCTTCGTGGCCCGGATGCAGGCCCAGAAGCACTAGCGGGTCTCCTGGGGCTTCCCCAAGCACCATTCGGCCTGCCGCGTCAACTCACGCACGGCCCGTGACGCCGGGTGATCTAACATCTGGCACGTGCCGCGCTCACATGTAGACCTCGCCGAGGCCGCTCCCGACGGGGAAACCCTGGGCGCCCTGCTCCGCCGCTACGACCGGGCCGGTGAGCCGGTGTCCTGCGACCCCCTCACCGAGGGTCTGCTCAACCGCGGCTACCGGCTCGCCACCACCCGCGGCCGGTTCTTCCTCAAGCACCACCTCGACGGCGACCGCACCGCCATCGCCCGCCAGCACCGGGCCACCCAGCGGCTGGGCGCGCTCGGCCTGCCGGTCGCCCCGCCGGTCCCGGACGCCCACGGCCGTACGGTCGCCGTCATCGGCGGCCGCTGCTACGCCCTGCACCCGTGGATCGACGGGCGGCACCGCGACGGCGCCGCCCTGACCACGCCCCAGTGCTGGCGGCTGGGCGGGCTGCTGGGGTTCGCCCACACCTGTCTGGAGCAGGTCATGCGGGCCGGGACCAGCGACCGCGAGCCGCCCGAGCCCGCGGCCGACCCCGAGGACACGTACGCCCTCATCGACGAGCTGCTGACCCTGGTCCGCGGCCACCGGCCGCGCGACACCTTCGACGAACTCGCCGAGCACCGCCTCACCGAGCGCCGCGCGCTGCTGGACCGGCACGCCCACCGGCGGCCCGAGGCGGACGCGATCCCGGCCACCGGCTGGGTGCACGGCGACTTCCACCCGCTGAACCTGCTCTACCGCGACACCGAACCGGCCGCGATCGTCGACTGGGACCGGCTGGGCGTCCAGCCGCGCGCCGAGGAGGCCGTCCGCGCCGCCGCGATCTTCTTCGTACGCCCCGGCGGCACCCTGGAGCTGACCAAGGTCCGGTCCTACGCCCGCGCCTACCGCCGCATGGCGGGCGCCGGGGCCGCCGAGATGGCCGCGGCCGTGCACCGGGTGTGGTGGGAGCGGCTCAACGACTTCTGGATGCTGCGCTGGCACTACCAGCGCGGCGACCACCGCGCCGATCCGCAGTTCCCGGCCGCGGCCGCGCTGGTGGTGTGGTGGACGCGGGAGTACGAGGCGGTCCGCGACGCCTTCTGCTGCTGACGGCCCGCCCTGGCCCGGCCCTCATACGACGGCCCCGCATACGACTGCCCCGGCACCGCTCGCGCGGGCCGGGGCAGTCGGGGGCTTGGCCGGATCAGGGAAGGTCGCTGGCCGGGGGGTCGACGGTCGGCTCGCCGTCGCCACCGTCGTCGGGCGGCGTCGTCGGATCGTCGCCCTCGTCGGGCGGTGTGGTCGGGCCGCCGCTGCCGTCGCCCGGCGTGGTCTGCGGGTCCGTCGGGAGGCCGGTCGGGCCGCTGGTCGGCTCGTTCGGGTACCCCGGGTTGCTGGGCTGGCCGGTGTACGACGGGCCGGTCGGGTCCTGGGACGGGGTGTAGTCGCCGGTGCCGCCGGTGGAGTCGTCGGTCTCCGGGGCCTCCGTCGTCTCCTCCGTGGGCTCCTCGCTCGGCTCCTTGCTTTCCTTCTGCTGGGTCGCCGACGGGTTCTTGGTCGGCTGCTTGCCCTTGTCACCGCCGCCGCCGAGGTCCAGCGCGAACGCCACCCCGACCGCCACGGCGATCACCGCGAGCGCCGCGACCAGCCACATCTTGCCGCGGCCACCCCGGCGGCCCCGGCCGGAGCCCCCGCCGTAACCACCGTCGTAGCCGCCCCCGGCGTTCCCCCCGCCGGGCGCGACCATCGGCTGCTGCGACGTCTGGCCGTGGTCCGGATGCGGCATCGCGGTCGTCCCCGCCATGCCCATCGCACCCGTGGAACCGCCGAGGTGCTGGGTGACCGGGCCGGTGTTCCAGACACCGGTGTGGCCGCCCGCCTCCTGGAGCATCTGCAGCGCGTACTGGACGAGTCCGCGCATCTCCTCGGCGCTCTGGAACCGGTCGTCCGGGTCCTTCGCGAGCGAGCGCATCACCAGGCCGTCCAGCTCCGGCGGAACCTGCCCGCCCGAAATTTCGGACGGTGGCACCGGATTGTCCTGAACGTGCTGATAAACGACCGAAAGAGGAGTCTCACCGGTGAACGGCGGGCGCAGCGCGAGCAGTTCGTAGAGCAGACACCCGGTCGCGTACAGGTCGGAACGGTGGTCCACGGCCTTGCCGAGCGCCTGCTCGGGCGAGAGGTACTGCGGGGTGCCCATGACCATGCCGGTCTGGGTCATGGTGGACTGCGCGCCGTGCAGGGCACGGGCGATGCCGAAGTCCATGACCTTGACCGCGCCGCTCTTGGTGATGATCACGTTCGCGGGCTTGATGTCACGGTGCACGATGCCGTGCTGGTGGCTGTAGGCGAGCGCCTCCAGCACCCCCGAGACGATGATCAGCGCCTGGTCCGGCGGCGGCGCCTCGGCGTTCAGCAGCAGATCGCGGATGGTGTGGCCCTCGACCAGCTCCATCACGATGTAGGGGACGGTGTTCGGCCCGACGACGTCCTCGCCGGAGTCGTACACCGCGACGACCGCGTGGTGGTTCAGCCCCGCGACGGACTGTGCCTCGCGGGTGAAGCGGGCCTTGGACACCGGGTCCTCGGCCAGGTCGGCGCGGAGCAGCTTCACCGCGACCGTTCTGCCGAGCCGGACGTCCTCGGCGGCGAAGACCTCCGCCATGCCGCCTCGGCCCAGGCGACCGGTGAGACGGTAACGGCCATCGCCGACCAGCCCACCATTTCCCCACGCCTCGGGCACATCAGACATTCCGGACCCGGTAGCGTCAGGTTCGGAGGGCCCCTGGGCGCTCTGGGTCTGTGCCATCGGTCCTCGCCGTCTCGGTCTAGGTGGGGGTCTGGTCAAGATCGCCCCGCCCGCGGGCGGTACGGTTCCTGCTAGGCACGCTACAGCCTTCGCGCCGCGCATCGGTTCGTGATGGACCGGCCATCAAACCTGTTGACGGTGAAGTGTTGCAAATCGCGTGACGGGTTCTTGAGCATCCGGTCACGGAACGGGCACGTGGCTTGACGTGTCCGTGGCCTGGGGCAGACTTGGCCACGATATCGGGAACACGAAGATCATGGCGTCGAAACGTGCGGGTCCGGGCGGTGAGTGCGCCGAGGGGGATGCAAGACATGAGCCAGCACGGCGCTCCGGGCCGTTACCAGGGCAGCTCCCTGGCCGGCGGCCGTTACCAATTGCGGGACCTGCTCGGCGAAGGCGGCATGGCATCCGTGCACCTCGCGTACGACTCCGTGCTGGACCGCCAGGTAGCGATCAAGACGCTGCATACGGAGCTGGGCCGCGAGCAGTCCTTCCGTGAGCGCTTCCGCCGCGAGGCCCAGGCCGTGGCCAAGCTCACGCACACCAATATCGTCTCGGTCTACGACACCGGCGAAGATTCGATCGACGGCGCGCTCATGCCGTACATCGTCATGGAGTACGTCGAGGGACTTCCGCTGCGTTCCGCGCTCGACGCCGACGTCCGGCAATACGGCGCGATGCCGACGGAAAAAGCGCTGAAAATCACCAGTGATGTTCTGGCGGCGCTGGAGATCAGCCACGAAATGGGGCTGGTTCACCGCGACATCAAGCCCGGTAACGTGATGATGACCAAGCGTAATGTGGTCAAAGTCATGGACTTCGGCATCGCCCGCGCCATGCAGTCCGGGGTCACCTCCATGACCCAGACCGGCATGGTCGTCGGCACCCCGCAGTACCTCTCGCCCGAGCAGGCGCTGGGCCGTGGCGTGGACGCCCGCAGCGACCTGTACTCGGTCGGCATCATGCTCTTCGAGCTGCTGACCGGGCGTCTCCCCTTCGACGCCGACTCGCCGCTCGCCATCGCGTACGCGCACGTCCAGGAGGAGCCGGTCGCGACCTCCTCGATCAACCAGTCCATCCCGCCCGCGGTGGACGCGCTGGTCGCCCGCGCCCTGAAGAAGAACCCGAACGAGCGCTTCCCCACCGCCGAGGCCATGCGCGACGAGATCGCCCGCGTCTCGCGCAGCGGCCAGACCGGCGCCTCCCCGATCATCATCGCCGGCGGGCCGCCCTCCGTCAGCGGCTCCGGCGTCGGCGCGGCGGTCTTCCCGCCCGTCGACCAGCAGACCCCCGGCCCGGGCGGCGTCCAGACGCCGTACCAGCCGCAGCCCGGCTCGGGGCAGTACGGCGCCTTCGGCCCGTCCACCCCGCCGCCGCCCACCCATCCGGTGGGCCAGCCGGTGGGCCAGCAGCCGTACGGCACGCCCCCGTCCCCGTACCAGGGCGGCCACGGGCCGAGCACCCCGCCGCCGTACTCGATCTCGCCCACGCCTTCGCCCTCGCCGAACTCCTCCGGGGGTGGCGGCAGCAACAAGCGCGTGATCATCGGATCCACCGTGGTGGCCGCGATCGCGGTCCTCGGCGTGATCCTGGTGATCGCCCTCAACGGCTCCAACGACGGCAAGAAGGACGAGACCAAGGGCGGCGGCGAGAAGAAGTCCTCCGCTTCCGCGTCCGAGACGGCCGCCGCGGGTTTCCGCATGGGCGACAAGACGAAGACGATCGACCCGGCCAAGTGCACGGACGCGTACGAGGACTCGGACGAGAAGGGCACCTACAGCGTGCCCGACTTCCAGAACCTCTACGTGGACTCGGTGAAGAAGTGCATCCGGGCCGCGGGGTGGAAGTACCGCGTCACGTCCCAGGACGAGAACCTGTGGGGCAAGGGCACGGTCCTCAACTACACGTACCGCAACTACGAGCCGTACAACCCGGACACGGACACCATCGAGCTGACGGTCTCCACCGGGAACCCGGGCTGAGGCCCGCCGCATGAGTTCGTGGGCGTAGCCGGACCGCTTCGGTCCGGCTACGCCTCTTTGGCTATCGGTATGTCGCTATCGGTGCATCGCTACAGGTACGTCGCTACAGGTACGGGCCCGAGCGGGCCCCGCCGTGCTCCGGGCCCATGCCCTGGCCCTCCTCGCCGCCGCTGACGCCCGGGGGCAGCGCCCTGCGCATCTGCTCCAGCTGGGCGCGGGCCGCCATCTGCTGGGCGAACAGCGTCGTCTGGATGCCGTGGAACAGCCCCTCCAGCCAGCCGACCAACTGCGCCTGGGCGATGCGCAGTTCGGCCTCGGTCGGGACCGACTCCTCCGTAAAGGGCAGCGACAGCCGCTCCAGCTCCCCGATCAGCTCGGGGGCGAGACCGTCCTCCAGCTCCTTGACCGAACTGGAGTGGATCTCCTTGAGACGCGCGCGGCTCGCCTCGTCGAGGGGTGCGGCGCGGACCTCCTCCAGCAGCTGCTTGATCATGCTTCCGATCCGCATGACCTTCGCGGGCTGTTCGACCATGTCCGTCACGGGAACCTCGCGCGACTCGTCGTCACCACTGCCATCGCCAGGAGTGAGACCGCCGAGCGCCATGCCGTCCGGACCGACGACCAGGACGTGCGGGCTCTCCTGCGATCGTTCGTTCATCGGCTGGTTCATACCCCCATTGTTCCGCACCGGCACCTCAGAGGGAGGCTGTGGGTCGCCTCAGGCCCCGCGGCCCCCCGGCCCGGCTCCGCCTCAGTGGCGCCGTAGCCGCAGTCCGAGGAAGGCCAGCCCGAGCCCCAGCCCGGCCAGCGCCAGCCCGGTACCCAGCGGCAGCACCCGCGTCGCCCGGTCACCAGGCGCGGCGGCGGTCCGCTCGGTGCCGTACGGCCGATCATCCTGGGGCGGCTCGTCCGCTCCGCGCCGCTCCTGCTCAGGGGGGAGCCGGAGCGAGGACGGCGTCCAGTCCGGGACCAGCGACATGCGCCGGTCCGTCTGGTCACGCCCGCCGTCCGTGTCGGCCGGGGTGTGCGGTGCGGCGGACGAGGGGGTGGGCGCCGCGGACCGGCCGGGGTGGGACCGGCCCTCCCCGGCGCGGGTGCCCGCGAGGTCGCCGTCGTCGGCGCGCGCCACCGCGTGCGGGGCGGCGAGCAGCGCGGTGCCCGCCAGCAGGGCCGCGGCGGGCAGGGTACGGAGTACGGGGTCCACGGTCGTCGCCCTCCCGTGCCGGGCGGTTGGCTCGGGCGCCCGACGGGATGAGCGTCACATGGCGGGGCGTACGGGGCATTCCGGGCGCGGCCGAACAGGCCACGCCCGGAACCCTTCGGTTCAGAGCGTCAGCAGGACCTTGCCCACGTGCCCGCTGGAATCGAGCAGCCGGTGCGCCTCCGCCGCGTCCCGCATCGGGAACGTACGGTCCACGATCGCGCGGACCCGGCCGCTGCCGATCAGCGGCCAGATGTGCTCCCGTACCGCCGCGACGATCGCCGCCTTCTCGCCCAGCGAGCGGCCGCGCAGCCCGGCGGCCGTCACCGCGCCGCTCTTGCCCAGCAGCTTGACCAGGTTCAGCTCGGCCTTCGCCCCGCCCTGCAGGCCGATGATCGCCAGCCGACCGTTGGTGGCCAGCGCGTCCACGTTCCGGTCCAGGTACTTCGCCCCGACGATGTCCAGGATGACGTCCGCCCCGGCGCCGTCCGTGGCCGTCCGGATCTCCTCCACGAAGTCCTGCTCGCGGTAGTTGATCAGCACATCGGCGCCCAGCTCGCGGCAGGCCGCCAGCTTCTCCGCCGACCCGGCCGTGACCGCCACCCGCGCCCCGGCCGCCTTGGCGAGCTGGATGGCCATGGTGCCGATGCCGCTCGACCCGCCGTGCACCAACAGCGTCTCGCCCGGCCGCAGGTGGGCGATCATGAAGACGTTCGACCATACGGTCGCGGTCACTTCGGGCAGTCCGGCGGCGGTGACGAGGTCGACGCCGTCCGGCACCGGCAGCAGCTGCCCGGCCGGGACCGCCACCTTCCCGGCGTACCCGCCGCCCGCCAGCAGCGCGCACACCTCGTCGCCCAACGCCCAGCCGCTGACGCCCTGGCCCAGCTCCACGATCCGGCCCGAGCACTCCAGACCGGGGTACGCGGGGGCGCCGGGCGGCGGCGGATAGTGGCCCTGCCGCTGCATCAGATCGGCGCGGTTGACGCCACTGGCCACGATCTCGACCAGGACCTCCCCCTCGCCGGGCGTGGGATCGGGCACCTCGGTCCACTGGAGTGCGTCGGGGCCGCCGGGTTCAGGAATGGTGATCGCATGCATGGCCGCGAGGCTACTCCTGGGGCGTCGCTACTCCGAGGGCGCCGCTACTCCGGGGCGTCGCTACTCCGGGGCGTCGCTACTCCGGGGGCGTCGGCGCGCGAACGATGGTGATCAGTCGGTCGGCGGCCTGCAGCGGGCTCGCGTCGGGGTCGTCGTACGCGAGCAGCCGGTGCCCGCGCCGTACGGACACCACGAGGTCCTCCGTATCCCGCACCGACCTGCCCACCTCGGCCTTCACCACCGTGCGCTCCACCAGGTCCAGACCGCTGCCCTGCTGGATCAGGTCCTCGATCACCGCGCCCGCGGTCGGCGACTGCACGCTCAGCCCCAGCAGCCGTCCCGCCGCGCTCGCGCTCGTGATCACCGCGTCGGCGCCCGACTGGCGCAGCAGCGGCGCGTTCTCCTCCTCGCGCACCGCCGCCACGATGTTCGCGGACTTGTTGATCTGCCGCGCGGTCAGCGTGACCAGCACCGCCGTATCGTCCCGCTGGGTCGCGATCACGAACTGGCGGGCCCGCTGCGCCTCCGCCCGCAGCAGCACATCGCTGCGGGTCGCGTCCCCCACGACGCCCACGTACCCCTCCGAGGTCGCGGACTCGATCACCTTGTGGTTCGGATCGACCACGACCACCCGCCCCTTGGGCAGCCCGCCCGCGACGAGCGTCTGGACGGCGGACCGTCCCTTGGTGCCGAAGCCGATGACGACGGTGTGATCGCGCAAGGCGGACCTCCAGCGGTTCAGGCGGTATTGCTCGCGGGTGCGCTCGGCGAGGACTTCGAGGGTGGTGCCGACCAGGATGATCAGGAACAGCACGCGCAACGGGGTGACCAGCAGGATGTTGGTGAGCCGTGCGCTGTCGCTGTGCGGGACGATGTCGCCGTAGCCGGTCGTGGACAGCGTCACGGTGGAGTAGTAGACGGAGTCGAGGAAGTCGACGTTGTCGTCGGCGTTGTCGTGGTAGCCGCTGCGGTCCATGTAGACGATCAGGACCGTCAGGACGAGGACGAGCAGCGCCAGCAGCAGTCGGCGGAGCACCTGGCGCAGCGGGCCGTCCGGGTAGCGCGGCAGGTGGACACGGTGGCCGGTGTCCTCGGGTGGCGTACGGGCCGCCGCGTCATGACTGGGCAGCTTCACGCGTGGCCCTCCTGGGTGCGTATGCCATCGTCGTCCTCCTGCTGGCTTCTGCCGCCGCTGGTCCTGCTGTTCTCGCCGATCCCGGCGTTCCCGGCGTTCCCGGCGCTCCCAGTGGCCCAGGGCAGCTCCAGCACCTCGACCTCCGCGCCGCGCCCGGCCCCGCCCGGCGGGATCACCGCGAGACCGTCCGCGACGGCGACGCCGCGCAGCATGGCCGGACCGCTGAAGCGCAGCGGCCGCGCCTCGTCGTACTCGTCGTACCGGAACGCCACCGGCACCAGCCGGGTGTCCTGCGGATGCCCGCTCACCGCCTCGGCCAGCGACGCCGGGTGGCGCTCGGGCGCGGGGCGGCCCGCCAGCGTCCGCAGCAGCGGCTCCGCGAGCGTCAGCAGCCCCGATACGGCGGCCAGCGGATTACCGGGCAGGCCGACCAGATGCCGCTCGGGCCCGAGGCGGGCCAGCAGCATCGGATGGCCCGGCCGCACCTCCACCCCGTCCACCAGCAGCTCGGCCCCCAGCCGGTGCAGCGTGGGGTGCACGTGGTCCACCGGGCCCGCGGCCGTGCCCCCGGTCGTCACGATCAGGTCCGCCGGTGATCCCTGGATCGCCGCGTACAGCGCGTCCGCATCGTCGGCGATCCGGCGGGTGCCTGTCACCTCCGCGCCCAGCGCCCGCAGCCACGGCCCCAGCATGGGCCCAAGCGCGTCCCGGATGGCGCCCTCGCGGGGCAGCCCGCGGTGCAGCAGCTCGTCCCCGAGGACCAGCACCTCCACGCGCGGCCGGCGCACGGTCGCCACCTCGTCGTACCCGGCGGCGGCCGCGAGCCCCAGCACGGCGGGGGTGACCCGCGTGCCCGCGGGCAGCAGCTGATCGCCGCTGCGGCACTCCTGGCCGCGGGGGCGGATGTCCTGCCCGAAGCCGACCGGCCGGGGGGCGCTCGCCGCGTGCAGCCAGCCGTCCCCGGTGTCCGTGCCGTACTCCGTGCGCAGCACGGCGGTGGCGCCGGGCGGGATGCGGGCGCCGGTGGCGATCCGCACCGCGTGCCCGTCGGACAGCGGCTCGACGGCGCCGGTCCCGGCCAGGATCCCGCGCCCGGCCTTGCCGCTCGCGGTGAGCCGCCAGGGGCCGGGTCCGGCCAGGGCCCAGCCGTCCATGGCGGACGTGTCGAACGGCGGCAGGTCGGTCAGCGCGGTGAGGGGTTCGGCGAGGACGTGGCCGAGCGCGTCGTCCAGCGGGCGCGGGACGGGCGCCGCGGTGGCCCTGGCGGGAGCGGCGCGGGCGGCTCGGGCGGCGATGCGGCGGGCGTCTGGCCAGGCAGTCAGGGGAGCCTCGGGTTTGTCGGGTGCGGGTCCGGGTGGGTGCGCGTCGGGTGCGTTGTCGGGTGCGGGGGCGAGGCCTCCGGGACGAGGGTCCTGGACCGTATATTTACGGCGCCGGGAGCCCCGAGGCGCGGAGTCGTCCGGAAGTCCACGGCGCCACAAATACACGTCAGCGTCCAGGACCCCCGCCCCTGCGACCCCGCCCCCTCCCGGGTACGGCGGCTCTCCCTCCGGTGGCCCCGCTTCCGGTCGATCCAGGGTCGGCGGCGGCCAGCCCAGCTCATCGTCGGGCTCGGGCGGGCTCGATTTCCGGCTGTCGGGGCCCCCGTGGCGGATCGTGCGCGCCACGCTCGGCGGGGGCCAGCCCAGCTCGGGGTCCGGCACGTCCGGCGGCGGCGATGCCCGTTTCGCGGTGGCCTGCTCGTTGGCCAGGGCCAGGGCCTCGTCCACCTGGCGGTCGAGCTTGTTCACGTCCCCGGAACGGGGGTCCCGCTGGGTCATTCCTCGTCAGCCCAACGCGCCGCCAGGGCCGCCGCCTTGCGGCTGGCGTCGGCCAGGGCCTCGGGGCCGCCGCCCTGCTGCGCGGCGGCGTAGCCGACGAGGAACGTGGTCAGCGGGGCGGCGGGCCGGGCGACGCCGTGCGCGGCGTCCCGGGCCAGGTCGAGGAGGGCGGCGGTGTCGACGTCGAGGTCGATCCCGAGTTCCGCTTTGACTGCGGCAATCCATTCTTCCAGCACCCGTCCATGCTCCCTGATCCGCGCACGGGCGGTGGTGATGTCCTCCCAGGTGTCGCAGTCGAAGGACGCGGTGGCGTGCGGGATGTGGTGGAGGTTCAGCTCGGTGGTGAGCAACCGGAGCGGCAGCCCGCCGAGACCGCCGTGCTCGGCGGCGAGCAGGGCGATCTCACGCCGCAGCGGTTCGGCGCGGTAGGCGGCGACGAGGGGCTGCTCGCGCCCGTCGGGGTCGGTGAGCACGGCGCCGTCGGCCTGTCCGAGCCCGGCGAGCAGGGTTCGCACGGTCTCCCCGGTGAGGAACGGCAGGTCGGCGGAGAGCAGCAGGACCACGGGGGCGGTGGTCCCCCGTACGCCCGCGTCGACGGCCGCGACCGGCCCGCCACCGGGCGGCTCCTCCCGCGCCCACCGCACGGGCCGTACGGTGGGTCGGCGCGGGCCGACGACGACGGTCTGCCCGGCTCCCCGGCAGGCCCCGAGCACCCGGTCCAGCAGGGCCCGTCCGCCCACGCGCAGCGCGGGCTTGTCCACGCCACCGAGCCGCCGGGCGGCACCCCCGGCCAGGATCACCGCGTCATAGGTCACCCTCCGAGTATGGCCGCTACAACCCCCGCAGCAGCACGGAGGGCTGCTCGACGCAGTCCGCCACGTACCGCAGGAACCCGCCTGCCGTCCCGCCGTCGCACACCCGGTGGTCGAAGGTGAACGACAGCTGCACGACGTGGCGGACCGCCAGTTCGCCGTGGTGCACCCACGGTTTCTGGGCGATGCGGCCGACACCGAGCATGGCCGCCTCGGGGTGGTTGATGATCGGCGTGGAGCCGTCGACCCCGAACACGCCGTAGTTGTTGAGCGTGAACGTGCCGCCCGTGAGGTCGGCCGGGGTCAGCGCGCCCGCTCGCGCGGCCTCGGTCAGGCGCCCTATCTCGGTGGCCAGCCCCTCGACGCTGCGGGTATGGGCGTCACGGACGACGGGGACGACGAGTCCACGGTCGGTTTGCGCCGCGAAGCCGAGGTGCACACCGCTGAGTTTGACCACTTCGCGGCGTTCCATGTCCACCGTGGAGTTGAGGTCGGGGAAGCGCGCGAGGGCGGCCGTGCAGATGCGGGCCAGCAGGGCGAGGACGGAGATCTTGGGGCCGCCGGTGGCGTTCATGGCGGTGCGGGCGGCGAGCAGTTCGGTCGCGTCGGCGTCCACCCAGCAGGTCGCGTCGGGGATCTCGCGGCGGCTGCGGGCGAGCTTGTCGGCCACGGCTCCCCGGACCCCGCGCAGGGGGACGCGCTCCCCGTGCTCCTCACTCACCGTCTTCGCCGTGCCGGTGCCGGGCATGGGGATGGCCCGCTCGACGTCGGCGCGCAGAATCAGGCCCTCGGGGCCGGAGCCCACCAGCTGCCGCAGATCGATGCCGTGCTGCCGGGCCAGCCGCCGGACCAGGGGAGAGATCACCGGAACGGGGCCCTCCCGGGTCTTGGTCACCACCTCTCCGTTGGCAGACGCGTTGGCAGGCCGCACCCGGCGCCGCCGTGCGGCGGGTGCGCCCGTGCCGTATCCGACGAGCACATTGCCGGAACCCTCGGCGGAGCCGGTCGCCGCACTCCGCTCACCGGACGACGCGGCGTCGTCCGAGCCGGAAGCGGAACCGCCCTCATCTGGTCCACCGGAAGACGCCACCGTCAGCAGGGGCGCGCCCACCGGCAGCTCCGTGCCCTCCTCGCCGAAGCGCGCGGTCACCACCCCGGCATACGGACACGGCACGTCCACCATGGCCTTCGCGGTCTCGACCTCCACGACCGGCTGGTCGACCGCGACGACGTCGCCGACCTCGACCAGCCACCGCACGATCTCGGCCCCGGTGAGCCCCTCCCCCAGGTCGGGCAGCGTGAACTCCCGCACGACGGCCATCAGACCCTGCTCCCCTCGGTCCACTCCGACTCCCACTGCAACCGGGCGACGGCGTCCAGCACCCGGTCCACGCCGGGCAGATGGTGCCGCTCCAGCATCGGCGGCGGATACGGGATGTCGAACCCGGCGACCCGCAGCACCGGCGCCTCCAGGTGGTGGAAGCACCGCTCGGTCACGCGGGCGGCGATCTCGCCGCCGGGGCCGCCGAAACCGGCGGCCTCGTGGACCACGACCGCCCGGCCGGTGCGGCGCACGGAGGCGCACACGGTGTCGTCGTCGAAGGGGACCAGCGAGCGCAGGTCCACGACCTCCAGGTGCCAGCCCTCGGCCCGCGCCGCCTCGGCGGCTTCGAGACAGACCGGGACGGAGGGCCCGTACGAGATCAGAGTGGCGCTCCGGCCCCCGGTCCCGGCGTGGTGCACCACCGCCCGCCCGATCGGCGGGACCTCGGCGGGGCGCTCGGGGTCCCAGTCGGACTTGGACCAGTACAGCCGCTTGGGTTCGAGGAAGACGACCGGATCGTCGGAGGCGATGGCGGCCCGCAGCAGCCCGTACGCGTCGGCGACGGTCGCCGGGGCGACGACATGGAGGCCGGGGGTGGCCATGTAGTACGCCTCGGATGAGTCGCTGTGGTGCTCCACGCCGCCGATGCCGCCGCCGTACGGCACCCGCACGGTGAGCGGCAGCGGTACCGCGCCCCTGGTGCGGTTGCGCATGCGGGAGACATGGCTGACCAGCTGCTCGAAGGAGGGGTAGGCGAAGGCGTCGAACTGCATCTCGACCACGGGCCGCAGCCCGTACATCGCCATGCCGACGGCGGTGCCCAGGATTCCCGCCTCGGCCAGCGGCGTGTCCGTACAGCGGTCGTCGCCGAACTCCTCGGCGAGCCCGCTGGTGATCCGGAAGACGCCGCCCAGGGTGCCGACGTCCTCGCCGAGGACATGGACGGCCGGGTCGGCGGCCATGGCGTCGCGCAGCGCCCGGCCGAGGGCTTGGGCCATGGTGGCGGGCTTGCGGTCGATGGCGGTGGTCATCGCTCCCCCTCGGCGTCCAGCTCGGCCCGCAGCTGCGCGGCCTGCTCCCGCAGCTGACCGGTCTTCTCGGCGTAGACGTGCTCGAACAGCTCCAGGGGGTCGAGGACCGGATCCTGGTGCATGCGGGTGCGCAGATCGGCGGCCAGCCGCTCCGCCGAGTCGCGCACGGCCTGGACGCCGTCGTCGTCCAGCAGCCCCCGGTCCCGCATGGCCCCCTCAAGGAGCGCGATCGGGTCGTGCTCGCGCCAGGCCTCGACCTCGGCGTCGGAGCGGTAGCGGGTGGCGTCGTCGGCGTTGGTGTGGGCGTCGACCCGGTAGGTGACGGCCTCGACCAGCGTGGGGCCGCCACCGCCCCGGGCCCGGCGGACGGCCTCGCCGAGGACGTGGTGCACGGCGGCCGCGTCGTTGCCGTCGACCAGGCGGCCGGGCATCCCGTAGCCGACCGCCTTGTGGGACAGCGAGGGGGCGGCGGTCTGCTTGGCGAGCGGGACGGAGATCGCGAAGCCGTTGTTCTGGATCAGGAAGACGACCGGGGCCTGCCAGACGGCCGCGAAGTTGAGCGCCTCGTGGAAGTCGCCCTCGCTGGTGCCGCCGTCGCCGACCAGGGCGAGCGCCACGACGTCGTCGCCCTTGAGGCGCGCGGCGTGGGCCAGGCCCACCGCGTGCGGCAGCTGGGTGGCCAGCGGGGTGCTCAGCGGGGCGACCCGGTGCTCCCGGGGGTCGTAGCCCGAGTGCCAGTCGCCGCGCAGCAGGGTGAGGGCCCGGACGGGGTCGAGCCCCCGGACGACGGCGGCCAGGGTGTCGCGGTAGCTGGGAAAGAGCCAGTCCCGCTCCTCCAGCACCAGGCCGGCGGCCACCTGGCACGCCTCCTGCCCGGTCGAGGAGGGGTAGACGGCCAGGCGGCCCTGCCGGGTGAGGGCGGTGGCCTGGACGTTGTACCGGCGGCCGTGGACCAGCTCCCGGTGGAGCCGGGTCAGCAGGTCGGGGTCGAGGTCAGCGGCGGCGGAGGTGCCCAGCATGCGGTACGGCTCGGGGTCGGGCAGCAGCGGTGCGGCGTCGGTGCGGGGCCGCCAGGCGGGCGGGGGAGTGGGGCGGTAGGCGCCGGGCTGCTCTAGGACCGTCATGACACGACCTCCTGGGCGGGCAGACTGCTGGAGGGCGGGCGTGCCGTGCGGCATCGCCCTCACCTACCGATTGTTCGGTCGTTGACGCATTTTGGCTACAGGCGGCCTGAGCCTGTGGACAAACGGTTCTCCACAGCCTGAGATGAAAACAGGACGTCCATGATGGGGAGGCGGGGCGGTATGCAGGGCGAACAGATGGCCAATCCGGACGGCAAACCTCCCGCGCGCCCGCTGGATCCCATCGACCGCGACATCCTGCGGCTGCTCCGGACGGACGGGCGCGCCTCCATACGCTCGGTGGCCGAGCAGGTGCACGTCTCGCGCGCCAACGCCTACGCGCGGATCAACCGGCTTCTGGACGACGGGGTGATCCGGGGCTTCAGCGCCCGGGTGGACCAGGAGCGGGCCGGGCAGGGGGCGTCCGCGTACATCACGCTGAAGATCGTGCAGAACTCCTGGCGCACCGTGCGCGAACAGCTCAGGCTGCTGCCGGGAGCGGCGCACATCGCCCTGGTCAGCGGGGATTTCGATGTGCTGCTACTGGTGCACACCGAGGACAACCGCTCGCTGCGCGAGCTGGTCCTCACCCGGATCCAGGCCATACCGGAGGTGCTGAGCACCCGCACCCTGCTGGTCTTCGAGGAAACGGACCTGGACCCGGAGGTCTAGGGGGCGGCCTGGTCCCCGGGGACGCGCAGGCCCGCGAAGGCCGTACGGACCACGGCCTCGGCCACCTCGTCGGCGCCCGCGGCCCCGCCCCGGCCCGGCCGGTACCACTCCACAATGGAGTTGATCATGCCGAAGAGCAGCCGGGTCGCCAGCCGCGCGTCCACGTCGGCGCGCAGATCGCCGTCGGCGGCCGCCCGCTTGAGCAGGGCGGCGACCTCGTGGTCGAACTCCCTCCGGCGCTCCATGGCCCACCGCTCGGTGTCCGTGTTGCCGCGCACGCGCAGCAGCAGCGTGACGTACGGCAGCTCCTCCATCAGCACCTCGGCGGTGCGCCGGGTCACGTACTCCAGCCGTCCGATCGCCCGGCCGTCGCGCGCGCCCGGCTCCTGGAGGATGCCGAACAGCCCGTCCAGCGCACGGCTTATGGCCCGCTTGAGCAGCTCTTCCTTGCCCTTGACGTGGTGGTAGATCGACGACTTGGAGATCCCGGCGGCGCGGGAGAGATGCTCCATGGAGGTGCCGTCGTACCCGCGCTCGTTGAACACCTCCACGGCGACCGCGAGCAGCGATTCGGGCGTATAGGTGTCGCGCTTGGCCATGGTCATGATTAGAGCAGCTTTCCTTGGGTGGCAGCACGCCGGATCAGGGCCTGTGAGGGGGCGTAGCGGCCGGTGGGCCAGGCGTCGTGGAGGTTTTCCAGGACATCACACACCCAGGCGGCACCGAGCTGGTCCCCCCACCGCAGCGGACCGCGCGGATAGTTGACGCCGGTGCGCATGGCGGTGTCGATGTCCCCGGCGCTCGCCACCCCTCGGGCGACGGCGTCAGCGGCGAAGTCCACGAGCATCGCGACGGTGCGGGCCACGATCATGCCGGGGAGGTCTTCCACCACGCTCACCTGCTTGCCGAGCGCCTGGAAGAGCCCCGTCGCGGCCGCGGTGGCCTCCGGCGCGGCGGTCGCGGAGGGGGCGAGCGCGATGCGGGTGGCGGCGCGGTAGTCCAGTGCCAGGTCGAACCGGATGCCGGGGGCGGACGGGTCCGTGGTGGCGGCGGAGCCGTCGGTCAGGGACAGCCGGGTGCCGTCGGGCAGCGCGAGGAAGCCCCCTTGCCCGGCCTCCGCCCCGGGCTCCGGTTTCACGTGAAACGTCCTCCCCCGCCGTTTCTGAACGGGGGCCGGGGACCGGACCAGCGCGATGCCCGCCTCTTCTATGAGCGGCACGAGCCCGGCGGCGGGGCCCAGATCCCCATGGAGGGCGACCTTCGCGGGGGCCTCGCACGGCTCGGCGGTGTGCGGGCGGGGGCGCGGCGCTTCGTCGGCGTGGTCGTACCAGCCACGGCCGGTCTTGCGCCCGTGGAGCCCGGCGTCGACCAGGCGGCGCTGGGCGAGGGACGGAGTGAATTTCGGATCGTGGAACAGCGATTCCCAGACGGATCGGGTGACGGCCTCGTTCACGTCCTGGCCGATGAGGTCGGTCAGCTCGAACGGGCCCATCCGGAAGCCGCCGGACTCGCGCAGCACGGCGTCGATGGTGGCGGGGTCGGCGCCGCCCTCCTCGTACAGCCGGAAGGCCTCGGCGTAGAAGGGGCGGGCGATCCGGTTGACGATGAATCCGGGGGTGTCGGCGCAGCGCACCGGGGTCTTGCCCCATGCGGCGACGGTGCCGTACGCGCGGTCGGCGGCGGCCCGGTCGGTGGCGAAGCCGCGGACGACCTCGACCAGCGGCAGCACCGGGGCCGGGTTGAAGAAGTGGAGGCCGACGAGGCGGCCCGGGCAGCGGAGGGCGCCCGCTACGGCCGTGACGGAGAGGGAGGAGGTGTTGGTGGCGAGCAGACAGCGGTCGGAGACGACGGTTTCGAGGGCGGTGAACAGCTGCTGCTTGGCGCCCAGTTCCTCCAGGATGGCCTCGATGGCCAGCTCGGTGTCGGCGAGGTCGGCGAGCCGGTCGACGGGGGCGAGGCGGCCGAGGGCGGCGTCGCGGTCGGCGGCGGCGAGGGCGCCCTTGGCGACCAGCCTGCCGAGGCGGGCCGCGATGGCGTCCGCCGCCTGGGCGGCGCGGCCGGGCGCGGCGTCATAGAGCCGCACCGGGTGCCCGGCGGCCAGCGCCACCTGGGCGATTCCCTGGCCCATGGTGCCGGTGCCGACGACGGCTACGGTGCTGGTGCGCGGGAGCCCACGGTCGCTGGTGCCGCTCGCAGTCATACGGCTGATCCTTTTCGACGAAGTTATCCACAGGTCCGCCAGCCCCTCTTGTCCCGACCGATCGTTCGGTTAATCTAACTCTGTCGCCACTTCCAGCCCAGCTCAATCCCAGCTCGACGAGGAGTTGGTCAGCCGTGACCGCCGGACTCACCACAGACCAGTTGACGAAGACGCACCGTCCCACCCTCGACCAGGCCCTGGAGGCGATCCGTACCCGCGCCTATTGGTCCCCGCACCCCGAACATCCGAAGGCGTACGGCGGGGAGGGCCAGGGCGGGCGCCCGAGCCTGAGCGTCGCCGAGGGCCAGACCGCCTTCGAGGCGCTGCGCGGCACGCGCCTGGAGCTGGACCAGCCGGGCACCGACGGCTGGACGGGCTCCGAGGTCTCGCCGTACGGGGCCGAGATGGGCATGGAGTATCCGCATCCGGATCTCGATGTGCTGCTTCCGGCCATGCGCGCGGGGATGCCCGCCTGGCGGGATGCCGGGCCCGAGGCGCGGGCCATGGTGTGCCTGGAGATCCTGGCCCGGATCAGCGCCCGCTCGCATGAGTTCGCGCAGGCGGTCATGCACACCAGCGGGCAGGCCTACATGATGGCGTTCCAGGCGGGCGGCCCACACGCCCAGGACCGCGGCCTGGAGGCGGTGGCGTACTCGTTCGCGGAGCAGACGCGCACGCCGGGCGCCGCCGACTGGTCCAAGCCGCAGGGCAAGCGCGATCCGCTGGAGCTGCGCAAGACCTTCACCGCCGTCCCGCGCGGCATCGCGCTGCTGATCGGCTGCAACACGTTCCCCACGTGGAACGGGTACCCGGGCCTGTTCGCCTCGCTGGCCACCGGCAACCCGGTGCTGGTCAAGCCGCATCCGCAGGCGGTGCTGCCGCTCGCGCTGACGGTCCAGGTGGCGCGCGAGGTGCTGCGGGAGGCGGGCTTCGACCCCAACCTGGTGGCGCTGGCCGCCGAGCGGCCGGACGAGGGCATCGCCAAGGTCCTCGCCGTGCGCCCCGAGATCCGGATCATCGACTACACGGGCTCGACCGCCTTCGGCGACTGGCTGGAGGCCCACGCCCGGCAGGCCCAGGTCTTCACGGAGAAGGCCGGGGTCAACACCGTCGTCATCGACTCCACCGACGACTACAAGGGCATGCTGGCCAACCTGGCGTTCTCGCTCTCCCTCTACAGCGGCCAGATGTGCACCACCCCGCAGAATCTGCTGATCCCCCGCGAGGGCATCGCCACCGACGCGGGCCCCAAGTCGTATGACGAGGTGGTGGCCGATCTGGCGGCCGCGGTCGGCGGGCTGCTGGGCGACGACGCCCGGGCGAGCGCGCTGCTCGGCGCGATCGTGGGCCCGCGGGTGCGGGAGCGGCTGGAGGCCGCCCCCGGGCTCGGCGCGGTCGCCCTCGCCTCCCGCGAGGTGACCCACCCCGAATTCCCTGGCGCCACGGTGCGTACGCCGCTGATGGTGAAGGCGGACGGAGCGCGGAAGTTCTGGGAGGGGGCGGACGCGGACGCGCCCTATCTCTCCGAATGCTTCGGCCCGGTGTCCTTCGCCGTCGCGGTCGACTCGGCGGCCGACGCGGTCGCCCTGCTGCGCCGCACCACCCGGGACAAGGGCGCGATGACGGTCGGCGCGTACACGACGTCGCCGGAGGTGGAGCGGCTGATCGAGGAGGCCTGTCTGGAGGAGTGCGCCCAGCTGTCGCTGAACCTGACCGGCGGGGTGTATGTGAACCAGACCGCAGCCTTCTCGGACTTCCACGGCTCGGGCGGCAACCCCTCGGCCAACGCCGCACTGTGCGACGGGGCGTTCGTGGCGAGCCGCTTCCGCGTGGTGGAGGTGCGCCGCCCCGCCTAGGCGGGGTCCTTCGGGGGCGCGGCGGGTCCTCCCCAGTGGAACAGGGCCATGGCCACGCTGGTGGCCAGGTTGTAGCTGGACACCTGAGGCCGCATGGGGAGGGCCACCAGCCGGGTGGCCCGCTCGCGCAGCTCCGGCGACAGCCCGTGCCGCTCGGAGCCGAAGGCCAGCAGCGCGTCATCGGGTATGACCAGGGACCGGATGTCCTCCCCCTCCGCGTCCAGGGCGTACAGCGGCCCCGGCGGAAGGGCGTCGGCCGCCAGCCGTTCGACGGCGGTGGCGAAGTGGAGGCCCGCACCCGAGCGCACCGCGTTCGGGTGCCAGGGGTCGATGTCCCCGGTGGTCACCACCCCCGTGGCCCCGAACCCGGCGGCAAGCCGGACCACGGCGCCGACGTTCCCGAGGTTGCGGGGGTTGTCCAGGACGACGACCGGCGCGGGCCTCTCCGGCCGCGCCAGGGCGTCCAGATTCCCCTGCCGCCCGCGCCGGACCGCGAGCGCGGCGACCCGGGTGGGGTGCACCCGGGGGACGAGGGCGCGCAGGGCCTGGTCGTCCACCTCCACCAGCAGGTCCGCGATCACCTTGGTGAGGTCACCGGCCAGCTCCGTCGCCAGCTCCATCGCGGCGGCCTTGTCACTGGTGACCGCTACCCGCACCTCGGCACCGAAGCGGAGCGCGTGCTTCAGCGCATGGAAGCCGTCGAGCAGCACGGTCTCGGGGGCCGTCTCGCGCCACTGCCGCACGGCCCGCGTGGCCTGGTCCTCAGTCATCCCCTCAGCGTACGGGTGCCAGGGGCGGTGACCAGGCGCTTCACCGGTGATCCGGGCCCCGCCGAGCGGATCGCCGCGTACGAAGTGATCGCCGACCCGGACCGGCTGGGCGGGCTGGAGCTGGCCGTCCTCGACGGATGACGCGCCGGGGCAGGCGCGGCCGCTCAGCCGGTGAGTGTGGGGGCGGGCTGCTCGTCGTCCGGCCGCTCGTCGTCCTCCCGCGCCCGCTGCCTGGGCAGGCGGACGGCGCGCGCGGCCAGCCGGTCGCGGACCCCGGTCGCCTTCCGGCCGGTCCAGAGCAGGAAGGCGGTCGGCAGGAACACCGCGTCCGCGGCGATGGCGGCGAGCGAGAAGAAGGGCAGGCCGAGCGCGACGGCGATGCCGATGTGCTCCAGCATCAGCAGCACCAGCATGGCGTTCTTGGCCCGGCGGTTCAGCAGGGTGAAGGGGAAGGCGACCTGGACGACGACCGTGCCGTAGGTCAGCAGCATCACCAGGGTGCCGCTGCTCGCGAGCGCGTCGGCCAGGGACGGCCAGGGGGAGAAGTAGTCCAGGTGCAGCGGGTAGTAGAGGGCGGTGCCGTCCTGCCAGCGCGATCCCTGGACCTTGTACCACCCGGCGGAGGCGTAGAGCAGGCACACCTCGCCCATGATCACCACGAGGGTGCCGTTGTGCGCCAGGTTGGCGAGCATGTCCAGGACGGTGCGCGGCTCCCCCGGTGCGTAGCGGCACGCGAGCCACCAGCCGCCCTGGACGAGCCACAGCCCCCACAGGACCGTGGCCCAGCCGAGGCCGGGCAGCGGGCCGTCGGCGGTCGGGGACAGTCCGGCGCCGGTGAAGAACTGGATCCAGGCCAGGGCGAGCCCCAGGACGGTCCACAGCACGATCCCGGTCGTATCGCGCGGCGGCTCCCGCCCGTCGTCCGGGCGGCGGGCGGCGCGGCGGGCGTCGAGCGACCAGACCTGGCCGCACCGGGTGAGCACCAGGTAGAGCGACATCAGGTGGATGAGGTTGTCGCCGCCGTCGCCGACGAAGATGGAGCGGTTCTGCAGCGCCAGCACGCCCAGCATGAACAGCACGGACATGGTGCGGGTGCGCCAGCCGAGCAGGAGCAGCAGGGCCGAGACGAGGGCGAGGGCGTAGACGGTCTCGAACCACAGGCCGCTGTCGGACCACATGAGCGCGGTGAAGGCGCGGTTGCCGTCGATGAGCTGACGGGCCATGTCCCAGTTCCAGGGGCCGTCGGGGCCGTACAGCTCCCGGCGGTGGGGCCATTCGCGGAGCAGGAAGAGCAGCCAGGTGAAGGAGAAGCCGATGCGCACCACGGCCGTCTGGTACGGGCCGAGTGCGGAGCCGGTGACGCGGGCGTGGCCGCGCGCCACGGCGGTCTGGACGCGCGCCAGGGCGGCCTGGGCAGCGGATATCGTCACCGGCGCGTCCCCTCCGGAAGGTCGGCCTCGGTCGCCGTCCACCAGGGCAGGGTCCGGTAGTACGTCTTGGTGTCGGTCTTCTCGTCGCTCCACGGCGGTGCGGCCAGCGGCGTGGTCGCGGACCGTACCTGGACGCGCTGCACCCTGCCGCCTTCCGGCTCCGGGCCGAGCCGGAGCATGACGATCCGGCGTATGTACTGCTCGGAGAGGCTGCCGCGGGTGCCGGTCGGCCGTTCCCGCGCGTCGTGCGAACCGGCGTAGAACTCCCAGGCGCGGCGCAGTTCGTTCTGCTGGGTGTGGCTGGGCAGCGGGTTGTGGTGGATGGCGGCGCCGTCCTGGGCGGAGAGGTTGGTCCAGTCGGTCGTCGCGAGGCCGCCCTCGGGGGTGCGGATCTCGGCCCGGGCCTGGATGGCGATGTCCTGCTGGAGGGGGTTGGGCGCGAAGAGCTTCCAGTTCCGCTCGAACTCCGGGTAGGTGTACTCGTCCATGGCCGCGCCGTGCCGCTTGCTGATCGTGTTGGGCGGCGAAACGCTCAGGAACGCCATCCCGAGGTGGATGGCCACGGCGACCGCGACGGCGGCGACCGCCACCGCGACGATCAGCTGTGACGGCAGTGAGAGCGCGGCGAGCCGTTCCGCCGCCTCGTCGTCCGGCTCGGTTACCGCCATGCCCCGCCCCACTCCCGATGGTCCAGGTCCCCGCACCCGGCCCGGACAGCCGCGCACCCACGGCCCCCAGGGGGTGTCCCTGCGTCCGGCACGCTACCGACGCGGCCCACCGGGCACAGCATCCTCAGCGTTATCCACAGGCTTGACACCCTACGTTCCCTCGGCACACCATTGAACCGAACGATCGGTCGGTAGGTTATTGGCCTGGCGAAGGGGCTTCGCATGACGACGATGGCGGCGGATGCCGGGGCGGAGGCCTACGAGGCGGTGTTCGACGCCGCCCTGGCCGCGGACGAGCGCATCGAGCCGCGCGACTGGATGCCCGACGCCTACCGGGCGTCCCTGGTCCGGCAGATCGCGCAGCACGCCCACTCCGAGATCATCGGCATGCAGCCCGAGGCCAACTGGATCACCCGCGCCCCCTCGCTGCGGCGCAAGGCGATCCTGATGGCGAAGGTCCAGGACGAGGCGGGCCACGGCCTGTATCTCTACAGCGCGGCGGAGACCCTGGGCACCAGCCGGGACGAGCTGCTCGACAAGCTCCACACGGGCCGCCAGAAGTACTCGTCGATCTTCAACTACCCGACGCTGACCTGGGCCGACGTGGGCGCCATCGGCTGGCTGGTGGACGGCGCGGCGATCACCAACCAGGTCCCGCTGTGCCGCTGCTCGTATGGGCCGTACGCCCGCGCGATGGTGCGGATCTGCAAGGAGGAGTCCTTCCATCAGCGCCAGGGATATGAGCTGCTGCTGGCCCTGAGCCGGGGCACCGAGGCCCAGCACGCCATGGCCCAGGACGCGGTGGACCGCTGGTGGTGGCCGTCGCTGATGATGTTCGGCCCGCCCGACGACGCCTCGGCGCACTCCGCCCAGTCGATGGCCTGGAAGATCAAGCGGCATTCCAACGACGAGCTGCGCCAGCGCTTCGTGGACATCTGCGTCCCGCAGGCCGAATCCCTCGGCCTCGCCCTCCCCGACCCCGATCTGAAGTGGAACGAGGAGCGGGGCCACCACGACTTCGGCGCGATCGACTGGGACGAGTTCGGCGAGGTGCTGCGGGGAAACGGGCCGTGCAACGCCCAGCGGATGTCCCAGCGGCGCCGGGCCCATGAGGAAGGCGCCTGGGTGCGCGAGGCGGCCGCGGTGTACGCGGCCAAGCACGGGGAGGCACAGGCATGAGCGGTAGCGGAGACGGCGCATGGCCGCTGTGGGAGGTGTTCGTCCGCGGCAGGCGCGGCCTCGCGCACACCCACGCGGGCTCGCTGCACGCCCCGGACGCGGAGATGGCCCTGCGGAACGCGCGCGATCTGTACACCCGGCGCTCGGAAGGCGTCTCGATCTGGGTGGTGCCGTCCGCCTCGGTCACCGCCTCCTCGCCGGACGAGAAGGACCCGTTCTTCGAGCCCGCCGCCGACAAGCCCTACCGGCACCCCACGTTCTACGAGATCCCGGAGGGGGTGCGGCACCTGTGACCGCGGCCCTCGCCCTGGGCGACGACGCGCTGGTGCTCTCCCACCGGCTGGGGGAGTGGGCGGGCCACGCCCCCGTGCTGGAGGAGGAGGTCGCGCTCGCCAACATCGCCCTCGACCTGCTCGGCCAGGCCCGGGTGCTGCTCTCCCTCGCCGGCGACGAGGACGAGTTGGCGTATCTGCGCGAGGAGCGGGCGTTCCGCAACGTCCAGTTGGTCGAGCAGCCCAACGGGGACTTCGCCCACACCATCGCCCGCCAGCTCTACTTCTCCACCTACCAGGAGCTGTTGTACGAGGAGCTGGCGCACGGCGACGGCCCCTTCGCGCCGCTGGCCGCCAAGGCGGTCAAGGAGGTCGCCTACCACCGCGACCACGCCGAGCACTGGACGCTGCGGCTCGGCGACGGCACGGAGGAGAGCCATCAGCGGATGCGCCACGGGGTGGACGCGCTGTGGCGGTTCACCGGTGAGCTGTTCGAACCGGTCGAGGGGTGCGAGGCCGAGTGGTCCGCGCTGCAGGGCGCCTGGCTGGAGCGCGTCAGCGCCGTCCTCACCCGGGCCACGCTGAGCGTGCCCGAGGGGCCGCGGCGCGATGGCTGGGCAGCCGGTGCCGGGCGCCAGGGCATCCACACCGAGCCGTTCGGCCCGATGCTCGCGCAGATGCAGCATCTGCACCGCAGCCACCCGGGGGCGGCGTGGTGACGCCCGCGCCCCACGCCCCCACCGCGCTCGAGGAGGAGCTGCGGCGGCTGGCCGGATCCGTGCCGGATCCCGAGCTGCCGATGGTGTCCCTGGCCGAGCTGGGCGTGCTGCGGGGGCTGCGGGTCCCGGCACCGGGCCGGGTCGAGGTCGACCTGACCCCCACCTACACCGGCTGCCCGGCGGTGGAGACGATGGCCGCCGACATCGAGCGGGTGCTGCGTGACCGCGGCATGGCCGAGGTCGAGGTCCGTACGGTGCTCGCCCCGCCCTGGACCACGGACGCGATCAGCGCCGAGGGTCGCCGCAAGCTCGCGGAGTCCGGCATCGCGCCGCCCGCACCGACGCGGGCCGCGGCGTCCGGGCCGGTGCCCATCGCGCTGACGGTGCGCTGTCCGCGCTGCGGCTCGACCGAGACCACGCTGCTCAGCCGCTTCTCCTCCACCGCGTGCAAGGCGCTGCGCCGCTGCGAGACCTGCCGCGAACCGTTCGACCACTTCAAGGAGTTGTGATGGCCGCGGAAGTGGTGCCGAGCACCGCGCCCCGCCACGGCGCGTTCCATCCGCTGCGGGTAGCGGCCGTCGACCCGCTCGCCGATGACGCGGTGGCCGTCACCCTCCGGGTGCCGCCCGCGCTGCGCGAGACGTTCCGCTTCGTCCCCGGGCAGCACATCGCGGTGCGGCGGTTCACGGACGGCGCGGAGATCCGGCGTACGTATTCGATCTGCGTCCCCGCCCCGGGGCCGGAGGGGCCGGAGCTGCTGCGGGTCGGGGTGCGGCTGGTGGAGGGCGGCGCGTTCTCCACGTACGCGCTCAAGGAGCTGGCGGCCGGGGAGGTGGTGGAGGTGATGGCCCCGGCCGGGCGGTTCGTGCTCGACCCCAGGCCCGGTCATTTCGCCGCGGTCGTCGGCGGCAGCGGCATCACACCCGTGCTCTCCATCGCCGCCACCCTGCTGGAGCGGCAGCCCGAAGCCCGGTTCTGTCTGATCCGCAGCGACCGCACCGCGGCGTCCACGATGTTCCTGGAGGAGGTCGCCGACCTCAAGGACCGCTGGCCCGACCGGTTCCAGCTGGTGTGCGCCCTCTCCCGGGAGGAACAGCAGTCCGGGCTGGTGTCCGGGCGGCTGGATCAGGAGCGGCTGACCGGGCTGCTGCCCGCGCTGCTGCCGGTGCCCTCGGTGGACGGCTGGTTCCTGTGCGGTCCGTACGGGCTGGTGCGCGCCGCCGAGCAGGCGCTGCGCGGGCTCGGGGTGCCGCGCGGCCGGGTCCATCAGGAGATCTTCCATGTGGCGGGCGAGCCCGGTGAGGGCGTCTCCCCCGCCCCCCGCCCGGCCGCCGCGTCCTCGCACAGCACGGTGACGGCGACCCTGGACGGCCGGTCGGGCAGCTGGCCGGTGCGGGACGGGGAGCCGCTGCTGGAGACCGTGCTGCGCAATCGCGCGGACGCGCCGTATGCCTGCAAGGGCGGGGTGTGCGGGACCTGCCGGGCGTTCCTGGTCTCCGGGGAGGTGCGGATGGACCGGAACTTCGCGCTGGAGCCGGACGAGGTGGAGGCGGGCTATGTGCTGTCCTGTCAGTCCCATCCGGTCGGCGAGCGGGTGGAGCTGGACTTCGACCGCTGACGTTCCCCGCTTGCGGGCGTTCCCTCCTTATAGGCGTTCCCTTCTTATAGAACGTGTTCTATCTTGACGGTCCGTCAGACGAAGCTCGCGGCGCGGGAGGACGGACAGTGGACTTCACCTTCACCGAGGAGCAACAGGCGGCGGTCGAGGCGGCGAAGGCCGTCTTCTCCTCCACCACACCGGACGCGGTGCCCAGCCCCGCCCTCACCCCCGGCGCCGTCGCCGAGGACATCGACCGCGCGCTGTGGCGCAGGCTCGCCGACGCCGATCTGCTCGGGCTGATCGTCGACCCGCGCTACGGCGGCTCCGGGCTCGACCCCCTCGCCCTGTGCCTGGTGCTGCGCGAGTCCGCGAAGGTGCTGGCCCGGGTGCCCCTGCTGGAGACCGCCGCGGCCGCCCTCGCCGTGCAGCGGTACGGCGCGCCCGAGCTGTGCGCCGCCGTGCTGCCCCGGGCCGCCCGCGGCGATCTCGTGCTCACCGTGGCCACCGCCGGACGCACCGGCCACGGCCCGGCCGAACTCGCCGTCCAGGCACGCCAGGACGGCGCCGACTGGGTGCTGGACGGAGTGCAGACCGCCGTCCCCTGGGCCGCCGACGCCGACCTCCTGCTGATCCCCGCGCACACCGGCGCGGGCCGGGCGCTCCTCGCCCTGGTCCCCCGCGACCGGGCGGGTATCGGCCTGGACGGGCAGGTGTCCACCAGCGGCGAGCGACTGGCCGAGGTCCGGCTGGACGCGGTCCGGGCGGCCGGTCACGAGGTGCTGGACACGGACGGCGCCTGGGACTGGCTGCGCGCGCTGCTCACCACCGGCACCTGTGCGCTGGCCCTGGGCGTCGGCACGGCTGTGCTCGGCCTGACCAGCTCCTACACATCCACCCGTGAGCAGTTCGGCCATCCGCTCGCCACGTTCCAGGCGGTCGCCGTCCAGACCGCCGACCGGTACATCGATCTGCGGGCCATGGAGGCCACGCTGTGGCAGGCCGCCTGGCGGCTCTCCCAGGACGAGAAGGGCACGGACGAGAAGGGCACGGACGCGACGGCGAACGGGGTGCTGCCGGTCGCCGGAGACGTGGCGGTCGCCAAGATGTGGGCCGCCGACGGCGTACGCCGGGTCGTCCAGACCGCGCAGCATCTGCACGGCGGCTTCGGCGCGGTCACCGACTATCCGCTGCACCGCTATCACGCCTGGGCCAAGCATCTGGAGCTGTCGCTCGGCCCCGCCGCCGCCCACGAGGAGGAGCTGGGCGAACTCCTCGCCGCCCACCCCCTCGCCTGAGGCGACCCGCGACAGAGTAGGGGTATCCCTAGAGCACGAAGGCGCCGTCGGCCGTGCCGTCCTGGCCGCCGACCATCGGCCGACCGGACGCCTCCCAGGCGAGCATCCCGCCGTCCACGTTCACCGCGTCCAGGCCCTGGGCGACCAGATACTGCGTCACCTGCGCGGACCGCCCGCCGACCCGGCACATCACATGCACCCGGCGCCCCTCATCGACCGACTCGGTCAGCTCGCCGAACCGGGCGACGACCTGGCTCATCGGGATGTGAAGCGCGCCCTCGACATGCCCGGCCGCCCACTCGTCGTCCTCCCGGACGTCGAGCAGAAAGCCATCGGCCGGCACCGCCGCGGCCTCCACCTGGGGAAGCTGGGCAAAATGCATCACACACACCTCTCACATGACATGGGCGGCCCAGTGACATGGGCAGCCCGGCAAACCTACTACCGCGCCAGCTCCGCGAGCTGGGCCTCCTTCTCGGAAACCTGGGCGATCAGCTGCTCGGCGATCTCGTCCAGCAGCCGGTCCGGATCCTCCGGCGCCATCTTGATCATCGCGCCGATCGCGCTCGACTCAAGCTCGTTCGCGGCCTCGGCCAGCATCTCCTTGCGCTCGGCCAGCCACTCCAGCCGGGCGTACAGCTCCTCGCTGCGGCTCGCCCGCCGCTCGGGCGGCGGCGGACCGGCCTCCCACTCCTCGGCCAGCGCCCGCAGCGCCGCCTCGTCCCCGGCCGCGTACGCCGCGTTGACCCGCACGATGAACTCACCGCGCCGCTCCCGCTCGGCCCCCTCCTCGGCCAGGTCCGGATGCGCCTTGCGGGCCAGGTCCCGGTAGATCCGGCGGGCCTCCTCGCTCGGCCGCACCCGGGGCGGCGGCTGCACCGGCTGCTCGGTGAGCATCGCGGACGCCTCCGGCGACAGTCCGTCCGAGTCGATCCAGCCGTGGAACAGCTCCTCCACACCGGGCATCGGCTGCACCAGACCGCGTGCCTCACGGGCCCGTCGCTGGTCCTCCGGATCGCCGGTGCGCGCCGCGACCGCCTCGGCGATCAGCGCGTCCAGCTCGTCCAGGCGGGAGTACATCGGCCCGAGCCGCTGATGGTGCAACCGGGAGAAGTTCTCCACCTCGACCCGGAAGGTCTCCACCGCGATCTCGAACTCGATCAGCGCCTGCTCGGCCGCCCGCACCGCCCGCTCAAGACGCTCGGCGGCCCGCGCCTCTTCCTCGGACCGTGGTTCCTCGGACCGTGCTTCGTCGGATCCCGCGTGCTCGGACCGTGCCTCTTCCTCGGATCGCGCCTCCTCGGAACGTGCCTGCTCGGACTGTGCCTCGGCGGCCGCCCGGGATTCCCCCTGGGGCTCCGCCTCGGGCACCGCCCGCTGTGCCTGCTGCTGCGCTTCCCGGTTCGTCACCCGCTCAGCCTACGTGGGGCCTCTCTCGGGCCCCGAGCCTCACACCCCCGGCTCGGCCGCTATCCGCCCGGCGCGCACCGCGGTCAGCAGTTCCGCGTGGTCGGCCTCCGTACGGTCCGCGTACGCCACCGCGAAGTCGGCCATCGCCTCGTCCAGCTCCTCCCCCTTGCCGCAGTACCCGGCGAGCAGCCGCGGATCCGCGCTGTGCGCATGGGCCCGCGCCAGCAGCGCGCCCGTCATCCGCCCGTAGTCGTCCATCTGGTCGGCGGCCAGCGCCGCCGGGTCCACGCTCCCCTTGCGGTTGCGGAACTGCCGCACCTGGTACGGCCGCCCGCGCACCGTGGTCCAGCCCAGCAGAATGTCGCTGACGACCTGCATCCGCTTCTGGCCGAGCACCACCCGCCGCCCCTCGTGGACGACCTCGGGTATCTCGAAACCGGCCCGCCCCAGATGCGGCAGCAGCGCGGACGGCCGGGCCTCCTTCACCTGGAGCACCAACGGCTCGCCCCGGTGGTCGAGCAGCAGCACCACATACGAACGCGTCCCCACGCTGCCCGTGCCCACGACCCGGAACGCCACATCGTGCACCTCGTAGCGGGCGAGCAGCGGCAGCCGGTCCTCGGGCAGCGTGCCCAGATAGTCGCCGAGGGCCGCCGCGACCGCCACCGCCTCGGCGTCCGGCACCCGCCGCAGCACCGGCGGCGCGTCCACGAAGCGCCGGGCCACGGGCCGCCCGGAGGAGCCCCCGTCCCCGGGGACCGCCTCGGTGGCCTTGGCGGCGAAGCGCGCGCTCGTGTTCCGCCGGGCCTTCTCGGCGACCCGCCCCAGCGTCCCGGCCAGGTCCCGGGCGTCGGTGTGCGAGACCAGCTCCTCGTCCGCGATCGCGTTCCACGCGTCGGCGGCCGGGAGCTTGGCCAGCAGCCGCGCCGTGCGCCGGTAGGCGCCCGCCGCGTCGCGGGCGGCCGACCGGCAGGTGCCCTCGTCGGCACCGGCCTCCCGCCCGGCCAGCACCAGCGAGGCCGCGAGCCGCTTCACATCCCACTCCCACGGACCGTGGACGGTCTCGTCGAAGTCGTTCAGATCGATGACCAGACCGCCGCGCGCGTCCCCGTAGAGCCCGAAGTTGGCGGCGTGCGCGTCACCGCAGAGCTGGGCGCCGACGCCGGTCACCGGGGTGCCCGCCAGGTCGTGCGCCATCAGCCCGGCCGAACCGCGGAGGAAGGAGAACGGGCTCTCGATCATCCGCCCCACCCGTATCGGCGTCAGCTCCGGCAGCCGCCCGGCGTTCGACCGCTCGACCGCCGCGACCGCGTCCGGCCGCCCGGGGCCGGGGGACGGCAGCGCGGCGTGCGCCGAGCGCGGCACCCGCTTCCGCAGCGCCTTCCCCTCCTGCCGGGGCGAGGGGCCCTCACCGCGCCAGGCGGCGAACCCCGGGACCTGGGGCAGCCGCCGGGCCGCCCCGCCCACACCCGTGCCGTCAGCCATCACGCCCCCGCTTCGTTCTTCGCCCGTCACCAGCATCGCCGTCACCGGCATCGCCGACGGCGGCTCACTGCCGACGGCGGCTCACCGTCGACCGACCAGCACCGTACCCCCGATCACCCAGATCCCGTCAGGGCCTGTGGATAACTCCGGTAAGTCCGGCGAAGTCCCTGCTCAGGGCCGGAACTGGTCCGGACAGCCACCGCCTTCGGGCATATGGTCCTCGGCCCACCGCCCCAGTTCCTTCAGCGCGGGCTCCAGCGCCTTCCCCGCCTCCGTCAGCCGGTAGGCCACCCGCAGCGGAGGCCCGGAGTCCACTTCCCGGATCACCAGCCCCGCCGCCGCCAGTTCGGTGAGCCGGTCCGACAGCATCCGCTCGCTGATGCCCGGGATGGCCCGTCGCAACTCCGCGAAGTACGCCCCCTGTTGGGTCAGAACGGCCACGATCAGCCCCGTCCACCGCTTGCCGAACAGCTCGAAGACCCGGGTCATCTTGCCGTCGACCTGCTTGCACACGTGCTCGTCGTGGATCTCGTGCTCGCCGTGGGTCTCGCGCCCACCTCCGTCCGCCATGGAATACACGATACTGCGTTCCCGTTCGGTACTGCAGAAAAGTAAGCTACTGTGCCAATCGTAGGTACGTAGAAAACCACCGCTCCTTTGTGGAGCGCCTTGTCCACGGAGGCACCTCCATGCCCACACTTCTTCACCTCGACACCTCGGTCTTCCCCGGCGAAGCCTCCGCCTCCCGCGCGGTGACCGCCACCTTCCGCAAGGAGTGGGAGGCCCAGCACCCGACCGGCACGGTCATCTACCGCGACCTGGCCGCCGAGCCGCTGCCGCACCTCGACGGTCTCGCCGCCCAGGCCGGATTCGTCCCCGCCGAGGCCCACACCCCCGAGCAGCAGGCCGCCTTCGCGCTGCGCGACACCCTGGCCGGTGAGCTGGAGCAGGCGGACGTGGTCCTCATCGGCGCCCCGATGTACAACTTCACGATCCCCTCCACGCTCAAGGCGTGGCTGGACCACGTGATCATCATGGGCCGCACCTCCGGCGCCGAGCAGACCTCCACCTCGGGCACCCCGGCGATCGTCGTCGCCAGCCGGGGCGGCGGCTACGGCCCGGGCACGCCGCGGGAGAGCTACGAGTTCGTCACGACCTACCTGGAGAAGGCGCTGAAGGACGCGCTGGGCCTCGACGTCGAGTTCGTCGTGCCGGAGCTGACCCTGGCCCGCAGCAACCCGGCCATGGCCGAGCTGGTCGAGCTGTCGGACGCCTCCAAGGCGAAGGCCCACGAGGACGTCGCCTCGAAGGCCAAGTCGCTCGCCTCCCGCTTCGCCGCCTGATCAGCGGCCGGCCGCGGAACCGCGGGGCCGCCCCACCCGGGGAGGCCCCGCTTCCGTTTGTCCAAAAGGAGTCCAAACCGACGTCCCGGCCGAGCCGTTGAAGGCTGATGTGGATCAAGCCGAAGTGGCAGTGGATCAAGCCGAACTCGAGTCGGAACCGAGGAGAGCCACATAACGCGAAGCGGGCCCCTCCGAGCGACTTTCGTCACTCCGGAGAGGCCCGCTCCGACTGGTGCGCGAGGGGGGAGTTGAACCCCCACGCCCTTTCGGGCACTGGAACCTGAATCCAGCGCGTCTGCCTATTCCGCCACCCGCGCATGGGTGCTTGTCTTCCGCTCACCGCCTGTTCCGCGGGCCTTTCGGTCCGGTTCGCTGCGGCGCCTTCCGACATCCAGAACACTAGCACGCTGGGCAGGGTGGATTCACACTCGTTGTCGAGCCCCCGCGCGGAGGGGCTCCGTCGCGGTTGCGGGACACTGTCCAGAGGGCACCTCTACGATCCTGTGAGAGGTGACACTGCTCCGCAGGGCCAGGAAGGGGAACCACCCGATTTCCCGACGCGTGGATACGATCAGTAAGCAGTACCAGGACGACACTGAGCACGACTGAGGAAGGAGGTGCCCCGTGGGAGTACTGAAGCGCTTCGAGCAGCGTCTCGAGGGTCTCGTGAACGGCACCTTCGCCAAGGTGTTCAAGTCGGAGGTCCAGCCCGTCGAGATCGCGGGCGCGCTCCAGCGCGAGTGCGACAACAACGCGACCATCTGGAACCGGGACCGGACCGTCGTCCCCAACGACTTCATCGTCGAGCTGAGCACCGGCGACTACGAGCGGCTCGCGCCGTACTCCGGGCAGCTCGGCGACGAGCTGTCCGGCATGGTCCGCGAGTACGCCAAGCAGCAGCGGTACACCTTCATGGGCGGCGTCAAGGTCCACCTGGAGAAGGCCGACGACCTCGACACCGGCCTGTACCGGGTGCGCAGCCGGACCCTGGCCTCCAGCGAGTCCCAGAGCCCGGCGGCGGCCCAGCAGGCCCCGGCCCGCGGCGGCGGAGCACCGCAGCAGCGCCCGGGCGGCTACGGCCAGCCCGCGGGCGCGCAGCCCGCGGGCGCGCCGCCCATGCCCAGCGCCCCTCCCGCCGCCCGCCCCGGAGCCCGGAGCGGAGGCGCGGGCGTCGGCCCGCAGCCGCAGGGTCAGACCCGGCGCTGGATTGAGATCAATGGCACTCGCCACCAGATCTCCCGGTCCACCCTGGTTCTGGGCCGCAGTACCGACGCTGACGTGCGCATTGACGATCCCGGTGTCTCCCGCAGGCACTGCGAAATCCGGGTCGGAACACCGCCGACCGTCCAGGATCTGGGGTCGACGAACGGCATCGTGGTGGACGGACAGCACACCACCCGCGCTACGCTCCGCGACGGCTCACGGATCGTCGTGGGCAGCACCACCATCGTTTACCGGCAAGCCGAAGGGTGAAGCGGGGGCAATGTCAGAGCTGACCCTCACGGTCATGCGGTTGGGTTTCCTCGCCGTACTGTGGCTGTTCGTCATCGTGGCCGTTCAGGTCATCCGTAGCGACCTGTTCGGGACCCGCGTGACACAGCGCGGTTCGGCGCGCCGTAGCGCCCCCGACCGGCCGCAGCAGCAACAGCGGCAGCAACAGCAGACCGCACCGCCCCAGCAGCGCCAGCAGCCCTCGGGCCGCGGTCGCCGCGGGGCCCCCACCAAGCTGGTGGTCTCCGAAGGCACCCTGACCGGCACCACGGTCGCGCTCCAGGGTCAGACCATCACTCTCGGTCGTGCGCACGATTCAACAATCGTGCTGGACGACGACTACGCCTCCAGCCGGCATGCCAGGATCTACCCGGACCGTGACGGCCAGTGGATCGTCGAGGATCTCGGCTCCACCAATGGCACCTATCTCGACCGGAACCGGCTCACCACACCGACACCGATTCAGCTGGGTGCACCGATCCGCATCGGCAAGACCGTCATCGAGCTGCGGAAGTAGTAGGACCATGACGACCGGAGGGTGGGCAGCGTGGTTGGCAAGGGGCTGTACCCGGAGCCGACGGGCGAGGTGCGCATGAGTCTGTCACTGCGTTTCGCCGCCGGGTCCCACAAGGGCATGATCCGGGAGGGCAACGAGGACTCCGGCTATGCCGGCCCCCGGCTGCTCGCCATCGCCGACGGCATGGGTGGCCAGGCCGCCGGCGAGGTCGCCAGCTCCGAGGTGATCTCCACCCTGGTCCAGCTCGACGACGACGTCCCCGGCTCGGACATCCTGACCTCCCTGGGCAGCGCCGTGCAGCGGGCCAACGACCAGCTGCGGGTCATGGTCGAGGAGGACCCCCAGCTGGAGGGCATGGGCACCACGCTCACCGCCCTGCTGTGGACCGGTCAGCGGCTCGGCCTCGTACACGTGGGCGACTCGCGCGCGTATCTGCTGCGCGACGGCGTGCTCACTCAGATCACCCAGGACCACACCTGGGTGCAGCGGCTCGTCGACGAGGGCCGCATCACCGAGGAGGAGGCGGGCACCCACCCGCAGCGCTCCCTGCTGATGCGCGCGCTCGGCAGCGGCGACCACGTCGAGCCCGACCTGTCCATCCGTGAGGTCCGGGCCGGCGACCGCTACCTCATCTGCTCCGACGGCCTGTCCGGCGTCGTGAGCCACCAGACCCTCGAGGACACCCTCGCCAGCTACCAGGGACCGCACGAGACGATCCAGGAGCTGATCCAGCTCGCGCTGCGCGGCGGCGGCCCCGACAACATCACCTGCATCGTCGCCGACGTCCTCGACGTGGACGGCGGCGACACCCTGGCCGGTCAGCTCAACGACACCCCGGTGATCGTGGGCGCGGTGGCCGAGAACCAGATCCCCCTCGGGGACGGCGGCGCCGGCAACACCCCGGCGAGCCGCGCCGCCGAGCTGGGGCGCAACCGTCCCGTACCGCAGCAGGGCGACGAACCGGGCGGCTTCGGTCCGCCCGGCAGCGGCGACCCGGGCCTCGGCGGACCGCCCGAGGGCAGTTACGGGGCCTACGCGGAGGGCGACTACACCAAGAAGAGCGGCCGCACGACCTGGGTCAAGCGGTCGCTGTTCATCGCGCTGGGCCTCGCCGTGCTCGGCGGCGGCCTCTACAGCGGCTATCAGTGGACGCAGACGCAGTACTACGTGGGCTCCAACGGGGACCACGTGGCGATCTACCGGGGCATCAGTCAGGACCTCGCGTGGATCAAGCTCAACAAGGTCCATGAGGATCACCGCGAGATCGAACTCAAGTACCTCCCGACCGATCAGCGCAGCCGCGTGGAGGACACCATCGCGGTCAGCGGGCTCGGTCAGGCCGAGGACAAGACGAAGGATCTCGCCACTCTCGCCAGCGCCTGCAGAAAGGCTGACGCACAGCGCAAGGCCGAGGAGAGCCAGAAGGACCTCACCGGCGGCAAGGGGCAGGCCGGCGGCGGATCCGGAGGCAAGACAGGTAGCAGCGGCAGCACGCCGCAGAGTCAGAGCGCGACGACGGGGTTGCGCGCCGCCAAGGCCACACCGACGCCGAAGAACACGGCGCCGTCCTCTCCCACTCCGAAGCCGGGTCCCACCCTGTCGGAGCAGGAGAAGGAGTTGGTCCCGCAGTGCAGCAGCACCCAGCCGTGAAGCCGTGAGAGGGCCGCCCACCCATGAGCAGTAGTACGACCAACACGACCACGATCAGTACGGCCGGTCCACCGAGCCGCCGCAACACCGAACTGGCCATGCTGGCGTTCGCGGTGATCATCCCGGTCTTCGCGTACGCCAACGCGGGCCTGGCGCTCAGCGACGAGCTGCCCTCGGGCATGCTCAGCTACGGCATCGGGCTCGGCCTGCTCGCGGGCATCGGCCACATCGTGGTGCGCAAGTTCACCCCGTACGCCGATCCGCTGCTGCTGCCGATCGCCACGCTCCTCAACGGCCTCGGCCTCGTGATCATCTGGCGGCTGGACCAGTCGAGGCGGCTGGCCCAGCGGGCGGAGGACATCGGTCAGACCTTCGCCCCCTCCGCGCCCAACCAGCTGATGTACTCGGCGATGGGCGTGGCCCTGTTCGTGGCCGTCCTGATCCTCCTCAAGGATCACCGGATTCTGCAGCGGTACACCTACATCTCCATGATCGGCGCGCTGATCCTGCTGATCCTGCCGATGTTCTTCCCGGCCCGGTTCGGCGCACGCATCTGGATCACCGTCGGCTCCTTCTCCATCCAGCCCGGCGAGTTCGCCAAGATCATCATCGCGGTCTTCTTCTCCGGCTACCTCATGGTGAAGCGGGACGCGCTCGCGCTGGCCAGCCGCCGCTTCATGGGGCTCTACCTGCCGCGTGGCCGTGACCTCGGTCCGATCCTGATCGTCTGGGCCATGAGCATCCTGATCCTGGTCTTCGAGACCGACCTCGGAAGCTCGCTGCTGTTCTTCGGCCTGTTCGTCGTCATGCTGTACGTGGCGACCGAGCGCACCAGCTGGATCGTCTTCGGTCTGCTGATGTCCGCGGTCGGCGCGGTCGGCGTCGCCTCGTTCGAGTCGCACGTGAAGGTCCGTGTGATGGCGTGGCTGCACCCGTTCGCCGTCTACGACACCCCCCGGCCCAGCTGGGCCACCACCGACCAGATCGCCCTCTCCCTGATGGCCTTCGGCTCCGGCGGCGTCTCCGGCACCGGCTGGGGCCAGGGCGCCTCCGACCTGATCGGCTTCGCGGCCAACTCCGACTTCATCCTCGCCACCGTCGGCGAGGAGCTGGGGCTGGCCGGCACCATGGCGTTCCTCCTGCTCTACGGCCTGATCGTGGAGCGCGGCATGCGCACCGCCCTGGCCGCCCGGGACCCGTTCGGCAAGCTGCTGGCGGCGGGCCTGTCCGCCGCGTTCGGCATCCAGGTCTTCGTCGTCGCGGGCGGTGTGATGGGTCTCATCCCGCTGACCGGTATGACGATGCCGTTCGTGGCCTACGGCGGTTCGTCGGTGCTCGCCAACTGGGCACTGGTCGCGCTTCTCATCAAGATCAGCGACACCGCCCGGCGGCCCGCGCCCGCGCCCGCCCCCTCCACTGACGCCGAGATGACTCAGGTGGTCCGCCCGTGAACAAGCCTCTGCGCCGAATCGCGATCTTCTGCGGCCTCCTCGTCCTCGCCCTGCTGGTGCGGGACAACTGGATCCAGTACGTCCAGGCGGACGGCCTCAAGACCCATGAGCAGAACCGCCGTGTGGCGATCGAGCAGTACAGCCAGCCGCGCGGCAACATCATCGTCGACGGCCGACCGATCACCGGGTCCGTGGAGACCGACGGGGTCGACTTCAAGTACAAGCGCACGTACAAGAACGGTCCGATGTGGGCGCCGGTCACCGGATACGCCTCGCAGGCGTTCGGCGCGACCCAGATCGAGAGCATCGAGGACGGCATCCTCACCGGCAACGACGACCGGATGTTCTTCAACCGTACGGTCGACATGTTCACCGGCAAGAAGCCGAAGGGCGGTGACGTCATCACCACCCTGAACGCCAAGGCCCAGGAAGCCGCTTACAAGGGCCTCGGCAAGAACAAGGGCGCCGTCGCCGCGCTCGACCCGCGCACCGGCAAGGTCCTCGCCCTCGCCTCCACCCCGAGCTACGACCCGTCGAAGTTCGCGGGCAGCTCGACGAGCGACGCGGACGTCTGGAAGGGGATGTCGAAGGACAAGGAGGAGCCGACGCTGAACCGGGCGCTGCGGCAGACGTACCCGCCCGGCTCCACGTTCAAGGTCGTCACCGCCGCGGCGGCGCTGGAGAACGGCAAGTACACGGACATCGACGGAGCGACCAACTCGCCGCTGCCGTGGAAACTGCCGCTGTCCAGCCAGCCCCTGCCCAACGAGGGCAACATCCCCTGCAAGAACGCCACCATGCGGCAGGCCCTGCGCTACTCCTGCAACACCGTCTTCGGCAAGCTCGGTGACGATCTGGGCAAGGACAAGATGCTGGAGCAGGCGAAGAAGTTCGGCTTCAACGACGAGGTCTTCATGCCCGTCCGCGCCTCCGAGAGCGTCTACCCCGAGAAGATGGACCGGCCGGGCAACGCCCTGTCCTCCATCGGCCAGTTCGACACCCGCGCCACCCCGCTGCAGATGGCCATGGTCGCCTCCGGGATCGCCAACGACGGCAAGCTGATGAAGCCGTACATGATCGACTCGCTGCGCGCCCCGAACCTGACCACGATCGACCAGACCAGCCCGGAGGAGATGAGCCAGCCGCTCAGCTCGGAGAACGCGGGCAAGCTCCAGGACATGATGGAGACCGTGGTCAAGGAGGGCACCGGCACCAACGCCCAGATCCCGGGCGCCACGGTCGGCGGCAAGACCGGTACCGCGCAGCACGGCGTCGACAACAGCGAGAACCCGTACGCCTGGTTCATCTCGTACGCCAAGACCGACGAGGGTTCCCCGGTCGCGGTCGCGGTCGTGGTGGAGAGTTCCGACACCCTCCGCGACGACATCGCGGGCGGCAAGCTGGCGGCGCCGATCGCCAAGGATGTGATGAAGGCGGTACTGGACAGCGAGCGCGACAAGTGACGCCGGTCACGCCCTGATGCCAATCCCGCACGTCGTCGTACCGGTCCGGTATCAAGAATCGGCCGAGGCCGGGTCCCGTAAGACGTGCCGGGTACCGTATGCGCGAGCAGCACTTCGCCGGCCCCCCACACAGGGTGCGGCCGGGAATGACGGAAGAGGGCTGGAGTAGCTATGGAAGAGCCGCGTCGCCTCGGCGGCCGGTACGAGCTGGGCTCGGTGCTCGGCCGCGGTGGCATGGCCGAGGTCTACCTCGCGCACGACACCCGCCTCGGCCGCACTGTCGCCGTGAAGACGCTCCGGGTGGACCTCGCCCGCGATCCGTCCTTCCAGGCCCGGTTCCGCCGAGAGGCCCAGTCGGCAGCCTCGCTCAACCATCCCGCGATCGTCGCGGTCTACGACACCGGCGAGGACTACGTCGACGGTGTCTCGATCCCGTACATCGTGATGGAGTACGTCGACGGCTCGACTCTGCGTGAGCTTCTCCACTCCGGGAGAAAGCTGCTCCCCGAGCGCTCGATGGAGATGACGGTCGGGATCCTCCAGGCCCTGGAGTACTCGCACCGGAACAACATCGTCCACCGGGACATCAAGCCGGCGAACGTGATGCTCACGCGCAGCGGCCAGGTCAAGGTGATGGACTTCGGCATCGCCCGCGCCATGGGCGACGCCGGTATGACCATGACGCAGACGGCGGCCGTCATCGGCACCGCGCAGTA
The DNA here is from genome assembly GCF_053596435.1 of Streptomyces sp. NPDC001700. NCBI lineage: Bacteria > Bacillati > Actinomycetota > Actinomycetes > Kitasatosporales > Streptomycetaceae > Streptomyces > Streptomyces sp. NPDC001700. The sequence continues at coordinate 202,435 of NZ_JBSFGE010000015.1, forward strand.
CCTCTCCCCCGAGCAGGCCAAGGGCGAGACCGTCGACGCGCGCAGCGACCTCTACTCCAGCGGCTGTCTGCTGTACGAGCTGCTGACGGTGCGGCCGCCGTTCGTCGGGGACTCCCCGGTGGCCGTGGCCTACCAGCACGTACGGGAAGAGCCGCAGCCGCCGAGCACGTACGACCCCGACATCACCCCGGAGATGGACGCGATCGTCCTGCGGGCCCTGGTCAAGGACCCCGACTACCGCTACCAGTCGGCCGACGAGATGCGCGCCGACATCGAGGCGGCACTTGAGGGCCAGCCGGTCGCCGCGACCGCCGCGCTGGGCGCGGTCGGCTACGGCTCGGGCGACCAGCCCACGACGATGCTGCGGCCGCAGGACGCCGGTCCGGCGACCTCGATGCTGCCCCCGATGCGGGACGACGACGGCGGCTTCGGCTACGACGACCGGTCGGACCGGCGGCGCGGCGGCCCGGAGAAGAAGAGCAACCTCTCGACGATCCTGCTGGTGGTGGCCGGCGTCCTGGTGCTCGTCGGCGCGATCTTCGTCGGCAAGGCGATCTTCAGCGGCAACGCCAAGAACGACTCGATGGTCCCGGTGCCCTCGCTGGTCGGGAAGACGTTCAAGGAGGCCAGCGCCCAGGGGGAGAACGGCGACTTCAAGGTCGAGAAGGCCGGCACCGACTTCTGCGACCAGCCGAAGGACACGGTCTGCCGCCAGGATCCCGAGAACGGTGAGGTCAAGCGCTACGACACGGTCCAGCTGACCATGTCGAAGGGCAAGAAGCCGGCCGAGAAGGTCGAGGTCCCCGACGTCCTCAACGTCCAGTTCGACTCGGCGAAGGCGTCCCTGGAGGCGAAGGGCTTCGAGGTCGACAAGGCGACCGAGGAGTCCGACCAGACCGCGAACAAGGTGATCCGCCAGAGCGTGGACTCGGGCAAGAAGGTCGCCAAGGGCACCAAGATCACCCTGACCGTCGCCGCGCCGCAGCAGCAGGTCCCCGTCCCCGACGTGACCACCAAGCCGCTCGCGGACGCCGAGACGGCCCTCAAGGCCCAGGGCTTCAAGGTCCAGTCGACGGAGCAGGACAGCGCCGACGCCCAGGCGGGCACGGTCATCAGCCAGGACCCGGCCGGTGGCGGAACGGCCGCGCCGGGGTCGGTCATCAACCTGACCGTCGCCAAGGCCCCGGATCAGCAGCAGCAGGTCCCGGTGCCCAACCTGGGCGGCCAGAAGCTCAAGGACGCCAAGAAGGCCCTCCAGGACCTCGGGCTCAACGTGGGCAACATCAACGGCCCGCAGGACGACAACGCGACCGTGGTCGCCAGCAACCCCGGCGCGGGCACCCAGGTGCCCAAGGGCCAGTCCGTGAACCTCGTGACGGTCCAGGGCAACGGGAACGGGAACGGCGACGATGACGACGGAGGCTTCTTCGGCGGCCTCGGCTAGCCCGCCTCGCGGACAGCACAGCGCGTCACAGCACGTATCGCACGGGGAAGCCCCCGGCGCCCATCGAGAGGGCGCCGGGGGCTTCCCCGTGGTGCGGACAGCTGTGGAGTGCGCTCAGCGCAGCTCTTCGGGGGGCGTACGGTCCGCGTCGACCTTCTCGGTACGCACCAGCTCGCCCCAGACGACGTAGCGGTACTGCGAGGTGTAGACCGGAGTGCAGGTCGAGAGCGTGATGTAGCGGCCCGCCTTCTTCTTGCCCGACTCCTTCGGGACCGCGTTCAGCACGTCCACGTTGAACTTCGAGGTCTCGGGCAGCGTCTCGTAGACCTTGTAGACGTACCAGCTGTCCCGGGTCTCGAAGACCACCGGATCGCCGTCGTGGATCTTGTCGATGCCGTGGAACTTGGCGCCGTGCCCGTCCCGGTGGGCGGCCAGCGAGAAGTTGCCCTTCTTATCCCACGGCATCGCGGACTTGACCGGCTCCGTGTAGTACCCGGCGACGCCGTCGTTGAGGATCTTGGCCGAGGTGCCCTTCTTCACCAGCACCTCACCGTCGCCCATGGCCGGTACGTGCAGGAAGCCGATGCCGTCCTTGGTGTCGAGCCTGCCCGGCCCCCGGTCGGCCCAGTGCTTGCGCACCTGGTCGCCCTGCTTCTTCGCCTCCCGGTCGGCGAGAACGTTCGTCCACCACAGGGAGTAGGCCACGAAGAGGGCCAGGATCAGCCCCGCGGTGATCAGCAGCTCGCCCAGCACTCCGATGGCCGCCGCGATCCGCCCGCGGCCGGAGGAGCCGCGGGTCGGCTGGGCGGGCTGGGTGGGCTGGGCTGGCGGGGCGGGGTCCTGCCCCTGCCGCTGGTCGTCGTCGGTCCGTGCCACCGCGTCGTTCCCCTTTTCTGGATCTTCCCGGTCCTACTCGACCAGTGCGTCCGGCTTCCCCTCGCTGCGCGGCCGCTCGTCGACCATCTTGCCCCAGACGATCATCCGATAAGTGCTGGTGAACTCGGGGGTGCAGGTCGTCAGCGTGAGGTAGCGGCCCGGTTTGCTGAAGCCGGAGCCGGGCGGCACCGGGCCGATGACGCCCGTGTTGGAGGGGGACGTCTGCGGCAGGATGCTGGTCATGTCGTAGGTGTAGAACCGGCTCTGCGTCTCGACGACGATCTTGTCGCCGGGCTTGAGGCGGTTGATGTAGCGGAACGGCTCGCCATGGGTGTTGCGGTGCCCGGCGAGCGCGAAGTTGCCCTTCTTGTCCCACGGCATCGCGGTCTTGAGCTTGCCCTTGGCGTAGTGGCCGACCATGCCGCGGTCGAGGACCTTGTTCTTGTCGATCCCCTCGGCGATCGGGGCCTTCACGTCCAGCTTCGGGATGTAGATGATCGCGAAGCCCTGGCCGGGGGAGAACACGCCCGGATCGCGGTCCGCGCCCTTCGTGTCCCACTGCTTCTGCAGATCGCCCGCCGCGCCGTTCGCCTGCTGGTGCGCCCGGATATTGGTCCACCACAGCTGGTACGTCACGAAAAGCAGCATCACCACGCCGAGGGTGATGAATACCTCGCCCACCACCCGGCTCGCCAGCACGCCCGGGCTGTCCTTGCGGGCGCGGGCGGCGCGCTTGGCCTCCATGCGGGTGCGGGGCCGCGCCGCCGCTCCCGCCGAGGCGCCTGTAGCCCCTGTGGCGGCCGTACCGCCCCGCGCCCGGGCACCGTGCCGTCCGCCGCGCTTCGCGGCCTCCTGAGCCGCTTTGCGGCGGGCCGCGCGGCCACCGGGGGACGGCGCCTCGTCCGCCCGGTTCTGCTCGACGGTCCGCAGCGGCATGGTCCGGTCGTGGGCGGGGGGCGCGGCGCTGGCGGCCACGGCCCGCAGTGCCATCGTCTCGTCGTCGTCCCCGGAAGCCGCCGGGGGAGCCGCCGGGGGAGCCGCCGGAAGGTCGGAAGCGACGGGGGCCAGGACGGCCGTCTCGCCCGCGCTCACGGGGGCGGCGGGAGCGGCGGGTCCTGTGGGTCCTGTGGGTCCTGTGTGCCCGGCGGGGCCTGCCGCTGCCGACCGGGCGCGCCGTCGGCCGGTGGGCGCCGCGGCCGCCTCGTCGGGGCGCTCGTCCGTGGCCGCGGGACGGGCGCGGCGGCGCCGTCCGGTGGGGTGCGGCTCGGGACCCGGTACGGCGCCCGGGGCAGGCTCCGGGGCGCCCTGGGCCGCGCCCTCGGGCCCGGGGCGCGGTGCGGTCACTCGACGGCCTTGCCGCCGACCGCCCCGACCACCGGGGCGAGCCCCGTGGACCGCTCTATCGCGTCCGTGTCGCCGCACTCCGCCAGCCAGTTGGCGAGCATGCGGTGGCCCCATTCGGTGAGCACCGACTCGGGGTGGAACTGGACACCCTCGACCCGTAGTTCACGGTGGCGCAGCCCCATGGCGATGCCCGTCTCCGTCCATGCGGTGATCTCCAACGCGTCCGGGACGGTGCCCCGTTCGACCGCGAGGGAGTGGTAGCGGGTGGCGGTGAAGGGCGACGGCAGCCCGCTGAAGACGCCCGCGCCCTCGTGGGTCACCAGCGACGTCTTGCCGTGCAGCAGCTCCGGAGCGCGGCCGACGACGCCGCCGTAGGCGACGGCCATGGACTGCATCCCCAGGCAGACGCCGAACACCGGCACGCCGGTGTCCGCGCAGTGCCGCACCATGTCGACGCAGACGCCCGCCTTCTCGGGGGTGCCGGGGCCAGGGGAGAGCAGCACGCCGTCGAAGCCGTCCTGGGCGTGCGCGAGGGAGACCTCGTCGTTGCGCACCACCTCGCACTCGGCGCCGAGCTGGTAGAGGTACTGGACGAGGTTGAAGACGAAGCTGTCGTAGTTGTCGACGACCAGGACGCGCGCGCTCATCGGGGACCCGCCATTCCCTGGTCGACGGTCACGTCGTTGAACGGCAGCAGCGGCTCCGCCCACGGGAAGACGTACTGGAAGAGCACGAACACGATCGCCAGCACGAGTACGAGCGAAATCGCCGCCCGCGTCCATGCGTTACCCGGCAGATGCCGCCAGATCCAGCCGTACATGCCGTCCCTACTCACCGATGACGAAGTCGATTGCAGCACCGGAGTGCAGGACCAGAGTAAAGGTCCGGGGGTGGGGCCGGTGGGTCAGCCGGACAAAGCCTTGGGCTTGCCTTGGGCAACGGTTTGGGTGGCGTCGAGGTGCGCCCAGGCGATCAGCCGGTGGCTGTGCCCCCACTCCGGCTCACAGGTCGTGAGCGTCAGATAGCGCCCGGGGCCGCGGAAGCCGGATGCGCGCGGGACCGGGTCGAGCACTCCGACGTCGGTCGGCAGGGTGCGGTAGGGGCGTCCGGCGATGCGGTACGTGTACCAGGTGGTGCCGTCGGACAGTACGACCGCGTCGCCGGGGCGCAGCCGGGGGAAGTCCTTGAAGGGGTCGCCGTAGGTGCGGCGGTGCCCGGCGACCGCGAAGTTTCCCGTGGCGCCGAGGCGGGCGGTGCCCGCGTAGTGCCCGAGCCCTTTGCGCAGGGTGGCGGCTTCGGTGCCCTGGAGGACGGGCTTGGCCCAGTCGGCGCCGAAGCGCGGGATGTACATGATCGCGAAGGATCCGCCGCTCTCGTAGCGGCGCGGCCGTGGCGCGGACCGGTCGGCACCGGCCGCGGCGACCGGCCCGGCGGCCCAGCGGTCCTGGAGGTGGTCGATCTCGCCGTCCATGGCCTGGTCGGCGCGGACGGAGGTCCAGTAGAGGAGGTAGACGACGAAGAGGAGGATCAGGGTGCCCGCGGTGACGCACAGCTCGCTGAGCGTCCTGATGACCAGCCGGATCCTCTTCGGCCCCTTCGGCCCCATCGGCCCCCCATCGGCGCGCGGCTACGGGACGGGCTGTGCCTGGTGCAGATCCACTGTGCCGGAGTAGCCGGGAAGAGTCACCGTGTCGTGCTGGTCGACTTTCCAGCCGAGGCCGTACGCCTCGACATAGGAGCGGTAGTTCTGGATGGCGGGGGAGGCGGTGAGCGCGGTGTTCAGCCGGTCCCGGTCACCCACGGCGGTGATCTTGTAAGGCGGGGAGTAGACCCGGCCCTGGAGGATCAGGGTGTTGCCGACGCAGCGCACGGCGCTGGTGGAGATCAGCCGCTGGTCCATCACCTTGATCCCCTTGGCGCCGCCCTGCCACAGCGCGTTGACCACGGCCTGCAGGTCCTGCTGGTGGATGACGAGGTCATTGGGCTGCGGGTCGGGCACGCCGGGGATCTGGGGGGTGGCGTTCGGCGGGGCGTCGGTGAGGGTGACGGTGAGCCCGGAGCCGCTCAGCCCCCGGGTTCCCGCGGTCTTCTCCAGGTTCTCCAGCTTGCGCTGCTCGGCCTTGCTGCTGCCGTTGTCGCGGCGGGCGAGGGCGTCGACGTCGGAGCGCATCTTGGCGGCGCTCTCGTCGAGGGTGCCGTTCTTGCGGCTGCGCTCCTGGATGAGATCGGACAGCCGCAGCATCGATTCATCGCTGCGGATGTCGGTGCCCTGGGCCGTGTTGAAGCTGGTCCAGAAGATGATCCCGGCCAGCGCGAAGACGGCTCCGGTCAGCAGCCGGACGGGCCGGAAAGCGGGGCGGCGGGACGCCGGGGTGGGGGAGTCAGCGGAATTGCTCAACGTACCCTTACTCCTTACGACGCCGCGGAAGGACTACGCTAACTGACGTGTCGGGGAGGGCAGTGGTCCCCTTCACCGTCCCGCCCCGGCGCCGTCCGTACACAGCCCCCGCGCGGTCACGCAGCGCATCGACAGGAGAGTTCCTCGTGCCGAAGTCACGGATCCGCAAGAAGGACGATTTCACGCCGCCGCCGGCCAAGCAGGCGACCAGCATCAGCCTGAGCAGCGGCCGCCGCTGGGTGGCGCCGCTGATGCTGGCGATGTTCCTGATCGGCCTCGCCTGGATCGTCCTCTTCTACGTGACGACAGGGGACATGCCGGTCAAGTCCCTGGGCAACTGGAACATCGTGGTCGGCTTCGGCTTCATCGCCGCGGGGTTCGTCGTCTCCACCCAGTGGAAGTAGAACCGCTCCGCAGAGCCTGTCCACAGGGTTATCCACAGGCGGGGAAAACTCAGAAGATCTGTGGATAACCTCTGTCGCATTGACGCCGGTGTGACCGGTAGAACGGTCGCGTTCGATCACTCACACCGGCGTCTTCCTGCGAAAACGCAGGTCAGCGGGGAAACGCACAGATGTTCTCCACAGGCTGCGCAAGATCGACCACGTGCTGTGGACAACTGACCGAACCCACCCCGTTCGAGACCCCGCCCGGGCCCGCCCCGCGCCGCGCCGCGGTCCCGCCCCGCGCCGCGGTCAGCCGGTGAGCTGGAGCGTACGGACCCAGACCGTCGCCACGATCGCGAGCAGCATCACGGCGCAGGCGGCCCGCTGCACCAGGGCGCGCCGCTCGCGCGGGGCGTGCACCATCGCGTACGCCACCAGCGTGCCGACCACCAGGCCGCCCACATGCGCCTGCCAGGCGATGCCGGACCAGCCGAAGGTGAAGATGAGGTTCAGCACGAGCAGCGCGATGACGGGGCGCATGTCGTAGTTGAGCCGTCGCATCAGGACGGCGGTGGCGCCCAGCAGGCCGAAGACCGCGCCGGAGGCGCCCAGCGAGGGCTGGTTCTGCGCGGCGAGCAGATACGACAGCGCGCTGCCGCCGAGCCCGGACAGCAGGTAGAGCGTGAGGTAGCGGGCGCGGCCGAGCGCGGCCTCCAGCGGGGCGCCGATCCACCACAGGGACAGCATGTTGAACGCGATGTGCATGGGCTCCTGGTGCAGGAAGACCGCGGTCAGCAGCCGGTACCACTGCCCCTCGGCGACGCCCACTATGTCGGCGGTGCCCGGGTTGAAGGCCCGGCCGACCAGGTCGAAGTCGTCCACCAGCCGGTCGCCGGTCCCCAGCACCGCCAGCCAGACGGCGACGTTGAGGCCGATCAGGATCTTGGTGACCAGGCGCGGATCGGCGGTGTACGCGCCGCCGGCTATGGTCCGCGGCTCGGCCGCGCGCCGCGGCGGCCCGGGGGGCTCACCGGGGGCGGACGCACCACCGCGCACGCACTCCGGGCAGTGGAACCCGACCGAGGCGCTGATCATGCACTCCGGACAGATCGGGCGCTCACAGCGGGTACAGCTGATGCCGGTCTCCCGCTGCGGGTGCCGGTAACAGCAGACCGCCTGGTCCTCCATGGTGTCCCTTCGCCCCCTGTCCGCGGACTCGCGCGCGTTCCCCCGCCCCGCTTGTACACACGGACAAGCGGGGCGCGGAGTTCCCGTGCGGGGTTCAGCCCTCCCGGGTCTCCACGACGACGGACTCGATCACGACGTCCTGGAGCGGGCGGTCGGTGCGCGGGTTGGTCGCGGCACCCCCGATGGTGTCGACGACCTTCTTGCTGGCCTCGTCGACGACCTCGCCGAAGATGCTGTGCTTGCCGGTCAGCCAGGTGGTCGGGGCAAGGGTGATGAAGAACTGCGAGCCGTTGGTGCCCGGGCCGGCGTTGGCCATGGCCAGCAGGTACGGCTTGTTGAACGACAGGTCCGGGTGGAACTCGTCACCGAACTCGTATCCGGGGCCGCCGGTGCCGTTGCCCAGCGGGTCACCGCCCTGGATCATGAAACCGCTGATCACGCGGTGGAAGACGGTGCCGTCGTAGAGCTTCTCCGCGGCCTTCTTGCCGGTGGCCGGGTGGGTCCACTCGCGCGTGCCCTCCGCGAGCTCCACGAAGTTCTTCACCGTCTTGGGGGCGTGGTTCGGCAGCAGCCGGACCACGATGTCGCCGTTGTTGGTCTTGAGGGTGGCGTACAGCTGCTCGGCCACGATCTACCTTCCATCGTTTTCGCTTCCTTGCCCTGATCCTCGCACGGACCCGAGCGCGACGAGTAGCCGCCGAAGGCGCACGCGGCGCGCCATTCCGCGTGTTTTCCGGGAGAATCTTCCCTATGACCCGGATGCCGGTTCACGCATGCCGCGTGGGCTGCGAACGGGCATGATCTCCACAAACAGGCATGATCTTTCTTCGGATGGAAACACGAAACTGCGCACATGCAGCTCAGCACTCTGCACCCCGGAGCATCACCACGCCACCGAGGAGGAGGATCCCGTGACCCGCATTGACAGCGTGCGAGCCGCGACCGGCACCGCGAAGGACAGCGTCCTGCACGCCGCGGAGGCGGTGGCGCCGTACGCCGGCACGGCCAAGGACACCGCCACGCATTACGCGCACGAGGCCCGCGTACGGCTGGCACCGAAGGTCTCCCAGGCCGCGCACCAGGCCCGCTGCGCGGCCGGGGGCCAGTACCACGCGCATGTCGCACCCCGGCTCAACCAGGCCCGCGGCACCCTGCCGCCCAAGGTGGACGCGGCCGCCGTCCGCGCCGCCAAGCGCACCCGCAAGGCCGCGCGGCAGGCCGCCGACTACACCGGGCCGCGCGTCGAGCACGCGGTGGCCGGAGCGCGCGCGGCCGCCGGACCGGCACGCGAGGAGGCCGTCACGCGGGCGGGCGCCGCCGTCGCGGCGCTGCGCACCCATGTGACGGCGGCCGACATCGAGAAGCTCGCCCGCAAGCGCCGCCGCCGGGCCAGCATGGGCCGCGCCGCCAAGCGGGCCACCTTCATCGGCCTGGTGGGCGCCGGTGTCTACGCCGCCTGGAAGTGGTGGGACCGGCAGGCCAACCCCGACTGGCTGGTCGAGCCCCCGGCGGCGACCGAGGTGGGCGACCGCGAGCGGCTGGCCGCGGTGGACGGCAGCGACCAGAGCACCCTCGACCCCGAGGTGCAGGCCAAGCAGGCCGAGGCCGAGGCCGGGAAGGACGACGACCAGCGCTGACGCTCTCGCCGTCGCACCCTCGTCGCACCCGGCCGAGGGGCGGAGGACCGCGGAATTCCGGCCGCGGGATCCCTCCGCCCCTCGGCCCGTTCTCCGGCTCCTCCCCGGCTACTCCTTGGCTTCCCGTTCGCTGTAGCGGCGCCGCTCCAGGAAGATCTCGGTGAAGACGGAGACCTTGGCCCGCAGCGCCCAGGGGTCGATCGGCTTGGCCATGTAGTCCACCGCCCCCGCCGCGTAGCCGCGCGAGGTGTGCTCGGGATCGGCGCCCATCGCGGTGAGAAAGATGATCGGCACGTCCCGGTTGCGCGGGCGCCGCTTGATGTGGGCGGCCGTCTCATAGCCATCCATCTCGGGCATCTGCACATCGAGCAGGATCACCGCGAAGTCATCGTGGTCCAGCAGCGCCTTCAGCGCCTCCTGACCAGAGGTCGCGGTCACCAGCTCCTGGTCGAGGGTGGCCAGCACCGCCTCCATGACCAGCAGGTTGTTCTGCTGGTCGTCGACCACAAGGATCTTGGGCCGCGGCCCGGGCACGAACGACCGGGCAGGAACGCCGGGCTCCTCGTCCTGGCGCGGAACCGCCGCCGTCCGCTGTGACTCCACCATGGCCAGCTGTCGCTCCAGCATCTGGCATCGGTCCTCCGCCAGCCGTCCCCGCTGCCGCTCGTCCTCCAGTTCCTCAGTGAGCCGGTGCACCTCCTGCCGCAGCAGGTCCCGCTCCTTCACCAGCTCCTGGTGATCCGGGAGGGTCATATCCAGGGCGTCGGCGCGCGCCCGCTCCGCAGCCCAGGCCGCCTCGGTCTGGCTCAGCCGCACCTCCAGGTCGGCGATGCGGTGCCGACGGTCGAGCAGCGCCTCGCCCAGCGCGTCCTCCTTCACACTGGAGCTCCGCGCCTCCCGGTCGGCGTCGGCCAGCTGGATCTGAAGGATCTCCACGGCGTGCCCCGGGGATCCACTGGTGCGCACCGCGGACCGGTGCAAGTCCCGCACCACCTCGATGGCGGCCGGGGTGGCCGCGGAGCCCCGGCACGCCGCGAGATCCGCCAACAGTTCCACCACGAACTCCCACGACGGGACTCTCGTCCCGCTGAGATAGCGGGAGATCGTACTGGGGTCCCGGAACCTGCGTGCGGCGTAGCGGCGCACCGAGACCCCCAGCCCGTCGAAGAGCTTCCGCAGCTCCACGGCGAACGCCCGGCACTCCTCGGGCAGGTTCTCCCCCAGCGGATGCAGCTCACCCATTGCGTCCCCTTGTGCGGCGACTCACGCCGATCAGACGATTCCCGGGCGGCTTGCCCGAGTTGTGAAACAGCGTGGGGCATCAGGGGGGTGTTGCACGGGCCAACACCAAGAGCGGCAACACCACTTTGATTGCGTACGCGGTCATGCCGCGGACCCGGCGCGGCGGCGCCCTGCTGGGCCGGGCCACCCCTGTGCGCGAACGCGAACTCTCCTCGCGTTTCGTGGTGTCGGCCCAGCTGGCGATCGCCGCCGTGATGCTGATCGGCTTCGTCGGCGCGTACGGCCTGGAAGACGGACTGTTCCCGTACGCGGGGACGGCCCTTCTCAGCCAGACCGGACGGGACGCCCTCGAAGGACATGCGGCGGCGCTGCGACGGATCATCGAGGAGTCCCAGCGGGCCGCTACCCGGCACGAGGGGCGGGAGTCCTGGGCGGCGCCCGATCCGGCACCTACCCAAAAAGCTCTCCTGACCTGCGTTTTTGCAGGTCAGGAGAGCTCTCATAGAGTGGAGCCTAGGAGAGTCGAACTCCTGACATCCGCCATGCAAAGACGGCGCTCTACCAACTGAGCTAAGGCCCCTTCGCCGATCAGGATACCTGGTACCGGCGGCCTTTCCCGACCGGGTATCGCTCGCGGGTAGCGCTCTCCGTAGGATGCCACGCAAGATTCGCGGCAGCGAAGCGAAGGGGAGAGCGAGATGGACGCAACACAGCAGGATGCCACCGCGCGCGCACGAGAGCTGCAGCGCAGTTGGTACGGGGAACCGCTGGGGGCGCTCTTTCGCCGTCTCATCGACGACCTCGGTCTCAACCAGGCGCGCCTGGCCGCCATCCTCGGGCTCTCGGCGCCCATGCTGTCCCAGCTCATGAGCGGACAGCGCGCCAAGATCGGCAATCCGGCGGTGGTCCAGCGGGTACAGGCGCTCCAGGAGCTGTCCAGTCAGGCGGCGGACGGCCGGGTGAGCGCCGCCGAGGCGGCGGAGCGCATGGAAGAGATCAAGAAGACTGCGGGCGGGTCGGTGCTCAACTCCACCCAGACCGCCGCCAGCACCGGGGCTCCGACCGTGCGGCGCGTGGTCCGCGAAATCCAGTCGCTGCTGCGGTCCGTGGCCGCAGCCGGGGACATCATCGATGCGGCGGATTCTCTCGCCCCCACCCACCCCGAGCTGGCAGAGTTCCTTCGTGTGTATGGCGCGGGGCGGACCGCCGAGGCGGTCGCGCACTACGAGGCGCACCAGAGCTGACGGGCTGTTGGACTGCTGACCATTCGATGACGGGGCGGGCACGGCGCGATGGGTGAGATCTTCGCGGGCCGGTACGAACTGGTGGACCCGATCGGGCGCGGAGGCGTGGGCGCCGTGTGGCGGGTCTGGGACCATCGCCGCCGCCGGTACGTCGCGGCGAAGGTGCTTCAGCAACGCGACGCGCACACACTGCTGCGCTTCGTACGGGAACAGGCCCTGCGGATCGACCACCCCCATGTGCTGGCTCCGGCGAGCTGGGCGGCGGACGACGACAAGGTGCTGTTCACCATGGACCTGGTGGCCGGCGGCTCGTTCGCACACCTCATCGGCGACTACGGTCCACTGCCAACCCGCTACGTGTGCACCCTGCTGGACCAGTTGCTCTCCGGGCTGGCCGCGGTCCACGCGGAGGGAGTGGTCCACCGGGACATCAAGCCCGCGAACATCCTGCTGGAGTCCACCGGAACCGGCCGTCCCCATGTCCGGCTGGGCGACTTCGGCATCGCGCTCACCAAAGGCGAGCCCCGCCTCACCGAGGCCAACTACGTGATGGGCACGCCCGGTTACTTCGCGCCCGAGCAGATGATGGGCGAGGAGCCGGACTTCCCGGCCGACCTGTTCGCCGTAGGCCTGGTGACGCTGTATCTGCTCCGCGGGCACAAGCCCGACGGGGAAGCGATCGTGAAGCTGTTCGGCGAGCACGGCGTGCCGCACGCCCCCGAGGGCGTGCCCGAGCCGCTGTGGCAGGTGATAGGCGGGCTGCTGCAGCCCGACCCGGAGGACCGGTTCCGGTCCGCCACCGGGGCGCGCAAGGCGCTCGCGTCGGCGGTCGAGATGCTGCCCGAGGCCGGTCTCGACGACGAGGCGATCGAGGTCTTCGACCATCTCGGGCCGCTGCCGACCGGATTCGGCCCGAACGGCCCGGCCCGGCCCGGCCGCCGTCACGCGAAGGCCGACCCGCCCGGGGGCACCGCGACGGCGCCGCGCCCCTCGCCGCCCGCCACCGAACCAGCCGAACCCCACCAGTCCGCTGACCCCGCCGCCGGACCCGCCGCCGGGCAGAACGCCGGACCCGCCGCCGAACTGCCCGCGGCCGAGCCGCCCGCCCAGCCGTCGATGTCGGACACCGGCAGCTTCACCCTCCCGCCACCGCAGCCGCGGACGCCGCACCCCGGGACCCCGCACCCTCAGCCTGAACAGCCCCGGACGCCGCCCCCGCGGATATCGCCGCTCCCGGCGCCGCCCCAGCAGGCGCCGACTCCACACCCCGCGACACCGCATCCACAAACCCCCCATCCTCAAACCCCGCACCCGCAAACCCCGCTCCCTCAGCCCCCACAGCAGCCGCCGACCCCGTCGACCGCGGCGCCGCTCCCGCAGCCGCCCCAGTCGCCCCAGCCGCCCGCACACCAGCCACAGGGCCCACAGCCCGGACAGCCGGGCCCATCGCCCCAGCCCGCGCACCTTCATACGCCCCCCACTCCCACGCCCGCACCGGCCGCCGCGCCCCTGCCGGCGCCGCGTGATTACCCCCTCACCCGTGCATACACCGCTCGGACGCCCCAGGTTCCCGCCGCCCGCGCCGCGCGGCGCCGGGGGCCGTCCCGCAAGACGACGGTCGCGATCCTGATCGTCGCGGTGCTGTGCTTCGCCGTGGGGGCGTGGGCACTGGTGGCCGCGGGCTGAACTAGCGGGCTGAACTACCAGGCGGGCGGCGGCCCGTACCGGTGCTGTCCGGTCGTCGGATCCACCGCTTCCGGCTCCTCCCGCACGCCGTCCGCCACGGCCCGGCGCCGGGCGGTCAGGATCCATACGCCCAGCCCGACCAGCAGCAGCGAGCCCGTCCCGAAGCTCGTGTAGGCCACCGTCTGGAGCGTGGCGCGGTGCTCGGCGCCCGGGCGGCCCATGGAGTCGGGCTGGAGCGGCGAGGCCGCCTTGCGGGCCTCCCGCTTCTCGGCGTCCGTGAGCCCGAAGCCCGCCGTGACCGCGTTCCCGTCGTAGGCCGGGCCGCTGCTCGCCTCCCCCGCGATCCGTACCCGCAGCGTCACCGGAACCGTCCGGTCCAAATGGGGTTCCACATTCGGGGGATTGAGCGTGACCGCCAGGTAGTACCCGCCGGTGAGGCTCATGGCGCGCACCGAGTAGTCGGCCTTCGCGTACCGGTTCCCGTACGCCGCCGGGGCCGTGCTGACCTCGGACTGCGGCCGCTCGCCTTCCGGGGCCAGGGCGGTGCCCCGCTTCGCCAGCCCCCGCGCCGGGTTGTAGGCGCGCATGACCACCGCCTGGCCGAGCAGACGGGTGCTCTTGTCCGCTCCGTCGGCGGGGAGTTCGGCGATGGCGGATATCCGCTGTCCCCAGTCGACCGGAACCCGGTAGAAGTGGGTCTCCCCCGGCTCGAAGTCGTCCTGCCACACCCCCGTGGACACCAGCGGCGCGTCGGAGAAGCCCCGCCCGCCCTGCCGTGGCCTGGCGCCGCCGGACGGCGGCTGAGGCGGCTCGGCGTGCCAACTGCCCTCCGGAGCCTGGCCGGTGGAGCCGCCCTTCACCGGCGGCTCCACCATCAGCCGCAGCTCCAGCGGCCAGCTGTCGGGGTCCGCGGAACCGGCCTGGCGCTCCACGGTGACCAGATACCGGCCCGCCGTGCGGCAGGAGGTCACCGAGCCCGAGCCGGTCTGACGGGTGACATAGTCGGCGAGGGGATAGGCGACCCCTTTCGTCTCGATCCGCCGGGGAGTGGTGTCGCAGATGCCGCCCTCGGGGTTCTTCAGCGTCACCGTGACGCCGTCGCGGTACGAGACGACGCCCGCGCCCGGCCGGGGCGCGGCGACCGCCGAGACGTAGGCGGCGGACTTCGCGTCGAGGTCGACGCCGTAGAACCGCTTCTCGCCGGGCCCCAAGCGGTCCGCGTACGTCCGGCCGGGTCTCAGGGACGGGGCGTCCGCGCCGCTCCCGGTGCCGCGCACCGGGGTGCCCTGGACCCGGTACTCCCGGGCCCCGGCGGCACTGTCGGCGACCGCGACCGGGATCTGCACCGCCATCGTCGCCACGGCGCACAGCGCCGTCACCGCGGTGAAACCTGCCCTGTGCCTGCTGCGGTGCTCCATCGCGTCCCCCTCGTCGCACCGGTCTCATACCGGTCGACCAGCACGTCACATTTGCTTATGCAAGCGATTTGTTTGCGAGAGTAAAGACGAGGGCCCCGACCGCTGCAGCGATCGGGGCCCTCGTAACGGGACTGTGGGGGTCACACACCCGAACCTGCGGGCACGGAGTCGGTCGCCTCCGTCCACAGATCCTGCTCGGCGCGATCCGCCTGGATCTGGCGGTACACGAGGAGCCCGCCGATGGCGGCCAGTGCGACCAGGAGAAGCTTCTTCACCGCGCTACCTCGTCTCTTTCTTGACGTAGGGGACCTCTGGCGCCCGATGATACACACCGACCGATACCGTTCGGTGACCTATGCGCGGCATCGGCGGGCGGTATCCGGTCATCAACTCCCCGGGCACCCAAATGAATCAGCCTGGACGGAGAATCTCCGTCCAGGCTGATCGCGCCGGTGGGGCTAACAGGACTTGAACCTGTGGCCTCTTCCTTATCAGGGAAGCGCTCTAACCGTCTGAGCTATAGCCCCGCGCTGCACCGAAAGATTAGCGCACCACCTGCCCAGTCCCAAAATCGGTAACGGCGGCCGTCCCGGTCCGGCTACTCGTCCTCGGCGAGGGTCAGCTCCACGCCGCCCACGAAGCCCGCCGACAGGTTGTAGATGAACGCGCCCAGCGTGGACAGAGCGGTCGCCAGCACCACGTTGATCACGGCGATCACCGAGGTGAACGTCATGACGCGGGGAAGCGACAGGAACGACTCCAGATCGAAGCCGCCGCCCTGCTGCCCCTCGGTCGCCTCGCTGATCGTCCCGCCCACCGCGCTGAAGACGCCCATGGCGTCCATGACCATCCACAGCACCGACGCGGCGACCACCGTGCAGATCCCGAGCGCTATCGCGAGCAGGAAGCTGACCTTCATGACCGACCACGGGTCGACCTTCGCCACCCGCAGCCGCGCCTTGCGCGTACGCGGCGCCGGGCGCGCGGCGGGCACACCGCCGCCGGTACCGGGGCGGCGGGCCGCCGCCCCGTGGGGCTGCTGCCCGGGCACGGCGGGCTGCTGCGCCGTGGAGGCTCCGCGTCCGGCCGTGGCCGACGCGCCCGCAGCGCCCGCCGCGCCGCCGCCGGGCGAAGTCGAGGCCGTGCACCTCGACGCCCTTGCGGACGATGCCGCGGATCGCCGCGTTCAGCCCAGGGCAGTCACCGCCACCCGTCAGCACTCCC
>NZ_JBSFGE010000016.1:0-200476 GCF_053596435.1 Streptomyces sp. NPDC001700
TGCACAAGGGCGTGCTGCTCGCCCATCATCTGGGGCGGCGGATGGACGCGGGACGGCTGCGGCCGGAGCAGGTCAGCTTCGGCAAGCTGAACAACGTGCGCGAGGCGATCGAGATCTGCCGTACGGCCCGGACGATCCTGGGGGCCAACGGGATCTCCCTGGAATACCCGGTGATGCGGCACGCGACGAATCTGGAATCGGTGCTCACCTACGAGGGCACCGTCGAAATGCACCAACTGGTCCTCGGCAAGGCGCTCACCGGACTGGATGCCTTCCGGTGAGACGGCCTTGCCGGACTCAGCTCTGGTTGAAGAACCCGCCGATGCCGCGGGTGGACTCCCCGCTGACGATCTGGTAGTCGGCGGGGGTGAGGAGGAAGACGCGGTTGGCGACGCGCTCGATGGAGCCGCGGAGCCCGAACGTCAGTCCGGCGGCGAAATCCACCACGCGCTTGGCGTCGGCGGGTTCCATGGTCGTCAGGTTGACGATGACCGGGATGCCCTCCCGGAACATCTCACCGATTCCGCGGGCGTCCCGGAAGCCGTCCGGGGTGACCGTCGCGATCCGCGTGCCCTGGTCCTGTGCGGCCTGGTCGGCCACCCGCACCCGCGGGTCGGTCACCCAGGCGTCGCCGGGCTCGGGTCCCTCGGCGTAGTCGTCGTCGTAGTAGCGCTCGTCATCGCTGTCGTCGACGAGGCCAAGCCAAGCGCTCGCCTTGCGCACCGATCCCATGGACGCCTCCTCTCCTCTTAACGGTGTGTACTGTCCGCCCCTCTATGGTCGTCCATGATGCGGATGGTGTGCCACGTGGATTGCGGCCGCACAGCGGATTTGTGACGTTACCGGTGCACAACGTTTGGCGCCATATCAGGGTTGCACCTGATGAAGGGGGCTGACGGTGCGCTGGGTAGACTCCGCAGGCCGGACGGGTGACACCGGGGACGTACGGGTGAACGGGGACAGTTTTGTTTGGCATTATCCGGCCTTGTCGGCACCGGCTGTCGCAAAACCTGCGGACGGAATGGATGGCGCATCTGTGCGGGTTGTGCCTCGCGCTGCGCGGTGACCACGGTCAGTTTGCCCGCGTGGCCACGAACTATGACGGACTCGTCATATCCGTTCTGGTGGAGGCTCAGGCCGGTCGCTCCGAGGGCTGGCGGCGCACCGCCGGGCCGTGTCCGCTGCGCGGGATGCGCACCGCGTCGGTCGCCCGGGGCGAGGGGGCGCGGCTCGCGGCGACCGTCTCGCTGGTGCTGGCCTCCGCGAAGGTACGGGACCATGTGGCGGACGGGGACGGGGCGTTGGCCCGCCGGCCGGTCGCCGCGGCGGCCCGCCGGGTGGCCGGGCGATGGGACCGGGCGGGGGCCCGCAGCGGTGCCGAGGTCGGCTTCGACACGGCCGTACTGCTGGACGCGGTCGGGCGGCAGCAGGAGATAGAGGAGCTGGCCGGGACCGGTACCTCGCTGCTGACGATCACCGAGCCGACCGAGACCGCGACCGCCGCGGCCTTCGGACACACCGCCGTACTGGCCGGAAAGCCCGGCAACCGGGCGCCGCTGGAGGAGGCGGGACGGCTCTTCGGCAGGCTCGCGCATCTGCTGGACGCGGTCGAGGACCTGGTCGAGGACGCCGATACGGGTGCCTGGAACCCGATCGCGGCCACCGGGGCGGACCTCAGCGAGGTGCGGCGGCTGTGCGACGACGCGGCGCACGGGGTGCGGCTGGCCCTCAAGGACGTCGAATTCGCCGGTAAGGGGTCGGGCAGGCTGGCCCACGTGCTGCTGGCGCATGAGCTGCCGCGCGCGGTGGACCGGGCGTTCGGCACCACGAGCTGTACCCACACCGGGCAGGCCACGGACACCCCCGAGTCGTCCCAGGGCGCGCCGCCGCCGCAGTCGCCGTGGGTCACCCCGCCGGGGCCGGGCGGTCCCGGCGGCACGCCGCCCGAGCCGCCGGACCGGGGCAGGCGGCGCGGGCTGATGGCCGGGTGCGCGGTTTGGGCCGGGCTCTTCTGCACCTGCCAGGTGTGCTGCCGGGACCCGTACCACGACCCGTGGTCGGGGGAGCCGCGCGAGGGCTGGTGCCAGAAGTGCGATGACTGCTCGGACTGTTGTGAGTCGTGTGACTGCTGCTGCAACTGTGGTGAATGCTGCGGCAACTGCTGTGACGGGTGTGACTGCGGCTGCGATTGCGGCTGCTAGCCGACGCCCCGAAACAGACGGTGCTGAATCAGGCGGTGCTGAAACAGGTCGTGCCGAGGGGAGGGGTGGAGCGCTGAAGCGTGTGTGAGGGCGCGTGACGACGCGGACGTAACGGCCACACCGGCACGGCCGGTGGGCAGGCGAAGCCTCAAGAGCCCGAGGGGCAGCGGAGGCGGGCTGAGTTAGCCCGAACAGGACGACGACCACACCCGACCGAAGTCGATGTGGTCGCGCGTGACCAGTCGCTGCCATGAGTACATGGGGTAAGTGGAGCAGCCTTCCGCTTCCGCGTCAACCGCCGTGGGACGCGCCGCTCACATTCCGGACGGCCTTGACAACGGGCCGTGGAGAAGCCGTAGCCTCAGCGTCACGCCGTGCTGAGGGGCCCGGCTTTACGTGTGTGTGAAGGCAATGCGTGTGTTCACTTACGAACTCACGGAGCCTACGCATGTCCGCCACCCCGGACCTCCCTCCCCCATCGCCGCACGCCGTCGTCATCGTCGGCGCGGGCCCGCGCGCCACCGGGCTCGTGGAGCGGATCGCGGCCAACGCGCCGGAACTGTATGGCGACGGCGCCCCGGTCACCCTCCACCTGGTCGACCCGCATCCGTCCGGCGGCGGCCGCGTCTGGCGCCCCGACCAGTCCCCGCTGCTGTGGATGAACTCCATGGCCGAGGACGTCACCATGTTCACCGACGAGTCGGTGGAACGGGACGGTCCGGTCCGCCCCGGCCCCTCCCTCGCCGAATGGGCCGACCGCGTCCGTAGCGGAACCCTGCCCGCCGCCGAACTGGCCGCTCTGCCACCGGAGATCGTCGCCGAGGCCACCGCGCTGACCGGCCGGAGCTTCGCCACCCGACGGCTGCAGAGCGCCTATCTGCGCTGGGTGTACGAGCGCTCGGTGGCCGCCCTGCCGCCCGGGATCACCGTGGAGGAACACCGGTGCCGCGCCGTACGGGTCACCGGACCGCGCGACGGACGCCAGCAGGTGTGGCTGGAAGGGCGCGCCACCCCGCTCGTCGGGGACGCCGTGGTCCTCGCCTTCGGCCATCTCGACGCCGAGCCCGACCCCGAGCAGCGGGCGCTGGCCGCGTTCGCCGCCGAACACCATCTCGTCCATCTGCCGCCCGAGTTCACCGCCGACAGCGACCTGAGCCGACTGCGGCCGGGCGATCCGGTCATCGTCCGTGGCTTCGGCCTCGCCTTCATCGACCTGATGGCGCTGCTCACCGAGGGGCGCGGCGGACGGTTCGACCGGGGGCCCGACGGAGCGCCGGTCTACCGGCCCTCCGGGCGCGAACCCGTGCTGTACGTCGGCTCGCGCCGGGGCGTCCCGTACCACGCCAAGATCGGCTACCAGCTGACCGGCGAACGGCCGCCCGTGCCCCGCTTCTTCGGCCCCGCCCAGGTCGACGCGCTGCTGCGGCGCTCCGCTCCGCCCGACTTCCGGCGCGACATCTGGCCACTGATCGACAAGGAACTCGGGTTCGCCCACTACCACCGGCTGTTCACCGTCCACCCGGAGCGCACGGCCGCCGACTGGAGCGACTTCGAGGAGACGTACGCCGCCAGCCCGCCCGGCAGCGCCGAACTGCGGGCCGTGGTGGCCGCCGCCGTCCCCGACCCGGCCGACCGGCTCGACCTCGACGCCCTCGACCGTCCGCTCGACGGGCTGCGCTTCCCCGGCCATGACGCCCTCCAGGAGGGGTTGCGCGGCTACATCGAGGCCGATCTCGCCCGCCGCCACGACCCCGCGCACAGCACCGACCTGGCCGTCTTCCTCGCCCTGCTCTCCGTCTACGGCCAGCTCACCCGGCTCGGGGACCTCGGCGACAGCGGCTGGTGGCACGGCTTCTTCAGCTATCTCGCCTCCGGTCCGCCCGGACCGCGCCTCGAACAGCTCCTCGCGCTGTCCCGCGCCGGGGTCGTCCGCTTCCTCGGCGCCGGGCTGACCGTGGAGACCGACCCGCGTCGCGGGGTGTTCCGGGCCCACAGCGCGAGCGCCCCCGGGAGCGGCGTCGAGACCCGCGCCCTGGTCGAGGCCCGGCTGCCGGAGCCGACCGTCGACCGCTCCCGCGATCCGCTGCTGCGCGCGCTCCACCGGGACGGCGCGGCCGCCACCGGCGCGGGGCTGCTCGCCGTCAGCCCGGACGACGCCCGCGTCCTGGACCGGGCCGGGCGCCCGCACCCGCGCCGCTTCGCGCTCGGCCCGCACACCGACGGCCGGTCGTCCGGTGCCTTCGCCCGGCCCCGTACCAACGCCCCCGCGTTCCGGCAGAACGACGCGACCGCGCGCGCCCTGCTGCTGAGCCTGCGCGAGCTGTCCTGTCGCGCCTCGCTCACCGTCTGAGCCTTTCGAAAAACCTCCCCGCTCCCTTTCGAAAAACCCGCTGCCCCTAAGGACACCCGTGTCTCTGACCTCCGACCCACCCCTCAGCAAAGCGCCCGAACGCGCCGACCCCGAGGACTACTCCGCGCTCAAGGTCGTGCCCGTACGCCACCCCTGGCGCTGGGTCGCCGTCGCCGTGACGGCCGTACTGGTCGCCCAGTTCGCCCACGGGCTGATCACCAACCCCGGCTGGGAATGGGACGTCTTCGCCGCGTTCTTCACCACCGAGACCATCCTCAAGGCCGTCTGGATCACCCTTCAGCTGACGTTCTACGGCACCGCGCTCGGCTTCGCCCTCGGTATCGTCCTCGCCTTCATGCGGCTCTCCAGGAGCCCGTTCCTGAAATCGGTCGCCTTCACCTACATCTGGGCGTTCCGCTCCATCCCGCTCATCGTCCAGCTGCTCTTCTGGTTCAACCTCACGTATCTCTACAAGAAGCTCGACTTCGGCATCCCGTTCGGGCCCGGCTTCTTCTCCTTCGACACCGCAGGACTGGTCGGCGCGATGAGCGCGGCCGTCCTCGGACTCGCCCTGCACCAGGCGGCGTACGCGGCCGAGATCGTGCGCGGCGGCGTCATCGCCGTCGACGCCGGACAGCTGGAGGCGGCCGCCGCCCTCGGCATACCCAGGCTGCGGCAACTGCGCCGCGTCGTACTGCCGCAGGCGATGCGCTCGATCCTGCCGAACGCCGCCAACGAGGTCATCTCCCTGTTCAAGGGCACCTCGATCGTCTCCGTCATGGCGATCGGCGAACTCTTCTACCAGGTGCAGGTCGTCTACGGGCGCAACGGCCGCGTCGTGCCGCTCCTGATGGTCGCGACCGTCTGGTACATCATCCTGACCACCCTGCTCTCGATCGCCCAGTACTACGTCGAGCGCCACTTCTCCAGGGGAGCCACCCGATGACCGCCATGGTCGACATCCGCTCCGTCCACAAGAGCTTCGGGCCGCTGGAGGTGCTGCGCGGCATCGACTTGGAGGTACGTACCGGAGAGGTGGCCGTCGTCCTCGGCCCGTCCGGCTCCGGCAAGTCCACGCTGCTGCGCACCATCAACCACCTGGAGAAGGTGGACAGCGGCTGGATCAGCGTCGCCGGTGCGCTGGTCGGCTACCGCCGGAAGAACGACAAGCTGTACGAGCTGCGCGAGCGCGACATCCTCAAACAGCGCACCCGGATCGGCTTCGTCTTCCAGAACTTCAACCTGTTCCCGCATCTGACCGTCCTGGAGAACATCACCGAGGCCCCGGTGTCCGCCCTCGGCCGCTCCAAGAAGCAGGCCGTGGAGACCGCAGAGACCCTGCTCGCCCGGGTCGGCCTCGGGGACAAGGCGTCCGCGTACCCCCGGCAGCTCTCCGGCGGGCAGCAGCAGCGGGTGGCCATCGCCCGCGCCCTCGCGCTGGAGCCGGAGCTGCTGCTGTTCGACGAGCCGACCTCGGCCCTCGACCCCGAGCTGGTCGGGGAGGTCCTCGACGTCATCAAGGACCTGGCCGACCAGGGCACCACGATGATCGTCGTCACCCATGAGATCGGCTTCGCCCGCGAGGTCGCCGACACCGTCGTCTTCATGGACGACGGCCGGATCGTCGAGCAGGGCCCGCCGTCCGAGGTGCTCGACCACCCGCGGCACGACCGCACCAAGGCGTTCCTCTCCAAGGTCCTGTGAACGGTCCTGTGAACCATCCCATGCGGAACCATCCCCTGCACGCAAGGAGCACCCCCGTGACCACCCGCCGCACCCTTCTCGCCGTCCTCGCCGCCACCGCCTCCTCGGGCCTGCTCGCGGCATGCGGCGACGGCGACGCCCAGCAGACGGTAGGGGCGAAGGGCAAGGGCGGCGGCCTCAACATCGGCCCCGACCAGCACCGCATCAGAGGCAAGAAGGTCGACGCGATCGCGGCCAAGGTGCCCGAGAAGATCCGCCGCCGTGGCACGCTGCGCCTCGGCGGCAGCGCCGACGCCTCGCCGCCGCTCGGCTTCTACGCGACCGACGACAAGACCCGGATCGGCGTCGAGATCGACCTCGCCACCCTGGTCGCCGACACCCTCGGGCTGAAGATCCACTTCGAGGCGGTCTCCTGGGAGAACCTCTTCGTCGGCCTGGACAGCTCCAAGTTCGACGCCGTCTTCTCCAATGTCACGGTCACCGAGGAGCGCAAGGAGAAGTACGACTTCGCGACCTACCGGCTGGACGACCTCGCCTTCGAGGCCACCAAGGGCACCAGCTGGCGGGTGAAGGGCCCGGCGGACGTCGCGGGCAAGACCATCGCGGTCTCCTCCGGCACCAATCAGGAGAAAATCCTGGTCGACTGGAGCAAGCAGAACCAGAAGGCGGGCCGCAAGCCCGTCGACATCAAGTACTTCCAGAAGGACACCGACTACTACCTCGCCCTCCAGTCCAAGCGCATCGACGCCTATCTCGGCCCCCAGCCCAGCGCCGCCTACCACGTCGCCTCGGCCGGTCAGACCCAGATCGTCGGCCATATCTCCGGCGGTGGAGACCAGATCCAGGGCAAGATCGCGGCCACCACCAAGAAGGGCAGCGGGCTGGTCGACGCGTACGCCGCCGCCATCGACCACATCATCGAGGACGGTTCGTACGCCCGGGTGCTGAAGCGGTGGGGGCTCTCCCGGGAGGCGGTGAAGAAGTCCGAGATCAACCCGCGCGGCCTGCCCACCAGCTGAACGCCCCCGACCGGTTCTGACCGGTTCTGAGCGCTCTGACCGGCTCTGACCCACGAAAGGCCCCTGACCATGGCCCCTCCCACCGGCCCGCTGCATCTGGCCGCCGCCATCGACGGCACGGACCAGTACACGGCGCCGTACTACATCGAGCTGGCGCGGCTCGCCGAGCGCGGTGTGCTCGACTTCGTCACCCTGGACGATACGTTCGGCCCGCCGGGGGACGGGCAGGGCAGGCTCGACGCGCTCGCCGTCCTCGCGCGCGTCGCGCCCGCCACCGAGCGCATCGGCCTGGTGCCGACCGTCACCACCACCCACACCGAGCCGTTCCATGTCTCGTCCGCCGTGGCCACCCTGGACTGGGTGAGCCGCGGCCGGGCGGGGTGGACCGTCGCGGTGTCGGCCACGGTGGCGGAGGCGCGGCTGGTGGGCCGCCGTCCGGCCGCACCCGCCCCCGAACTCTGGGCGGAGGCGGGCGAGGTGGCCGATGTGTCCGCCCGGCTGTGGGACAGCTGGGAGGACGACGCGGAGATACGCGACACCGCCACCGGCCGCTTCGTCGACCGCGACAAGCTGCACTACGTCGACTTCGAGGGCACCACCTTCCGGGTGCGCGGCCCGGCCATCGTGCCCCGGCCGCCCCAGGGCCACCCGGTGGTCGCCGTCGCCGCCACCGACCCGGCGACCTGGGACACCGCGGCCCGCCACGCCGATGTGGTCTCCGTACGGGCGACCGACGCGGGCGAGGCGGGGCGGATCCGGGACGAACTGCGGCGCCGCGCTGCGGAGTACGGCCGGGACCCGGACGCGCTCACCGTGCTCGCGTCGGTCGCGGTGGACCTGGGCGGCGGCGAAAGCGCGGCCGAACCCGGCCCGGCCCAGGGCTCGTTGACCGCCTGGGACGGCGCTCCGCCGCTGTACCGCGGAGGGCCGGTCGACCTCGCGGACCTGATCGCCGGATGGCACTCCGCCGGGGCGGTGGACGGCTTCCACATCACTCCCGTCGTCCCGCGCCGCGACCTGGAGCGGTTCGTCAACGGCACGGTCGCGCTGCTCCAGCACCGCGGGCTCTTCCGCACCTTCTATCCCGGTACGACGCTCCGCGAGCACCTGGGGCGGCCGCGCCCGGCCAACCGCTACGCCCGCGCGAGGGAGGACGCACGATGACCGACCACCAGCCCCGGCAGCTCCACCTCGCCGCGCACTTTCCCGGCGTCAACAACACCACGGTGTGGACTGATCCGGGGTCCGGAAGCCAGATCGAGTTCTCCTCCTTCGAGCAGCTGGCGCGCACCGCCGAGCGCGGTCTGTTCGACTTCTTCTTCCTCGCCGAGGGGCTGCGGCTGCGGGAGCACAACGGCCGCGTCCACGACCTCGACGTGGTCGGCAGGCCCGAGTCGATCACCGTGCTGAACGCGCTCGCGGCCGTCACCGACCGGCTGGGCCTGGCCGCCACCGTCAACGCGACCTTCAACGAGCCGTACGAACTCGCCCGCCGCCTCGCCTCGCTCGACCACCTCAGCGGGGGCCGCGCCGCCTGGAACGTCGTCACCTCATCCGACGCGTTCACCGGCGAGAACTTCCGGCGCGGCGGCTATCTCGACCGGGCCGACCGCTACACCCGGGCCGCCGAGTTCGTCGCCGCCGCGCGCGAGCTGTGGGACTCCTGGCCGGACGGCGGTGTGCCACGGCCGTTCGCCCACCGGGGCGAGCAGTTCGACATCGAGGGGCGGTTCGGCGTACCGCGCTTCCCGCAGGGCCATCCGGTGGTGATCCAGGCCGGAGACTCCGACGAGGGCCGGGAGTTCGCGGCCTCCGCCGCCGACATCATCTTCACCCGGCACGGCACCCTGGAGGCGGGCCGCGCCTTCTACGCCGACGTCAAGCGGCGGCTGGCGGCGTACGGCCGGGCGCCCGGCGATCTGAAGATCATGCCCGGGGTGACCTTCGTCCTCGGCGACACCGCGGCCGAGGCCCAGGAGAGGGCCGCCGAGATCCGGCGGCAGCAGGTCTCGCCACAGAACGCGATCCTCGCCCTGGAGCAGGTCTGGGGCGTGGACCTGTCCGGATACGACCCGGACGGGCCGCTTCCGGACATCGACCCGGACCCCGGCTCCCAGCTCGTCCAGGGCCGGGTGCGGCACGCCGATCCGCTGGAGATCGCCGCCAAGTGGCGGGCGCTGTCGGAGGAGAAGGGACTCTCCATCCGGCAGACCGTCATCGAGACGACCGGTCGGCAGTCGTTCATCGGCACTCCGGACGCGGTCGCCGGGGAGATGGCGCGATTCGTACGGGAGGAGGCCGCCGACGGCTTCATCCTGGTGCCGCATCTGACCCCCGGCGGGCTCGACGACTTCGTGGACCGGGTAGTTCCGCTGCTGCGGGAACGGGGCGTCTTCCGCACCGCGTACTCGGGCCGCACCCTCCGCGACCATCTGGGGCTTTCCCTCCCGGCCGCCCCGGAATAGGCGGTACCGGAGCGGTCGCCCGGTGGCGGGACCATCCGGTCGGCCGCCAAGTGGAACCCGGCCGCCGCTGTGCCCGTCCCACTGGGTGTCCGAGGGACGGGCGCATTGCCCCGGCGGCCGAAAGGTGCCGGGGCCATGTGGCGTGTGCCCGGTGGGTTTCCGAATTGTCCTCTTGCCCTTTGCCGCCGCGTCCGCGAATACTTCCGGGCAGCGCTTGTCAGGGGCACGTCGGAAAATTCCCGTCCGGTGTGCTCGCTGACTGCGCCTCACGGGCCTGCCCACCCAAGCAGACCCCCGATTCCCTCGGAGGAAGAGTTGAGGATCAAGCGCACTACCCCCCACGGCCCCCAGGCGAGACGCATCGCCCTCCTCGCCGCCACCTCGGCCCTCGTGGCCGGAACGGCGCTCGCGGCCCCCGCCGCCTACGCGGGGAACGACGCGGCCCGCACCTTCACCGCGGCCGAGGCCAAGGCGGCGGGTGACGCCGTGCTGAGCGCCGATGTCGCGGGCACCGCCTGGTATGTCGACAAGGCGACCAACACCCTGGTCGTCACCGCTGACAGCACCGTCTCCCAGGGCGAGATCGCCAAGATCAAGGACGCGGCGGGCAGCAGCGCCGACGCGATCGAGGTCAACCGCACCCCCGGCAAGATCAACAAGCTGCTCTCCGGCGGCGACGCGATCTACGCGAGTAGCTGGCGCTGCTCGCTCGGCTTCAACGTGCGCAACAGCAGCGGGGCGAACTACGCCGTGACCGCCGGACACTGCACCGACGGTGCGGGCACCTGGTGGTCGAACTCCGGCAAGACCACCGTCGTCGGCCCGACGTCCGGCTCCAGCTTCCCGACCAACGACTACGGTCTGGTCCGGTACAGCGGCACCGCCACCCCCGAGGGCACCGTCGGCAGCCAGGACATCACCCGGGCCGCCAACCCGACCGTCGGCCAGACGGTCACCCGGCGCGGCAGCACCACCGGCACCCACAGCGGCCGGGTCACCGCGCTGAACGCCACCGTCAACTACGGCGGCGGCGACATCGTGTACGGCATGATCCAGACCACCGTCTGCGCCGAGCCCGGCGACAGCGGCGGCCCCCTGTACTCCGGTTCCACCGCCCTCGGCCTCACCTCCGGCGGCAGCGGCAACTGCTCCTCCGGCGGCACCACGTTCTTCCAGCCGGTCGTCGAGGCGCTGAGCGCGTACGGCGTGAGCGTCTACTAGACCCCTACGCGTACCCGCACGAAGACACGTCTTTCGCACCACCTGACGCGCACCCCCGCCCGGGCTTCCGGGCGGGGGTGCGGAACTGCTGCCGCTTGTGTACGAGTGCGTTTTTGCAAGCATGAGTGAGCGCTGGTACCTAGCGGTCGCGACGTGTGTGGAGGGCCTCGGGTTCATGGGAACGGAAGTCTGTGTGTCGAATGGGTGACCTTTGTGGATGGGGGTCGTCGGACGGGGCGAGAGGTTCTTCGATGGCGGCCGGGGGCGAGAGGTTTGGGCGGGGTGCGGGAAGCGGCGACGCCATTTGTGGTGCCCGGTCCTTCCGGGGTGACTGTCCGGGCCCGGCTGCGCGTGTCGGAACGTGATGCGGCGGTGCTGGCCGAGGTGGGGGCGTTCCTCGGTGGACTGGCCGCACGTGATCTGGCGGTGCGTTCCCGGCAGGGTCTGGAGCACGGCGGTCAGAGTTGGGCGGTGCGGAAGCGGGAGCTGACCGGGGTCTCGTCGGCGAGGTGGGCGGGCAGCATTACCAAGGCGACCCATGACCAGTGGGCCTTGGCTCGGCGCGGGCAGGCAGCCGAGATGGCGTGGCTGCGCAAGCAGATCGCGTCACTCGAGGCGCGGCTGGCGCGTCCGCTGGGCGCGAAGGCGGACAAGCGGGAAGGCGTGCCGCGCGGGTACGGTTCGCGGGCCGAGTGGCACGCCAAGTCCCGCCGTAGGCACGCGCTGCGAGCCCGGCTGGCCGGGGTGGAGGCGGACTGGGCGGCGGGCCGCGTGCGGGTGGTGCGAGGCGGGAAGAAACTCGTGCACCTGCGCCAGCACTTGGATCAGGCCGGGCTGAGTGAGCAGGCGTGGCGGGGGCGGTGGCGGGCGGCGCGGATGTTCCTGGCCGCGGACGGCGAGTCCGGCAAACGTCTGGGCAACGAGACGATCCGCATCACCGCCACCGGCCAGCTCTCGATCAAACTCCCCGCGACGTTGGCCCGTTTGGCCAACGCTTCGCACGGGCGGTATGTGCTGGACGCGACCGTGGCGTTCCACCACCGGCGTGAGGAGTGGCGGGACCGGATCACGAACAACCGGGCGGTGGCCTACCGCATCCACCACGATGTGGCCCGGGGCCGCTGGTACGTGACCGCCTCCTGGCAGCGCGCTCTTGTTCCTGCGCTGCCGCTGGAAGCGGCGCTTTCCCGGGGTGTGGTCGCCGTCGACATGAACGACGATCACCTGGCCGCTTGGCGCCTGGACATCCACGGCAACCCGGTGGGCGATCCCCGCCGCTTCTTCTACGACCTGTCGGGGAGCGCCCAGCGCCGGGATGCGCAGATCCGGCACGCGCTCACCAGGCTGCTGCACCACACTCGCGCTACCGCGGCGGGGGCGATCGCTATCGAGGACCTGGACTTCACCGACGGCCGGTGCCGGGAGAAGTACGGCCGCAACAAACGCTTCCGGCGCCTGATCTCCCGCTTCCCTACCGCGAGGCTGAAGGCCCGGCTGGTGGCCATGGCCGCCGAGCAGGACATCGCCATCGTCGCGGTCGATCCGGCCTATACCTCCCGGTGGGGCGCCCAGCACTGGCAGCAGCCCCTCACCACCAGCAACCGCAAGGTTTCCCGGCACGATGCGGCCAGCATCGCGATCGGGCGACGCGCCCTCGGACACCCGATCCGGCGACGGACGGCACCGCCCCACGACGACCAGAGCGATCGCCGTGGGCATCGGACCGCCCAGGCCCGACCGGACACCCGACGGTGTGAGGAACCCCGCCCCCGCCCTCCCGGACCACGGACAAGATCCGTGCCGCCTGGCAGCGGAGCGAACGCGGGCGACCAGCGAGCCCAACACCGTTCGGGGCACGCGGCTGAGCATGGGTTCTGGAATCAGGACTCACTCCCGCTCAGTCTTTAGGAACGGTTCTCCGGGTTATCCACAGGTCTCCCGGGTCGGGCGGAGCGGGACTATCGTGGACATCGGTATCCCGGGTGGGGCATCGTTCGCGATTTGGACGGCAGGTGGCCGTGATGCTCGATGCACTCGTGACAGTGGTGGTGATCCTGGCCTGTGCCGGTGCCGTCTGCGCCATGGCGGCGGCCCGCGTGGTCAAGCAGTACGAGCGGGGGGTGGTCTTCCGGCTCGGAAGGCTCCGCTCGGATGTCCGGGGGCCCGGCTTCACCATGATCGCTCCGGCCTTCGACCGGCTCCGCAAGGTGAACATGCAGATCGTGACGATGCCCGTGCCCGCCCAGGAGGGCATCACCCGCGACAATGTGACCGTGCGGGTCGACGCGGTCGTCTACTTCAAGGTGGTGGACCCGGCCGAGGCGATCGTCGCGGTCGAGGACTACCGCTTCGCGGTCTCCCAGATGGCCCAGACCTCGCTGCGTTCGATCATCGGCAAGAGCGATCTGGACGATCTGCTCTCCAACCGGGAGAAGCTCAACCAGGGGCTGGAGCTGATGATCGACAGCCCGGCCATCGGCTGGGGCGTCCATATCGACCGCGTCGAGATCAAGGACGTGTCGCTGCCGGAGACCATGAAGCGGTCGATGGCCCGGCAGGCGGAGGCCGACCGGGAGCGCCGGGCCCGGGTGATCAACGCGGACGCGGAGCTGCAGGCGTCGAAGAAGCTCGCCGAGGCCGCCAAGCAGATGTCCGAGACCCCGTCCGCCCTTCAGCTGCGGCTGCTGCAGACGGTGATGGCGGTCGCCGCCGAGAAGAACTCCACGCTGGTCCTGCCCATACCGGTGGAGCTGCTGCGCTTCCTGGAGCGGGGCTACCAGCCCCCGGGTGCGGCCCGGCCGGACGGCGGCAGCGCCAAGGAGCAGGTGCCCGCCGAGCAGGAGGCCGCGCCCGCCGTGCAGGAGGCCGCGCCCGCTCCGGCCGTCCCCACGCTGACGGAGCGTGAACCGGAGCGTGCCGTGGAGCGGTGATCCGTCGGCCGTAAACCCCGTGCCCGCGTGCCCGATAGAGGTGCGCGGGCACCGTCATGTCCGGATATGAGGATCGACGCTCCATAAATTTCATGCAGATGACGTGAACGCGGTCTTGTGCGCCCCCGGCGGCGCTGGGAATACTCGGCGGCGCAATTTGGCATGGACGCGCTCCCGTACGGGCAGGCGCGCCCCGTGCCGTACGCCCTCCGGGCCGGGCACCCCACTGCCGACGGCCCAACCCCCCACTGGAGGACAGAGAGTTGAAGCACCGCCGCATACCCAAGCGCCGTGCAGCCATAGCCGGGACCGGAGCCGTGGCACTCGTCGCCGCCGCGCTCACCCTGCAGAACGCCAATGCCGCCCCCGCCGAGCCGCAGCCGCACACGCTCTCGGTGAACGCCGCGGGCAAGCTCGCGGGCACCCTCACGTCGGCGCTCAAGGGTGACACCGTCGGTTCGTACTACGACGCCAAGGCCAAGAAGCTCGTGGTCAACGTGGTGAACAAGGCCGCCGCCGAGCGGGTCGCCGACGCGGGCGCCGAGGCCAAGGTGGTCGAGCACACGCTGGCGCAGCTCAAGCAGGCGCGCATCACCCTGAAGGACAAGGCCACCATCCCCGGCACCTCGTGGTCGGTCGACCCCAGAGCCAACAAGGTCGTCGTCACCGCGGACAGCAGCGTCAAGGGCGGCCGGTTGGCCACGCTCAACAAGGTCGCCAAGAGCCTGGGCGACAAGGTCGAGGTGAAGCGCTCGGCTGGTAAGTTCTCCACCTTCCTCGCGGGCGGCGACGCCATCTGGGGCGGTGGCGGGCGCTGCTCGCTGGGGTTCAACGTGGTCAAGGGCGGCGAGCCGTACTTCCTGACCGCCGGTCACTGCACCGCGTCCATCGACAGCTGGTCCGACTCGCAGGGCGGTGACGAGATCGGGGCCAACGAGGGCAGTGAGTTCCCCGGTAACGACTACGGCCTGGTCAAGTACACCAAGGACGTCCCGCACCCGAGCGAGGTGAACCTCTACAACGGTGACACCCAGGCCATCTCCAAGGCCGGTGAGGCCACCGTCGGCCAGAAGGTGACCCGCAGCGGTTCCACCACCCAGGTGCACGACGGTGAGGTCACCGGCCTCGACGCGACCGTCAACTACCAGGAGGGCTCGGTCAGCGGGCTGATCCAGACCAACGTCTGCGCCGAGCCCGGCGACAGCGGCGGCGCGCTCTTCGCGGGCGACACCGCGCTCGGTCTGACCTCGGGCGGCAGCGGCGACTGCTCCTCGGGTGGCGAGACCTTCTTCCAGCCGGTGCCGGAGGCGCTGGAGGCGTACGGAGCCGAGATCGGCTGACCTGCTGACCTGCCGACCTGCCGCGACAGGGACAGGCCCCCGGACACCCGTGGACGGTGTCCGGGGGCCTTCGCGCGGCCGCTCAGAAGCAGCGGCTCAGAACTCGAAGACCTGGGTCAGGGCCGCGTTCTTGAGGCAGTTGTTGGCGAAGGTGTGCTCGTACGCCACCCGCTGACCGTCCCAGATCCCCTCCGCGGTGACGGTCACCGGCCGCCACTCCTTGGTGCACACCCGGCCGGACTCGGTGCCCTCGGTCAGGGTGGAGAACTCGCCGTTCACGGCGCGCAGTTCGGCGCAGGCCCGGGCGGGCGCCGGGTGGGTACCCGAGGGGGTGGGCTGACAGCTCACCGTCACCGCCCGCTGGACGGCCATCGAGGACGCGTCGGGTCCGTGGCCGATGCTGAGGACCAGCGCGGAGGGCGGATACAGGCTCTTCGGCGTCGCGGACTCGGCGTGTGCCGTGCCGCTGGCCCCCAGTCCGAGCGCGGCGCTCATGGCCAGCGCGGCGCCGAGGCCACCGATCGCCCCTGTCGTCTTCCGCATATCGAACACTCCCTTGCTCGTGCTTGCAGATACCGGACGGAGTTCTACGCCCCGCAAGTCGGGAACGCACGTTGATCGAGCACTTCCGGTCGCTACAAGTAGTCATTCGGTGGCTCATTGTCGCGTGTGCGGGGTGTGGCCCAGCGGAACGCCGCGTGTCGACCGGGTGCGTGCTGGTGTGCGGGCCGGGGGAGTGCGGTTGCCTCGCCGCGTTGTCGAACGACAGTTCAGGGCCGCTCAAATCGATTCAGAAATGCTCAGATGTGAGGCATGCCGAGAGTGTCGGGGTGCGAGTGGCGCCAGGGCGAGAACCTGCCAGGGCAAGCCGACCGTAAGGGGACGAAGTCGGTGGCTTTTCGGCTGCCTGATTCAGGTGAGGGGGAGTGTCAGTCCAGTGCGCCGGTGAGCGGGCCGGTGTTGCGGCCCCAGCCGTACGCGCGGTCGGCGCGCAGCCGCACCACCAGCCGCCGGTCGGCCACCATCGCGGCGCGAAACTCCTCCCAGTCCGGGTGGTCGCCCTGGATGGCGCGGTAGACCTCGACCAGCTCGTCGGCGGTGGCGTCGTGCGGATCGGTCGTCACGGGCGTCAGCTCGGCGTTGCCCTCGGCCACCAGATAGGAGAAGCGGTCGCCGCTGGTGACGTAGAAGCTCGCGCGCGGGTCGCGGCGCAGATTGCGGGTCTTGGCGCGGTCGTCGGTGACCGAGACGCGGATGAGGTGCTCGGCCGGGTCGTAGCTGTAGGCGACGTTGGACAGCTGGGGGCGGCCGTCGCGCTTGAGGGTGACCAGCGCGCCGGTGTGCTGTTCCCGCAGCAGGTCGAACAGGGTCGGCTCCGTCATGGTGATCAGGATACGGGCGCCGATGGCCGATTTCCCGGGATGCGACACGCGGAATGAAGGGGTGATTTGTTCGCTTATGGTGTATATGGAAACGCCGCGAGGGGCGCTCGGTGCCCGTTCGAGGTCACTCGCACGCTTGTTCGAGAATGGGGTTAAGGTGGGGGCCGGGGAGGACGACCAGAGCAGGACCGGCCAGGGGGTGTGAGCAGTGGGAGGTGCGGATGCCAGGCTTCACGCATCTGCACACCGCCTCCGGGTTCTCCATGCGGTACGGCGCCGCACACCCGGAGCGGCTGGCGGCGCGCGCCGCCGAGCGCGGCATGGACGCCATCGCGCTGACCGACCGCGACAGCCTCGCCGGAGCGGTGCGATTCGCCCGGGCGAGTGAGGCCGCGGGCGTCAGGCCGCTCTTCGGCGTGGATCTGGCCGTCCAGGCGGCACCCCCGGACCCGGGGCGCACGCACCGGCGGCGCACGCCCGTGCGCGGCGGGGCGTTCATCGACGAGTCCACGCCCCGGGCGGTCTTCCTCGCCCGGGACGGCGCCGCCGGGTGGGCCGCCCTGTGCGGGCTGGTCTCCGCCGCCCACGCCGGGCTCGGCCACCCCGGCACCGCCCGTACGAACGGCGACGGACCGCCCCTGCTGCACTGGCGCGACCTGGTCGACACCCCCGGGGCGCTCGCCCCCGTGACCCCGCTCCTCGGCCCGGACTCCGACGTCGGCCGCGCCCTGGCCGCCGGGCGCCCCGACCGGGCCGCCCGGCTGCTCGCCCCCTGGCGCGAGCTGTTCGGCGACGCGCTGCGCCTGGAGGCCGTATGGCACGGCCGCACCGGCACCGGGCCCGGCTCGCTGCGGCTGGCCGCCCGTACCGTCGGCTTCGCCGCCGACCAGGGCGTGCGGGCCGTCCTCAGCAACGCCGTCCGCTACGCCGACCCCGGCGAGGGCCCGGTCGCCGACGTCCTGGACTCCGCCCGCAGGCTCGTCCCCATCGACCCGCGCGACCCCGCCGCGCTCGACAGCGGTGAGCGCTGGCTCAAGGGCCCGCGCGATATGGCGCGCGCCGCCGAGCGGATCGCGGAGGCGGCCGGGCTGCGGCGGGACGGCGCGCACCGGCTGCTGGAGGAGACGGCGCGTACCGCCGCCGCGTGCCTGGTCGACCCCGAGGACCACATCGGCCTCGGCACCGTCCACTTCCCCGAACCGCGCCTGGTCGGCGCGGGGCGGCGGAGCGCCGAGCGGGTGCTCCGGTCGCGCTGCGCCGCCGCCATGGTGCTGCGGGGCTACGACCGCGACCGGGCACGCTGGGAGCGGCTGGAGGACGAGCTGCGCACCATCGAACGGCTCGGCTTCGCCTCGTACTTCCTCACCGTCGCCCGGGTCGTGGACGACACCCGGGCGCTCGGGGTGCGGGTGGCCGCCCGGGGCTCCGGCGCGGGCTCGTTCGTCAACCATCTGCTCGGCATCGCCCACGCCGACCCCGTGGCCTGCGGTCTGCTGATGGAGCGCTTCCTGTCGGTACGGCGGGCCGCGCTGCCCGACATCGACATCGACGTGGAGTCCGCGCGCCGCCTCGACGTCTACCGCGCGATCTTCGACCGCTTCGGGCCGGAGCGGGTCGCGACCGTCTCGATGCCCGAGACCTACCGGGTGCGGCACGCCGTACGGGACGTCGGCGCGGCCCTCGGCATGGACCCGGCCGAGGTGGACCGGCTCGCCAAGGCCTTCCCGCACATCCGCGCCCGCGACGCGCGGGCGGCGCTCGCCGAACTGCCCGAGCTGAAGGAGGTCGCGGCCGAGCAGGATCGTTTCGGCAAGCTCTGGGAGCTGGTCGAGGCGCTCGACGGCCTGCCCCGGGGCATCGCCATGCACCCCTGCGGGGTGCTGCTCTCGGACGCCGGGCTGCCGGGCCGTACGCCCATCGTGCCGACCAGCGGCGAGGGCTTCCCCATGTCGCAGTTCGACAAGGACGACGTCGAGGAGCTGGGGCTGCTCAAGCTCGACGTCCTCGGCGTACGGATGCAGTCCGCGATGGCGCACGCGGTCGCCGAGATCCGGCGGGCGACGGGTGAGACCGTGGACCTCGACGACCCCGCGCAGGTCCGGCCCGGCGACCCGGCGACCTACGACCTGATCCGCTCCACCGAGACGCTCGGCTGCTTCCAGATCGAATCGCCCGGCCAGCGCGATCTGCTCGGCCGCCTCCAGCCCACCTCCTTCCATGACCTCGTGGTCGACATATCGCTCTTCCGGCCGGGCCCGGTCGCCGCCGACATGGTGCGCCCCTTCATCGACGCCCGGCACGGCCGCCACCCCGCCCGCTATCCGCATCCGGACCTGACGGACGCGCTGCGCGAGACCCATGGGGTCGTCGTCTTCCACGAGCAGATCATCAAGATCCTGTCGATCATGACCGGATGCGAACGGGACCTCGCCGACGAGGCGCGCCGCGCCCTGTCCGACCCCGAACGGCAGGGCCGGGTGCGAGCCTGGTTCCACGCGGAGGCGGGCCTGCGGGGGTACTCGGCGGAGGTGCTGGGCCGTACCTGGGAGATCGTCGAGGCGTTCGGTTCGTACGGCTTCTGCAAGGCGCACGCGGTCGCCTTCGCGGTCCCGACGTACCAGTCCGCCTGGCTCAAGGCGCACCATCCGGCGGCCTTCTACGCGGGGCTGCTCACCCACGACCCCGGGATGTACCCGAAGCGGCTGCTGCTGGCGGACGCGCGGCGGCGGGGCGTACCGATCCTGCCGCTCGATGTGAACCGCTCGGGCTCCGACTATCGAATCGAACTGATGTCTGGGGGTCGTGATGGTGATGGTGATGGTGGTGTGGGGGTCCGGCTGGCGCTGAGCGACGTCCACGGCATCAGCGAGGCCGAGACGCGGCGGATCGCCGCCGGGCAGCCCTACTCCTCGCTCCAGGACCTGTGGCTGCGCGCCCACCCCGGGCGGCCGGTCGCCGAACGGCTGGCCCAGGTCGGGGCGTTGGACGCGTTCGGTACGGGCCGCCGCGATCTGCTGCTGCATATCGCCGAACTGCACCGGCAGCGGGGCGGGGCGCACGACGAGGGTCAGCTGCCGCTGGCCGAAACCGGCCCGCCCGCCCCCGCCGGGCTGCCCGACCTCGACGACGGCGAACGCCTCGGCGCCGAGCTGGGCATCCTCGGCATGGACGTCTCCCGCCATCTGATGGCCGACCACCGGGCCTTCCTGGACGAGCTGGGCGCGATGCCCGCGAAGCGGCTGCGGTCGGCCCGGCACGGTGAGACGGTGCTCGTCGCGGGCGCCAAGGCCGCCACCCAGACCCCGCCGATCCGCTCCGGCCGCCGGGTCATCTTCACCACCCTGGACGACGGTACGGGCCTGGTCGACTGCGCCTTCTTCGACGACAGCCACGCCGCCTGCGCGCACACCGTCTTCCACTCCTGGCTGCTGCTGGTGCGCGGGGTCGTCCAGCGCCGTGGGCCG
The DNA here is from genome assembly GCF_053596435.1 of Streptomyces sp. NPDC001700. Classification (NCBI taxonomy): domain Bacteria; kingdom Bacillati; phylum Actinomycetota; class Actinomycetes; order Kitasatosporales; family Streptomycetaceae; genus Streptomyces; species Streptomyces sp. NPDC001700. Next base: position 20,077 of record NZ_JBSFGE010000016.1, read on the forward strand.
CGCAGCCTCAGCGTCGTCGGATCGGCCGTCTGGAACCTCGCCGAACTGGCCCGGCTGCGCAGCGAAGGCGGTCTGGAGGCGGTCGCCGCCGAGCTGGCGGGCGCGGGCGCGGATTCGGCCTCGGGCGAGAGCGAGGCCGAGGCCGACTCCGGTCGCCGCATCCAGCTGTCCACCGGCTACGCCCTGCACCCCTGGGCCGACCTCCAGCCCGCGGGCGACCAGTCCGCCACCGGCCGCAAACTGTGGCACTCGAGCCCGGGGAGCGCGGGATGACGGCTGAGCACCCCCATGTGCTGTACGTGCGCTTCCAGGGCGACGGCGCGCTCGCCGAGGACGTCTATCAGGGGCTGCTCGCGCTGCTCGGCGAGGTGACGCCCGTCGTGGAGGCGCTGCCGCCCGATGCCGCGCTCGCCGATGTCCGGGGCGCGCTGCGGTACTTCGGGCGGGACGCGGCGGGGCTCGCGGAGATCGTACGGGTACGGGCGCTGGCCCGGTACGGCGTCGACTGCACCGTGGGCGTCGCCGCCAACCCCATGCTCGCCCGCATGGCCGCCCACGACACCCCGCCGAACACGCCCGGCACGGTCCGTACCGTGCCCGGTGACCCCGACGCCGTCGCCGGGTTCCTGGCCCGTAAGCCGCCCATCGCCCTGCCCGGGGTGGGCGCCGCGACGGCCAGGGCCCTGTGTGCGTACGGCCTCGACAGCACCGAGCGGATCGCCGCCGCGCCGCTGGGCACGCTGCAGCGGATCCTCGGTGCGGCGACCGCGCGCCGGGTGCACGCGTGGGCGCACGGCATCGATCCCGCGCCCGTCACCCCGAACGCCCCCGCCCGCGCCGTGGGCGCCGAGCACCGCTTCGACCGCGATGAGCTGGACCCGGTCCGGCGGCGCCGGGCGCTGCTGACGCTCGCCGACGGGCTCGGCATCCGGCTGCGGACGAGCGGGCAGATCGCGTCCCGGCTCAGCCTCACCGTCCGGTACGCGGACCGCTCCTCGACGACCCGTACCCGGACCCTGACCGAGCCGACCGCCCACACCCCGGTGCTGACCGCCGCCGCGTACGCGCTGCATGACGCGCTCGGGCTGCAGCGGGCCCGGGTGCGGTCCGTCGCGCTGCGGGCCGAGGGGCTGATGGGTGCCGAACTCGCCGCCCATCAGCTGTCCTTCGACGCCGAGGACGACAAGGCCCGCCGGGCGGAGGCCGCCGCCGACCGGGCGCGGGCCCGCTTCGGGGTGTCCGTGGTCCGGCCCGCCGGATTCCTGGACGTCGCGTAAGGCGTGGCGTTAGTCCTGGACGTCGCGTAAGGGCTGGGTGAACTTTTCTTCACCGGCACATGGCTGGAAGTCCCCGCTACTCACGCGTAATTTGATCCTCGCGCCACGCTTTTGTGATCCGGGTCACAGGGTGCGCCGTCAGTGCGACTCCATCCCCACCGCGAGGAGTTCATGTGATGCTGCCCTGGAGGCATATCCGTACCTTAGTGCCCGCCCTGGCCCTGGCGGTCGCGGCGGCGACCGCGGCCCCCGCCGCCGCGGCCGCCCGGTCGTCGCAGTCGTCGCAGGCCAGCAGCAGTGGCTGGAACGACTACTCCTGCAAGCCCTCCGCCCAGCACCCCCGGCCCGTCGTCCTCGTCCACGGCACCCTCGGCAACTCCGTCGACAACTGGCTCGGGTTCGCCCCGTATCTGGTCGACCGAGGCTACTGCGTCTTCTCCCTCGACTACGGCCAGCTCCCCGGCGTGCCCTTCTTCCACGGGCTCGGCCCCGTCGACCGGTCCGCCGGGCAGCTGTCGTCGTACGTCGACCGGGTGCTCGCCGCCACCGGGACCTCCGAGGTCGATCTGGTCGGCCACTCCCAGGGCGGGATGATGCCCCGCTACTACCTCAAGTTCCTCGGCGGCGCGGCGAAGGTGAACGCGCTGGTCGGCCTCGCCCCGTCCAACCACGGCACGACCCTGCTCGGGCTGACGAAGCTGCTGGACTTCTTCCCGGGGCTCGACGAGGCCATCGCCAAGGCGGCCCCGGGGCTGCGGGACCAGGTGGCCGGGTCGGACCTGCTGAACCGGCTCAACGCGGGCGGCGACACCGTGCCCGGGGTCCGGTACACCGTCATCGCCACCCGGTACGACGAGGTGGTCACGCCGTACCGCAGCCAGTTCCTGACCGGCCCGGACGTCAAGAACATCGTCCTCCAGGACCTGTGCGCCACCGATCTGTCCGAGCATCTGACCATCGCGATGACGGACCGGCTCGCCTTCCATGAAGCCGAGGGCGCCCTCGACCCGGCGCACGCCACCCCGACGACCTGCGCCTCGGACGACTGAGGCTGCCCATCGGGCCTATTCGGAGATCAGCTCGACCTCGACATTGCCCTTCGTCGCCTTCGAGTACGGGCACACCTGGTGCGCCTGCTCGACCAGCTTGCGGCCGGTCTCGTTCTCCAGGTCGCCCGGCAGCTCGACGCGCAGCGTCACCTTGAGGGCGAAGCCGCCGTCCGACTCGTCCTTGCCGATGCCGACCTCGGCGGTGACGGAGATGTCCTTGGTGTCCACCTTGGCCTGGCGGCCGACGAGGCCGAGGGCGCTCGCGAAGCAGGCGGCGTAGCCCGCGGCGAACAGCTGCTCCGGGTTGGTGCCCTCACCGTCGCCGCCGAGGGCGGGCGGCATGGCGAGGGGCAGGTCGAGGCGGCCGTCGGAGCTGACGGCGCGTCCGTCGCGGCCGTTCGCCGTGGCCACCGCGGTGTAGAGCGCGTCCATGAAGATCAATCCCTTTCGAGTCCCGGCGGCCGGGGGTTCCGGCCAGGTCCGGCAGTGGCCTCAGTAGAGCACACAATTAAATTGTGCACAACTAAGAGGTACGCTGGTCATATGTCATCTCAGCCCGACCCGCTTCCCGCGCAGAGCGGAGCCGTCACGGCGGACGATCCGCTCCGGCTCGACCTCCAGCTCTGCTTCGCCCTGCACGCCGCCTCGCGCGCGTTCGGCGGCGTCTACCGACGGGTGCTGCGCGAGACGGAGCTGACGTACCCGCAGTACCTGGCGCTGCTGGTGCTGTGGGAGCACGGCGAGATGCCGGTCAAGCAGCTGGGCGAGTTCCTGCGACTGGACTCGGGTACCCTCTCGCCGCTGCTCAAGCGCATGCAGTCGGCCGGACTCGTCACACGCGAGCGCAGCGCGCACGACGAGCGCTCGGTGACGGTCCGGCTGACGGCGGAGGGCGAGGCGCTCAAGGAACAGGCCCGCGAGGTCCCCCTGAAGGTGATCCGGTCGACCGGCCTGGACCACAAGGAACTGGCCGATCTGCGGTCGCAGGTGCAGCGGCTCACGGCCGCGCTCGACGCGGCACTGGCCGACGAGGAGGGCGCCGAGAGCGGTTGAGCGGTGTCGCGTGCGTGGAAGGTGTCAGGCATGACCGAATCTCATCGCCGCGTGGGTGCCCGCCACGCCCGTAAGTCCGCCATCGAGCTGGTCGAGACCTTCCTCGACCCCGGCAGTCGGCGCGGCTGGGACCAGCCGGTCGAGATCACCACGGCCGACCCCGACTACCGGGCCGACCTGGAGCGGGCCCGCGAGCGCACCGGGCTCGACGAGTCGGTGATCACGGGTGAGGGGCGCATCGAGGGGCGCCGGGTCGCCTATGTGGCCTGCGAGTTCCGCTTCCTCGCCGGTTCGATCGGGGTCGCGGCGGGGGAGCGGCTGGTGCGGGCCGTCGAGCGCGCCACGGCGGAACGGCTCCCGCTGCTGGCCGCCCCGGCGTCGGGCGGGACCCGGATGCAGGAGGGCACGGTCGCGTTCCTCCAGATGGTGAAGGTGGCGGCGGCGATAACCGATCACAAGGCCGCGGGCCTGCCGTATCTGGTGCACGTACGCCACCCCACCACCGGCGGCGTCCTCGCCTCCTGGGGCTCACTGGGCCATGTCACCGCCGCCGAACCGGGCGCCCTCATCGGCTTCATGGGCCCCCGGGTGCACGAGGCCCTGTACGGCGAGGAGTTCCCGGCGGGCGTCCAGGTCGCCGAGAACCTGATGAACCACGGCCTGATCGACGCGGTGCTCCCGACGAGCCGCCTCGCGGAGGTCGCGGCGCGGGTGCTGCGGGTCCTGTGCGGCGACCAGGACGCGTCGGCTGGGGTCGGTTTCCGGCCAGGCGCCGAGGCTGGTGAGTCCGCCGAGCCCGGCGGCGCCGTGCAGCTCGGGGGTGGCGGGGCCACGGCGGTCGGGCCCTCGACCGAGGAGTCGATCCGGGCCTCGCGGCGGGAGGATCGGCCCGGGGTGCGGGATCTGCTGCGGGTCGCCGCGGAGGACGTGAGTCCGCTCAGTGGGACCGGCGCCGGGGAGCACGACCCCGGGCTGTTGCTCGCCCTCGCCCGGGTCGGCGGGGTGCCCTGTGTGGTGCTCGGGCACAACCGGCGCGGGCGCCGCGGCGGCGAGCGTACGTCGACTGAGCCCGCGTCGACCGAGCCCGCGTCCACCGACCGCGCGTCGGCCGAGGGGCAGCCGCTGGGGCCCGCCGGGCTGCGTACCGCGCGGCGCGGCATGCACATCGCGGCCGAGCTGGGGCTGCCGCTGCTCACCGTCATCGACACCGCGGGCGCGGCGCTCAGCCGCGAGGCCGAGGAGGGCGGGCTGGCGGGGGAGATCGCCCGGTGCCTCGCGGACATGGTGACGCTGCCCGCGCCCACCCTCTGCCTGCTGCTCGGCCAGGGCGCGGGCGGGGTCGCGCTCGCGCTGCTGCCCGCCGACCGGGTCGTGGCGGCGCGGCACGCCTGGCTGTCGCCGCTGCCGCCCGAGGGCGCGTCGGCCATCCTCCACCGGACCACGGACCGGGCGTACGAGGTCGCCGACCGGCAGGGGGTGCGCTCCGCCGACCTCCTGGCCAGCGGAATCGTCGATAGAGTGGTGGAGGAGGACGGGGAGGAGAGCGACGGCTTCCTCGAACGCCTCGGGCACATCCTCGGCGCCGAACTCGCCGCCCTCCGCGCCCAGGACCCCGCCGAGCGGATGGCCGCCCGCCGGGCGCGGCACCGCCGGATCGGGCTGCCGAGCTGACGGCGTGGACGGCGTTGACGGCGTAACAGGGCCAAACGGGCGGCCCGGCCAGCCGAATTGGCAGTCTTAGGTATACCTAACCTAATCTCGGCTCGTGAACGAGAATGATCTCGGCACGGCACCCCGGCCGTTCTCCACCCCTGCCCCTGCCCACTCCGCGCGAATCCACTTTCTCGCCCTCAACCCCACCGACTCCGTCACCGAAGGCTTCCTCCCCGCCGCCGCCCGCCTCGGACTGCCCGTCACCCTCCTCACGGACCAGCCCGAGGCGCACGAGCGCGCGTACGCCCGCTACGCGGCCCTCGGCGGGCGGCTCCCCGCCGCGCTTGACGTCGCCCCCTGCGACGTACGGGACTTCCGCGAGGTCATCAGCCGGATCGCCGCCGCCCCGGACACCCCAGCGCCCCGGGCCGTCTTCACCAACAGCGACCACCTCCAGACGCAGGCCGCTCTCGCCGCCGCGTACTTCGGCCTCCCCGGCAAGGACTGGCGCGCCGCCCTCCGCGCCAAGAACAAGGCCGAGCTGCGCCGCGCCCTCGCCGCGGCCGGTGCCGACACGGTGTGGTCCACCGAACTCGGCACCGGCGACGACCCGTCCACCCTCGCCGACCTCGACGCGCCCTTCCCCTGCGTCGTCAAGCCGCGCGAGGGCGTGGCCAGCGAGGACGTCGTCCTCGTCGCCGACGCCGCCGAACTCGTCCGCAGCTGCCACGAGATACGCGCCCACCGGCCCGGCGCGGCGCTGGTGATCGAGGAGTACCTGCACGGCGAACTGCGCACCCTCGAAACCCTCGGCGACGGCCACACCCTCCACGTCCTCGGCGCCTTCCGCACCGACGTCTCGCCGCCCCCGCACTTCATCGAGGAACGGCTGCACCTGCTGCCCGCCCCGCCCCCGCAGCCCCACACCGGCCAGGTGCTGGCCCAACTCCGGGCGCTGGGAGTAGGATTCGGCGCTTGCCATACCGAATACGTCGTCCAGGGCGACCGGGCCCGCCTCATCGAGGTCAACTACCGCGCCATCGGCGACCAGTGCGACCTGGTGCTCGCGGAACTCCTCGGCATCCCGCTCTTCGAGCACATTCTCCGTACCCACCTCGGCGAACCGCTCCCGGCCGACCTCGGCGCCCGCACGGATGGGCGGGTCCGCATGGAGTACGTCATGGCCGACCGCCCGGGCCGCCTCGTCGCCGCCCCGGCGGCGAGCGTGACCGAACGCGACGGCGTACGGCTCGACTACCGCCCGCTGCGCGAGATCGGCGAGGACCACCCCCTCTACCGCACCAACCGCGACTTCCTCGGCGTCCTGCGCGCGACCGGCACCGACCAGGGCCGGATCGACGCGGCCGTGACGGAGTTCCTGGCGGCCCACCGGTGGGAGATCGCGTCATGAGCCGCGCGGAAGGGGAGGAGGCCGAGGAGGAACTCCTCGGCCGGGTGCTCGACACCCTGCTCCGGGAGGACGCGTACCACGTGCGCGGCCGCGCCCGCACCGTGCGCCGCGCCGACGGCGACTGGCTGCGCATCGCGCTGAGGGAGGGCGGAAACGTGCTGCTGCCGGTGGAACCGGAAGGCTTCCAGTGCGAGATCCGCGCCCGCAGGCCGGTGACCCTGGAACACGAACCGCCACCCCCGACCGGGGTTTCCACCCCCGGACACGGAGCTGCGACGCCCCCCGCGCCACACCACGCCGTCGCCCAGCCCGGACCAGCCCACCCCGACGCCGGGTCCGTTCCGCACCGTGCCGTCTCCGAAGCCGGGTCGGCCACCGTGGTCCGGGGGCTCGGCGCCGTCCTCGGGCGGCTGCGGGGAGCGGTGGCGGAGGAGGACCGGGAGCTGTACGACGTCTTCGTGGGGGAGTGCCACCGGGCGCTGGACGCCACGCGGCTGCACGACCGGGTCCGGCCCGGCGTCGTGCGGGGGCTGGCCGTGCGGTACGGGGAGAGCGGGCGGTGGGCCGGGATGGCCGGGGCCGTCGCGTACGACACGCTGGCCGCCTTCCGCGACCACCCCGTCTACCCGACCAGCCGTGGCCGGTCCGTGTTCACCGAGGACGCCCTGCGCGCCCACGCGCCCGAGTTCGCGCCCGGCTTCGGCTTGCGCTGGCTGGCCCTCCCGCGCGCGGCGGTCGGCGGGGATCCGGAGCGGCTGCCCGCGTGGTGGCCGAGCCCCGGGGAGCTGGGGCTGCCCGCGCGGCTCGACGCCGACCACCTCGCGTTCCCCGTCCATCCGCTCACCGTCGGCCGCTCCCTCACCGACGCCCTCGACGCGACCGGGCTCCGGCCACGGGCGCAGCTCGCCGAGGGGCCGTGGCTGGACGTGCGGCCCACGCTGTCGATGCGGACCGTCGCCGTCGACGACGACCCGCTCACCCACCTCAAGCTGCCGCTCACCACCGCCACCCTGGGGATGCGCAACCGGCGGACCGTCAAGCCGGGCACGCTCGTCGACGGCGAGGTGGCGCAGCGCCTGGTGGAGGAGGTGATCTCGCGCGAGCCCCGGTTCAAGGACACCGTGCTGCTGGCCGACGAGACCACCCATCTCCACGCCGGGCACGAGCTGCTGGCCACCCTCGTCCGCCGCTATCCGCCGGGTCTGGAGAACGCCCAGGTCGTGCCGGTGGCCGGGCTGCTGGCCCGGACCCCGGACGGCAGGCTCGTGGCGGACGTGCTCGCCGAGCGGCACTACGGCGGGGACCTGCTCGCGCTGTTCGACGCGTACCTCACCCTCCTCTTCGACTTCCACACCACCCTCTTCGCCTACGGCATCGCGCTGGAGTCGCATCAGCAGAACACCTCCCTCGTCTTCGACGGCACCGGCGGCCCGGCCACCCCCCGCCTGCGGCTGCTCATCAAGGACCACGACGGCCCGCGCGTCCACGCGATACGGCTCGCCGCGATGATCGGCGGGGGCGACGCCGCGGACCTGTGCGGATTCGACGACCGCCGCATCCTGACCGGCGGCGACGGCCCGGTGGCGGACGTGTTCACCACCATCACCGTCCATCTGTGCGCCGCCGCGCCCGCCTTCGAGCTGGCCGCCCTCGGCCGCGCCCCCCTGGACGCCCTGCTGCGGCGGCTGCGCGACCGGCTCGGCGAGGCCGTCGAACGGACCGGCGCGGTGTACCCCGGGCGGGCCGCCGCCGTGCTGCGCGCCCGGGTGCTGGGCGCGGACCGGCTGCCGGTCAAGGCGATGGTGAGCGCGGGCACGCTGTTCACCAAGGCCCGGTCGGGCGCCGCCGACGTCAACAAGCACTACGTGACCGGGCCCAACTACCTTCTGCGGGGGCGCGGCAGATGACGGCCGCGACCTCCCTCTCCCTCTTATCCCGCCACATTTCTCCTCTCCGCACCCGCTGGAGCCGCTCCATGCCTACGACCTCCTCGCCCTCCTCGGCCGTCTCGCCGGTCTCGCCGGAAGCGCCCGCCACGGCGCCGGTTTCCGCCGACCACGCGACCGCCCACACCCTGCTCAACTGTCTGCTGCGCGAGGTATCGGGCCCGGAACACCAGACCGTCGTGGCCGACGGCCGGCTGCGGCTGCGGCTGCCCCGCAGCGGGGTGCTGCTGCGGGTGGGGCTGCGCCGTACGTCGCTGATCGGCGCGCACCGGTTCACCGGACCGGTCAGCGAACAGCGCGACGGCGGCTGGGCGGAGGTCTCCTGGCGCGGCCTGGCCGAGCGCGTCCAGCGGGAACTCCAGCTGCGCACGGGGGTCCGCAACGACGAGTTCCTGGCGCAGGTCGCCTCCAGCCACGCGGGCATGACGGCCGCCCTCCAGGAGCGCGAGAAGGCCACGGCGAAGCCCGCCCCCGACGCCTATCTGGCCTCCGAACAGTCCCTCTTCTTCGGCCACCGCTTCCACCCCACCCCCAAGGCCCGCACCGGAAGCCCCGCCTCCTGGTCGCTGTTCGCGCCCGAGGCCGGTGCCCGCTTCCCGCTGCACCACCTCGCCGTGCGCCGGGAGTACGTACGGGAGGAGACCGCGCACCCCGGGGCGCTGGCGGCCCTCGACCGCCAGCGGCCGGTGCCCGACGGCTACCGGCTGCTGCCCGCCCACCCCTGGCAGTACGCCATGCTCCGCGAGCACCGGGTGCTGCGGGCCGCGCTCGACCGGGGCGACGTCCTCGACCTGGGGCCCGGCGGGCCGGACTTCGCGCCGACCGCCTCGGTCCGCACGCTCTACGACGGCCGGGACTTCCTCAAGTTCAGCCTGAACGTGCGCATCACCAACTGCCTCCGCAAGAACGCTGACTACGAGCTGTCCGGCGCCATCGCCCTCACCCGGCTGCTGGAGCCGGTCGCCGCCGACCTCGCCGCCCGCTTCCCCGGCGCCGACCTGCTGCGCGAACCCGGCTACCGCACCCTCGACCTCGCCGACCGCCATCTCTCCGAGGGCTTCGGCGTGATCGTCCGCGAGGGGCTGGCCGCCCGGCTGCGGCCGGGGCTGACCGGGCTGCTGGCGGCGGCCGTCGCCGACGAGTACCCGACGAGCGGCGCCCAGCTCTCCCATCTCCTCGGCGGCACCGGGCCCGAGCACGCGCTCGCCTGGTGGCAGGCGTATCTCGACCTCCTCGTACCGCCCGTGCTGGCCGCCTACTTCGACCACGGCGTGGTCCTCGAACCCCACCTCCAGAACGTGGTCGTCGGCGTGGACACCACCGGCACCCCGCGCCAGGTGCTCTTCCGTGACCTGGAGGGCACCAAGCTGGTGCCCGGCCACCACACCGCCGCGCTCGCCGCGCTGCCCGAGGCGGTGGCCCGCCCCATGACGTACGAGCGGGAGCGCGGCTGGGACCGGGTGGTGTACTGCCTGCTGGTCAACCACCTCGCCGAGATGGTCGCCGCCCTCGCCGACCGCCACCCCCGCCTGGAGCCCGACCTGTGGTCGGCGGTCCGCCGCGTCCTCGTCGAACGCTCCGCCGCCCACGACGACCCGCCCGCGCTGCGCGCCCTGGTGGCGGGCGTCCCGCTGCCCGCCAAGGCCAACCTGCTGACGCGCTGGGGCCGCAAGGCCGACCGCGACGCCGGTTACGTCCGTATCGCCAGCCCGCTCGCCTCCGACCTGCTGTCCGAGGCGGCCCGTGTCATCGCCCCCGGGAGCGCCCGTTGAACAACGCATACCTCACCCCCTCGGCCGCCGCCCTCGCCGAGCGGCTGACCGGGGACGGCCTCCCCGCGTACGTCTACGACCTCACCGCCCTCGCCGCCCACGCCCAGGAGATACGGGCCGCCCTCCCGCCGCGCGTCGAGCTGTACTACGCGGCGAAGGCCAACCCGGAACCCCCGGTCCTGCGCGCGCTCGCCCCGTACGTCACCGGCTACGAGGTCGCCTCGGGCGGCGAGCTGGCGCACGTCCGCGAGGCCGTCCCAGAGCGCCCGCTCGCGTTCGGCGGACCGGGCAAGACGGAGGCGGAGCTGCGGCGGGCGCTGGCGCTGGGGGTGGAGCGGTTCCACGTGGAGAGCGAGCACGAACTACGCCTCCTCTCCTCCCTCGCCGACCGCCCCGTGGACGTCCTGCTCCGCGTCAACCTCCCCCTGACCGACGAGGCGCTGGGCGGCGCGGCGCTCGCCATGGGCGGCCGCCCCAGCCCCTTCGGCCTCGACCCCGAGCGGGTCGAGCACTGCCTGCCGCTGTTCACCCCGGACGGCCCGCTCCGCCTGCGCGGCATCCACGCCCACCTGGCGAGCGGCCTGGACGCCCCGGCCCAGACCGCCGTGGCCGCGCGGATCGCCGCGTGGACGAGCGAGCTGTCGGACCGTCACGGCCTCGGCCTGACCGAGGTCAACGTCGGCGGCGGCATGGGCGTGGACTACACCCGCCCCGACACCCGCTTCGACTGGAAGGCGTACGGCGCGGGCCTGGCCGACGTCGCCGACCGGCACCCCGGACTGACCCTGCGGATCGAACCGGGCCGGGCGCTGACCGCGTACTGCGGCTGGTACGTCACGGAGGTGCTGGACCTCAAGCACAGCCGGGGCGAGGCGTTCGCGGTGCTCCGCGGCGGCACCCACCACCTGCGCACCCCGGCCGCCAAACAGCACGACCACCCCTTCCAGACGCTCCCCACCACCGATTGGCCCCACCCCTGGCCCCGCCCCGCCGCCCGCGACGAACCGGTCACCCTGGTCGGCCAGCTGTGCACCCCCAAGGACATCCTGGCCCGCGCCGTCCCGCTCACGGAACTGCGCGCGGGCGACCGCGTCGCCTTCGCGCTGGCGGGCGCGTACGCCTGGAACATCTCGCACCACGACTTCCTCATGCACCCGGAGCCGGGCTTCCACTACCTCGGGGAGTGATCAGGCCCCGGGCCCGTGCTGTGGCGGACCACCAGTTCGGTGGGGATGGTCACGCGGACGCCGGGCTCCGGGGAGCGGTCGAGCTGGTCGAGGGTCAGGGTCAGGCAGCGGCGGCCGATCTCGGTGAAGTCGGTGCGGACCGTGGTGAGCGGCGGGAGCAGATGGGCGGCTTCGGGGATGTCGTCGTAGCCGACCACGCTGACGTCCTCGGGGACCCGGCGGCCCGCCTCGTGGAGGGCGCGCAGGACGCCGACGGCCATCTGGTCGTTGGAGACGAACAGCGCGGTGAGGCCGGGCTGCCGGGCGATACGGCGGCCCAGGTCGTAGCCGGAGTCCGCGCTCCAGTCGCCGAGGAGCGGTTCGTGGACCTCGGCGCCCGCGTCCGCGAGGGCGGCGCGCCAGCCGTCGACGCGGGCCTCGGCGGCGATCCAGCCGGTGGGGCCCGCGATGTGGCGGACGGTGCGGTGGCCGAGGCCGAGGAGGTGCGCGGTGGCCTGGCGGGCGCCGGAGGCGGAGTCGCCCGCGACGACGGGGATGTGCGCGCCGAAGCTCTTGTCCAGGGTGACCATGGGGACGCGGTGGCCCGCCTCGACCGCCTCCACCAGGGCTTCGCCGACCGAGCGCTGGGGTGCGATGGCGATGATGCCGTCCGCGCCCTGGCCGAGCAGGCGGTCCACCGCGCCGGTGACGGCGGCCTGGTCGGCGGCGGTGAGGGCGATCGTGCTGACGAGGTATCCGGCCTCCTGGGCGGCCTCGTTGATCCCGGCGAGGGTGGCGGCCGGGCCGAAGCGGGCCGCGTCGAAGGAGATCACGCCGAGGGTGCGGCTGCGGCCGCTGGCCAGGGTGCGGGCGCTGGCCGTGGGGCGGTAGCCCAGCTCGCGCATGGCGGCGCGGACGCGTTCGCGGGTCTCGGCGCGGACCCGGGGGTGGTCGTTGAGGACGCGGGAGACGGTCTGGTCGGAGACGCCCGCGAGCCGGGCGACGTCCGCCATCACCACACCGCCGCCGGTGGTGGGGCGGCGTCGGCGGGTGGGGGTGCGGGATGGCTCCGCCATGCGGTCTCGGTTCCTTTCGGGGCGAGCCCCGGGGCGCGGTGCGGTCCGCGCCCCGGGGCTCCGGGCCTTGGGGGTCAGTCCTGCGCGGTCCAGCCCAGGTCCGGTTCGCCGACCAGGCGGGCCACCCGGGTCGTCGCCGACTGTAGCTCCAGCAGGGTCAGCTCGTTCTCGCCCGCCTTCAGCACCGGCGACGGGACGTACAGCCGCCGCTGCGGGCCGCGCGACCAGTAGCGGCCCAGGTTGAAGCCGTTGACCCAGGCCAGGCCCTTGGTCCAGCCCGGCAGGTCGAGATACGCGTCGGCGGGCGTCTCCACCGTGAACGTGCCGCGGTGGAAGCCCGGGCCCGCGACGGGGGTGTCCGTGGTGCGGAAGGGGAGTTCGGGCAGCCGGTCCAGGGGGAGGCGGTGGCAGGTCCAGTTCTCCAGCGGATCACCGTCGAGGGTGACGGGGCCGGTGATGCCCTTGGGGTCGCCGATGCGGACGCCGTAGTTGGCGCGGCCCATGTTCTCGACCAGGACGTCCAGCCGGGCGCCGTATTCGGGGCTGCGCACATGGATGCTGTCCTCGTGGCGCTCGCGCTCGATGACACCGGCCGGGGCGCCGTTCACGAACACCTGCGCCCGGTCACCGACCCCGCCCGTGAAGTGCAGCACGTGGTCACCGATGACGGGCAGTTCGGCGCCGTAGAGGACGAACCCGTACGACTGGCCGAGCGCTTCCATGGTGGGCGGGTCGGTGAAGTGCTCGGCCGGGGCCAGGAATTCGGCGCTGACCAGGGCGTTCGCCGAGGCGGTCAGCCGGACCTCGGTCGGCGGCAGCTTGGGCGACGGCTCCGGAAGGGGCTCGTCCGGTACGGCCGCGTGGCGGGCGATGACCTCGCGGAACGCCGCGTACTTGGGGCCCGGGTCGCCGCACTCGGTCAGCACCGCGTCGTAGTCGTAGGAGGTGACGGCGGGCGCGTAGGCGTGATCGTGGTTCGCGCCGCTGGTGAAAGCGAAGTTGGTGCCGCCGTGGAACATGTAGATGTTCACCGACGCGCCCGCCGACAGCAGCGCGTCCAGATCGGCGGCCGCGTCGTCCGCCGCCCGCGTGTGGTGCGGCTCGCCCCAGTGGTCGAACCAGCCGATCCAGAACTCCGCGCACATCAGCGGCCCGCTCTCCTGATGCGCGCGCAGCACCTCCAGCGCGTCGCCGACCCGGCCGCCGAAGGTGCCGGTGGCGAGCACCCCGGGCAGGCTCCCGGCGGCCAGCTTCGCCCGGTCGGCCTGGTCGCAGGTGAACAGCAGCTCCTCGACGCCGCGCTTGCGCAGGGCGTCGGCCAGATGGGCGAGGTAGGCGGTGTCGTCGCCGTACGCGCCGTACTCGTTCTCCACCTGCACCGCGATGACCGGACCGCCGGACTCCGCCATATACGGGGCCAGCGGCGGCAGCAGCAGATCGAGGTACGCGTCCACGGCGCCGGTGAACCGCGGATCGCTGCTGCGCTGCCGGATCCGCCGGTCCGAGGTCAGCCAGGAGGGCAGCCCGCCGCCCTCCCACTCGGCGCAGATGTACGGGCCGGGGCGCAGCAGGACGTACAGCCCCTCGGCCTGGGCGAGTTCCAGGAAGCGGGGGAGGTCGAGCAGGCCGTCGAGGTCGAGCGGGCCGTCCGGGGTGGGCTGGTGCAGATTCCAGGGGACGTACGTCTCGACCGTGTTGAGCCCCAGCAGCCGGGCCTTGCGCAGCCGGTCGGCCCACTGGTCGGGGTGGGTGCGGAAGTAGTGGATGCCGCCGGAGAGGATCCGGAAGGGCTTGCCGTGGAGCAGGAAGCCGTCACTGCTGAGTGTCAGGGCGGGCATGGGCCGATGTCCTTTCGACCGCACGGGCGGGAGCGGGTGCGGTGGGGGAGGTGTTCGTAGGGGATACGGACGAGGACGTAGCGCGGATCAGCCAGATGGTGGTGATCAGGCAGACGGCCGAGACACCGCCCAGGATGAGCGGTACGGAGCGGATGCCCGCCCACTCGATCGCCTTGCCGAGCACGGGCCCCGCGGCCACCCCGCCGATCATCGAGGCGGCGATCACCAGCGCCCCGGCCCGGCGGGCCCGTGGCGCGGCCTGACCCAGCCAGGGCAGACCGGTCGGGAAGATCGGCGCGATGAACAGGCCGACGCCCGCGTACGCGTACGGGGCCACGGCCGGGATCGTGGCGAGCAGCAGGCAGACGGTCATGCCCGCACAGCTGACCGCGATGATCGCCGGGGCGGACCAGCGCAGCGCGAGCGGAACGGCCAGGAAGCGGCCGACGGTCATCATCAGCCAGTACACGGAGGTCGCGGAGGCGGCGGCGGTCGCGCCGTACCCGACGGTCTCCAGATGGGTGGGCTCCCAGCCCCCGACCCCGGCCTCGACGCCCACGTGGAGGACGTAGAGCAGCACGAACGCGCCGAGGACGGTGGCCAGGCTGCGGTTACGGGCCCCCTTGTCGTTGCTCTGCGGCTTGGCGTGGTCATGTGCCGGGGCCTCGTTCCGCACCCCGGTCAGACACAGCACCAGCGGCAGCGTGAGCACGGCGAAACCCAGGAACACCGCGGGGTAGTGCTCCGCCCCGACCAGGCCGATGAGGGCCGGGCCGAGGATCGCGCCGATGCCGAAATGGGCGTTGAGGACGTTGAGCATGGCGGCGCTGCGCCGCCCGAAGCCGACCGCGAACAGCTGGTTGAGCCCGTAGTCGATACCGCCGAAGCCGAGCCCCGCGATCAGCGCCATGACGAGGGCGAGCGGCCAGTTGGGGGCGAGCGCGAACCCGGCCGCGCCGCCCGCCATGAGCAGATACGAGCCGCCGAGCACCGTACGGTTGCCGACCCGGCCGAAGAGCCGGTCGAAGCCGAGGACGCCCGCGACACCGCCGACGAAGTGCGCGCTCAGGCCCAGCCCGGCGGCCGAGGGCGACAGCCCGTGCGCGTCGCGGAAGGCGGGGATCGCCGGGCCGTACAGGGCCTGCAGCGCGCCGATGAGGATGAAGCCGACGCAGGACGCGACCACCGCGGCGCGGCTGAACAGCGGTGACGCGGCGTCGGGTGGGGAGGGATCCGGACTCTGGCCTACGTGCTGGTCCACGTTGTCGACGTTGTCCACCAGGCGAGTGTTACCGCTAACATTTCCGCCGTCAAGACACCGCCGGGCCGACGATCAGGCTCCGTTACGCCGCGCCCCACCCCACGACGAGATCCACGACATACGGCTCGTTGAGCACCCCGTCCGGGAACAGCGCCAGCAGCTCCGCCCGCTCCGCGTCCAGCACCGCCTCGGCCTCCCCGGCGTCCATCACCGCCAGATAGGAGTGGCTGCCGAGGGAGCGCAGCTGGTCCTCGACGGTGATGGCGCGCGACCAGCGCACCCTGCGGCCCGTCGTCCGCACCCCGAACGGCGCGAGCCGCCCGGCCACCGTGCTCGGGAAGCCGGGAGGCCGATAGGCCGGGCAGCGGGCGGCGAGCCGCTCGTCCTGCCGCGCCATCCAGGGGACGTCGAGATCCGGCTGGTTCCACCACATCGCGAGCGCCCCGCCGGGGCGCAGCACCCGCAACGCCTCGGGGACGGAGCGCCGGGGATCGGTCCAGTGCCAGGACTGGGCGTACGTGATGAGGTCGGCGGCCCTGTCGCGGAAGGGCAGGGCGTCGGCGTCGCCCCGGACGAGCCGGACGTCCGGCACGGAGGCGCGCAGCTGCGCCGCCATGCCCGCGCCCGGCTCCACGGCGGTGACGCGCGCGCCGCGCTCGGCCAGCAGCCGCGAGGCGATGCCCGTGCCCGCGCCCACGTCCAGCACCTCCGCCCCGGCCAGCGGGCGGCCCGTGACCTCCTCCACCGCCTCGAACAGCGGGGCAGGATACCCGGGCCGGGCGGCCGCGTACTGCGCGGCGACGGCGTTGAAGGAGGAGGCGAGGGCGGCGTGCGGTGGTGAGGCCATGCGCCCATGGTCGTCCGGGAACCCGGCGTTGTCAGCGCCTGTGGATAACCGGGTCGGACGGGAGCGGGCGTTGTCAGTGGCGGATGCGACGATTCGCGTCATGTGCGCTGAGGGAGCAACCGCCGGTCACGGAACCGCCGGTCACGGAACCGCCTCCGTCCGGGATGCCGACTACTGGGACGCCGCCGCGGCCGGGTTCGACGACGAGCCCGACCACGGGCTGCGCGATCCGGCCGTGCGGGAGGCATGGGCCGGGCGGCTGCGGGACTGGCTGCCCGGGCGGCCCTGCGATGTGCTCGACCTCGGCTGCGGCACGGGCAGCCTGGCCCGCCTCGCGGCCGAGCAGGGCCACCGGGTGACGGGCGTCGACCGCTCGCCGCGCATGGTCGAGCACGCCCGCGCCAAGCTCGCCGGTACGGACGCCACCGTGCTCGTCGGGGACGCGGCGGCGCCGCCGGTGGGGGAGGGCTGCTTCGACGTCGTCCTAGCTCGCCATCTGCTGTGGCTGCTGCCCGGCCAGGAGGCGGTGTTGCGGCGCTGGGCGCGGCTGTTGCGCCCGGGCGGGACGCTGGTGCTGATCGAGGGGCGCTGGGGCGAGTCGGATCCGGTCGGGCTGGCGGCGGGCGACCTGCTGAGCATGGTCGAGCCGCTGGCGTCCCGTACGTATGTCGAACAGCTGGCGGCGGACGCGGCGCTCTGGGGGCGTCCGGTGCGCGACGAGCGCTACGTACTGCGCGCGACCCTCGCCCCGCCCCGCCGCCACGCCGAGATCGTCGACGTCCATCTCCTGCTGCGGCGCGGCGCAGAGATCCTGCTCGCCCGCCGCGCGGGCACGGGCTACGCGGACGGCCTGCTGCACGCCCCGTCCGGCCACGTGGAGGACGGCGAGGACGTACGGACCGCGATGCTCCGTGAGACGGCGGAGGAGATCGGCATCCGGCTCGCCCCGGACGAGGTGCGGGTGGCGCTCGTCATGCAGCACAAGTCACCCACGGGCTCGGCCCGTACGGGCTGGTTCTTCGAGGCGCGGCTGCCGGACGGCGCCCCGCAGCCGGTGAACCGCGAGCCGGACAAGTGCTCGGAGATCGGCTGGTTCGCCCTGGACGCCCTGCCGGACGACATGGTGGCGTACTGCAGGGCGGGCGTGGAGGCATACCGCGCCGGGGAGCGCTTCGCCACGCACTGGCACGAGCCGGGGGACGACATCGCGTTCACCCCGGACGGCCCGGACCGCCTGGTGGCGCTGGAGGCGTCGGGGTGACGGCTGACCCGCGTCAGTGGCGCAGCTCGCGCACGTAACGCCACTCCACGGAGGCCAAGCCGTAGCCCAGCCCCGCGTTGATCGCCAGCATCGGGCCGTTCTCGCTGTCGTTGCCCGTGAATGCCTCGGCGCATCCCGCCGCGCGCGCCCGGTGCAGCGAATCGGTCTTGGCCAGCTTGGCCAGGCCCCGGCCCCGGTAGGCGCGCAGCGTGCCGGTCATGCCCGACCAGTAGCGCCCCCGGCCGTCCGTATGGGCGAGGCTGAACGCCGCGACCTGGCCGTCCACGACGGCCAGCGAGGTCAGTTCGTGGTCCAGCGAGGGATGGTCCCAGGTCCGGGCCAGCCACTCGGCGTAGGGCATGCCGCCCTCCACCACATCGCCCGGCTCGTCCTCCATCACGTCGACGTCCGTCTCATACAGCGGGCGCGGATCACCGGCGAGGTCCGCCGCGGACCGCAGCGCCACGCCGTCCGGCAGGGCGTCCGCGTCCAGCGGCGGCAGGGCCGCGGTCGCGAGGTCCAGCCGCAGGATGCGGCACGACCGGCTGCGCCGGTAGCCGCGGTGCTCGGCGAAGGCGACGCAGGCGGGCTCGTCCATGGTCCACGCGAACACCTTGGCGGCGCCCAGCCCCGCCGCGTACTCCTCCGCCGCGGTCACCAGCGCCGAACCGGCGCCCCGGCCCCGCGCGTCGGCGCGTACCGAGGTGTTGGCGCAGGCCACGCCAGGACCGTCGCCGTCCTCGCCCGGGAAGAGGCCCACTTCGCACGCGCCCACCACCCGGCCGTCCGCCTCCGCGACCAGCAGCCGGTGGCGGCGGGCCTCCGGCGCGCTCGCCACCTCCCAGGCCACGGTCCGGTCCGTGGTGACCAGATGCGGGTAGGCGGAGCGACGCGCCTCCACGACGGCGGCCGCGTCGGCGGCCCGGAAATCGCGCACGGTCATGGTCATGGACGCGCAGATTACGGCTTGGTGCACTCGGCCCGCCTCCGAATTTCCGGCGGTGATTTCCGGCCGGGCCCGGAGCGGCACACAATGGGTGCGACAAACCGTGCCCGTACCCCCTGGAGCCCCACGTGGCCTTGCAGATCACCGTCGACCCCGATGTGGCGACCGCGCCCTTCGAACAGATCCGCGCGCAGATCGCCGAGCAGGCGCGCTCCGGCCAGGTGCCCGTGGGGTACAAGCTGCCCACCGTGCGCGGCTTCGCCGAGGAGCTGGGGCTGGCGGCGAACACCGTCGCCAAGGCGTACCGGGCGCTGGAGGCGGACGGGGTGGTCGAGACGCGTGGCCGCCACGGCACGTTCGTCGCGGCGGCCGGGGACGCGGCCGGGCGGCAGGCCGCCGAGGCGGCGCAGACGTACGCCCAGCGGGCGCGGCGGCTCGGGCTGGACCGCGCGGCGGCGCTCGCCGCCATCGAGGACGCGCTGCGTGCGGCGTATGACGGGGAGGCGCTGTGAGCAGCCGTATCGCCCTGGTGCGACGGCCGAGCCCACGGCTGGCCGACGGGCTCGTCACGCACATCGACCGCAAGCCGGTCGACGCCGCGCTCGCGCTGCGGCAGTGGGAGGCGTACGTCACCGCCCTGCGGACCCACGGCTGGGAGACGGTGGAGGCGGATCCGGTCGACGCGTGCCCGGACGGGGTCTTCGTCGAGGACACGATGGTCGTCTACCGGAATGTCGCGCTGATCGCGCGCCCCGGCGCCGCGTCCCGCCGCCCCGAGACCGAGGCCGCCGAGGCGGCCGTGACGGCGCTCGGCTGTTCCATCAACCGGGTGCGGGAGCCGGGGACGCTGGACGGCGGCGATGTGCTGAAGATCGGCGACACGGTGTACGTGGGGCGCGGCGGCCGGACGAACGGCGAGGGCGTGCGGCAGCTGCGGGCCGCCTTCGAGCCGCTGGGCGCGCGGGTGGTGGCCGTGCCGGTCAGCACGGTGCTGCACCTGAAGTCGGCGGTCACGGCGCTGCCGGACGGGACCGTGATCGGATACCCGCCGCTGGTCGACGACCCGGCCGTCTTCCCGCGCTTTCTGCCGGTGCCCGAGGAGTCCGGGGCCCATGTGGTACTGCTGGGCGGCGGCAGGCTGCTGATGGCGGCGAGCGCGCCGCGCAGCGCGGCGCTCTTCGCCGACCTCGGATATGAGCCGGTGCTGGTGGACATCGGCGAGTTCGAGAAGATGGAGGGCTGCGTCACCTGTCTGTCGGTGCGGCTGCGGGAGCTGTACGGCTAGCGAGGGCGTGTCAGAGGTACAGGCCCGCGTCCGTC
This sequence comes from Streptomyces sp. NPDC001700, assembly GCF_053596435.1. NCBI lineage: Bacteria > Bacillati > Actinomycetota > Actinomycetes > Kitasatosporales > Streptomycetaceae > Streptomyces > Streptomyces sp. NPDC001700. The sequence goes on from NZ_JBSFGE010000016.1 coordinate 39,953, forward strand.
TCGCCCGGCTGGATGGGCACCGAGGCGGGGCGGGTGCCACGGCGCAGGGCGAACAGCTCCGCGAGCGTCGCGCCGTCCCGGCCGAGGCCCTCCTCCGTACCGAGCCAGTTGGCCGCCTCCGCGCGGTTCAGCTTGCCGACCTCGATACGGGCGAGACAGCGGCCGGGGCGGACCACCGCCGGGTGCAGCCGCTCCAGGTCCTCGTTGGTGGTCACCCCGACCAGGACGTTGCGCCCCTGGCCCAGCAGACCGTCCGTCAGGTTGAGCAGCCGGGACAGCGCCTGGCCCGCCGTGTGCTTGGCCTCGCCGCGGATCAGCTCGTCGCAGTCCTCCAGGAGCAGCAGCCGCCAGCGGCCCTTGGCGGAGCCGTCGTCCTCGCCGATGGCGATGTCCATCAGATAGCCGACGTCGGTGAACAGCCGCTCCGGGTCCAGGACGCAGTCCACCTGGCACCAGTCGCGCCAGGAGCGGGCGAGGGTGCGCAGCGCGGAGGTCTTGCCGGTGCCGGGCGGGCCGTGCAGCAGCAGGAGGCGGCCCGCGATGTCGTCCGGGGTGACCTTCATCAGCCCGTCCATGGCCTCGGCGACCGGCGCGGTGTAGTTGTCGCGGATCTCCTCCCAGGTCCCGGCCGCGATCTGGCGGGTGGTGCGGTGCGGGCCGCGGCGCGGCGAGACGTACCAGAAGCCCATGGACACGTTCTCCGGCTGGGGGTCGGGCTCGTCCTCCGCACCGTCGACCGCCTGCCGCAGCACCCTTTCGGCGAGGTCGTCCTCGATCGCGGTCACGGTCACGTCCGCGCCCCGGTTCCACCGGGACACCAGGAGGGTCCAGCCGTCGCCCTCGGCGAGCGTGGCGCTGCGGTCGTCGTCGCGGGCCGCGCGCAGCACGGTCGCGGCGGGCGGCAGCAGCGTGGCGCCCGACTTCACCCGGTCGACGGAGTGGCTGCGGGCATACGGCTGCTCTCCGGTCGCGAACCGGCCGAGGAAGAGCGCGTCGACGACATCCGACGGCGAATCGCTGTCATCGACGTTCAGCCGGATCGGAAGGGACTGTTCGGCGGGTGTAGCGGGCAGGGTCTGCCTCCTGAGAAAGCGGTCCGGTGCGGCGATCGGCGCACCCGGCCCCATGATCCAGCACGAGGGGCGTCGGCGCACCGGGGTTTACGGCCGTTTACCGAGCTGTTCCGAAGAAGCCCACCGGAATGGGGGCGTTCAGGGATACTCTTACCCTTTGTGTGACGTCAAGGACGGAAACGGGGCGGGGCGCGGGTGGGATCCAGGGTGGGAATGCCGGTGGGATCGCGGGCGGGGTTACCAGGAGCGCGGCGGTGGCGGATCACCACGCTGCTCGCCATCGGCATGGGCACGCTGGCCCTGCTGCTGACCACCTGCACGGTCTGGCCGGGTGACAGCGCGGGGCGGCCGGGGGCATCGGCCTCGGCCCGGGAGCGAGCGGCGTCGGCCGGTCTCGGCTGGGGCTTCACCCACACCCAGTACAGCGCCGACCGTGGCACCGACAGCGCCAGGAAGACCGCCGAGTCGCTGCTGTCCGACCACCCGATGCCGCAGAACCAGCACATCATGGGGTGGGGCGCGGGCAACCCCGAGCCGTCCCCGGGCCGCTACGACTTCGCGGACCTGGACCGGCGCGTCGCCCTGATGCGCGAGACCGGCACCGAGCCCGTCCTCACGCTGTGCTGTGCGCCCGACTGGATGAAGGGCGGCGACCCGGGGGACACCGACTGGTCGCAGGACGCCCTGGAGACCGCGCCGACCCCCGACCACTACAAGGACTTCGCGAAGCTCGCCGGGAAGGTCGCCGACCGCTACCCCGAGGTGCGCCACTTCATCGTCTGGAACGAGTTCAAGGGCTTCTTCGACGAGTCCAAGAACCGCTGGAACTACGAGGGCTACACCAAGCTCTACAACCTCGTCTACGAAGAGCTGAAGAAGCGGAACCCGAAGAACCTGGTCGGCGGGCCCTATGTGGTCGCCGACAGCGACCCGCCGGGCGCGGCGGGCGGCGACGACACGGTGAGCGGCCCGTGGGGCTCCCTCGACCGGCGCTCCGCCGACGCCATCACGTACTGGAACGAGCACAAGACGGGCGCCGACTTCGTCGTGGTCGACGGCTCCAGCTACACCCGCGAGGGCGACCGGCTGATCCCGGACGCGTTCCGTGCCACCGAGAAGTTCGAGGACGTCACCCGCTGGCTCGACGGGCTCACCAAGCTGCCGGTGTGGTGGGCCGAGTGGTATGTGGAACCGGCCGCCGACACCAGCGGGGAGAGCACCGGCGGCAGCTGGAGCGAGGCGCACCGCGTCGCCGTCCAGGCCACCGCGCTGACCCGGCTGGCCCGTGGCGGCGCCGCCACCGCCTTCTACTGGAACCCGGAGACGACCGGTGCCTCCTGCCCCGGCTGTCTGTGGCGCCCCACCGAACTGGACGACGGCGGCGCCGCGCTGCCCATGATGGAGCTGCTGAGCCGCTTCGGCCGCGAGTTCCCGCCGGGCACCCGCTTCCGCTCGGTGGACATCGCCGCCGACGACCGGCCCAACGTCCAGGTCCTCGCCGACGACGACGCGACGCTGGTGGTCAACACCCTGGACCGGTCGATCAAGGCGAAGGTCGACGGCCGGTCGTTCGACCTGGACGCGTACGAGGTGCGCTGGTTCAAGCGGTGACGGGCGTCTCACACCATCGTCAGGAACCGCTGCGCCAGCGACGCCAGCACCACCACCAGCAGGGGAGCCGCGAACCAGTACGACGCCTGCAGCAGGCGCAGCCGCCGCACGCTCGGCCGCACCGCCACCCGCACCACCTCGCGCGCCGCGAGCAGCACCATCAGCACCACCGCCGCCAGCGCGCCGGTCACCGACCACGGCGTCCAGGTGATCTGCGGCCCGGCCGGGCCCGGCGTCGGCTCCGGCACCGCACCGCGCGGCGGCGACGCCAGCTCGTACAGCGACGCGTCCTCGTTCGACAGCACCCGGCGCAGCTCCGGGCGGTGGTCCAGGGAGCGCAGCAGCCGCTCCTGCCAGCGCGCCCCGTAACCGGAGTCCATCTGCAGCGAGATGGACTGGCCGCGGCCCACCATCAGATACGAACGCGGCCCGGCGTCCCGCAGCGCCGTCACCAGCCCGCCCACCAGCACCGGGTCACGCGGCGCGAGCGTGGGTTCGTACGCGACCCGCTCCATGTCCCGCGCGCCCCACGGCATCGCGGGGGTGACGCTGTTGACGGGGTCGTCGCTCATCCACAGCACCCGCGCGGTCGGCTTGTCGTGCGCGTAGAGGTACTCCATGGCCGCGACCTCGCCGGGCCGCACCCGCTCGAACGCCTCGTTGCCCCAGCGGGCGACCAGGAAGCCGGACATCAGCGTCAGCCCCGCCACCAGGGCCGCGAGCGGCGCCAGGCCACGGCGGTCCGGCCGCACCCGAGGGAAGATCGCCAGCGCACCGAGCACACAGGCACCCGGCAGCGCGAACATGAAGACGCGCAGCGCCATCTCACCGCCGTAGGACTGCATGCCGAAGCCCAGGAACGGCACGAAGGTCAGCACCAGCAGCGCCCGCTCGGTGAAGCCCGCCGCACGCCGCCGCAACACTCCCCAGCAGGCGAACGCCAGCACCCCGCCCGCCAGCGCCACCCGTACGTACAGCACCAGCTTGTGCACACTGCTGCCGCCCTCGATCCGGCCGGAGACGGACGACGACACATTGCCGCCCACCCCGCCGACCCCGCCGAACAGCTCGTCCCAGTGGCCCGACCAGTACGGCTCCGCCAGGAAGCCGATCCAGACGACCACCATCACCCCGCACAGCAGCGGCAGCCCGTACAGATCGGAACGCCGCACCAGGACCAGCGCGGTCACCACCCCGAGCATCACGAACGGGGTCAGCTGATGCGCCGCAACCGACGCCGCGAAGAACGTGATCAGCAGCCCGAGCAGCGCCGCGCGCTGCCCGCGCGTCGCTTCCGCCACCTCCGCCTCACCGGGCCTGCGCTTAGCCCCCAGCACCCGGGGCTCGCGGAACCACACCAGCAGCACGGCGACGAACACCAGATAGAAGAGGTACGTGAACCCCTGCGGCGAGAAGTAGTCCTGCCCCACCCAGCCGCTCAAGCCGAACAGCCACACCGCCGTCCACTTGGCCCGCCAGCTCGCCCGCACCGCGCGCATCAGCACCATCAGGGGGGCGAGGTAGAGCAGCTGGATGACCGTCGGCCACCAGCGCAGCAGCGCGGAGAAGTCCCGTACGCCGCACGCCTCGGCGAGGAACGCGGCCCCGGCGAAGAAGCCCGGCCAGCTCCAGCGCGCGTCGAGGTCGGGCACGGCGTCGCCGGTCCGGCCGATGTAGTCCAGGAACCCCAGATGCTGCCAGGCGGTCGGGAACCTCGGATGGGTCTCCAGCACGCCGGGCACGGCGTGCAGCGAGACGACGGTGGCCAGCAGGGTGACCGCGAGGAGCGCACGGCGCTGTCGGCCGAGCCCGAGCGCACCGGCGAACACGGCCACGAGCAGCGCGGCCCCCACCAGCGTCGGCACCGGCAGCACCGAGACAAGCCCGAGCCCGCCCATCCGGTCCAGGTCGGCGTCGTCCAGACCGAACAGCGGCAGCCAGTAGAGGACGAGCCCGGCGGCCAGGGCCGCCCAGAGGACGGCCGTCACGGCCTGCGGCCGGGACGTGCGCGTATCGCGCGGCGGCGGCGCTGCGGTGGTGGTGTCAGGCATGGGCATGGAAGGCACGGGCATGGAAGGCACGGGCTTCTCGGTTGGCGGGGGCGTTGGCGGGGGCGTTGTAGGTGGCGCTTCGGGCTGCGGGCCGTACCGCGCGTCGGGGCGGCGCTCCGGGTGGTCGAAGTCCATCCGGACGCCCAGCACCAGCGTGTCCGCGTCCAGCGCCGCGCGCAGCGCCCAGCGGGTGCCGTAGCGGGGATCGTGGGTGCCACGAGGCCGCCTGGCGCGACGGTCGCCGTCCACCGCCAGATCCGCCAGATCGCCGTCGGGCGCGGTGCCGCGCTCCCACACCGGGGTCGGGCCGGGCGGCGGCGGAATCCGGGCCGGAGCGGGGGCCGGAGCCGGGGCCGCGGGCTGGGCCTTGACCACCCGGTACAGCTTCACCGACGCGATCGAGGCGATCACCGCAAGGCTGGAGATCTCCGCGATCCCCGCCCCCACCAGCCCCATCCGCGGCAGCAGCAGCAACGTCAGCCCCAGCACCAGCACACACAACAGCCCCTGGAGATACGCCAGCCCCGAGGTGCGGCTCTGCGCCCGCAGCACCGCGAAGTACACCTCGATGACGACCCGCAGCGCCGCGCCCACCGCGAACCAGCGCAGCAGCGGCGCCGCCGCGTCCGCGTAGCCCGCCCCGAACACGCCCAGGATCCTCGGCGCGAAGACGAACAGCCCGAGGCAGACCGGCACCATGATGCGCGCCATCCGGCGCAGCGCCGCCCGGCAGTTCTCGGCGAGCCGGGCCGGGTCGTGCGCGCCCTCGACGGTCAGCGACGCGCCCATGTTGATGGCGAGCAGATTGACCGTGCCGCCGATGGTGGTGGCGATGTAGAAGTACGCGTTGTCGGCCGAGCTGACCTGCGAGGCGACGATGACCGGCACCGCGTACACCACGGCCAGCGAGAACAGCGACCCCGTGTAGTCCCCGGCGAGGAAGCGGCCCATCTCCCGGTACGACGCGGGCCGCGCCCGGTCCTTCGTCGTCTTCGCGTGCCGTGGCACCAGCCGCCGGAAGACCAGCCAGCCCAGCGGCAGAACGGACAGCGCGATGGAGATCACCCACGAGACGAACACCCCGGCGGTCGGGATCGTGGACGCGAGCGCGAAGAGCAGCAGGAGCTTCGCCGCCAGGAACACCGTATTGCCCACCGGCACCCAGAGCGCGCTGCGCAGCCCGGTGAGCACCCCGTCCTGCAGGGTCAGCAGCGACCAGCCGACGACCGCCACGACGAAGCCGACGCCGTGCACCGGGCCCTGCAGGAAGCGGTACGAGGGGCCCCAGAGGTCCAGCGTGAGCAGGAAGACCACGGCGGCGCACGCTACGACCACAGAACTGCCCGCGTACGTGACGCCCACCAGCCGCCCCGTCGTCCGACCGGCGACCGGGATGAACCGGGCCAGGGCGCCGGTCAGCGTCACCGCGGTGAGCCCCGCGAGGAGCTTCATCGCGGCGATGGCCGCCGAGCCCTGGCCGACCGCGTCGTCCGCGTAGTAGCGGGCCGCGACCAGCCAGAAGCCGAGGCCGAGGACGGCCGAGATGCCCGTGTTGAGCATCAGCGCATAGGCGTTGCGGAACAGCTGGCTGCCGCCGCCGGAGCCGGTCGTCGGCGGCTGCTCGGTGGCCCCGGTGGCCTCTGCGGCCCCTGCGGCCCCTGCGGCCTCGGTCCGGGTGGTCGTGTCGGACACGGGCTCAGCGCACCTTCCCTAAAAGCTGGCGTGATCTGCGGACGAGGGCATAGCCCTTGGTGAGCGCCCGGTCCCGGGCGAAGGCACGGCCCACGGCCCGGCCGTGGACCAGCCGCTCGAACTCCTCGATACGGGTGGTGCGGGCGACCGTCACCCGCCGCAGCGCATATGGTCCCTGGCGGCGGTCCGCCAGCGCGTTGCCCACCGCGAGCGACACCCCGAACCCGGCCTCCCGCACCACCTGCCGGACCCGGCGGTCGGAGTAGCCGTAGGGGTACGCGAACGACACCGGCGGACGGCCCAGCTCGGCCGCGATGATGTCCCGGCAGCGCACCACCTCGAAGCGGAGCCGCTCGTCCGCGAGCTGATCGAGCTGCGGATGGGTGTGGCTGTGCCCGCCGATCTCCACCCCGGACGCGGCGAGTTCGCGCACCTGCCCCCAGTCGAGCATCAGGTCGAGCGCGCCGTCGGTCTCGTACCGGCCGCGCAGCCACCCCGTCGAGGCGAACAGGGTGGCCGCGAAGCCGTGCCGGTCGAGGACGGGGAGGGCGTGCCGGTGCACGCCCTCGTAGCCGTCGTCGAAGGTGATCAGCACGGGGTCCGGCGGCAGCTCCGGGCCCCCGCGCCAGGCCTGGGCGAGCCGTTCGCTGGTCACCGGGGTGAAGCCGGACGCGCCGAGCAGCTCCATCTGCTCGGCGAACGCCTCCGGTGAGACCGACAGCGCGTGCGTCGCCCGCGCGGGGGAGTGGGCCACGGCGTGGTACATCAGTATCGGCACCGGTCGTGTCGTCACGGGGACGGTCATGCCGCCCCCTCGCGTCTCGACTCGGTCGGTCCCTTGTCGGTACGGGCGCCGGGCCCCGAAGCGCCGGATGGCTCAGCGTCGGACGCCGAGGGGCCCGGTACCGCCGCGATCGTGAAGCGGGCGCCGCCCGCCCGGCGGGCCCGGGCGGTGCCGATCAGATAGCCGCCCGCCGCGGCCGCCACACCGGCCACGATCGCGCCCGCGCGACCGGCCCCGCCCGCCCGGCCGAGCAGCGCGTCCCGCACCCCCCGGGCGACACCCGCGGGCAGCACCCGAGTGGTGTAGCGGCGCTCGGTCGCCAGCCCGGCCTGGGCCCCCACGCTGCGGGCGACCAGGGCCTTCGACAGCCCCTCGGCATACGCCCGGCTGCGGAAGTAGCCGAACCGCTCCCGCGCGGCGGGCACCTTGTGGTGGATCACCGCGCGGTCGTCGATCAGCAGCACCGCGTCCGGCCGGGCGCGGGTCAGCCGGATGCACAGCTCGGTCTCCTCGCAGCCCAGCGGCCGCTTGTCGCCGTCCCGCCCGATGCCGCTCGCGAAGCCGCCGACCGCGTCGAACGCCTCCCTGCGGAACGAGGCGTTCCCGCCGAGTACGTTGCGCACCCGGACCCGGCCGGGCGGCAGCCCCCGGTACGTACACCCCACGACCCAGTCGAACTCCTCCGGGAACCAGGCCGGGCGGCGCCGGGACGCCCACACCGGTTCGGTGCGCCCGCCGACCGCCAGCACGCGCGGATCGGCGTACCCGGCGGCGAAGTGGCGCAGCCAGTCCCGCTCGGCGACCGCGTCGTCGTCGAGGAACGCGATCACCTCGCCGGTGGACGCGGCGATGCCGGTGTTACGGCCCGCGGACAGGCCGCGGGGGCCCGCGTTGGCGAGCACCCGCACCTCCTCCTGCCGGTAGTGGTCCCGGAGCCGCCGCAGCAGCGCCGGGTTGTGGTCCACCACGAGCAGCGTCTCCTCGGCGGGCCGCGACTGGTCGCGCACCGAGGCCACCGCGGCGAGGATGTCGTCCCAGCGGTCCTCGGTGTAGACGCAGATCACCACCGAGATCGCTGGTCGCGGTCGGGCGAGCGTCAAGACACCTCCCCGCGGACCGCCGGGGGCGCCACGGCCGGGCGGCCGGGCCGCCGGACGCCGCGCTCGCGCAGGATCACCTTGAGCACCCGCAGCCCGTCGCGGACGGCCCGCAGATTGCTGGCGCCGTGGATGCGCTCGTACTCATGGCTGGGGATCTCCTGGACCCGCAGCCCGGCCTTGACCACCCGGATGTTCATCAGCGTCTCCACCTCGAACCCGGCGCAGTCCAGCGCGATCTCGTCCAGGCAGCGGCGCCAGAAGGCGTTGTAGCCGTAGCACAGGTCGGTGTAGCGGGCGCCGAACTTGCGGTTGACGATCGTGGTGAGCGCGCGGTTGCCGAGCTTGCGGATCGGCGTCATGTCGTCCGTGCCGCCGCCGTTGGCGAAGCGCGACCCCTTGGCGAAGTCGGCGCCCGACACCAGCGCGGACACATAGCTGACGATCTCGGACCCGTCGGCGGAGCCGTCCGCGTCCACCATGACCACGATTTCCCCGGTGCAGGCGGCGAATCCGGTGATCAGCGCGTTCCCCTTGCCCTTGCCGCGCTGCGGGACCACCTTCACGTCCGGCCACAGTTCACGGGCCACCCGGACCGTGTCATCCGTGGAATTGCCGTCCACCAGGACGACTTCATGAATCCAGTCCGGAAGGGTCTTGAAGACGTACGGAAGATTCTCGGCCTCGTTCATCGCCGGAATCACGACGCTCACCGGCGGCGCGATCGCGAGATGCGAGGTGATGGGCCGGTATCGGGATGATCCGGCGGACGGTGCGATGTCGGTCGTGGCCGGTCGCACAAAAGAACTCATGACGATGTTTCCCTCTCGTCCGGTGGACCACCGTCCCCACGGCGGTCCTTTGGTGTATCCGGTTCGAAAGGGGGGTCCTCATCCGCGCATGACGACATGGACGTATCGGCACACCGTGCAGAGCAGATGAGCTGGCTGTTACTGGCCTCGCGGCCCGCGCCCCGGCCGTCTCCTCACAACAGGCAGGAAAAACCGGACGCGGCACCCCCCTACCGCGTCCCGCTCGGAATCCATCGCGGCGCTCGAGCCCTCCCCTTGAGCCGCGTTGAATGATGGTCCGATGCGGGTTGAGTAACGACGGTATTGCTGCTGCTACATCTCTGGAGCCTCTTGACCCTAGGGCAAGACGGCGGTGGCGACACCTCTTTCAGAAACGTTGCCCGTCATTTCTCTTTCCCTTTCTTCCCGGCCGCTCGCACACTCCCCATGCGTTTCAGTAGCCGGTCGGCCGGACCGAAAAGCTCCGGCCGGGAAAGCACCGTGTTCCGCAGCGCCCGCACCGGGGCACGCCGTGCCCGATGCCCCAGCGCCACCGGGTGGCGGCGCATCACCCACCCCTCCGACACGCTGAGATCGCGTGTCTTCAGGGAGTCCTTGTACTGCTTCTCACCGCGCCCGAGATCCAGATAGTCCACGCCCTGGGCGGCGGCTCCCTCCGCCATCCGCAGGTGCAACACCAGACCGGGCGAGAATTTGGCGAAGTCCGGGTCGTACGCGGGAAACCAGCACGCCAGGACGCGATCCGAGCGCAGCCCGAAATGCGCGGCGACCGGCCGCCCGCCCGCGTACAACACCGACAGCATCCCCGCGAAGGAGTCACCCCGGGTGTGGAACAGCTGCCGCAGCAGCCGGATGATCCACGGATGGGCGAAGCGGTCGCTCCGCCCGGTCCTGCGGTACTGCGCGGACTTCCACCCCATCAGCGTGCGCAGCACGGCCGGGTCGCGCTCGTCATGGACGTACGACACCTCGCCGACATCCCGGCCCAGCTTGCGCTCCTTGGCCAGCGTCGAGCGCATGAACTTCGGCGAGCGGGAGCGCAGTTGGGCGAGATACGCCTCGTACCCCCGGTCGACGTCGATCACCGGGGAGCCGTACGCGCCCCGCGCCGCCATCTCGAACGGCTTCTGGCCCTCCACCAGGTGGTCGAACTCCCACACCGCCAGCCCGCAGGCCCGCAGCAGCTCCCGCGCGTCCCACTGGAACCCCGGGCGGTGCACAAGACCCTGCGCGTCCGACAGGCCGAGGCCGATCGCCCGGCCCACCCCGAACCGGGTCCGCTGGAACGGGAAGAAGCCCACCGGCTCGCCGTCCTCACGCAGGACCGCGATCCGCACCCCGCGTCGGCAGTGGCCGAGCGCGAGCGCGAACTCGGGGGACAGGAAGGGGTTCGCCAGCTGCGGCGCGCCCTGCAGATGCGCCTGGGTCTGCATGGCCGTCCAGATCGCCCGGTCCGCGGCGGTCAGCTCGCCCGGCCGGTACACACGGATGTCCACGGGTCAGCAGCCCCCGCCATCTTTGAGGGCCCGGGGTCGTTTTTCGCCGGAGCGCCGGGCGCGCGTGAGGAGCGCCGGGGTCAGTATCAGCAGGCTCAGCAGCCCCACGGCGGCCACTCCGCCGCGCACCGACCAGACGTGCAGCGCGAGCATCGTCTGCGCCACCAGCAGATCGAGGGCGAGCGCGCCCGCCACCCCCAGCACCGCGCGGGCCGCTGCGTCGAGCCCGCGCAGGGCGCTGCCGAGCGCCGCGGCGGGCGCCGCCAGAAGGAAGAACAGAGTGAACGGCGCGCGCAGCGGCGAGTCGAAGTCCGCCAGCGTGAGCGCGGCGCCGATGGCCGCGATGCCGACGGCCGCCCCCGCGGCCACCGGCACTAGTTCGGCGCGTGCCGATCTGTTGTCAGTGTTGGTCTGCATTGGCGACTTTGCCCCCCGAAGCGCCGGATGCCGGGCTTCAATGTCGCGCAGGGCGCCAAGGCCCGTCAAGACGGGAAAAGTGTGCGAACGAACCATGCGAGAGCGCGTGGTTGAGCGCCCACCAAGGGTTTTGCGCGCTCCGCGCGCCAGGCGCGCGCCGGAGGATGCGTGCAGGATTCACCCTTTTGAGTGATCGAAAGATTTTGGACAGCTACACGCATAGATCATGATTCTGGGCGGCATGACATAGCCATGTCATGCCGCCGATATATGCACGGTGGCGTGATTGACGGTTTCGAACGTGATTGCCCCGCTTCGGGGTGATTGCGCCTCACATCGGCACAGGAGTGATCCTGCTAGGGAGATTCGAATGAAACTGTCCAGACTCACGGCGACCTTAGGCGCGTTCGTCGTCGGCGCCGTCCTCGCCCTCACCGGGGCCGGTGCCGCCCACGCCACCGGGCAGAGCGCCGGGCCCGCCTATGTGGCGCTCGGTGACTCCTACTCATCCGGGGTCGGCGCGGGCAGCTACGACAGCGCCAGCGGTTCCTGCAAACGCAGCACCAAGGCGTACCCCGCGCTCTGGGCCGCCGCCCACTCCCCCTCCAGCTTCGCCTTCACCGCCTGCTCGGGCGCCAAGACCGGTGATGTGCTCAGCGGTCAGCTCGGCCCGCTCAACTCCGGCACCGGACTCGTCAGCATCAGCATCGGCGGCAACGACGCCGGTTTCGCCAGCGTGATGACCACCTGCGCGCTGTCCGGCGAGAGCGGCTGTCTCACCGCCGTCGCCAACGCCCGTACGTACGCCGAGAACACCCTGCCCGGCAAGCTCGACCAGGTGTACGACGCCATCAGCGCCAAGGCCCCGTCCGCCCATGTCGTGGTCCTGGGCTACCCGCGCTTCTACAAGCTGAAGGGCTCCTGTCTGCTGGGCCTCAGCGAGGCCTCGCGCGCGGCCATCAACAACGCGGCCGACCTCCTCAACTCCGTCACCGCCAAGCGCGCCGCCGACCACGGTTTCGCCTTCGGTGACGTCACCCCGACCTTCACCGGCCATGAGATCTGCTCCGGCAGCGCCTGGCTGAACAGCGTCACCTTCCCCATCGAGGATTCCTACCACCCGACCGCCGCCGGTCAGTCCGGTGGCTATCTCCCGGTGTTCACCTCAGCTGCTTGATCGGTTCCGTTCCCCGAGGCTTCCACGCAGAGGAGGAGGCCCCGTCCGTCGGGGCCTCCTCGCACGTCGTGGTGAAGTCGACGCGCGAGGACGTGGCGGATGTGGCGCCCTTCTGGCCCCTGGTCTCCACGGCGATCCAGTCCTTGTGCGCGCCGCCCGGCTGATAGGACAACTCGGTGTGGCGCACCGTCTCGGACGTGGTGCCGTCGCCGAAGTCCGCCCACTTCCAGCCGCCGTCCACGACCTTGCCGCTGCCGGTGATCCAGCGGTATTCGACCCTCGCGGGGGCGCGGTTCACGGAGAGCGTCGCGGAGAAGGCCGGTGCCTCGCCGGTCGGGGGCGGGCACGCTCCCCGGTAGTCGGCGCGCTCTGCCTTGATGACGACGGTGACGGTGAGGTCGGGCGCGGTGGTGCTGGTGGTCGTGCTCGCGGGGCGGGAGGCCTCGCCGTCCCCGCTGCCCTTGGTGGCATCCGTGGCCTCCGTACGGTGCGTGCCGGTGGCGGTCGTACGGCCGCCGCTGCCACCGCCGCTCTTGTCGTCCTGGCCGTCGTCGTTCAGCAGCGCCCACGTCAACCCGCTCAGCGCCAGGACGCCCAGCAGCGCCCCGGCCGCGATCGCCGCCACCGCGCGGCGGGGGTGCGGCGGCGGTGGCTGGTCGTCGGCGGGTCCGGGGCCGGGCCCGGGGGATGGGGTGGCCGACGGCTCCGCCGCCACCGGGGGAGGGGGCGTGGCGGTCGTGCCCGATCCCGGCCGTACGTCGCCGGGCGCGCCGCCCGCGGCCACCAGCCGCAGCTGCCGTTCCGCCTCCGCCGCCGTCGTCCGCCGCCGTGGATCCTTGTGGAGCAGCCCCTCCAGTACGGGCCTCAGCGGCCCGGCCCAGCGGGGCGGCGGTAACGGCGCGTCCACCACGGCCCGTAGCGTCGACAGCGGCGTGTCCTGCCGGAACGGCGAGAAGCCCTCGACCGCCGCGTACAGCGTCACGCCCAGCGACCACAGATCCGCCTCCGGGCCCGGCGGCGCGCCGAGCGCCCGTTCCGGGGCGAGGAATTCCGGCGAGCCGACCAGTTCCCCGGTCAGCGTCAGCTCCGTCGCGTCGCCCTCCACCATGGCGATCCCGAAGTCGGAGAGCACCACATGGCCGTCGTTCGCGAGCAGTACGTTGCCGGGCTTGACGTCCCGGTGCAGGACGCCCACCGCGTGCGCGGCCCGCAGCGCCGCCAGCACCTCGGCGCCGACGAACGCGGCGCGCGCGGGCGGTACCGAACCCTCCGCCTCCAGTACGTCCGCGAAGGACAGCCCGCGCACCAGCTCCATGACGATCCATGGGCGGCCGCCCTCCATCGCCACGTCGTACACGGTGACCACGTTGCGGTGCGAGACCCGTGCCGCCGCCCGGCCCTCCCGCTCAAGGCGGGCGAAGAGCCGGTCGACCTCGCGGGCGGCGAGCCCGGACGGAGCCAGCACCTCCTTGATGGCGACTTCGCGGCCCAGCGCCTCGTCGTACGCCCGCCACACCACGCCCATGCCGCCGCGGCCCAGCTCGCCGAGGAGGCGGTAACGCCCCCCGGCCAGCCGCTCACCCCGCCCGCCGAAACCCTCTTCGCTCATGGCCGAGCCCTCCCCCCAACCGAGCAATTCGGGCTGAATTTACCTCAACCGAGCGTTGTTGCCGCCCCCCTGAGCACCAATCCGCAGCCGAGGACGAGGACGACGGCGGCCGTACCGAACGGCGACGCGCGGTGCAGCACCCCCAGGACCTTGTGGCCCCGGCCCGCCCGCTCCCGGCGGGCCATGAGCCGCTCGGCGGCCTCCTGGCCCACGCGTACCGCCGTGAACCCGGCCGCCGTGAGGGTCAGCGCCAGCCCGAGCCCGTACGCGATCACCAGCACGACCCCGAACCAGGCCTGGCCGAGCGCGGCGGCGCCGACGAGCACGACGACGGCGGAGGGGCTGGGGACCATGCCGCCCGCGAAGCCCATCAGGAGGGTGCCGCGGAGGGTGGGGCGGAGTTCGTGGGTGTGGGTGTGGCCGTCTCCGTGGTCGTGGGTGTGCGTGTGCGTGTGGCTGTGCCCATGCCCATGCCCATGATCGTGACCGTGATCATGGGCGTGGTGCTGATGCTGATGGGCCTTCACATGCCGATGCCTGCGTACGGCCTTGCGCAGTAGCCCCGCGCCCGTCAGCGCGACCAGCGCGCCGCTCGCGATGCCCAGCCAGGAGATCACCGAGGGCGCGGCCGCCGAACCCGCCGTGACCAGCAGCCCCAGGGCGAACACCCCCATCGTGTGGGTGACCGTCACCGACGCGCCCAGCGCCAGCACATCGCGCATCGCGCTGCGCCCGCCCGCCGCGGCGGCCGCCGCCATCATCGTCTTCCCGTGGCCCGGGGCGAGCGCGTGCATCGCGCCCAGAAGGACCGCGATGCCGAAGGCGGTCATCGCGAAGCCGAAGGTGATGTCGTGCCGCGCCACCATCGAGGTGAGCGCCTGCGTCCAGCGGTCCGCGCCGCGCGGCAGCACCGACGAGCCGACCGCGTCGTCCCGGTCGGACGCTGCGGTGGCGGCGAGCGCGGGGCCGCCCGGCTCGACCCGGAGGGTGGCGGCGCGCTGGTCGAGCGGCGAGGACAGCTGGCCCTTGGGGTAGCTGACCAGCCGGTGGGAGACCGAGCGGGCGGGGACGGTCGAGTCGGCGAGCGTCATCCGGTCGCCCTGGGCCGTCAGCTCACGCCAGCCGGGACCGGCGCCGACGTCGTGGGGGCGGTAGGTGATGGCCGCCTCGCGCGCCTGCGCCAGGTCGGCGGTCAGACGGCAGTCCACGCGCAGGGTCGGCAACCCGGCCTGCCCGGGCCGGTTGCGGGCCGTGCTGCTTTTGACGCGTACGGCGGTCTTACGGCCGTCCACGGTCAGCCGCGCCTTGTCCGCGGCGGTCGCGCAACGGGTCTCGGCCCAGGTGCTCAACTCGCTCCGGGAGAGGGTGTCGTCGCCGTTCCGGTCGATCTGGGCCTTCGCCTGCGCGGACGGGATCTCGGCCAGGTCCTCGACGTGGTCGACGCGGACGGCGTCCTGCGCGATGACGATGCCGTCGTAGCGGTTGACGGTGAAGTTGCCGAGGGGGTGGGCCTCAGCGGTCCCGGCGGGCAGCATCACCGCCGCCACGGCCCCCAACAGCACCCCGGCAGCCACCACCCGCCGCCGCAACCGCCGCCGCGCCGCCACATCCCGAGGATGCCCGGAGCGGGTGCGCTGCCGCGTGGCTGCGGGCCGGTGGGTGGTTTTGTTCCCCCACCCCGCCCCTCCCCGAACCCGGGACTCCGCCCCGGCCACGGCCGGGTGGCTCGGCGCGGGGTGCGCGGTGCGCGCTGCCCCAGGCTGCGTCGGAAGCTTCACCCCGGCTCCCGCCGCGCGCTGCGCCTTGGCTTCCGCCGGGAGTTCCGTCTCGGGTGCGGCTGGGTGGTTCGGTGTGGGGTGCGCGGTGCGTTCTGCCCCGGGCTGTGCTGGGAGCTTGGCCCCGGCTCCCGCTGTGTGCTGCGCTGCGGGCTCCGCCTCGGCTTCCGCCGGGAGTTCTGCCCCGGGCTGTGCCGGGTGGTTCGTCTCCGGCTGCGCCGTGCGCTCCGCCTTGGCCTCCGCCGTGTGCTCTGCTGGAGTTCCCGTCGTGTGCTGCGCCTCGGCCCCTGCTCGGGGTTGCGCCCCAGACCCCGCCGCGCGCTGCGCCTTGGCCCCTGCTCGGGGTTGTGCTCCGGCCCCCGCTGGGTGCTGCGCTCCGGGCGCTGCCGGGGGGTTCGCCTCGTGCTTCGCGGGGCGCTTTGCCTCGGGGCCTGTGGGGCGGTCCGCCCCGGGCCTCGCGCGGTGCTGCGTTGCGGGTTCTGCCGGGGACTGCTCCCCGGACCTCGACGGGTGGTTCGCCTCGGGGATGGGGTTGGCCGGGGCGTCGGCGGGCTTCCCGGCCGGGAGGCAGGGGCGGAGCGCCGGTGGGGGTTCGGGGGCGGAGCCCGCGTGGGGGGCCGGGGGCTTGCCCTCGGGGCGGGTAGGGGCGGGGTGGGGAGAGGTCATCGGGCACCGCCCAGTTGCTTCAGGGTCTCCTTGGCGTCGCGCGCGCCGGTGGGGGAGAAGCCCGGGTTGAGGTCGAGGGCGGCCGAGAGATGGTCGCGGGCGGACTTCTCGTCGCCCAGGGACTTCTCGATCATGCCGCGGTGGTAGAGGAACGCCGCGTTGCGGTAGCCCGGTTCGGCGGCGCGCTTGGCGGCGGTGAGGGCCTCGCGGTCCTTGCCGTTGCGGTGGAGGGCCCAGGCCAGGGCGTCGGCGGTGTGGACGGTCTCGCGGCGGTCCCATTCGGCGCGGGCGGCCTTCAGGGCCTCCTTGACGTCGCCGTGGTCGGCCGCGACGAGGGCGCTGTCGAGGTCGGTGGCCACGCCGTTCGCGCGGGCCAGGGTGATCCAGGTGTCGACGACCGCGTACTGCTGCTTGGCCTTCTTGGCGTCGCCGCGCGCCTCGTACGCCTCGCCCAGCGCCGCCAGTTGCGCGGGCAGCGGGGAGCGCCGTACGACCGCTTCCAGGTCGCGCACACCGGCCGCCGTACGCCCCTGGGCGACCGCCGTGCGGCCGCGGTACTCCAGGGCCGGGAGGTAGCCGGGTACGGCGCGCAGGGCCGTGCCGAAGGCCTGCCGCGCGGTGTCGTACCGGCCCTGACCGAAGGCGAGTTGGCCGAGGGAGGTGGAGACGTAGGCGATGTCGCTGGGCGAGGTCGCGGACTCCCGCGCGCTGTCCAGGACCCGGCGCGCCCCCTTCGTGTCGCCCCGCAGCTCCATGACGTAGGCGAGCCGGGTGAAGACGGGGATGCCGGGCCGCACCGTGTCGGCGTGCTCGGCGGCGGAGAGGGCGTCCTTGTAGCGGCCCAGCTCCACCAGGGCGTCGATGCGGACGGCCATGGCCGACTGGCTGTAGGAGTTCACCTTCAGCGCCTTGTCGGCGTCCCGCAGCGCGCTCGTGAAGTCGTGCCGCGCGGCGGCGAGGGAGGCTCGCCCGGCGAGCGCCTCGTCGTTGTCGCGCGGCTGGACGGCGAGCGAGCGGGCGAAGGTCTTCTCCGCCTGCGGATAGCGGGTGGGGTCTCCGGTGCTGCGGGCCTGTTCGATGTAGGCGGCCCCCAGCCCGGACCAGCCCGAGGCGTCCTTCGGCTGGGCGCGCAGATGCTTCTGCAGGGCGCTGATCCGCCCGGCGAGACCGTCGGCCGAGACCTGCTGGAGCGAGGCAGGCGCCCCGGCGGCGCGCAGCGTCACCGGTTCGGCGGGCCGCTCGGCGGGCGTTCCGCTGAGTACGGACGAGGCGGCGGTCAGACCCACCGCGAGGGTGCAGACGACGGCCGCCGTGCGGACCGTGCGGGGGAGGGGTGGCCGGAGAGCCATGGGTGACAGCTGCCTTTCGCCATAACGGCCGTAACGGTGGAAAGGGGGGCGCGGGCCCGCACGGCTCGGAGCGTGGGGGGTACGAGGGGCGGGACCGCGCCCGCGGGGTGGTGCGAGAGGAGACGGGCGCGGGTCAGTGCCTGCGCGCGCGGGCGGTGGCCGGACGCCGCGACTTGCGCAGCCAGAGGAGCCCGAGGCCCACCAGCAGGACGGCGCCGCCGCCACCCGCCGCGGACCCGGCGAGCAGCATGGTGTCCTCCGAGGAGCCACCGGTGCCGTTGCCACCCTCCAGCAGGGACGAACCGGCGCTCTTGGAGACGGCCTTGGCGTCCGAACCGGAGCTGGGCAGCGCGAGGAACGGGAAGGCGCCGTAGAACTCCTGGTCGTTCTTGTCGACCGCGTCGCCCAGGTCGTTCTTCTTGCCGAGGAGTTCGCCCTCGACGGCCTGCAGCGAGATGTCCAGGACGTCATCGAGCGGACGCCGCCCGTTCGGGAACCCGGCGTTGTCACCGTCGAGCACACCGAGCCGCTTGGGGTTCTTGGCGGGCTCGATGGAGGTGTTCAGGCGCAGCATCTCGGAGGGGCGGACGTGCGGCGGCTGGTTGAGCTTCGGCACACCGGTCAGGAAGACCTGAACGAGGTCGTCACGCGGGGTGTCGGGGGCCTCGATCTTGTAGATCTGCTCGATCAGCTCGGGCAGCTCCGGCTCCGTGACGGACTTCAGGAACTGGCCGTCGTCCCACGGGGCCGAGGCGTTGAACCTGTCCTTGTCCTTGCGCGGCAGGACCACCTCGTTGACCAGCGGGTTGCCGAGCCGGGAGACCTGGGCCCAGTCACCGCGCGCGGTCTTGCGGTGGACCGTGGACCACACGCCGATCACCGGCTGCTCCTTGGACTCGACCAGCGCGCTGGTCGGCACCTGGAGGGCCAGGGACTGGACGTTGTACCCCTTGAGGGTGTCGTTGCCGATCTCGGACATGTCGCCGCCGTAGAGCAGGTCGAAGACCCGCAGATCGGCGAAGAACGGGTCGTCGGCCTGACCGGCGAAGCTGGTCGAGCCGCCGCTGTAGCCGATCTCCTGCACCGCCTGGTCGCGGAGCTTCTTGTAGTCGGGCATGGACGCCTTGCCGACGTTCGACGGGGCGACCGGGAGGTCGTTGGCGAGCTTGGCCCGGTCCACGGCCCGCTGGTTCTTGAGCTTGAAGACCTCAAGGTCGTAGCTCTGGGTGAAGTTGAGGTCCGGGTCGTCGAGCGATTCGACCGGGCCGGTGTTGTAGAGGAACGTGTCCCCGTTCTTCACATGGTCCTCGAACGTCCACCGGAAGAGCAGATCGCCCTGACCGTCGCCGTCGTTGTCGACGTGCAGGTCGTACCGGGCGTCCGTGCCGAACTTGTAGAAGTTCGGGCCGCCGGCCGGGTCCTGGAACGGCAGGAAGTTCGTGACCAGGGTGGTCGTGTCCGACTTGTCGGGGCTCTGGAACGCGTACACGTCCGTCGCGTCGTACTGCGGCTGCCCCGAGATCAGTGGCGCCTCGCGGTGGCTGGAAGCCTCGGCCGTCTGCGGCTGCAGCGCCGCGACGCCGGCGGCCGTGAGCGCGCCCGCCGCCAGCGAGCAGCAGACGAGCCCTGCCAGGCTCCTGGTGATTGCGGTCATCGTGTCGGTCCTTCGCACCTTGCCGGATGTTCCTTCATGCGGCTATTCGGGGCGGAGGGCCGAATGGCTTGGCGCGTTCTGTAATTTGTCACGAATCGCAAAGGGGCTCCCACCGGGGCCGATCTTCACTGTATGGGCGTCAACGCCCTTGACGTGGTGGTGAATCAGCGACCTGGGATGCGCGGGTGACGGTTCGGGGAGGTAGGGTTACTCTGCCCGGGGCGGGTGCCCTCGTACGGGTGGGGAGTGACATGGAGCAGATAACAGTACGTAGCAGGCCTCGAGTGCCTGCCATTCATTGCGGGAGCGGTGCGTCCAGCGCGCGCCTCGACCGCCATCTCGCGGTGCTGGGCGGTCCGGCCGTCCCCGAGCGGGAGGCCGAGAGCGCGACCGTGCTGATGCAGGAGCTGATCGCACGCGATCACGCACGCGCGAAGAACAGCCGGGGCGCCCGGGTGTCGCTGTTCGCGCCGCTGCGCCGACTGCGGCGCTCGCTGTTCGGCAACCACGCCTGACCCACCGCGCCTGGACCGCCCCGCCAGGCGCGTCACGCCCGCGCACGCTCGCGCCCGCATCCCGGGCAGGCACCGGACGAACCGGCCCCGCTCCCGCCGGTGAGTCCGCGCTGTGAGGACACCCGCGGCCGCCGTGTGCGACACGGCGCGCCGCCGTCCTACCGGGACACACCGCGCCACAGCGCCGCCGCAGATCACGCGGTAGATCACGCCGCAACTCACGCCGTAGATCTCAGCGCTTCTCACAGCAGCGCGAACTGCCCTTCCGGCCCCTCCTCCTGGTGATCCAGCACCGACGCCGGGCGCCGCGCCGCGGCGGGCACCGGCAGCACCCCGGCGGCGCGCAGCTCCTCCGGGCCGACCACCGGCCCTCCGGCCACCCGGTCCGCCAGCGCCTGCCGCGCCGGGCGCAGCTCGGCCAGCAGCGCCAGCACGGTGATCAGCTCCAGCAGCTCCGACGTCCAGGCCCGCGGCCATCCGGCCGGTGCTCCGACCGCCTCCAGCGTGCCCGGCTCGGCAGGCGCCGTACGCCGCTCGAACCACGCCTCCAGCACCCGCACCCCGCCCGCATGGGCCTCCCACGCCGCCCGGGGTACGGGGGAGATGCGCCCCTCGCCCAGCAGCAGGGCCGCCTCGTCCGGGTCGTAACCGATCGTGTCCGGCAGCCCCCGCTCGGGCAGCGGGGCGCGCACATACGGGCGCTGGCCACCCGGCATGCGCGGGCGCTCACCACTGTGCGCCCCGCGCGTATGCAGCCACAGCGCACGGCGGCCCAGCTCCACGCCCGTCTCCCAGGTCTCGGGATCGGCGGTCAGCGGTACGGCGCACGGCGCGCCCCGGTGCGCGGCGGCGGCCCAGGCGAGGAAGTCCTCGGCGGTGACGGGGTGGCCGAGCGATGCGCCGAGGTGGGCGAGGAGCCCCGGCGCGAGATTGGGCTCGCGCCCGCCGGGGCGGCGGTAGAACGGGCGGATCAGCCCGGGGCGCCCGGCCGGGGAGTGGCCGTCCGGCAGCAGCGCCGAGAAGGTGAGCACCGGGTCGGGGCCGGGCCCGCCCGCCTCCACCACATGGATCTGCCGGTCGTCCGCGACCCGCCACAGCTCCGGGCGGGCGGCGTCGATCACACGGTGATCCGGTATCAGCCACTGCTGGTCGAACGGCCCGTGCGCGATCCGCACCGGCTCCGGACACGGGCCGTCCTCGCGGGCCAGCCGGGCGGTCGAGGTGGCCTGGCCGGGCAGCTGCGGTACGGAGGTGTGCAGCGTACGGGCCCGGCTCGGCCGGAACAGCGCCGCCCGCTCGGCCTCGTCCCCCGCACCCACCAGCCGCGCCCAGCGCGCCCGCAGCGCCCCCGCGTCCGGCCCCGCGACCCAGCCCCGCCCGAACCGTGGCGGCCGCACGGACCAGGGCATGAGATCCGCCAGCAGCGCTGCGTCTCGGGTAGCCGTCACCCTGCCGCCTTTCACCCGGCACGTACGTCGGTCAGCCCGGGCATCGTAGCTGTGTCCTCGGGGTGGTCAGTCGGCGTCCACCGTCACCGAGAACGAGAAGCGGTCGCCCCGGTAGTGGATGCGGGCCACGTCGACCACCCGGCCCGTGTCGTCGTACGTCACCCCCGTGTAGTGGAGGATCGGGCTCAGCAGCGGGATCTGGAGCAGGCGGGCGGTCTCCGGGTCGGCCAGGCGCGCTTCCACCGTGTCGGTGATGCGGCTGATCCGTACCCCCACCGCGTCCCGCAGCACCTTCGTCATCGGCCAGCGCGCCAGATCGGCGAGGTCGATACGGGCGGCCAGCTCCGGGCGGACCAGGTTCTCGGCCCAGTTGGTGGGCTCGTCGGAGCGATCGTCCCGGCGCAGCCGACGGTACGAGGCGGCCTCCTCCAGGCCGGGGAAGTACCCGGCCAGCTCCGCCGGGACCGGCGCCGGGCCGTGCTCCAGCACCGTGGTCCGCTCGCCGGACTGCTGGGCCACGATGGCGTCCACCGAGCCCAGCAGCCGCACCGGCGTGCCGCGCCGCGCGCTCGGCTCGATGAAGGTGCCGCGCCGCCGGTGGCGGCTGATCAGGCCCTCCGACTCCAGCTCCTTCAGCGCCTGCCGCATCGTGAGGACACTGACGCCGTAGTGCTCGGCGAGCCGGTCCTCGGTCGGCAGCCGCAGCGGCTCATCGGGCCCACGGCCGAGTATGGAGGCGCGCAGCGACTGCGAGACCTGGTACCAGAGCGGCAGCTTGCGGTTCAGGGCGAGGGAGTCGGGGGCGAAGGTGGTCACAACGCGGTTCTCCGGTCACGGACGGTCTTGAGCATCAGGCGCGGAAGTGGCGCTCCAGACCCTGCCACACCGTGTCATAGCCGCTCTGGAGCCGGTCGGACTCCATCGCCTGCCGGGTGGCCGTCACCGGCCAGCGCGTCTCGAACATGAACGCCAGCCCGTCGTCCAGCTTCCGGGGCGTCAGCTCGGCCGCGCTCGCCGCCTCGAAGGTGTCGTGGTCGGGGCCGTGCGCCGACATCATGTTGTGCAGCGAGCCGCCGCCCGGGACGAAGCCGCCCGGACCGGCCGTCTTGGCGTCGTACGCGCCCTCGATCAGGCCCATGTACTCGCTCATCACATTGCGGTGGAAGTACGGCGGCCGGAAGGTGTCCTCGCCGACCAGCCAGCGCGGCGCGAACACCACGAAGTCGACGCCCGCGAGCCCCGGGGTGTCGGACGGCGAGGTGAGCACCGTGAAGATGGACGGGTCGGGGTGGTCGTAGCTGATGGTGCCCATGACGTTGAAACGGCGCAGGTCGTATACGAACGGCACATGGTTGCCGTGCCAGGCGACCACGTCGAGCGGGGAGTGGTCGTACGTCGCGGACCAGAGGTTGCCGCAGAACTTGTTGACCACCTCCACCGGGCGCTCCACGTCCTCGTACGCCGCGACGGGGGCCAGGAAGTCGCGGGCGTTGGCCAGCCCGTTGGCGCCGATCGGGCCGAGGTCGGGGAGGACGAAGGGGCGGCCGTAGTTCTCGCACACGTAGCCGCGCACGCACGCGTCCAGCGGCTCGACCCGGAACCGCACCCCGCGCGGGATGAGCGCGATGTGGCCCGGCTCGGCGCGCAGCAGCCCCAGCTCGGTGTGGATCAGCAGCCCGCCGCGCTCGGGGACGATCAGCAGCTCGCCGTCCGCGTCGCTGAAGACCCGGTCGGTCATCGGCGCGTTGGCCACGTACAGGTGGATGGCCATGCCGGTGCGCTGGGTGGCGTCGCCGTTGCCGCCGAGTGTCCACAGGCCGGACAGGAAGTCGGTGGGCCCGGCGGGCTCGGGCAGCGGGTCCCAGCGCAGCCGGTTGGGGTCCGGGACGGAGCCGGTGAAGGGCGCGCCGCTCAGGGTGCCGTTGCCGACCCGGACGAACGGCGGGTGCGCGGCCGAGGGGCGGATGCGATACAGCCAGGAGCGGCGGTTGTGGGCGCGCGGCTCGGTGAAGGCGGTGCCGCTCAGCTGCTCCGCGTACAGCCCGAGGGGGGCGCGTTGGGGTGAATTGCGGCCGACGGGCAGTGCGCCGGGGACCGCCTCGCTGCTGTGCTCATTGCCGAACCCGGAGGTGTAGGCCAGCCCTTCGGCGGCCTTGCGCGCTCGCTCGATCCCCGTGCCCTCGCCCATGGCGTGCTCCCGACGCTCCGACGAATCCTCTGTCCTACGATAGGAATCGAAGACGGGCCACGTCAATGATCGGGCAGGATGGTGGCGTGCCCATACCGCCTCTCCGCCGCCCCCCGGTCCAGCGCCGCAGCGCCGAACGCCTCGGCCGGATCCTCGACGCCTGCGCCGAGCTGCTCGACGAGATGAGCTATGAGCAGCTGAGTACCCGCGCCGTGGCCGAGCGCGCCCAGGTGCCCATCGGCTCCGTCTACCGCTTCTTCTCCAACAAACGGGCGATGGCCGAGGCCCTGGCCCACCGCAACCTCGACGAGTACGCCACGCGCATCACCCGGCGGCTGGCCCTGGCCGGGGCGGACGGCAGCGACTGGCGCGCGGCGATGGACATCGTCGTGGACGAGTACCTGGAGATGAAGCGCGGCGCGCCGGGCTTCGCGCTCGTCGAGTTCGGCATGCCCGTCCCCGCGACCGGCCTGCCCGACCAGCCCAACCACCTGGTGGCCGACCGCCTCCGCGCCCTCCTCGCCGAGCCGCTGGGCATCGACGGCACCGCCGAGGCCGACGAGCGGCTGCGGGTCGCCTTCCTGCTCGCGGTCGAGACGGCGGACGCGCTGCTGCGGCTCGCCTTCCGGGTGCACCCGGAGGGGGATCCGGCGGTCGTCGCCGAGACGAAGGAGCTGCTGCGGGCGTATCTGGCGCGCGTGCTGGATTAACGGCCCGCGCGACCGGTACCCCGGCGGCATACCCGTCGGTATGGTGAGGCGTCGTCGCAGCCGTACCGTCCCCGGGAGGGACCGATGAGCCGTACCGCACTGCGTATCTGCCCACTGTGCGAGGCCACTTGTGGGCTCACCCTGACCATCGAGGACGGCGCGGTCACCCGGGCGCGCGGCGATGCCGAGGACGTGTTCAGCCGGGGGTTCATCTGCCCCAAGGGCGCCTCGTTCGGGGAGCTGGACGGCGACCCCGACCGGCTGCGGGGACCCCTCGTACGACGGGACGGGCAGCTGCGGGAAGCGTCGTGGGACGAGGCGTTCGACGCCGTCGCGGAGGGGTTCGGGACGGTCCTCCGGGAGTACGGACCGCAGGCCACCGGGGTCGTCCTCGGCAACCCCACGGTGCACACCGTGGCCGGGGCGCTCTCCGTGCCGGTGCTGCTCGGCGCCCTCCGGACCCGCAACGTGTTCACCGCGAGCACCCTCGACCAGATGCCCAAGCACGTCTCCAGCGGGCTGATGTACGGGGACGCCTTCGCCATCCCGGTGCCCGATCTGGACCGTACGGACCACCTCCTCATCCTCGGCGCCAACCCGCTCGACTCCAACGGCAGCCTCTGCACCGCCCCCGACTTCCCCGGCCGCCTGCGCGCCCTGCGGCGGCGCGGCGGCAAGCTGGTGGTCATCGACCCGCGGCGCACCCGCACCGCCAAGGTGGCCGACCGGCATGTGGCCATCCGGCCCGGCACGGACGCGCTGCTGCTGTTCGCGATGGTGTGGGTGCTCTTCGACGAGGGGCTGGTGGACCCCGGGGCGCTCGGCGCGCACCTCAGCGGCATCGAGGAGGTGAAGGCCCTGGCCGAGGGCTTCACCCCGGAGGCGGTGGCCGACGCGTGCGACGTGCCCGCGGCCGAGATCCGCACCCTGGCCCGCGAATTCGCCGCCGCGCCCCGGGCCGTGGCGTACGGGCGCGTCGGCTCCAGCACGGTCGAGTTCGGCACGCTCACCAACTGGCTGGTCGATGTGCTGGGCGCGCTCACCGGCAATCTCGACCGGCCCGGCGGCATGATGTTCCCGCTCTCCGCGACCGGCGGATGGAAGCGCCCGGCGGCGCCCGGAAAGGGGTTCGCGCTGGGCCGCTGGCACAGCAGGGTCAGCGGCCACCCGGAGGCCAAGGGCGAGCTGCCCGCCGTCGCGCTCGCCGAGGAGATCGAGACGCCCGGCGACGGGCGGATACGGGCGGTGCTGGCGATCGCGGGGAACCCCGTACTGTCCGCGCCGGACGGCGACCGGCTCGACCGGGCCCTGGCCGGGCTCGACTTCATGGTCAGCGTCGACCCGTATCTGAACGAGACCTCGCGCCACGCCCATGTCGTGCTGCCGCCGCCCCCGCCCAGCCAGAGCCCGCACTTCGACTACGCCTTCAACGGCTTCGCCATCCGCAACCAGGTCCGCTACACCCGCCCGGCGGTCCCGCTCGGCCCCGGCCGGATGGCCGAGACCGAGATCCTGGCCCGGGTGGTGCTGTGCCTGAGCGGTCAGCACGGCGCCGACCCGGCGGCGGTGGACGCCATGGTGATCGATGCGACGCTCGGCAAGGCCGTCGCCGACCCCACCGCACCGGTCTACGGGCGCGTCGCCGCCGAACTCGCCACCCAGCTGACCGGGGACACCGGCGCCGAACGGCGGCTGGACATGATGCTGCGCCTCGGCCCGTACGGCGAGGGCTTCGGCGCCGACCCCGACGGCCTCACCCTGGACCGGGTGCTCGCTCATCCGCACGGCATCGACCTCGGCCCGCTGGGCCCCCGGGTCCCCGCGCTGCTGAAGACCCGCAGCGGCACGGTGGAGCTGTGCCCGGAGCCGATCGCCGCCGATGTGGGGCGGCTGCGCCGGGCGCTGGACGAGCGGCCCGGTGAACTGCTGCTGATCGGCCGCCGCCATCTGCGCTCCAACAACAGCTGGATGCACAACGTCCCGGCGCTGATGGGCGGCAGCAACCGCTGCACGCTCCAGGTGCACCCGCGGGACGCGGCGCGGCTCGGGCTGGCGGACGGCGGGCTCGCCCGGGTCACCGGCGACGGGGGCGAGCTTCAGGTGCCGGTGGAGGTGACGGACACGGTGCGCACCGGAGTGGTGAGCCTGCCGCACGGCTGGGGCCATGCCCGCCCCGGCACCCGGCTCACGGTCGCGCAGTCCGACCCGGGGGTCAACGTCAACCAGCTCATCGACGGCTCCCGGCTGGACCCGCTGTCCGGTACGGCGGTGCTCAACGGATGTCCGGTGCGGGTGACGGCCCTTCCGCTCACCGTGACCATGGCCGCCCAACCGGACTGACCTGGGGTTTTGCGCTTATTGCTCACACGTCAAGACCTTGTTAACGCTGAGTTGCGGCACCTAGCGTCGCCTCGACCGCCAAATCTGGGGGAGTTCAAAGGCGAACGTGAGGTAGCCACATGCTGACAATCCTCGGTTTCGTCATGATCGCTACATTCCTTGTTTTGATCATGATGAAGAAGATGTCCCCGATGGGTGCGCTGGTGCTCATCCCGGCGCTCTTCTGCGTCCTCGTCGGGAAGGGGGCGCACCTCGGGGACTACGTCCTCGACGGCGTCGGCGATCTGGCGCCTACCGCGGCCATGCTGATGTTCGCGATCATCTACTTCGGGGTGATGATCGACGTCGGTCTGTTCGACCCGATCGTCCGGGCCATCCTGCGGTTCTGCAAGGCGGACCCGATGCGGGTCGTGGTCGGCACCGCGGTGCTCGCGGCGATCGTCTCGCTCGACGGTGACGGCTCCACCACCTTCATGATCACGGTGTCGGCGATGGTGCCGCTCTACCGGAAGCTGAAGATGAGCCTGGTGATCATGACCGGTGTCGCCGCGATGGCCAACGGTGTCATGAACACGCTGCCCTGGGGCGGTCCCACCGCCCGCGCCGCCGCCGCGCTCAAGGTCGACGCGAGCGACATCTTCGTCCCGATGATCCCCGCCCTCGCGGTCGGTCTGCTCTTCGTCTTCGCCCTCTCGTACGGTCTCGGACTGCGCGAGCGCAAGCGCCTCGGCGTGCTCACCATCGACGAGGTCACCGCGGGCGACCCGGAGACGGTGCTGGTCGGCGCGGGTGGCGGCAGCGGCAAGGGCGTCAGCCTGGGCAAGCCGGGCAAGGGCACCGGCGGCGCCGGTGGCGGTACGGACGCGGAGGCCCCCACGGGCGGCCCGGCGGCGAGCGGCCCGGCCGAGGACGACGAGTTCAAGGGCCTCGACCCGAACCGCGCCACCCTGCGCCCCAAGCTCTACTGGTTCAACGCGGCGCTCACCATCGCCCTGCTGGCCCTGATGATCACCGAGACGCTGGACATCCCGGTCCTCTTCCTGCTGGCCGCAGCCATCGCGCTCACCGTGAACTTCCCGCACATGGCCGACCAGAAGGCCCGGATCGCCGCCCACTCCGAGAACGTCGTCAACGTCTCCGGCATGGTCTTCGCCGCGGCCGTCTTCACCGGTGTCCTCACCGGCACCGGCATGGTCGAGCACATGGCCCGCTGGCTGGTCGACGGCGTCCCCGAGGCCATGGGCCCGCAGATGGGCCTGGTCACCGGCATTCTGTCGATCCCGCTCACGTACTTCATGTCCAACGACGGCTTCTACTTCGGCATCGTGCCGATCCTCGCCGAGGCCGGTCACGCCCATGGCGTCTCCGCGCTGGAGATCGCCCGCGCCTCGCTCGTCGGCCAGGCCCTGCACATGTCGAGCCCGCTCGTCCCCGCCGTCTATGTGCTCGTCGGCATGGCCAAGGTCGAATTCGGCGACCACACCAAGTTCACGGTGAAGTGGGCGGTGCTCACCTCCCTGGTGGTGCTCGCCGCGGGAATCGCGTTCGGCATCATCTGACCGTGACGACTTCGGAGCCCGGTAGGGGCTGGCTGCTGCGCCTGGTCATCGCCTTCTCCTTCGCGCAGGGGGCGGTGAGCATGGCCAGACCGGCCGTCTCCTACCGGGCTCTCGCGCTGGGCGCCGACGCCCGCGCGGTCGGCGTGATCGCGGGCATCTACGCGCTGCTGCCGCTGTTCGCCGCCGTACCGCTCGGGCGGCGCACCGACCACGGCCGGTGCGCTCCGCTGCTGCCGGTCGGCGTGGTGCTCATCGCCGCCGGATGCGGGCTCAGCGGGACGGCGGACTCGCTGCCGGAGATGGCCGCGTGGAGTGGGGTGATGGGACTTGGTCATCTGTCATTCGTCATCGGTGCGCAGTCACTCGTCGCCCGGCAGAGCGCCCCGGCCGACCAGGACCGCAACTTCGGTCACTTCACCGTCGGCGCCTCGCTCGGCCAGCTCATCGGACCGATCGCCGCCGGACAGCTCGTCTCCGGCCATGACGGCGCGCTGGCCCGCACCAGCGCCGCCGCGCTCTTCGTCGCCGCCGCCGTCGCGGCCTGTTCGGTCACCTCGCTGTGGCGGATCGAGCACCGCCCGGCCGATGGGCCGGTGAAGGAGCGATCCCCCTCCCGGCGGGTGCCGGTGTTCGGCATCCTGCGCACCCGCGGGGTCGCCTCCGGGATCTTCATCAGCCTCGCCGTGCTCTCCGCCACCGACATCCTCACCGCCTATCTGCCCGTCGTCGGCGAACAGCGCGCCATCTCGCCCGCCGTCGTCGGCGTGCTGCTCAGCCTGCGCGCCGCCGCCACCGTCGCCTGCCGCCTGGTGATGACCCCGATGATCCGGCTGATGGGCCGTACCGTGCTGATGGCCGTCAGCTGTCTGGGCGCCGGGCTGCTGTGCGCGGCCGTCGCCCTGCCGCTGCCCGCCTGGGCGCTCGGCGTACTGCTCGCCGCGCTCGGCTTCTGCCTCGGCGTCGGCCAGCCGCTGTCGATGAGTACGGTCGTCCAGGCCGCGCCCGACGAGGCGCGCAGCACGGCCCTCGCGCTGCGGCTCACCGGCAACCGCCTCGGCCAGGTCGCCGCCCCCGCCTCGGCCGGACTGCTCGCCGGGGTCGCGGGCACCGCCGCGCCCTTCGTGATGCTCGGCGTGCTGCTGCTCGCCTCGGCGGCGATAGCCGTACGGCCTCTCCGGCGCACCCCCGGTGACGCGGCCGTTCCGGCCCCGCGCGCACCCGAGGTGACGCGGCACGGACCCGGGGCGGAGCGGAGCGCGGTTTCGGGGAGGTACGGGCCGGGGGAGGAAACACCGGCCCGCACCGACCCCGAGGAGCCCACGCCATGACCCGCGCCGCCGTCCTTCCCGCCATCGGCAGTCCGCTCCGCGTCCAGGACATCGAGATCCCCGACCCGGGACCCGGACAGGTGCGGGTGCGGCTCGCCGCGGCCGGGGTGTGCCACTCGGATCTGTCGCTGTCCAACGGAACGCTCCGCCAGCCCGTCCCCGCCGTCCTCGGCCACGAGGGATCGGGCACCGTGACGGCGGTCGGCGACGGTGTGAGCGGGATCGCCCCGGGCGACGCCGCCGTCCTCAACTGGGCCCCGTCCTGCGGTACCTGCCACTACTGCGGCCTCGGCGAGCCCTGGCTGTGCGCCAGGGCCGGGGATGCCGCGACCGCCCCGTACGCCACGCTCGCCGCCGACGGCAGTGCGCTGTACCCGGGTCTTGGCACCGCCGCGTTCGCCGAGGAGACCGTCGTACCGGCGCACGCCGTGCTCCCGCTGCCGGACGGCGTCCCGCTCACCGACGCCGCGCTGCTGGGGTGCGCGGTGCTCACCGGCTACGGCGCCGTCCACCACAGCGCCCAGGTGCGCCCCGGCGAGTCCGTCGCCGTCTTCGGCATCGGCGGGGTGGGCCTCGCCGTGCTCCAGTCGGCGCGCATCGCGGGCGCCGGGACGATCGTCGCGGTGGACGTGTCACCCGGGAAGGAGGAGCTGGCCCGCGCGGCGGGCGCGACCGAGTTCGTCCTGAGCGGCGAAGGCGACCCCGCCAAGCGCATCCGCGCCCTCACCGGCGGCCACGGCGCCGACGCCGCCGTCGAATGCGTCGGCCGGGCCGACACCATCCGCACCGCCTGGTCCGCCACCCGCCGAGGCGGCCGGACGACCGTCCTCGGCATCGGCGGCAAGGATCAGCCGGTCACCTTCTCGGCGCTGGAGCTGTTCTACTTCGGCCGCACCCTCTCCGGCTGCGTCTACGGCAACAGCGACCCGGCCCGCGACCTCCCCGTCCTCGCCGAGCACATCCGCGCGGGACGGTTCGACCTGTCGGCGATGGTGACCGAGCGGATCGGCCTGGACGGCATCCCGGCCGCCTTCGACGCGATGCTCGCGGGCCGCGGCGGCCGGGCGCTGGTGGTCTTCTAAGCTTCGATCCCGTTCGTCACCATGGCCAGCCACGGCTGGTACGCCTTCCCGAACGGTTCGGCGCCGCCCTTGACCGCCTCCATCAGCCACTGCCCCGCCGCCTCCGCCCGCGCGATGACCTCGGCCGGATACCCGTACTTCACCTGGTGCTCCGCGAACTCGTCCTCGTCCACCAGCAGCGTCGCCCCGTCGGCCCGCTTCCGGAGCACGTCCAGATCCAGGTCGACCATCTCGACCTCGTCCGGCGAGACCCACTCCACCGGAGTGGTGATGTCGCAGTACACCTCGGTCGAGCGCGGCGGCGCGTTGAACACCGCGGTCCACCACGTCCCGCGCGGGAAGAGGATCACATGGGCGCACTCGATGGTCACCTCGGGGCCGTGCCCCTTGCGCATCACCGAGTCGGCGGGCAGCCCCAGCCACACCCCGTGCTCGTCCTCACCCAGTCTGCGCATGCGCAGATTCCAGTGCAGAGTGCCGTCGTACTTCCGGTAGTTGACCTGGACCTGAGATGGCATGGCAGCGATCCTAACGTTCGGCCGGAGACGGGTCCTAAGCGCTTGCTCACCCTGCGTGTAGGGTGTGCGCCATGGACGTGGAGCGGAAGAACGCCGGGGGCCGGGCCGAGGCGTGGGGAGACATTACGCCGGACGCTGCCCGGCGGCTGGTGAGCGCCGCCGTGCACGCCTTCGCGGAACGCGGCTATCACGCCACCACCACGCGGGACATCGCCGGACGCGCCGGGATGAGTCCGGCCGCGCTCTACATCCACTACAAGACCAAGGAAGAGCTGCTCTACCAGATCAGCAAGGTCGGCCACCGGCTCGCGCTGGACATCCTGGAGGAGGCGCGGGACGGGGACGGGGTCCCCGCCGAGCGGCTCGCCACGGCGGTGCGCGGCTTCGTGCGGTGGCACGCCGAGCACCACACGACCGCGCGAGTGGTGCAGTACGAGCTGGGTGCGCTCGGCGAGGAGCACCACGCCGAGGTCATCGCGATCCGGCGGGACACGGACGCGGCGGTGCGCTCGATCATCGAGGACGGCGTGCGGGCGGGCGACTTCGACGTGGCGGACGTACGGGGCACCACGGTCGCGGTGCTGTCGCTGTGCATCGACGTCGCCCGCTGGTTCAACGCCCGGGGGCGCAGCACGCCCGACGAGGTCGGCGACCTCTACGCCGGGCTGGTGCTGCGCATGGTCGGCGCGGAAGGCGCGGGCTCCTAGCGGAGGCCCGGGCTCCTAGGGAAGGCCCGGGCTCCTAGAGGTAGAAGCGGGAGACCGATTCCGCCACGCACGCCGGTTTGTCGCTGCCCTCGCGCTCGACGGTGACCGTGAGCGTCAGCTGGATCCCGTCCTTCACCTCGGCCACCTCGGCGATGCGGCCCGTGGCGCGCAGCCGGGAGCCGACCGGGACGGGGGAGGGGAAGCGGACCTTGTTCGAGCCGTAGTTGACGCCCATCCGTACGCCCTCGACGCCCAGCAGCTGCGGGCTGAAGTGCGGCAGCAGGGACAGGGTCAGATAGCCGTGGGCGATGGTCGTGCCGAAGGGGCCCGCGGCGGCCTTCTCGGGGTCGACGTGGATCCACTGGTGGTCGCCGGTCGCCTCGGCGAACAGGTCGATCCGCTTCTGGTCGATCTCCAGCCAGTCGGTGGGGCCGAGTTCCTCGCCGACCGCGGCTCGCAGTTCCTCGGGCGAGGTGAAGATCCTGGGCTCTGCCATGTGTACTGCCTCCCGGGCGACGCGCGATGCGGCTAAGCGACTGCTCAGCATGCTCGGGTGGCCCGGGTCCTGTCAACGTTCCCGGGGTGCGCGCCCTCCGTTAAGCCCTTCCGTGGAGCCGTGCCGTTCGGGCGCGCCCGCCGCTCCCGGCGAGCGCGCCCCCGGCCCGGGGCCGGGCCTCAGGCCGCCGCGTACCGCGTCGTCACGCAGCCGGTGCGCCGGGAGGCCGACAGCGCCTCGGTGGTGAGCAGCGGGACCGGCACCACGATGCCGCAGTCCTCGCAGACCGGTCCGGCCACGGGATAGCGGTCCAGTTCCTCGCGCCAGACCAGCCGGTCCTGGGCGCAGACCGGGCAGGCCGATCCGGGTCCCGCTTCCATGGCCACGATCAGCCGCCGCAGCACGTCGGCGAGGCGGCCGTCGGGATAGGTCGAGGGAGATTCGCACGGCATGATGTCGCAGCCGCCCCAGGTGTGCAGGTGCCAGTCGTCGACGGCGCTGGGCTGCCGGATGCCGTGGTGTTTCTCCAGCCTGCGCCGGGCGGCGAAGTCCGCCTCGTACGCGAGCCACAGGGTGCGGGCCTCCTCGAGTTCCTCAAGTGCCGTGATCAAACGTGTGGGTTCAGGACGACGGTCCTCCGGGAGGATCCCGGTCCTGGTGCACAGATGGTGCCAGGTCGCCCGGTGCCCGTACGGCGCGAACCGTTCCAGGCATTTGCGCAGCGATGTGCGCCGGGCGGTGACGTGTCTGCGTGGATTGCGAACCTCTCGTGCGAGTGCTCTGAAACCGGCCACTTCTTACCACCTCCGCGTTGTGCGGACCCGACTCGTTGTCGAATGGACGTAACGCAGCGCGATCCGGATCCATCGTGTTTCCAGAAAGTCGCGAGGCAATCGGAAGAAGGAAGTTGACGGCCGCTCATCTTCCGGGGTTGTTGTACCGCCGGTAACCTCGCTCTCAACTGCATCCGGGAGGAGCGGATATGCGTTTAAGAACCGGCAGGCTCACCCGTGTCGCGGTCGCCGCGGCCGCGGTATTGGCGCTCGGCGCCACGTTCGCGGCCCCGCTGCCGCAAGAGGCCCAAGCGGCACCCGCCGCCGAGGCCGCCACCGACTACTGCGGGGGGCAGTGCTCCGACATCCTGCCCCCCGGTGCGACCGGCAACGCGACCCTGGCCGACATCCTCGCCAACCGGGTGTTCGGCACCCGCCCCGCGCACAGCGCCGACCAGCTCGGCCCGTACAACAACCTGGCCCAGGGCTATCCGTCGCTCACCGACGACAAGCTGAACACCTTCTTCAACGACTCGTCGTTCGGGGTCCCCGCGGACCAGGTCGAGTCGGTCACCAAGCCCCGCGACGACGTCACGATCACCCGGGACAAGAAGACCGGCGTCCCGCACATCCAGGGCACCACCCGCGAGGGCACCGAGTTCGGCGCCGGATACGCCGCCGCCCAGGACCGGCTGTGGCTGATGGATCTCTTCCGCCATGTGGGACGCGGCGAGCTGACCTCCTTCGCCGGGGGCGCCCCCTCCAACCAGGGCCTGGAACAGGACTTCTTCCGCCAGGCGCCGTATGCCGAGGCGGACTATCAGGCGCAGATCGACTACATCCTGGCCACCGGCGGCGAGCGCGGAAAGCAGGCGCTGGCCGATGCCCAGGCGTATGTCGACGGGATCAACGCCTACGCCAAGAAGGCGAAGGACGCCCGCAATTTCCCCGGCGAGTACGTGCTCACCGGGCATATCGACGCGATCACCAACGCCGGTGAGATCCAGCCCTTCAAGCTCACCGACCTGATAGCCCTGGCCTCCGTCGTCGGCGCGCTCTTCGGCAACGGCGGGGGCGGCGAGGTGGAGGGCGCGCTGTCGATGCTGGCCGCCCAGCAGAAGTACGGCATCGAAGAGGGCGCCAAGGTGTGGGAGTCCTTCCGGCAGCGCAACGACCCGGAGGCCGTACTGACCGTCCGCGACGGCAAGGGCTTCCCGTACGCGGACAAGCCCGCCTCACCCAAGGGCACCGCCATGCCCGACCCCGGCTCCGTCAGCCCCGAACAGCTCGTCTACGACCGCGAGGGCGGCGCCACCGCCGCCGGTGCCAAGGCCCGCACCACGGTCAAGGCGCCCGCCAAGCTCGACAAGCTGCGCGGCATCTACGACGACGGGGTGCTGCCCCGCGATCTGCTCAGCCGCAAGAAGGGCATGTCCAACGCGCTCGTGGTGTCCGGCAAGTACACCGCCAGCGGCCACCCGGTCGCCGTCTTCGGCCCGCAGACCGGCTACTTCGCCCCGCAGCTGCTGATGCTCCAGGAACTCCAGGGCCCCGGGATCAGCGCCCGTGGCGCCTCCTTCGCGGGCGTCGGCATGTACGTCCAGCTCGGGCGCGGCCAGGACTACGCGTGGAGCGCCACCACCTCCGCCCAGGACGTCACCGACACCTACGCGGTCGAACTGTGCTCACCGGACGGCTCCACGCCCTCCAAGGACGCCACGTACTACCGCTACCACGGCGACTGCCTGCCCATGGACAAGCTGGAGCGGCGCAACGCCTGGAAGCCCACCGTCGCCGACTCCACTGCCGCCGGTTCCTACCGGATGCAGGTGTACCGCACCAAGTACGGCCTGGTGACCCATCGCGCCACGGTCGGCGGCAAACCCGTCGCCTACACCTCGCTGCGCGCCACCTACCGCCATGAGGCCGACTCGATCGTCGGCTTCCAGATGCTCAACGACCCGGGCTACGTGACCGACGCGAAGTCCTTCCAGAGCGCCGCCCAGCACATCAACTACACCTTCAACTGGTTCTACGCCGACTCCAAGCAGGCCGCCTACTACAACAGCGGGCTCAACCTGCGGCGCGCCGACGGCGTCGATCCTTCGCTGCCGGTCAAGGCCGAACCGGCCTACGAGTGGCGGGACTTCGACCCGGCGCACAACACCGCCGCGTACACCCCGCCCGCCGAACACCCCCAGTCCATCGACCAGGATTACTACATCAGCTGGAACAACAAGCTCGCCAAGGACTACAGCGCGGCGGGCTTCGGCAACGGCTCCGTGCACCGTGGCGATCTCCTGGACGACCGGGTGCGCGCCCTGGTCGACAAGGGCGGGGTGACCCGCGCCGCGCTCACCCGGGCGATGGCCGAGGCCGCCGTCACCGACCTGCGCGGCGAGGACGTACTGCCCGAGCTGCTGAAGGTGCTGCGCAGCAAGCCGATAGACGACCCGGCGGTGGCCTCCGCCGTACAGCGGCTGGACTCCTGGGAGGCGGCGGGCTCACAGCGCCGCGAGACCGGCGCGGGCTCGAAGACCTACGGGCACGCGGACGCGGTGCGCATCATGGACGCGTGGTGGCCGCTGCTGGTCGAGGCCGAGTTCAAACCGGGCCTCGGCGACGAGCTGTACGACGCGCTGCGCACCAACCTGAGCGTGGACGAGTCGCCCTCGGCGGGCCACGGGCCGACCGGTTCGCACGCCGGATCGTCGTTCCAGTACGGCTGGTGGTCCTACGTCGACAAGGATCTGCGCGCGATCCTCGGCGAGGACGTCAAGGGCCCGCTCGCCAAGCGGTACTGCGGCGGCGGCGACCTGAGCGCCTGCCGTGACACCCTGCTCAGCAGCCTCAAGCAGGCCGCCGCCAAGCCCGCCACCGAGGTCTACCCCGGCGACGAGAACTGCGCGGCGGGCGACCAGTGGTGCGCCGACTCCATCATCCAGCGCACGGTCGGCGGACTGACCCACGACAAGATCAGCTGGCAGAACCGTCCCACGTACCAGCAAGTGGTGGAGTTCGCGCGGCACCGCTGAGCGCGTCCTTCCGGTATTTCCCGTTGTTTCCGTCGTGAATTCCGGAATAGCCCCGCCGGGCCCTCCCGTCGGGCCGCCGGACAGGAAATGCGCTGCACTATGCTCGGAATGGTCAGGGGAGCGTTTTCTTGTACGGGGGAGCAGCAGACCGGAATGTCCTCAAGCGATCGGTGGCAGTACCCCGCGGCGCTGCTGGACACCACGATGGATCAACTGCGCACACTGCTCGCGGTCCACGAGACCGGTACGGCGCTCGGCGCCGCCCGGCTGCTGGGCCGCGAGCAGTCCAGCGTTCAGAAACAGCTCGACACGATGAACCGGAACTTCGGCACCCTCTGCGGAGAACCGCTCGTCCTCAAACGCGGCCGCAGCCGGAATGTGCTCTTCACCGCCACCGGGGAGAGCCTCGCCGAACTCGCCCGTGGCACGCTGCGCGGCTGGCAGGAGGAACTGCGCGACTGCCGCCGACGGCTCGGCGGCCGCCTGGCCGTCGGCTCCACCCGCTACACCCTCGGCTTTCTGCTGAACGCGGTGGAACTGGTCACCGAGGACTTCGGGCGCCGCGGCGTCGAGCTGAAGGTCGAACACGTCCGCACCAGGGACCTGCTCGACCGGCTCGGCTCCAAGGAACTCGACCTGGTCTGCGGCAGCGTGCTGACGGGCGGAAGCGAGAACCGGGGGCTGGACGGGCTCGAGGTGATGGAGTGGCGGCGCAGCGGCCTGTCCCTGGTCACCAACCTGGGCGCCGGGGAACTGCCCGGACCGTCCGTCGCGGTGAGCGCCCTGCCCGGGGTGCCGCTCGCGGTCTCCGCGGACGGCCTCATCCCCGGCTTCCTGCGCGGCTGGTTCGGCGGCCGCTACCGCCAGGAGCTGGACATCGCGGCCGAGATCGACACCGTGCAGTACGGCCTCGAACTGCTTTCCTCTGGCGTGCTGAACGGCGGGGTGCTGGTGACCCAGGGCATCGGCGACGCGGTGGCCGACGGGCGGCTGCGGACCGGCGCCGGGCTGCGCACCCTGGAGCTGGCCGACGACCTCGCCCCGGAGCTGGACGTGCTCGTCGGGGTCTTCGTACGGGCCGGGGAGCGCGCCGCGCAGGACGACGACCACCCGCTCAACGTGCTGTGGAACGCCCTCGCGGGGGAGAACGCCCGCTGGCGCCGGGTCATCGGCGACCAGCGCCCCCGGACCCCGCGCGACCGGTAGCCCCCGGAGCCCGCGCGACCGGTAGCCCGGCTCCGTGCGGTCGATGGCCGCTCCGTACGGTCGCCCCGACATCATCCGCCAGTCAGCCCCGCGCCCTCTTCCCTTCAACATACCGACTGGTTAGTCTGCCGGTGCGGCCGGGCCGATCCGGGCCGACGGCCGCGCCGCATCCGAGGAGCGTCTCAATCGTGGATACCGTGCGTGGAGCGCGAGTTGTCGTCACCGGGGCGGGCGGCGGCATCGGCGCCGCCCTGGCCCGCCGCTTCGCCGCCGAGGGCGCCCAGGTCGTGGTCAACGACCTCGACGCGGCCCGGGCGG
Organism: Streptomyces sp. NPDC001700; assembly: GCF_053596435.1. Lineage (NCBI taxonomy): Bacteria > Bacillati > Actinomycetota > Actinomycetes > Kitasatosporales > Streptomycetaceae > Streptomyces > Streptomyces sp. NPDC001700. Next base: position 77,439 of record NZ_JBSFGE010000016.1, read on the forward strand.
AGGCCGTCGCCGCCGAGATCGGCGGCACCGCCGTCCCCGGCGACGCCTCCGAGGTGGTGCCGGACGCCCGGGACGCGCTCGGCGGCACCATCGACATCTTCTGCGCCAACGCGGGCGTCGGCCACGGCGGCGGCCCCGAGGCCGACGAAGCGCTGTGGGCCGAGTCCTGGGACGTCAATGTGATGGCCCATGTCCGGGCCGCCCGCGCGCTGCTCCCCGACTGGCTGGAGCGCGGGGAGGGCCGTTTCGTCTCCACCGTGTCCGCCGCCGGGCTGCTCACCATGGTCGGCTCGGGGCCGTACAGCGTCTCCAAGCACGCGGCGCTCGCCTTCGCCGAATGGCTCTCGGCCACCTACCGCCACCGAGGCATCCAGGTGCACGCCGTCTGCCCGCAGGGCGTGCGCACCAGCATGCTGGAGGACAGCGGAGCCGCCGGGGAGCTGGTGCTCCAGCCCACCGCGATCGAACCGGAGGAGGTCGCCGACGTGGTACTGAAGGGCATCGCCGAGAACCGGTTCCTGATCCTGCCGCACCCCGAGGTGTCCGACTTCTACGTCGCCCGCGCCACCGACACCGACCGCTGGCTGCGGGGCATGAACCGGGTGCAGCGCACCCTCGAAGAGACCGAAGAGAGGCCGCCCCGATGACGTCGTACCAGGACCAGCCGTGGCTCGCCCAGCTCACCGCGAAGCAGCGTGAGCCGATCACCCCGCGCCCCAGCGTGCTGCACGCCTTCCGGGAGGCCGTGCGCGACGCCCCGGACCACCCCGCGATCGCCTACTTCGACGGCCGGGTCACCTACCGGGAGCTGGACGAGCTGTCGGACGGGCTGGCGGGCCACCTCGCCGGACGCGGCTTCGCCCCCGGCGACCGGCTCGCGATCATGCTGCAGAACACCCCGCACTTCGTGATCGCGCTGCTCGGCGCGTGGAAGGCGGGCGGGGCCGTGGTCCCGGTCAACCCCATGTACAAGGGCGGCGAACTCACCCACATCCTGACCGACGCCGAGGTCACCGCGCTGGTGTGCGCCCGCACCGGCTGGGAGGCGTACATACGGGAGACGGCCGCGGGCACCCCGGTGCGCATCGCGCTCACCGCCGACGCGTACGACTTCCAGACCCGGAACGACGAGCGGGTGCTGCGCGACGAGCACGTCCCGGCCCCCGAGGACACCGACGACCTCCTCGCGGTCGCCCGCGCCGGTGCCCGGCCGCCCGCCGTCCATGAGCCCGCGCCCGGCGACACCGCGCTGATCAGCTATACGTCCGGCACCAGCGGCACGCCCAAGGGCGCCATCAACACCCATGGCAACGTGTCCTACAACGCCGACCGGCAGCATCTCCTCCACGAGCTGCCCCCGGGCTCGGCGATCTTCGCGCTGGCGCCGCTGTTCCACATCACCGGCATGGTCTGCGAGCTGGGCGCGAGCCTCGCCGGGGCGGGCACGCTCGCGCTGGCGTACCGCTTCGAGACCGGCGTCGTGCTGGACGCGTTCGCCGAGCACCGGCCCGCGTACACCGTCGGCCCCTCCACCGCCTTCATGGCGCTGATGGCCCATCCGCAGGCCACCCGCGACCACTTCTCGTCCTTCCGGATCATCTCCTCCGGCGGCGCCCCGCTGCCGCCCGCGCTGGTCGACCGCTTCGAGGCGGCCCTCGGCCCGTATCTGCACAACGGTTACGGACTCACCGAGTGCACCGCTCCCTGCGCCAGCGTCCCGCCCGGCGTACGGGCCCCCGTCGACCCGAAGTCCGGCACCCTCGCGGTCGGTGTGCCCGGTGCGGACACCGTCGTACGGATCGCCGGTGACGACGGCCAGGACCTGCCGTTCGGCGAGCCCGGCGAGATCGTGGTGAGCGGCCCCATGGTCGTCCCCGGCTACTGGCGCCGCCCCGACGCCACCGAGGCCGGAATGCCCGGGGGCGAACTGCGCACCGGGGACATCGGCTTCATGGACGAGGACGGCTGGCTGTATGTCGTCGACCGCAAGAAGGACATGATCAACGCCTCCGGGTTCAAGGTGTGGCCGCGCGAGGTCGAGGACGTGCTCTACACTCACCCCGCCGTCCGAGAGGCGGCCGTCGTCGGCAAGCCGCACCCCTACCGGGGCGAAACGGTCAAGGCGTACGTGAGCCTGCGGCCCGGGGCCGAGGTGACGCCGGATGAGCTGGCCGCGTACTGCGCGGACCGGCTCGCCGCGTACAAGTACCCGCGGGAGGTCGACATCCTGCCCGAGCTGCCGAAGACGACCAGTGGGAAGATCCTCCGACGAGAACTGCGAGGATGAGAACGGAAGAGAAGCGGGTGGCGACCATGGCCAGAACGACGAACGGTGACGGACAGCCGGTGCCGAGGCGGCTGCTGGCCGCCGCCACCCGCCTCTTCGCGGAGCGCGGGTTCGACCGGACGTCCGTCCAGGAGATCGTCGAGGCGGCGGGGGTCACCAAGGGAGCCCTGTACCACTACTTCGGCTCCAAGGACGATCTGCTCCACGAGATCTACAGCCGGGTGCTCCGCCTCCAGCAGGAACGGCTCGACGCCTTCGCGGACGCGGACGCACCCGTCGAGCGGCGGCTGCGGGACGCGGCGGCCGACGTCGTCGTGACCACCATCGAGAACCTCGACGACACCACGATCTTCTTCCGGTCGATGCACCATCTGAGCCCGGAGAAGTACAAGCAGGTGCGCGCCGAGCGGCGCCGCTACCACGAGCGGTTCCGCGCGCTCGTGGAGGAGGGCCAGCGCACCGGGGTGTTCGCCGCCGACACTCCGGCGGACCTGGTGGTCGACTACCACTTCGGCTCGGTGCACCACCTGGGCACCTGGTACCGCCCCGGCGGCCCCCTGGCCCCCCAACAGGTGGCAGACCACCTGGCCGACCTCCTGCTCCGCGCGCTGCGGCCGTAACACTCGGGGCTCCGCCCCGGACCCCGCACGCCCTCCGGGCGTGTGTCCTCAATCGCCGGACGGGCTGGATTTTCCAGCCCGTCCGGCGATTGAGGACCGGGGTCCGGGGCGGAGCCCCGGTTCGGGAAGGGGCGGGGTGGGGAAAAACCCCGCCCGGCCCCGATCTACAGGTACCGCTTCAGCTCACGCCGCGCCAGCGACCGCTGATGCACCTCATCCGGCCCATCGGCCAGCCGCAGCGTACGCGCCGCCGCCCACAGCTCCGCCAGCGGAAAGTCCTGGCTCACCCCACCCGCACCGTGCAACTGCACCGCCTGGTCCAGGATGTCCACCACGGTCCGCGGCGTGGCGATCTTGATGGCCTGGATCTCGGTGTGCGCCTCCCGGTTCCCCACCGTGTCCATCATCCAGGCCGTCTTCAGCACCAGCAGCCGCAGCTGCTCAACGGCCACCCGCGCGTCCGCGATCCACTCGTGGACCTGCCCCTGCTGGGCGAGCGCCTTGCCGAACGCCTGCCGCCCCACCGCCCGTCGGCACATCAGCTCGATCGCCCGCTCGGCCATGCCGATCAGCCGCATGCAGTGGTGGATACGGCCGGGGCCCAGCCGGGCCTGGGCGATGGCGAAGCCGCCGCCCTCCTCGCCGATGAGGTTCGCGGCCGGGACCCGGGCGCCGTGGAAGACGACCTCGGCGTGGCCGCCGTGGTAGTGGTCCTCGTAGCCGTACACCTTCATCGCCCGCCGCACCTCGACCCCGGGCGTATCGCGCGGCACCAGCACCATGGACTGCTGGCGGCGCACATCCGCGCCGTCCGGGTCGGTCTTGCCCATCACGATGAAGATCTTGCAGTCGGGGTTCATCGCCCCGGAGATGTACCACTTGCGCCCGGTGATGACGTAGTCGTCGCCGTCCCGCTCGATGCGGGTCTCGATATTGGTCGCGTCGGACGAGGCCACCTCGGGCTCGGTCATCGCGAAGGCCGACCGGATCTCGCCCGCGAGCAGCGGCTCCAGCCACCGCTTGCGCTGCTCCTCGCTGCCGAACTGGGTGAGCACCTCCATGTTGCCGGTGTCCGGCGCGGCGCAGTTGAGGGCGGTGGGGGCGAGCTGGGGGCTGCGGCCGGTGATCTCGGCGAGCGGGGCGTACTGGAGGTTGGTCAGCCCGGCCCCGTACGCGGAGTCGGGCAGGAACAGGTTCCACAGCCCCTGCTTACGGGCTTCCGCCTTCAGCTCCTCCACGATCGCCGGGGTGTCCCAGGGCGAGCCGAGCTTGTCGCGCTGCTCCCCGGCGACCTCCTCGGCCGGGTAGACGTGCTCGTCCATGAAGGTCAGCAGTTTGGCGCGGAGTTCTTCGGTGCGGGCGTCGAATGCGAAGTCCATGAGGTGTCTCAGCTCTCCTGGAGGGTGGTGAGGCCGTTTTCGATGAAGGCCGGGACGATCGCGCCGATGCGGTCGAAGCCCGCGCCCAGGGTCTGTCCGAGGGTGAAGCGGTAGTGGATGCCCTCCAAGATCACCGCGAGCTTGAAGTAGGCGAAGGCGGTGTACCAGGCGATGCCGCTGACGTCCCGGCCCGAGCCCTCGGCGTACCGCCGGACCAGCTCGTCGGTGCCGGGGTGGCCGGGGGCGCCCTGGGTGGAGGAGATGGGCGCGTCGTCGAGGGTCGGATGTTCGCTGTACATCACGATCAGACCGAGGTCGGTCAGGGGATCGCCGAGCGTGGACATCTCCCAGTCGAGAATCGCCTTGATCCGGTCGTCGGCGCCCACGAGGACGTTGTCCAGGCGGTAGTCGCCGTGCACCACGGTGGGCGCGGGGGAGGCGGGCAGCGCCTTGGCGAGCTGGGCGTGCAGCTCGTCGATGCCGGGCAGTTCACGGCTGCGCGAGGCCTCCAGCTGCTTGCCCCAGCGCCGCAGCTGCCGCTCCAGGAAGCCCTCCGGCCGCCCGAAGTCGCCGAGCCCGACCGCGCCGGGGTCGACGGAGTGCAGCGCGACGAGCGTGTCCACCAGGGACAGCACCACGCCCCGGGTGCGCTCCGGGCCGATGACGGCCAGCTGCTCGGCCGTACGGTACGGAGTGCCCTCCACGTGCTCCATGACGTAGAACGGCGCCCCGGCCACCTCCTCGTCCTCGCACAGCAGCACCGGCTCCGGCACCGGCACGCTGGTCGGGTGCAGCGCGCTGATCACCCGGTGCTCGCGCCGCATGTCGTGGGCGGTGGCCAGCACATGCCCCAGCGGCGGACGGCGGACCACCCAGCGGGAGGTGCCGTCGGTGACGGCGTAGGTGAGATTCGACCGGCCGCCCTCGATCAGCTCCGCGCCGAGCGGGCCGCCCACCAGCCCCGGGCGCTCGCGGTCGAGATGGGCGCGGAGCCGCGTCAGGTCCAGTCCTGGTGGATTGCCTGCGTTCATCGAATCTCTTCTTCCCTGGGAGGCGGGCGGCGGATGGGGTCACTCCATGTCCACCTCATGATGCCGACCAGTCGGTATGCCGTCCAGTGTCCGACCCCCACGGGTTCCCTCCCGCCCGGGCTGGATTTGCGGTGGCGGTTCGTGAGCAGGAGCGTCGTAGGGGGAAACCGGGGGAGTGGGGGCAACGACACCAGGAACCGCGAGGAGCAGCCACCATGAAGGCCATCAGCTACCGCCGCTACGGCGGCCCCGAGGTCCTCGAATTCGGCGAGGTCCGGGACCCCAAGGTCGGGCCCGACTCGGTGCTGGTCAGGGTCAGGGCCGCCGCCGTGAACCCCGTCGACTGGAAGGCGCAGGCGGGCTATCTCGACCCCGTCCTGGACGCCGTCTTCCCGGTCATCCCCGGCTGGGACGTCGCCGGGGTGGTGGAGCGGACCGGACCGGCGGTGACCGGGTTCCAGGAGGGGGACGAGGTGATCGGGTACGTACGCGAGGACTTCCTGTCCCGGGGCACCTGCGCCGAGTACGTGGCCGCGCCGGTGCGCACGCTCGCCCGCAAGCCGCGCAACCTCACCTTCGAGCAGGCGGCGGGCATCCCGCTGGCGGGGCTGACGGCCTACCAGACGTTGGTCGGCGCGCTGCGGGTCGGCGAGGGCGACACGGTGCTGGTGCACGCGGCCGCCGGGGGCGTCGGCTCGATGGCGGTGCAGCTGGCCCGGCACCTGGGCGCCCGGGTCATCGGGACGGCCGGTGAGCACAACCACGACTACCTGCGGACGCTGGGCGCCGAGCCGATCGTGTACGGGGAGGGGCTCGCCAAGCGGGTGCGGGCGCTCGCCCCCGATGGGGTGCGGGCCGCGTTCGACCTGGTCGGCGGCGACGCCCTCACCGCCTCCGAGGAGGTGCTCGCCCCCGGCGGACGGCTGGCCTCCATCGCCGACCCGGCGGTTCTCGGCCTCGGCGGCCACTATGTCTTCGTACGCCCCGACCCCGACGACCTCCAGGACCTGACCGACCTCGCCGAACGCGGCGCGCTGGGCGTCGAGGTGTCGGCGACGTACCCGCTGGAGCGGACGGCGGAGGCGCAGCAGCGCAGCGCGGAGGGCCACACCCGGGGCAAGATCGTCATCACGGTCGGCGAGTGAGCCGAAGGGGCGCGCCGCTGTCGAAAGGGAGACGCGCGCAGGGAGCGAGGTACGAGCGACCGAGCACGTCGACCGTCGACAGGGGCTTTTGCGCCCCGGAGGCGAACCGAGCCCCAAAAAGGGTGGACTAACGCAGCATCGCCGCGCCGCACACCGCCGCTCCCAGCACACACCCCACCGCCGCCACCGCCGCGCGCGGCGTCAGGAGGGGCGGGCGCGGGGCGTGCAGGTGGCGGACGCGGTGGTGGGCCACGGCCGAGAAGGCCAGCCAGGACAGGACGACCAGCGAAAGGGCGAGCACCGGCAGCGGCCCGAGGCCCGCGTGCAGGGTCTGGCGCCCGGCGAGCGAGGCGGTCACGGCGCAGGCCAGCGTCGTACGCCGCCACGCCAGCCGGGTGCGCTCCGGCTGGAGCCCGGGGTCCCGTACCGGCTCGGTCACCCGTCCCACCCCACGGCGACGACGATCACCATCAGCAGCGCGACCACCCCGACGGCGAGGCCCAGCATCGCCGGGAACCGCGACACCGGCAGATCCTCGCCGCGCCGCATGGCCCGCTCGCAGCGGATCCAGTGGTTGATGGCGCGCAGGGCGCACACCGCGCCGCCCGCGAGCAGGGTGAGCGCGAGGGCCAGCCGCAGCGGGCGGCCGGTGTCCGGCAGGAACTGGTCGACCGCGAAACCCCCGCCCACCAGGGCCATCGCGGTGCGCAGCCAGGCCAGGAAGGTGCGCTCGTTGGCGAGCGAGAAGCGGTAGTCGGGGGTGTCGCCCTCCTCGCGGAGCCGTTCGGGCGCGAACCACAGCCGGGCGCTGGCCACGGCGTCCGCGAGTCTGCCTCGGGTCACGGGGAGGGCCTCTCGCGGCGCCAGTCCAGCAGCCGCCGGTACGCTTCCGCGCCGTCCGGCACCCACTCCCATTCGGTGAGCCGCCGCCCCAACTCCTCCTCGGTGAGGAAGGCGTGCCAGGCGATCTCGTCTTCCTGCGGGGCGACCGGGAGGTCGCAGCGGACCTCGTAGACCCGGCTCCACCAGGTGTGTTCGGGCGTGTCGTAGAGGAAGGAGAACAGCGGTACGGGCGCGGGGAGCCCGTGGACCCCCAACTCCTCCTCCGCCTCCCGCAGCGCCGCCTCGTCGTAGCTCTCGCCCGCCGCGACGACCCCGCCGACGAACATGTCGTACAGCGAGGGGAAGACCAGCTTCCGGTCGGTGCGGCGGTGGACGAAGACGCGGTCCTCGGCGTCGCGTACGAGGATGAAGGCGCAGCGGTGGCGCAGCCGGTGGGCGGTGGCGTCACCGCGGCGGGCCTGGCTGATCACCCGGTCCTGCTCGTCCACGATGTCCAGCAGTTCGTCGGCGGAAAGCGGCTCCTGATCAGGCATACGGCCATACAAGCAGATGGCGCCGCCGTCAGCGCGAGGGGCCACCGCCGTGGGGGCCGCCGTAGCCGCCCTGCCCGCCCTGCCCGCCGTACGGGCCGCCGCCGGGGTAGCCGCCGTTCCCCTGGCCCTGGCCCTGGCCGTTCCCCCAGCGCCCCTGACCCTGGCCGCCAGCGGGCGGCTGTTCGGCCTGCTGCCGGGCCTGCTGCTGGCGGGCCTGCTCGGCCCAGCGCTTCCAGGCCTCGGCCCGCTTCTGCCACTGCTCGGCCCGCTCCGGCCAGGACGGGGCCGGGTCGGAGCGCTGACCGGACGACGGGGTGCGGGACTCGGCGGCGGGGGCGGCCGGGGCCTGCGTGGCCGGTTTCGCGGCGGGCGCTGGGGCCGCGGGCTCCGTGGTGCGCGAGCCGCGCAGCGGCTTGTCGCCGACGGCCGACTCGGCGAGCGCGGCGGTCTTCGGCTCGGGCGCGTCGGGCGTGGCGGCCGAGGAGTCGCGCCCCGGGGCGGCCTGCGCCTCGCGCGCGTCCTTGCCCATGAGCATGAAGAGCGCGGTGGCCGCGCCGGTGGCGGACAGCAGGATCGCCCCGGCGGCCGCCTTGCGCCGCGGGTCGATGCCACGGCGGCGGGCGCGGGCGTGCCGGGGGCCGATGACCTCGCCCTGGAGGATGTGCGGGGTGACGGCGTCGCCCGCCTCGAGGGGCTGGGGGCCGGGGGTGACAAGTGTCGGATTCACGATGCGCTTGTCCGCCGGATACGGCGGCCCGGATTGCTCAACGGAGCGGTCAGCCATGGTCGTTGATGATGCCGGTTTGGCCGAACCCTGTCCAATAATGATGGGGGATTGTTCCCATTTGCTGCACAAGAGAGTTATAGCCTGAGGATGACGGTGTCCGGAAAGCGCTCTCCCCCTGGGTTTCCGACCAGTTGACGCCGTACTGACCGGTAGGCAGGATCGCACCCGACGACACTGTCGACCGGCTGACGAGGACGGGATACCACCAACCATGGCGTACGACGCGGATGTGATCGTGGTCGGGGCGGGCCTGGCGGGGCTCGCGGCCACCGCCGAACTGGCCGACGCGGGCCGCAAGGTCATCCTGCTCGACCAGGAGCCCGAGCAGTCGCTCGGCGGCCAGGCCCACTGGTCCTTCGGCGGCCTCTTCCTCGTCGACTCGCCCGAACAGCGGCGGCTGCGCGTCCGCGACAGCCGCGACCTCGCCTGGCAGGACTGGCTGGGCACGGCCGGTTTTGACCGCGACGAGGACCACTGGCCGCGCCGCTGGGCCGAGGCGTACGTGGACTTCGCGGCGGGCGAGAAGCGGTCCTGGCTGCACGCCCAGGGGCTGCGGCTGTTCCCCCTCGTCGGCTGGGCCGAGCGCGGCGGCTACGACGCGACCGGCCACGGCAACTCCGTACCCCGCTTCCACATCACCTGGGGCACCGGGCCCGGCGTCGTCGCCCCCTTCGAGCGCCGGGTGCGCGCCGCGGCCGCCCGTGGCCTGGTCGACCTGCGCTTCCGGCACCGGGTCACCGGGCTCTCGCGGAGCGCGGGCGCCGTCGACACCGTCACCGGCGAGGTGCTGGAGCCGAGCCGCGCCGAGCGGGGCACGGCCAGCAGCCGCGAGGTGACCGGCTCCTTCGAGCTGCGCGCCCAAGCCGTGATCATCACCTCCGGCGGCATCGGCGGCAACCACGACCTCGTACGCGCCAACTGGCCCGAGCGGCTGGGCACCCCGCCCGAGCGGATGATCTCCGGCGTCCCCGCGCACGTGGACGGCAAGATGCTCGGCGTCGCGGAGGCCGCCGGTGGCCACCTCATCAACCGCGACCGGATGTGGCACTACACCGAGGGCATCGAGAACTGGAACCCGATCTGGCCCCGGCACGGCATCCGCATCCTGCCCGGCCCCTCGTCGCTCTGGTTCGACGCGCGCGGACGGCGGCTCCCGGTCCCGCTGTTCCCCGGCTTCGACACCCTGGGCACCCTCGAACACATCATGCGGACCGGGTACGACTACACGTGGTTCGTCCTCACCCGGAAGATCATCGAGAAGGAGTTCGCGCTCTCCGGCTCCGAGCAGAACCCGGATCTGACGGGCAAGAGCGTCCGCGATGTGCTGGGGCGCGGGCGGGCCGGGGCGCCGGGTCCGGTCCAGGCGTTCATGGACCACGGCGCGGACTTCGTCGTCGAGCGCTCGCTGCCCGCCCTGGTGCGGCGGATGAACGAACTGACCAAGGACCCGCTCATCGACGAGGCCGAGCTGCGCCGCGAGATCGTCGCCCGGGACCGCGAGATCGCCAACCCGTACACCAAGGATCTCCAGGTCACCGCCCTGCGCGGAACCCGTAAGTACATCGCCGACCGGCTCATCCGCACCGCCGCCCCGCACCGCATCCTCGACCCCAAGGCGGGCCCGCTGATCGCCGTGCGGCTGAACATCCTCACCCGCAAGACCCTGGGCGGGCTGGAGACGGATCTGTCGTCGCGGGTGCTGACCGAGGGCGGGGAGCCGCTGCCGGGCGTCTACGCGGCGGGCGAGGCGGCGGGTTTCGGCGGCGGGGGCGTGCACGGCTACCGCTCGCTGGAGGGCACCTTCCTCGGCGGCTGCCTCTTCTCGGGACGGACGGCGGGCCGCGCGGCGGCCAGGGCGGTGTCGTAGCCCCGGGCGCGTTCACATCTGACGGAAGTCTGACGAAAAGCCACAGACGATGGCGCGCCACGCCGCCCGGTGGTCTCATCAGCACATGGACGCAACCCCCGGTGACGGTGACGGCGGCGACGACCACGGCGCACCCGTCGGCCGCCGCATCCTCCTCGGCATGCTCGGCCTCGGCGCGGCTGGTATGGCCGTCGCCCCCTGGGCGCAGCGCGGGCTGGAGAAGACGCTCGGCGCGGTGTCCGACAAGGACCCCACCGGGGTGACCGGGCTGCTGCCCAACGGCGGCGGTTTCCGGTACTACTCGGTGACGTCCTCCGTGCCGCACAAGGACGCCGCGAACTACCGCCTCACCGTCGGCGGGCTCGTCGACAAGCCCGCCGACTACCGGCTCGCCGAACTGCGCGCGCTCCCGCAGGCCCGGCTCGTCCGGGACGTCCAGTGCGTCACCGGGTGGCGGGTGCCGAAGACGCCGTTCGAGGGGGTGCGGCTGTCCACGCTGCTGGACGCCGCCGGGGTGAGCCCGCGCGCCAAGGCCGTCCGGTTCACCTGCTTCGACGGCGCGTACTCGGAGAGCCTCACGCTCGACCAGGCGCGCCGCCCGGACGTGCTGGTGGCGCTGCGGATGCGGGACAAGCCGCTGGGCCACGCGCACGGTGGCCCGGTCCGGCTCTATGTCGCGCCCATGTACTTCTACAAGTCGGCGAAGTGGCTCTCCGGTATCACCGTCACCGACGAGGTGCGCCCCGGCTACTGGGAGGACCGGGGGTACGACGTGGACGCCTGGGTCGGCAAGTCGAACGGACGCGACGATGCCCCCACTGTCTGAATCCCCCCTGCCTGAGAAGTCCCAGGTCGCCCCGGCCGCCGCCCGCCGGGTGCGCCGCTTCACCCCCGCCGAGCGCTGGATCCACCGCACGACGGCCGCCCTCCTGGGCGTGTGCGTCGTGAGCGCGGCCTGTCTGTACGTACCCGAGCTGGCCCAACTCGTCGGCCGCCGCCTGCTCGTGGTCACCGTCCACGAGTGGACCGGCATCCTGACGCCCGTACCGGCCCTCCTCGGCCTCGCCTCCCGTGCCTTCCGGTCCGACCTGGGCCGCCTCAACCGCTTCGGGCCGCACGACCGCCGCTGGCTTCGGGCCGCGCTGCGCCGCGACCACAGTCCCGCGGAGCGCCCGGCGGGCAAGTTCAACGCGGGCCAGAAGGTGTACGCCGCCTGGACAGCGGGCGCGGTGCTGGTGATGGCGGTCACCGGATCGCTGATGTGGTTCACCGGGCTCGCCCCGCTGATGTGGCGCACCAGCGCCACGTTCATCCATGACTGGCTGGCGCTGGCCGTCGGCATCGTGGTGATCGGGCACATCGGCAAGGCGCTCGCGGACCCGGAGGCGCGGCGCGGGATGCGCACCGGGCGGGTCGACCCGCGGTGGGCCGCCCGCCAGCATCCGCTGTGGCGCACGGAGGACGACGGCGGCGACAACGACGGCGGCGACAACGACGGCGGCGACAACGACGGCGGCGACAACGACGGCGGCGACAACGACGACCGGGGACACCCCGCACGCGGCGTCCGCTGAACCGTCGGCACTCGGTGCCATGATGCCTCGCATGCGCGAAAAAGGTCCAAAAAAGTCGGTTATGCGGCGATTGGTGACGATCGCCGCATGCAGTGTCGTGGCGATGGTGCCGCTCTGCGGATGCCAGATGTTCGACTCCCCGCGGCGGGACGGGCTCTGGGTGAACCCGGACGGCCCGGCCGCCCGGCATGTCCGTGCGCGGGAGGAAGAGGGGAAGAACGGAGGAAAGAACAACGACGCCGAGCTGATCCGGCGGATCGCGCAGCGGCCGGTCGCCGAATGGCTCGGCCCGCAGCCCCCTCGCGAACGGGTGCGCTTCATCACCGAATCCGCGGCCCGGACCGGCACCACCCCGGTGCTGGTCGCCTACAACATCCCGCACCGGGACTGCGGCGGGCACTCGGCGGGCGGCGCGGCGAACGGCGCGGCCTACCGGAGGTGGATCGAGCAGGTCGCCCTCGGCATCGGCGACCGCAAGGCGATCGTCGTGCTGGAGCCCGACGCGGTGGCGCAGGTCGTCGACCGCTGTGTGCCCCGCCGCGTGGTCGGCCCCCGGCTGGCGATGCTGCGCGACGCGGTGGCCGCGTTCGCCGCGCTGCCCCACGTACGGGTGTATCTGGACGCCGGGCACGCGGGCTGGATCAAGAACCCCGCCCGGCTGATGCTGCCGCTGCTCAAGAGCGGCATCGAGCAGGCGAACGGCTTCTCCCTGAACGTCGCCAACTTCCAGCGCACCGGCCGCACCAAGCGGTACGGCCACCGGCTGTCCCGCGCGGTCGGCGGAGCGCACTTCGTCATCGACACCAGCCGCAACGGCAACGGCCCGCTGCGGCGCGGGGGCAAGGCCCGGCACGGCGCCCGGCCGGGGGAGGCCTGGTGCAACCCGCCGGGGCGGGCGCTGGGCGAGCCGCCGAGCACCCGCACGGGCGATCGGCTGGTGGACGCGTATCTGTGGATCAAGCGGCCCGGCGAATCCGACGGGACGTGCAACGGCGGGCCCCCGGCGGGCCGCTGGTGGCCCGAGTACGCGCTCGGCCTGGCCCGGAACGCCGACGGCCCGGGCCGTGACGCACACGGTCCGGGCCGCCACTGAGGCGCGTCGGGTATCGGTATCACAGCGCGCACACCGCGTCCTGGTCCTTCGCCGGGGCGCACGGTCCCTCGCTGTCCGCGCGCGCGGTCGGTACGGCCGGCGCCGCCACCGGGCGGCGCCGGCCCCGCAGTACCCCGCCGTACCAGATGGCCACCGGCGCCAGGCACAGCGCGAGCGCGAGGACGGCCCAGGTGCGCATCGCCGCGTGCGTATGGCCGAGGAAGAACGAGGCCGCGAGCGAGGTGCCGAAGAGCCCGCCCCACAGCAGATGGATACGGAACGTGGAGAGCCGGTCCGGGCTGGACGAGTCGCCCTTGGGCGTGACCACGAACCGGCTCTTGCGCCGCAGCACCGCGTCGAACAGCGACTTGACGTAGATCGGCGCGGACAGGGCCGAGAGCGCCATCCCGGCGAGTCCGCCCGACCCCTCGGGTTCGTGCGGGGAGACATTGTGGCGGCGGTTCCAGATGTACAGCCCGATCTGCAGCATGGCGGCGTCGCTGTAGAGCATCATCCACAGCTCGGCCGGGATGTCGAGCCCGGCCGCGCCCAGCATCAGGAAGAGCGTGCAGGACAGCGCGGAGAGCACCCAGTTGACGGCGGTCATCGGGTAGTACGTGATGAGCAGCGTGTAGTTGAGCAGCTTCCCCGGGGACAGCGTGAACGGGGCCTTCCAGAACTGCTTGAGCACCGTCTCGTAGGTGCCCCGGCTCCACCGCATCTGCTGGGTGAAGAAGTCCGTCCACGAACTGGGGCCCTCGCCGACCGCGAGCACGTCCGGGGTGTAGACCGAGCGCCACTTCCTGCCGGTGGCCGGGTTGCGGTGGCGGTGCAGCTCGAAGCCGGTGGCCATGTCTTCGGTGATCGAGTCGTACAGTCCGCCGATGGTGCGCAGCGCGCTGATCCGCACCGCGTTGTTGGTGCCCACGAACATCGGGCTCCCATAGGCGTTCCCGGCCCGCTGGATCAGCGCGTGGAACAGGAACTGCTGGCTCTCGGCGGCCTTCGTGACGGCGCCGTCGTAGTTTCCGTACACCTGCGGTCCCACGACGAACGAGACATCCGGATCACGGAAGTAACCCAGCATGCGCTCCAGGAAGTTCGGCAGCGGCACATGGTCGGTGTCCACACACGCCATGAATTCATAATCGTCGCCGTGCGCGTCCAGCCAGGCGTTGTAATTGCCGTGCTTCGTCCGCGCCCGGAAAGCGCCCTTCGGCTGGTTCCACTTCTCGATTCCCTTGCGCGAGAAGTGCCGTACGCCGAGCCGCGCGCACAGGTCCTTGACCTCCGCGTCGTCCCCCTCGTCCAGCAGCCAGACGTCCATCGTCCCCTGGTGCCGGATGCGCACCGCGCCCTCCAGCGTCGCCCGGACCATCGCGATCGGCTCCTTGCCGGGCACGAAACTGGTCAGGAACGCCACCCGGGTGCCGCGCTCGGCCGTCACCGGCACCGGATCCCGCGCCACCAGCGTCGCGTGCGCGTTGGAGACGACCGTGACCAGCCGGAACGTCTCGATCAGCGCGATCGAGACCAGCATCGCGACATCCGCCGCGGTCTCCCACGCCGTCACATAGTCGCGCCGCGCCCAGTGGTCGGGCTGCAGCAGCCAGAACAGCAGCAGCGCCGAGCACACCGGCGCCCCGCACAGCAGCAGCGCCGCCCGGAACCGGTGCGGCTCCTGCGCCAGCAGACTGCGGCTGCGCACCCGGTACGGGCGGCCTGCGGGCGGCTCCGTCAGCGGGCCCGCCAGCTCGCTGTACCGCTTGTACTCGTACACCCCGGCCGGGCGGGGGTGCGCGGCATCCGGGGCGGGGCGCGCGTGCGGGGGTGCGGCGGCGTGCCCGGCGGTGCGCGCGGCGGGGGCGGCGGGGGCGGCTCCCCGGCGCGCATGGGGTGCGTCTCTCGAATTTCTGACGGGGGTCTGTGCAGACATGGGCACTCCCGCGGGCTGTCTTGAACCGAATATCGCGCCGCGATGACCCGGACGGACCACATTCGTCATGTCATCGCGCGAGATGAGAAGGTAACAATCGGATGTGGCGGTATCGCGCACATCGGATTTTCGGCGCGCCCCTGGCGATAGGCCGCGAAAGAGCCACCCTGACGGCCCATCAGCGCGCGTCTTACGTGATTTACATCCCGGCCTCTGGCAAGGTCGGATATCGCGTGAAAGACGGACACCACGCGAAACCACGGCGGAACAACGGAGGATGGGGCGGGGTCGCCCGATGAGAGTCCTGCACATCATCTCCCGCCTCGGCGCGGGCGGCGCCGAGCAGCAACTGCGGCTGCTGCTGCGCCACGTACCGGTGCGCTGCGACGTGGTCGTCCTCGCCGCACCGGGCAGAACCGCCCACGGCATCCGCGCCGACGGCATCCCGGTCACACAGCTGCCCCTGGACGGCCGCGCGGGCGAGCTGCGGGCGCTGCCCGCCCTCGTGCGCACCATCCGCTCCGGCGGCTACGACCTGGTGCACACCCATCTCTACCGGGCCTGTGTCTACGGCCGGATCGCCGCCCGGCTGGCGGGCGTACGGGCCGTCATCGCCACCGAACACGCCTTGGGCGAGCGCACCGTCGACGGCCGCCCCCTGAACCCCGCCGTCCGCGCCCGCTATCTGGCCGCCGAACGGCTGGGCTCGGCGACCGTCGCCGTCTCGGCCGCCGTCGCCGACCGGCTGCGCGACTGGGGCGTGCCCAACCACCGCATCCATCTGGTGCCCAACGGCATCGACGCCCGCCACTTCCGCTTCACCCCCGCCGCCCGCACCGCCGCCCGCGCCCGCCTGGCCATCCCCGAACACGCCTTCGTCGTCGGCGCGGTCGGCCGCCTGGTCCCCGCCAAGCGGTTCGACACGGCGGTACGGGCCGTAGCCAACGTCCCCGGCGCCCGGCTGCTGCTGGTCGGCGAGGGCCCCGAGCGCCCCGCCCTGGAGGACCTGGCCGCCCGGCTCGGCGCCGCCGATCGCGTCCGGCTGCTGGGCGAGCGGGACGGCGCCGTCGCCTCGCCCGACGACCGGCCCGCCGGGCTGCCGGGGCTGCTGGCCGCCATGGACGTACTGGTCTCGCCGTCCGCCGAGGAGGCGTTCGGACTCGCCGCGCTGGAAGCCCTCGCGTCCGGACTGCCGGTGCTGCACACCGCCTGCCCGGCCCTCGACGAACTGCCCGCCGAGGCCGCCCCCGCCGCCCGCCGCATCGCCCCCGGCGCGGCCCCCCTCGCCGACGCCCTGCGCCGCCAACTGGCCACGGGCCCCCGCCGGTACCCGGTGCCGGACGCGGTCGAGCGCTACGACATCGCCCGCGGCGTCCGCCGTCTCATGGACCTCTACGACCGCACCACCACCTGCGGCCCGGACGGCTGCCTGCGCGGCCCCGCAGCCGGAATGCGCCCAGTACGCGGCGGAGAACACGGCGCGACCACGGGCTGAGCCCGGCGTCTCCGTACGGACCGCCGGTCAGCTCGCGGTCGGCGCGGGACCGTGGGCGCGGTGGTCGCGGGGGCTGATGCCGCGTTCGCGCTTGAACGCCGTGGACAGCGCGAACGCGCTGCCGTACCCCACCCGCCGGGCCACCGCCGCCAGCGTCGCGTCCGGCTCGCGCAGCAGATCGGCGGCGAGGGCCAGCCGCCAGCCGGTCAGATACGCCATCGGCGGCTCGCCCACCAGCGCGGTGAAGCGGCGGGCCAGCGCCGCCCGCGAGACGCCCGCCTTCGCGGCCAGCCCCGCCACCGTCCACGGATGCGCCGGGTGGTTCTGCAGCAGCCGCAGCGCATGGCCCACCACCGGATCGCCCAGCGCCCGGTACCAGGCCGGGGCCCGCGCCTCCGGCCGGGCGAACCAGGCCCGCAGCACGGCGATCAGCAGCAGGTCCAGCAGCCGGTCCAGCACCGCCGACTGCCCCGCCTCGTCCCTCACGATCTCCTCACCGAGCCAGGGCATCAGCGGGCAGTCCCACACCTCGCCGTCCAGCACCAGCAGCGGCGGCAGCGCATTCAGCAGCCGCCCGCTGATCTCCCCGTCCAACAGGTAGGTGCCGATGAGCAGCGTCGTCGAGCCGTCCGCGCTGTTGCCCCAGGTGCGCACGCCCAGCGCCATCGCCTCGGCCAGATCCCGGCCGTCCGCCGTGCGGCACTCCTCGTCCGGCAGGATCCACGCGTGCGGCGCGGTGTCCGGAGAGTCCGCCACGGTGTACGGGTCCGGGCCGCGCACGACCGCCACGTCCCCCGGACCCAGCCGCCGTGGCGCGCCTTCGCCCGGCACCACCCACGCCTCGCCGCGCGCCACCGTCATCAGACACAGCGGGGCCCGGTCCTCGATCCGCACCGACCACGGCGGCTCCATCACGGCCCGCAGCAGGAAGGCATCCCGGGCCCGGGGCCCGTCCAGCAGGTTCGCCAGCGCGTCCATGCCGCACAGCGTAGACGCGCGCTTATGCGGATGAGCCTCTCGGCCATGGCCCGTCTCACCGCAGCCCAGTTGACTGTCCGTATGACCACAACCGAGAACACCACACTGGTACTCGGCGGCACCGGCAAGACCGGCCGCCGGATCGCCGAGCGGCTGACCGCCGCCGGGCGGCCGGTCCGTATCGGCTCCCGCACCGGCGAGCCGCGCTTCGACTGGGAGGACCGCACCACCTGGGCGCCCGCGCTGCGCGGCACCGGCGCCGCGTACCTCGCGTACTACCCCGACATCGCCGACCCGGGCGCCGCCGCCACCCTCCGGGACTTCGCAGAACAGGCCGTCCGCGGCGGCACCCGGCGGCTGGTGCTGCTCTCCGCGCGCGGCATGGACGCGACGCTGCCCGCCGAGCGGGCCATGGCGGTGGACGGCGCCGAGTGGACGGTCCTCCGGGCCAGCTGGTTCTTCCAGAACTTCAGCGAGGGCATCCTGCGGGACGGCGTGCTCGGCGGCGAGATCGTCTTCCCCGCCGGGGACGTGGAGGAGCCCTTCATCGACGCCGACGACATCGCGGACGTCGCGGTCGCGGCCCTGACCGGAGACGGGCACGCGGGGCGGATCCACGACCTCACCGGCCCCCGGCTGCTGACCTTCGCCGAGGTGGCCGGGGAGATCGCCCGCGCGACCGGACGCGAGGTGCGCTACACACCGGTCTCCGTCGAGGAGTACGGGGCGATGCTGAGCGGTTACGGGCTCTCCGACGACCTCGTCGCCTTCCTGGCCGAGCTGTTCGGCGCGCTCCTGGACGGCCGTAACGCACAGCTGACGGACGGCGTCCACCGAGCGCTGGGCCGCCCGCCGCGCGACATCGCCGACTTCGCGCGGGAGGCCGCGGCGATCAGTCTGTAGAGATCAGCTGGCGGCGAGCAGCTTGTCGAGGGTGATCGGCAGATCGCGCACCCGCACACCGGTCGCGTGGTGCACCGCGTTGGCGATGGCCGCGGCCGTGCCGACGATGCACACCTCGCCGACCCCCTTGGCGCCCATCACATTGGTGTGCGGGTCCGCCGCGTCCACCCAGTGCGCCTCGACCGCGTGCACATCGGCGTTGGCGGCGATGTGGTACTGGGCGAAGTCCTGGTTGACCACATGGCCGAAGCGCGGGTCCAGCACGCTGTGTTCGTACAGCGCCATCGACATGCCCTGCGTCATGCCGCCCAGCAGCTGCGAGCGGGCGGTTCTCGGGTTGATGACCCGGCCCACGTCGAACATCCCGAGCAGCCGGGGCACCCGGATCTCCCCGGTGTCCGCGTCCACCCGGACCTCGGCGAACTGCGCGCCGAAGCTGTGCATCGCGTAGCGCTCGGCGGCGGGGTTCGCGGGCATGTCGGCGGTGACCTCCAGGCCGTCCGGCGGGATCACACCGCCGTGTTCGGTCTCCAGGAGCGTCCCCAGCTGGGTGGCGGCCTCCGCGATCGACGAACCCCAGCTGTTGATGCCGGAGGAGAAACCGGCGGGGGAGGCGCTGGGCAGGGTGGTGTCCCCGATGCGCAGCTCCACCCGCTCGACCGGCACGCCGAGCGCGTCCGCCGCGATCTGGGTGAGCGCGGTCCAGGTGCCGGTGCCGAGGTCGGCGGCGGCGATCAGCACCGTGCAGTGCCCGTCCGGCGCGATCCGGACCGTCGCCGCGTTCCCCGGGAGGCGCGGCGAGGGGTACGTGGAGACGGCCACCCCGGTCCCGATCAGCCAGCGCCCCTTGCGGCGCGCCCGGGGCGTCGGATCGCGGCGCTCCCATCCGGCCCGGCGGGCGCCCTCGCGCAGACAGGCCACCAGATGGCGGCTGGAGAACGGCAGCCCCGACTCCGGGTGGACCTCCGGCTCGTTGCGGATACGGAACTCCACCGGGTCCATGCCGCACGCGATCGCCATCTCGTCCATCGCCGACTCCAGCGCGAACATGCCCTGCGCCTCGCCCGGCGCCCGCATGATCGTCGGCACCGGGATGTCCAGCGGGGCCAGCCGGTGGGTGGTGCGCCGGTGCGGGGCGGCGTACAGCAGCCGGGTGCAGACGGCGGTCTGGTCGGCGTACCCCTTGGCGCGGGCGGTCTGCTCGACCACGTCATGGGTGATGGCGGTGAGCCTGCCCTCGGTGTCGGCGCCCAGCCGGATGCGCTGGATCGACGCCGGGCGGAAGCCCACCAGCGCGAACATCTGCTGGCGGGTCAGCGTGAACTTCACCGGTCTGCGCACGGTCCGCGCCGCCATCGCGGCGAGCACCGCGTAGCTGTGCGGATAGACCTTCGAGCCGAAGCCGCCGCCGACATGCGGGGACACCACCCGCACCCGGCCCGGTTCGAGCCCCAGAGTGGCGGCGATCAGATCGCGGCTCATGGTGGCGCCCTGCGTGGAGCAGTACACCAGCAGCTCGCCGTCGGTCCAGGTGACCACGGCGGTGTGCGGCTCCATCGGATTGTTGTGGTGCATCGGCGTGGTGTACGTGGCGTCCAGCGTGGTGTGCGCACCGGCCAGCGCCGCGTCGGGGTCGCCGAGAACGCTGTCGGCGGGGGAGCCGTCCTGGAGTTCGCCACCGCCCTGGCCGAACTGGGCCGCGTCCAGCGGCTTGTAGAGGTCGTCGCGGTCCTCGCGCAGCGCGGTGTCCGGCGGGCGCTGCTCGTACGTGAACCGCACCAGGCCCGCCGCGTACCGGGCCGTCTCCGGGGTCTCCGCGACCACCGCGCCGGTGAACTGCCCGCGCCAGGCGACCTCGTCGGACTGCAGCACCGCCAGCTCCGGATCGTCGGGGATGGTCAGCCGTGGCGCGGTGAGATGGGTGAGCACGGCCAGCACCCCCGGCTCGGCCTCCGCGGCGGACGTGTCCACCCCGGTGATCCGCCCGGCGGCGATGGTGGACTGCAGCGGATGGAGATAGGCGGGGTGCTCGACGGGCCACTCGAAGGCGTAGGTGGCGGTGCCGGTGACCTTCAGCGCGCCGTCCACCCGGCGCAGCGGCGTGCCGACCGCCCGGGGCCGTTCCCTGACCTCCTCGCTGGCCTTGCTCATCGGGCCACCTCCAGCAGATCGAGCAGCGTGGCGACGAGGGTGTTGCGGGCGAGCGCCACCTTGAAGGCGTTGCCCGGCAGCGGGTCCGCCTGGGCCAGTTCGGCCGCGGCGGCGTCCCGGAAGCTGTCCCACGTCGCGGGCGCGCCGCGCAGCGACTCCTCGGCCTTCCACGCCCGCCACGGCTTGTGCGCGACTCCGCCCAGCGCGATGCGTACGTCCCGTACGGTCCCGCCGTCCGCGACGTCCAGCGCGGCGGCGACCGACACCAGCGCGAACGCGTACGAGGCGCGGTCGCGCACCTTGCGGTAGCGGGAGGTGGTGGCGAAGTCGGGCGGCGGCAGCTCCACGGCCGTGATCAGCTCCCCGCGCCGCAGCACCGTGTCCTGCTCGGGGGAGTCGCCGGGCAGCCGGTGCAGCTCGGTCAGCGGGACGCGCCGCTCGCCGTCCGGGGTCTGGCCCTGTACGCCCTGGACACAGACCACCGCGTCGAGCGCGGCCAGCGCGACCGCCATGTCGGAGGGGTGGGTGGCCACACAGGAGGGCGAGGCGCCGAGGATCGCCATATCGCGCTGATGGCCCTCCAGCGCCGAACAGCCCGACCCCGGCGCGCGCTTGTTGCACGGGGTGGTCACGTTCTGGAAGTACGGGCAGCGGGTGCGCTGCAGCAGGTTCCCGCCGGTGGTGGCGAGGTTGCGCAGCTGGCCCGAGGCGCCCGCCAGCACGGCCTGCGAGAGCACCGGATAGCGCCGCCGGACCCGGCGGTCGGCGGCCAGATCGCTGCCCGTGACGGCGGCGCCGATGCGCAGGGCCCCGTCCGGCAGCTCCTCGATCCGGTCGGAGGTGAGCCGCCGGACGTCGATCAGGACCTCGGGGGTCGCGACCTCCAGCCGCATCAGGTCCACCAGGTTCGTCCCACCGGCCAGATACGCCGCCCCGGGCTCCTCGGCCAGCGCGGTCACGGCTGCCGACACGGTGTCGGCATGCTCGTAGCGGAAGGGTTTCATCGGCGCCCCTCCTGATGGCGTGCGGCCTCGTCCCGGTGCGCTACGTCGGCGATGGCCGGGACGATGTTGGCGTACGCGGCGCAGCGGCACAGGTTGCCGCTCATGCGCTCGGCGATCTCCTCGTCGTCCAGCACCACATCGGCGGCGTTCGGATCCTTGGCCACGGCGCTCGGCCAGCCCTCCGCCGCCTCGCGCAGCATGCCGACCGCCGAGCAGATCTGGCCGGGGGTGCAGTAGCCGCACTGGAAGGCGTCATGGGCGATGAACGAGCGCTGCAGCGGATGCAGACCGTCGCCCTCCCCGGCACGAGACCGGCGGCCGTGACGATGTCGGCGCCCTGGTGGGCCACCGCCAGCGCCAGACAGGCCAGCGCGCGGCGGCCGTCGAGCAGGATCGTGCAGGCGCCGCACTGGCCATGGTCACAGCCCTTCTTGGGGCTGGTGTTCCCCAGCCGCTCGCGGAGGGCGTCCAGCAGCGTCGTACGGGTGTCGACGGTGAGCCGGTGCTCCGTACCGTCCACCCGGAGCGTGATCTCCACGTCCATGCTTCACATCATCGGACATATGTGCACTGATCGCCCGTTCTAGGTCATACGAACGGCCTTCGGCCAGGTGCACGAGATCGCCGACGGCGCGGTGGGCTCAGCTGACCGTCCCGCCGCGCCATCGGCGCCACCGGCTCCGCGCGCCGCTCAGGACCGCTCGGCGCCGCCGTCGACGGACGACAGCACGCCGTCCAGATGCGGCAGGTAGTGGTCCATCCGCTCCCGCTTGGTCAGCAGGTACGGCAGGTTCTCCTCGCACGGCTGGATCAGCAGCGGAACCTGCTCGCTGATCTTGATGCCGTGGCGCAGCAGCGCCTCCCGCTTGCGCGGGTTGTTGGAGAGCAGCCGTATGGAGCGCACCCCGAGGTCGTGCAGCATCTCCGCCGCCACCTGGTAGTCGCGGGCGTCGTCCGGGAGGCCGAGGGCGAGGTTGGCCTCAACCGTGTCGAGCCCTTCCGCCTGCAGCTGCATCGCCTGGAGCTTGGCCAGCAGGCCGATGCCCCGGCCCTCGTGGCCGCGGAGGTAGACGAGGATGCCCCGCCCCTCGCTCACGATGGCGCGCAGCGCCGCGGAGAGTTGGTCGCCGCATTCGCAGTGCCGGGAGCCGAACGCGTCTCCCGTCAGGCACTCGGAATGCACGCGCGTCAGTGCGTCCTCGCCCTTGACGTCGCCGTATACCAGCGCGATCTGTTCGTCTCCGCGATTGTGGTCCTGGTAGCCGAAAGCGAGGAAATCGCCGTGCACGGTGGACAGCCGGAGATTCACCACTCGTTCGACATCCGATCGACGTGCGCTGTCGACCAACACGCTATCACTTGCTGTCATGTTGCAACCCTATCTGGTAAACGCCGGGTGGCGTAGGGGAAAATGGCAAAGTCGGCCGGGTGATTGGCCGCGCATCCCGTAGCACGAAGAACGAAAGGCCCGAAGAACATGAGCGATTCGGAAACGCCGGACCAGTGGGCCTCGGGGCTCCTGCCGCCGACGACCACCGAGGAGGTGCGGGACCTGCGGGCCGGCGTCGCCGTCCTGCCCATCGGCAGCTTCGAGCAACACGGCGCGTATCTCCCGCTGGTGACGGACACGGTCATCGCCTGCACCATCGCCAGAGAGATCGCCGCGGCGTATCCGGTCCAACTCCTCCCGCCCGTCACGGTGTCGTGCTCGCACGAGCACGCGGACTGGCCGGGCACCGTCTCCATATCCGCCGCGACCCTGTACGCCGTGGTGCGCGACATCGCAGGATCGCTGCGCCGCTCCGGTATCGGCTCGCTGATTCTGGTGAACGGACACGGCGGAAATTACGTCCTGCGCAACATTGTTCAGGAATCCGCCGGGACCGGTACCCGCATGGCCCTTTTCCCGGGCTCGGCCGACTGGGACACGGCCCGCACCAGGGCCGGTGTCCAGACCCCGTCGTACAGCGATATGCACGCGGGGGAAGTGGAGACCTCCATCCTGCTGCATGCCCATCCCGAACTCGTCCGTCCCGGTTATGAAACCTCCGATTGTCTCGCCGACGACCGGAAGCATCTGCTGACTCTCGGTATGGCCGAGTACACCGAGTCCGGTGTCATCGGCCGCCCTTCCCTGGCATCCGCCGGGAAGGGAAAGGAGCTTCTCGCCGCACTCACCGAATCCTTCGCCGAGTATCTAAATTTGGTCGGCGACCGGCAGAAAGTGTGCGACCGGCAGGAAGCGGGGGAGACGCGATGACGACCCTGGATACGGCACAGGCCTGGGAGCGGCTGCTCTCCGTACGGACCGTGGCCGAGGCCCGGGCCGCCGGGCTGACGCGCGGCGCGGACGGCGCGGTGCGCTGGCGGCAGGACGCCACCGAGGAGGCGGACGAACTCGCCGACCGCTATCTGCCGCTCTGCCTGGCCGGGCCCCGGCTGACGATCGCCCAGCTCGGCCAGAGCCTCGACGGGTTCATCGCGACCCGCACCGGCGACGCCGACTACGTCACCGGCGAGGAGGACCGGTGCCATCTGCACCGGCTGCGCGCCCTCACCGACGCCGTGGTCGTCGGGGCCGGGACCGCCATCGCGGACGACCCCCAGCTCACCGTGCGCGCCTGCGCCGGACCGCATCCGGTGCGCGTCGTCCTCGATCCGCACGGCCGGGTACCTCACCATCGCCGGGTCTTCACCGACGGCTCAGCGCCGACCCTGTGGGCGGTGGGAGCGGACGCCCGGGACGGGCGGCCGGCGCCGGACGGAGTTGACGTACTGACCCTGCCGGACCGTGCCGCGTTCGCGCCGCAGCGCCTGGTGGAGGCGCTTGCGGCGCGCGGACTTGGCCGGGTGCTGATCGAGGGCGGCGGCGTCACGGTGTCGCGCTTTCTGCATGACGGCGCGCTGCACCGCCTCTATGTCACCGTGGCACCGGTTCTGCTCGGCGACGGCATCCCGGGGCTCCGCTTCGACGGCACCCCCGTCATGCGCGACGCCCTGCGGCCCCGGACCCGCCGGGCCCGCCTCGGCGAGGACACCCTCTTCGAGCTGGACCTGGGGACGCCGCAGCCCGACGGCCCACTGACCGACCAGCACACCGAGACCGGGCAGGCTCGCGGCGAAGGTGAGCACCCCGTACACGACGGAGACCGTCAGCCCCTGGGCGGCACCCAGGCCCGCGGTGCCGAAGGCCCAGGCGGTGACGCCCTCGCGGGGACCCCAGCCGCCGACGTTCAGCGGCAGCGCCATGGCGAGCAGGGCCAGCACCATGATGGGCACCAGCTCGGCCGCCGGGGCGGTTGATCCCGCCGCCCGCGCGGCCAGCAGGAACGTTCCGAGATAGCCCGCCAGCACCACGGCGGACGAGAACACGACCCCCGGCCAGCTCGCGCGGGCCAGCAGCCCGAGCCGCGCCTCGGTGAGCGCGGCGCGCAGCGCCCGGCGCCCCCGCGAGGTGCCGGGCCTGCGGCGCAGCCGTACGACGGCCACGGCCCCGAGCCCGCACACCGCGATCAGCGCGGGTGCGGCGCCGGGCGTCGTGGCCACGGCGTGGAGCGCCTGGCGGGCCTCCGCGAGAACGAGCGAGGGCCGGGCGAAGAGAACCGCCACGCCGACCATCACCAGCACCACCTGACCCGCCGTCCGCTCCAGCACCACCGCGCGCACGCCCCGGGCGACATCGCCCTCGGTGCGCCCGTGCCGTACCGCGCGGTGCACATCGCCGAGGACGCCGCCGGGCAGCGCCGCGTTGAGGAACTGCGAGCGGTAGTAGTCGGCGACGGCCTGGCGCAGGGGCAGCCGGATGCGCAGCGCCCGCGCCACCACGCACCAGCGCCAGGCGCTGAACACGGTGGTCAGCAGGCCGAGTCCGAGCGCGGCCAGCAGCGTGAGGCCGTCGATGCGGCGCAGCCCGTCCAGGAAGGCGCCGGTGCCCATCTGCCACAGCAGCACCGCGATGATGGCCGCCCCGGCGAGGGTGCCGAGCCGCGCCCGGATCGTCGCGCTCATGACACTCCGCCCGTCGGTCCGGCGCTCACCGGACGCGGCAGTGCCAGCAGGTCGTCGTGGTGCACCACCACCCGCAGCCCGCCCGCCTCGCACTCCGCCAGCCTGCGCCGCAGATACGTCTCGGCGCGCGGCTTCAGCTCCGGCCGGTGCTCCACCGCCGCGCCCACCCAGCCCCGCAGCCACTCCGCCGCCAGCGCCGACTCCCCGGCGCCCAGCAGCCAGGGGCTGCCGTGCGTCCGTACCGTCGCACCGTGCCGGGCGAAGGCCTCGGACGCCACCGTGACCGCGTCCGGACCCAGCAGACCGGAGCGCCGCTGATGGGCGTTGAACGCCTCCGCGATCTCCGCGTCCAGCGGGTCCTCCGGGGTCAGATCGACCCGTCCCGCCACCGACAGCGCCAGCAGCACCGGACAACCGGCCCCGGCACTCGCCGCGGCCAGCCCCTCCACTTCCTCGGCGGTGAGCACGTCCAGCAGCGCGGAGGCCGTCACCAGCGAGGCACCGGCCAGATCGGCCGCGGTCAGCGAGCCCAGGTCACCACGGCGCGTGCGCACCGTGACCGGGCTGCCGTCGGCGGCCGTACGCGGCGCCCGCTCGGCCGCCAGCTCCAGCAGAGCCGGGTCGTGGTCGTGCAGAACCCACTGCTGCGGGCCGTCCAGCCGGGGCGCCAGCCACCGGCCCAGGGAGCCGGTGCCGCAGCCGAGGTCATGGATCACCCGCTCGGTGCCCTCGGGCGCCTCGGCGAACCGGGCCCGCAGCGGCACCACGAGTTCGGGCGCGCGGGCGAGAGCGTCCGCGCCCTCGCGCAACTCCAGCCACTCGGGTGCGTACTGAGGCGTATCGGTGGTGGTCACGCGGCCCTCCGGGGTTCGCGGCGAAGTCGTTCCA
The DNA here is from genome assembly GCF_053596435.1 of Streptomyces sp. NPDC001700. Taxonomy (NCBI): domain Bacteria; kingdom Bacillati; phylum Actinomycetota; class Actinomycetes; order Kitasatosporales; family Streptomycetaceae; genus Streptomyces; species Streptomyces sp. NPDC001700. The sequence continues at coordinate 103,961 of NZ_JBSFGE010000016.1, forward strand.
GCGCACCGGCCAGATCCCGGACGGTCGTCTGCCAGCCGTCCAGCGCGGTGCGGCGGCCGCGGGCGGCCGTGATCAGCCGGCGGCGTACATCGGGGTCGCCCAGCCAGCGGCGCAGCGCCGCCCTGAGCGCGGCCGGGTCGTCCGGGGCGACGAGCAGGCCCGGCACACTGCCCTCGGGCGCGTGCCCGAGCGCCTCCGGAACCCCGCCCACGGCGGTGGCCAGCACCGGGACGCCGTGCGCCAGCGCCTCGGTCACCACCATCCCGTAGGTCTCGGCGTACGAGGCGAGCACCAGCAGATCGGCACCGGCGAAGCTCGCCTCCAGCTCCGCGCCTTGGCGTGGCCCGGTGAGCCGTACCCGGTCGCCGAGGCCGGTCGCCGCGATCAGCTCGCGGACCCGTTCCACATAGCCGGGGTCCTGGCCGAGACCGCCGACGCACTCCAGCGTCCACGGCAGATCGGTGACCTCGGCCAGCGCCTCCACCAGCCGGTGCTGGCCCTTGCGCGGCGTCACCGAGGCGACGCACAGCAGCCGGGTGCCCTCGTCCGTGCCGGACGCCTGCGACGCCACATCGGCGCCGGGCGCGGCCACATGGACCCGGCCCGGGTCCAGCCCGTGGTGCGCCACGAGCCGCCGGGCCGCCCAGCCGCTGGTGGCCACGACGGCGGGCATCGCGGCCAGCGTCTTGCGCTCCAGCGCGTCCAGGTCCGCCGCCCGGCCGGGGGCCAGCCCCGTCTCCTCACCCAGCGGCAGATGCACCAGCACCGCGAGCCGCAGCCGCTCCGCCTCGGGAACGACGAGATAGGGGAGCGCGCAGGCGACGAGGCCGTCGAGGAGGACGATGCTGCCGTCCGCCAGCTCGGCCAGCAGCCGGGACAGTTCCGCGCGCGTCGCGGGCCCGGGCTGCGGCCAGCTGCCCGCGATCGTGTGCTCGTGGACGTCCCAGCCGATGCCGGGCAGCTCCCGGCAGATCCGCCGGTCGTACGTATTACCGCCGCTCGGCGCGGCCGGGTCGTCCACCCCGCCGGGCATCACGACATGCACCCGGCGCGCCGGCGGCGGGGCGGCACCGCCGCCGAAACTCATCAGGCTCCCGGGGCTCTCCAGATGGGCGGTCACACGTCACGCTCGTAACTCGCCCAGGCGACATGCGACTCATGCAGGGTCACCTGAATCCCGGCCAGGCCGCGCGCGCCCTCGCCGAGCGCCCCGGCGTGCACCCGCTCCGCGAGCCGGTCGGCGATGACCTTGGCCAGGAACTCGGTGGAGGTGTTGATCCCCTTGAAGGCGGGCTCGTCATCGAGGTTGCGGTAGTTGAGGTCGCCGACGACCGAGGACAGTTCCTGGGTGGCCAGTCCGATGTCGACGACGATGTTGTCGTCGTCCAGCGCGGCGCGCCGGAAGGTGGCGTCCACCAGAAACGTGGCTCCGTGCAGACGCTGCGCGGGTCCGAAGACCTCTCCGCTGAAGCTGTGGGCGACCATCAGGTGATCGCGGACGGTGATGCTGAACAACGGCCCTCCCGGTCCGGCGGCACATCTCGGCTACTAGTACGGCCGATGCCTTCCCCATGTTCAGCCGCAGCTCAGCCTTGTTCAGACGGGTTTACGCAGACCCCTCCAGATGGCCTTACGCAGACCCCTAGTACCGCACCCGGTGGCACAGCCCCGGCAGCTCACCGGTGGCGATCCGGGCCATCACCCCCGGCAGTTCCTCGAACGCGCACTCCCCGGTGACCAGCGCGTCCAGCGCGGGATCGGCGAGCAGTTCCAGCGCGACCGCCAGCCGGTCCGCGTAGCCGCGGCGGCCGCTCCGGGCGGCCGGGGACACCGTCCCCACCTGACTGCTGCGCACGGTCAGCCGCCGGGAGTGGAACGCCTCGCCCAGCGGCACGCTGATCCGGCGGTCGCCGTACCAGCTCAGCTCGATGACCGTGCCCTCCGGAGCGAGGAGTTCCAGGGAGCGCGCGAGGCCTGCCTCGCTCGCGCTGGCGTGCACCACCAGATCGCGGTCGCCCTCCGCCTCCTCCGGCAGCGCGAAGTCGACGCCGAGCGCCTTGGCGATCTCGGCGCGCGCCGGGTCGGCGTCCACCAACTGCACCCGTACGGCCGGATAGCGGGCCAGCAGCGCGGCGACCGACGCCCCGACCATCCCCGCCCCGACCACCGCGATCCGGTCGCCGAGCAGCGGCGCCGCGTCCCACACGGCGTTCACCGCGGTCTCCACCGTCCCGGCCAGCACCGCCCGCTCGGCGGGCACGCCCTCCGGTACGGGGGTCACGGCTCCCGCCGGGACCACGTACCGCGTCTGATGCGGGAACAGACAGAAGACCGTACGGCCCGCCAGCTCCTGCGGCCCCTCCTCGACCACCCCCACATTGAGGTAGCCGTACTTCACCGGCCCGGGGAAGTCGCCCTCCTGGAACGGCGCCCGCATCGCGCCGTACTGGCTCTGAGGCACCCCGCCCCGGAACACCAGCGCCTCCGTGCCACGGCTCACACCGGAGCACAGCGTCCGCACCACCACCTCACCCTCCGCGGGCTCGGGCAGCACCACATCCCGTATCCCGCCGTGACCGGGGGAGTTGAGCCAGAAAGCACGGGCGGCGCGCTCCATGAGCGTCCTCCATAAGGATCGAGCGGAAACTCCGCGCGGAAACAATGGGCCGCATCTCGCGCTGAACAAACGGGAGACGCGCCACGTACGGGACATCATCAAGCCGCGCACACGCTACGCGGCGCCATTCGACACTGTCACACAGCCGGAGGGGTGCCCGGTGGCCCTGAACACCACATACAACGCGAGGCTGTTGCGGCAGGAGACTGCGGCGGGAGCGGGCGTACAGCTCCTCCTGCTCACGCTTCTGGGCGCCTCGCTCGGCCTGGGTCCCGCAGGCTGGCTCACCGGCCTCGTCTTCGCGGCCGTCACCTGGGCCGTACTGACCCGCGCCGTCTCCCGCTCCTGGCTGTCCTCCTTCGGGCCCGCCAACCGCGTCACCCTGGCCCGCGCCACCCTCGTCGGAGGCGTGACCGCGCTGGTCGCCGACTCCTTCACGAGCCCGCCCCGGGTCGCGGTCCTCACCGCGCTCACCGCGGTGGCCCTGATCCTCGACGCGGTCGACGGCCAGGTGGCGCGCCGCACCGGCTCCTCCTCGGCGCTGGGCGCCCGGTTCGACATGGAGGTCGACGCCATCCTCATCCTGGTGCTCAGCGTCTACGTCGCCACCGCGCTGGGCCCCTGGGTGCTGCTGATCGGCGGCATGCGCTACGCCTTCGTCGCCGCCGCCCGCTTCCTCCCCTGGATGAACGCGCCGCTCCCGCACAGCATGGCCCGCAAGACGGTGGCCGCCCTCCAGGGCGTCGCCCTCCTCCTGGCCGCCACCGGCCTCCTCCCGGCCCCCGCTACCCTCGGCGTGGTCCTGCTGGCCCTGACCTCGCTGGTCTGGTCCTTCGCCCGGGACATCGGATGGCTGTGGACCACCGGTAAGGCCACCCGCGCCGAGCAGCGCCCCGCTGCCGTAGCCCGTGTAACCCGCCTGGCCCGCCCGGTCCCCCGAGTAACCCCCGAAGACGCCCCCCTCCCGGCCCGCAGCGCGTAGGAAGCGGGCCGACGCGGCGTCAGGGGGCAGCAAGGTCGCCGATCGGTTTGCACAGCAACTGACCACATCACATTCACTTGCACTCGTCAGCTGATCCCTGCATGCACCTAAATGGCTACTCGGACATCAATTTTGGTTATCCAAGGGCAACGCCATGCCCGGGAAGCCGCCCGATCTTACAGTCCTGAGTGACCGGTTCATCATCAAAGGGGGGCTTGGCGTGATCGATTCGGCCCGTGACGTATACGAGCAGTGAGTGCCGCCTTGAGCTGGGCAATCACGCCGGATGGGCTCGATCAGCGGCGGGTGGTCCAGATCGTCACCACGCGCCGCGCGAAGGAGAGATGGCGTGGGTCGGGTTACCAGGTGACCCGGAATCTGGTGCTCACGGCCGCGCATGTGGTGTGCGACGCGACAACGGTTCAGGTGCGCTTTCTCACCGAGAATCGCGGGACGTGGAAAACGCGGGAGCTGTACGCCACGCCGGTCTGGACGAACGCCGACTCGGATATCGCGTTGATCAGCATCGCGGACGACGTGAGCGCCGACGGACCGGCCGCCGCCGAGGTTTCGTGGTTGCGGTTCGCCCGTATCGAGCTGCCGATGGACTGCGAAGCGCTGGGATTCCCAAGGTTCAGGCTGCGCGTGAGTACCGCGTCGTCGGATAGCGGTGTGAATGTGTCGTACCGGGACTCCCACCATGCGCGCGGTGAAGCCGCCCCGCTGTCGAACTATTTCGAGGGCAGTCTGGAGATCACCCTGAAGGCTTCCCCGGAGCGCGATCCCGAGCAGGGCCGTTCGCCTTGGGAGGGCATGTCGGGAGCCCCGGTGTGGAGCGGCGGGTACGTGATCGGGGTCATCACCAAGCATCATTCCTCCGACGGGCTCAGCACGCTCGCGGCAAGCCCGGTGGACCGCTGGTATGAACAGCTGACACCGGACGAGATCAACGAACTGAGCTGTCTGATCGGTCTGCCGCCCCGTCCTGACCAGCTTGAGCGTCTTCCTCGTTCGTCGCCGCTGGGCGCGCCGGAGTTGCGGGAGGCATCCGAGCTACTGGCGGCCCGGGTCACCACGCAATGGGGGAAGGAGGAGCGACGGCGGAATGTGCACGACCCGTTCCCGCTCCCCGTACGCTTCCGGAACGCGGACACGTGCTTGATCGATCACTGGTCCAAGATCCGCGATGCCCCGCCCGGGACGGCTCCGGGGCCGCTCGCACTGGCCGGCCGCCTCGACCAGATCGTGCGGGTATACCGGTCCGTCCCGTCCCGTCGGCTGGTGGTGCTCGGCGCGGCCGGGTCGGGCAAGACGATCCTGGCCCTGCGCTTCGTCCTCGACTGGCTGGAGGCCGACCGCTCCCCCGATCGCCCCGTGCCGGTGATCTTCAGTCTGGGGTCATGGGACCCGACCGCCATTTCGCTGCGCGACTGGATGTGTCACCAACTGGTGCGTGACTACGGCCTCGCGGCTCCCACCGCGCAGGGAGGGAATCTGGCCGGCGCCCTGGTCGACACGGGCCGGATCCTGCCCGTTCTGGACGGGTTCGACGAGATCGCCGGCGGCCTGCGGTACGCGGCGCTCAAAGAGCTCGATCGCACGACCACATCGCTGCTCCTCACCAGCCGCCCCGGGGAATACGCCGAGGCCGTGATGGAGAGCCGTCCGCTCCCCAAAGCCGCCGTAGTCGAACTGGATGACCTCACCGTGGAGGACATCGCTGTCTACCTGCCCCTCACCAGCCGTCCGGGCGAAGGCGGCGGCGGGCACAACACCAGGTGGGAACCCGTCCTGGCCGAGCTGCGCAAGCAGCGGCGCGGCCCGGGTGCGGAGAACGTCGCCACGGTCCTCACCACCCCGCTGATGGTCGCCCTGGCCCGCACCGTCTACAGCGACGCCTCTGGGCGCGAACCGGAAGCACTCCTGAACACCGGCACGTTCGCAACCCCCGAAGCCCTGCAGAAGCATCTCCTGGCCGCGTTCACCCCGGCCGCCTACGAGCCTTCGCCGACCGACAGTGACAGCGATGCCGACCGTGGCCGCTGGCGCCACTGGGACCCCGACCGTGCCCAGCACTGGCTCGGCTACCTCGCCGCGCACCTGGACCGACTCGGCAGAGAGAGCACGGGCGTTCCCGCACGTGATCTCGCCTGGTGGCAACTGGGCACCACCATGCGCCGCTCTTCCCGCATGCTCGTGATCGGGTTCCTGGCCGCGCTGGCCCTCGGCGTGACGACCGCGATCGGAAACGTGCCCGCGAACCTGATCGCGACATCGCACCCGCTCGAGTTCGCGCTCGTGCGGGGGCTGGTGGTCGGGCTCCTGCACGGGCTCGTGAACGGGCTGTTCTTCGGGGCCGTGTACGGGTTCGTCTCCCGGGGGGCGGCAGAGCCGTCGCGCGTACGGATACAGGTCTTCGGCAGGACCGGAGGGAGGCGTGCGAGCTTCCTCCCCCGATTCAAGCTCGGGCTCATGTGCGGGGCTTTGGGCGCGCTCGTGATTCTGTTCCTGGACAGGGTCGTGGTCGAGTCGCTGGGGCTCGCGGACGGTCTCGATGGCGGGCTCATGGGGGCCCTGGTGTTCGGGCCCGGGCTCGCGCTCGGGGTCGGACTGGTGCTCGGACTCATGGCGTGGCTGGAAGTTCCCATCGATATCAGATCGGGCGTCAGCTCTTCTGACCTGTTGAGTCAAGATCGCAGAAACGTGATCTTCTATTTGCTTGTGTGGGCGCTCGTGTTCGGAACAGGGGCCGGATTTGCCAACGGGCTCAAGGACGGGCCTGTGTGGGGGCTTCTGGTCGGGATCGCGTTCGGGATCGAAGCCGCGTTCGGGGGCGGGCTCGCGTACGGACTCAGTTTCACCGCTTGGGGGCAGTGGGTGGCCCTCGGGCGTATGTGGCTGCCCCTCACAGGGCGATTACCATGGCGACTGGTCGCTTTCCTCGATGACGCGTGCGAACGAGATGTCTTGCGCCAGGCCGGTGCGGTCTACCAATTCCGTCACGCTCAACTCCAGGACCACCTGACCCAGGACTTTCTGGGAGACCGCGACCACACTTATTGACGGGTATGTAAAATCCACAAAGACATTCACATACTCTGACGGGGGTCAGGATGAGAATCGGCGAGCGAATCCAGAGCCTGCGCGAGCGGCGCGGGTTAGGACATTCCGTCCCGAGCGGCCCACCGCTTCGCAATCTCGTTCAAACGGCGATGGCTTTAGCGATTGCGGGCGGCATCGTGGGATTCCCAGGAGCCGGACCCGCCGCCGCGGACCCGGTGTCACGCACGCTGCGGTACAAGTGCTCAGCTCAGGGTTTCGAGATCCAGCCTGTCAAGGTGAGGATCGACGCGCATTTCCCCAAGTCGGTCGTGGCCGACGACCCCACCCCGGAAATCGCCGTCAGGGCGAGGGTGCTGGTGAACGCGGGCATGACGAAGATGCTGCGCGGAATCCGCGTGAAGACCATCGAGGGTGAGGTGGCGGCGAAGGGCCACGTGGCCGTCGCCCCGGAGGGCGACACCGACGTCACAGTGCGGGTCCCGGTGAACGCCAACATCCCGGCGTCCGGGGCGTTCTGGGTCCAGGCGCCCGGCTCCACGCCGTCACTCACATTCAAGCAGCCGGGTCGCGCGAAGGTCACCATCGGCGACCTTGTCGCGCACCTCACCCCGAAGAACGCGAAGGGCGACGCATTCCTGGGCCGGATCAACGCGCGGTGCGAGCTGAAGCCCAACCAGAACAACGTCATCGGATCGTTCCGCATCACTGAGACCAAGGGGACGACCGGCCCGTCCACTTCCGGGACCGCGGGTTCCGGGGTCGCGGGTTCTGGGACCGCGGGTTCCGGGGTCGCGGGCACGACCGATACGGACCCCTCCGGCAGATTGGCAGCCGATGAGCCCGCGTTAGGCGCCACCGCGCCGAAGGCGAAGGGTGCGCTCCCCCATGCCGGAGCCGTCGCCAGCCCGTGGCTACTCGGCAGTGCCGGCGTACTGCTGGCCGCCGGTACAGCCGCGATCTTCGCCGCACGCCGAATCCGCATGGGTGGCGGCGCCGGCGATGCCACCGCGACCTGACACTGACGGCGGAGCATAACCTGTTGGCGGACTTCGGTGGCCACTGCTACTTTTCCGGAGGCCGTGCGAGAGAACGAGGAGGTGGTACCCGTGAACACAGTATCGACATGGGTGCTCCCCTCAGGGGTCACGGTCGGGCGATAGGCAGGTCGTCCGGGAGCGCCGTTCACGAGCGCTCCCGAAAGGCATGACCATGCGATTCACTTCCGAACAGCGCCTCGACGACGGCGTCGTCGAGCGCGAATTCACCCTCGGCGAGATCCCCGGCATCCTGTGGACGCCCGGATCCGGATCCGGACCGGCGCCGCTGATCCTGCTCGGCCACCCCGGCGGACTGCGCACGATGTACCCCCGACTGGTGGCCCGGGCCCGGCACTCCGCGGCGGACGGCTTCGCCACGGCCACCATCGAGCTACCCGGAAGCGGTGACCGGCCCCGTTCCGCCGCCGCCGAGCAGGCCCGCGCCGACCTGCGCCGGGCGCTGGAGGCCGGCGAGCCGGTCGCCGAGGAGACCGTGGACCGGCTCGTCCTCCCGCTGGTCGACAAGGCGGTCCCGGAATGGCGGGCCGCCCTGGACGCCCTCCTTTCGCTGCCCGGGATCGGCGGCCCGGTCGGGTACTCGGGGGGAGTGATCTCCATCGGGATCCGGTTGGCGGTGGTCGAGCCGCGCATCTCGGCCGCCGTTCTGTTCGCCGGGAGTTTCGTGCCGCGCGCCCTGTTCGAGGAGGCACGGCAGGTCACCATTCCGCTGCACGTCCTGCTCCAGTGGGACGACGAAGGGAACGACCGGCATCAGGCCCTGGACCTGTTCGACGCCTTCGGCTCCAGGGAGAAGACGCTGAACGCCAACATGGGCGGGCACACCGGCGTCCCGCAGTCCGCGGGGGACGCCGCGGCCCGGTTCTTCACCCGGCATCTGAGCTAGCCGCCGATCGCATCCGGTAGGGACCCGAACAACGACAAATCCCCACGGTTGACGAGCAACCGTGGGGATTTGGTACGTGTCCGAGGGGGGACTTGAACCCCCACGCCCGATAAAGGGCACTAGCACCTCAAGCTAGCGCGTCTGCCATTCCGCCACCCGGACTAGGTGTCTGCCGTCCGGCCTGCGGCCGTTCCGACGTGGAAAACCATAGCAAACATCCGGGAGTGCTCGATCACGTGAGGTCGGGGGCGGGGAGTGTGCGAGGGGGCACGCGGTGTGTACGGGATATGACAGCCCTATTGCGGCCTTGGGCTGCGGCGTCGGTAGGTGGAGGATGGCGGGATAGCCCCGCGGCGGGCCGGTCCGGGTGGACCCGCCCCGGGGGCAGGGAATGATGAGGAGGCAGCGTGAGTGAGTCGCAAGCGGGCGGGACGAAAGCCGGAACGGTCAGCGGCGAGGACGAGGTCGTCGATCTGTGCCGTGATCTGATCCGGATCGATACCAGTAACTACGGCCCCGACCACTCAGGACCCGGTGAGCGGGCCGCCGCCGAGTACGTCGCCGAGAAGCTCGCCGAGGTGGGGCTCGAACCGCAGATCTTCGAGTCGCGCAAGGGCCGCGCCTCGACGGTGGCCCGCATCGAGGGCGAGGACCCGTCCCGGCCCGCGCTGCTCATCCACGGCCACACCGACGTCGTACCGGCCAACGCCGAGGACTGGACCCACCACCCCTTCTCCGGCGAGATCGCGGACGACTGCGTCTGGGGCCGGGGCGCGGTGGACATGAAGGACATGGACGCCATGACGCTCGCCGTCGTACGGGAGCGGCTGCGCACCGGCCGCAAGCCCCCGCGCGACATCGTGCTCGCGTTCCTCGCCGACGAGGAGGCGGGCGGCGTGTTCGGGGCGCGGCACCTGGTCAACAATCACCCGGACCTCTTCGAGGGCGTGACGGAGGCGATCGGCGAGGTCGGCGGCTTCTCCTTCACGGTCAACGAGGACCTGCGGCTGTATCTGATCGAGACCGCCCAGAAGGGCATGCACTGGATGCGGCTCACGGTGGACGGCACCGCGGGCCACGGCTCCATGACCAACAACGACAACGCCATCACCGAGCTGTCGGAGGCGGTCGGGCGGCTCGGGCGGCACAAGTTCCCGATCCGGGTGACCAAGACCGTACGGTCCTTCCTGGACGAGCTGTCCGACGCGCTCGGCACCCCGCTCGACCCGGACAACATGGACGAGACGCTGGCCAAGCTCGGCGGGATCGCGAAGCTCATCGGGGCGACGCTGCAGAACACCGCCGCGCCGACCATGCTCGGCGCCGGGTACAAGGTCAACGTCATCCCCGGGCAGGCGACGGCCCATGTGGACGGCCGCTTCCTGCCGGGCCTGGAGGACGAGTTCCTGGCCGACCTCGACCGGATCCTCGGCCCGAAGGTCAAGCGCGAGGACGTGCACGCGGACAAGGCCCTGGAGACGACCTTCGACGGGGCGCTGGTCGAGGCCATGCAGACGGCGCTCAAGGCCGAGGACCCGATCGCGCGCGCCGTGCCGTACTGCCTCTCCGGCGGTACGGACGCCAAGTCCTTCGACGACCTCGGCATCCGCTGCTTCGGCTTCGCGCCGCTGAAGCTGCCCCCGGAGCTGGACTTCGCCGGGATGTTCCACGGCGTGGACGAGCGGGTTCCGGTGGACGGGCTGAAGTTCGGCGTACGGGTCCTGGACCGCTTCCTCGACGGGTGCTGAGGCCTGCCTGAATGGCCTAATCGTTCACACATACTGAATGGATCACAAAAGGGTGAATGGTGTCGTAGCTTGATAGCTTGATTGCTCCCTCCTCGTTACATGGGGTGTGCGGCTCGTGACCGAGCCGCGAAGCCGAAAAGGGGGCGGGACGATGAACCCCGGCCTTCGGCGACTACCGCATCGATCACGTGACGTTGAGTCACGGTCCACCGGAACGTGATCCCGGCGGCCCGGAGTGCGTGCCACGCGCTCCGGGGCCGTCCGGGCATGGGGGTTCGGGCGAACACCGCCCGCACGCGTTCCGGCCGGGCCACCGGCAGGGGAGACGAAGAGTTATGCGACAGGTTGCGAAAAAGGGCCTGATCACCGTAGCGGCGGCGAGTGGCGTTCTGGCCGTGACCGCGGGCTACGCACAAGCCGATTCGGGGGCGAACGGCAGCGCCGGGTACTCACCCGGGGTGGTGTCGGGCAACAACATCCAGGCTCCGGTGCATGTGCCGGTGACCCTGTGCGGAAACACGGTGAACGTCCTCGGGTTCCTCAACGACGCGCAGTGCGGCGGCGGGGCGTCGCAGGCGGGCTCCGGCTCGGGCGGCTCGGGCAGTTCGTCCAGCACGTCCGGCACCTCCAGCTCCCAGGCGGGTAGCTCCTCCGCCGAGGGCGGCACCGAGTCCTCGCCGGGGATCGCCTCCGGCAACAACATCCAGGCCCCGGTGCACGTCCCGGTCAACGTGTGCGGGAACGGCATCGGGGTGATCGCGGCGGGGAACAGCAGCTCGGGCGGCTGCGGCGTGGTCGAGGCCGTACCGAACAACCCGGGGAATCCCGGGAACCCCGGCAATCCGGGAAACCCCGGTAACCCTGGCAACCCGGGGAACCCTGGTAACCCCGGAAACCCTGGCAACCCCGGTAACCCGGGTGAGCCCGGCACCCCGGGCAACCCCGGGAACCCTGGTCAGCCCGGTAACCCTGGCAACCCCGGCAACCCCGGTCAGCCGAACAACCCGGGAGATGACACCCCCGGCGACAACGGTGACAACGGCGACGGCGGCGGCAACGGGAACGGGCAGCACCAGAACGGATCCCACGGCGCCGACCCGGCCGCGAACCTCGGCGGTTCCCACCTCACGGGCAGCGAGCAGCTCGCTCACACCGGTGCCGGACCGGTGGAACTGGCCATTCCGGCCGCCGCGGGCATGCTGCTCGCCGGTACGGTGCTCTACCGCCGGGCGCGCACCGCGCGGCGCTGACCCACACCCGGTCCCCGGGCGCCTGACCTGGTCTGATGGTCCGGTCTGAGCCGGTCCGATCCGGTCCGATCACTGCGGGCCCCGCCTTGTGCGGGGCCCGCAGCGCGTCACCAGGTAGCGCGGAGCTGGCGGATGATACGACGTCGCAGCCGCACTCTTCGGCTGCCGTCGGGGTTGAGTCTTAGTCGATCCAACTCCCAGTGTCCGTATTCGGCATGGTCCGTGAGCAGGCGGGTAGCGGCGTTGCGGGACACCCCGCGTGGCACGTACACGTCGCAGAATTCGTATTCCGGCATCGCATCTATTGTGCGGGAACTGCCCTGGTACGGATAGCGTCTGCACTATGTCTGATGCTGCGCAGCCATCCGCTGCCGAGGTACGCGCCGCCGCTGAAGCGGTGAAAGCCGCACTGGACCGTCACCTCGACGCCGTCGAGCGCCGGTCAGGGGAAGGCGACCCGGCCGTCTACGCCGCATTCAACGAACTGGCGGCGGCAGCCGAGGTGTACGACGAGCTGCTCTACGACACCTACGACGAAGTGACGCCCTTCGAGATCCCGGGCGACGACAGCCTGCCCGCCTATGCGGGTCCGGATGAACCCAGCGCGCTCAGTGTGCTGATCCGCCGGGACTACGCGGTGGTCGAACCGCAGCGGCTGCTGTCGCAGGCCCAGCGCATCGTCGACCTTGATCCGGACCTCGACACCGGCAACGGCCGCCTGGGCGGTGGGGCGGCTGGTTCCGGTGCCGGTGCCGGGGAAAGCGTCCATGCCGCGCTCGGCGTGGTGTTCGGTGAGTTCGAGCCGGACGAGATCGCCTCCCGGCACAAGGAGTTCGGCCTGGAGGAGGGCGACTCGACCCTCTGGGTCGCGGCCGTCGAGGAGCCCGCCGAACCGGGCGAGTGGCTGTCCGCCCCGTTCGACCAGGCCGATCCGGAGCAGATCGTGTGCCGCTTCGACGTCAGCTCGGTCTTCGATGAGGAGCTGGACGACGAGGACGAGGACGACCTCGAGGTGCTGGGCCCGGGGACCTGACCCGGCCGCACCCCGGTCCCTCCGGCCGCGCCCCGCGGCCGGAGGCCGTACCCACGAAGCCCCCCGTCCCCGCGCGCCCGGCCCGCCGCCCCGGCGACGACTGGGGCCGCACCCGGCCCCCGGGGTTCCATCCGGGAGATGCCCCGCGAGGAAGCCCGTCGCCTTGCAACCGCACGCCTTCCCGGCTGCCGCTGGGAGGCGCGCCCTCTCGCCGCGTTGCCGGGCTCGCCCGAGGAGGCCCGTCCCCGGATTCCGTCCGGGAGGTGCTCCGCGAGGCCGCCTGGCCGCCATGAGGTCGCACGCTCTCCCGGCTATGGCTGGGAGCCGCACCCGGCTCGCCCGTGGAGACCCCCAGGCTCCGTCCGAGCGGTGCCTCGCGAGGGCGTCCCTTCCGCCATGCGATCGCACCGCCCCGGCTCGCCTGAGGAGGCCCCCCCCGGGGCTCCGTCCGGGAAGTGCCTCGCGAGGATGCCCGGTCGCCAGTGATCGCACGCTCTCCTGGCTACGGCTGGGAGCCGCACCCGGCCCGCCCGTGGAGGCTCGCCCCGGGACCTCGTCCGGGAGGTGCCTCGCGAGGGCGGCCCACCACCTTGCGGTCGCATGTTCCCGCCCGCTGCCGCGGTGAGGCGCACCCGGGGCGCCCGAGGAGGTCCGTCCCCGGGTTCCGCCCCGGAGATGCGTCGCAAGGGCGCTCCTTCGCCTTGCGGGCGCCCGGCACCCGCCCCCGTCACCCCGTCGTGGGCGGGATCTGGCCCTGGAGCAGGGACCGCAGGCGCGTGGTGCGGTCCTTGAAGGGGATCTCCGCGACCGCCCGCGGCAGCGCCGCCTCCACGCCGTGCACCACGGACAGATGCCGCTCGCCCCGGCTGAAGGCGGTGTAGACCCAGGCCCGGGTCAGCCCGGCGCCCGCGTCGCCCGGCAGCACCACGACCGCCGCGGGCCAGCGCATTCCGGCCGCCTGATGGGCGGTGAGGGCCCAGCCGTGCCGTACCAGGTCGCCGACCTGCTCACGCGGCACCACGACCGGCGCACCCGCGCAGTCCAGCCGCAGCCCCTCCGCGTCCGCCGAGACCACGGTGCCCGGGAGGGCACGGCCCGGCGCCGGGGTGTAGGCGACGCGGTCGCCGGGGTCGAAACCGGCGAACCGGCCGGGGCCGGGGTTCAGCCGCTCCTTCAGCGCGGCGTTGAGCGCCCGCGTACCGGCCGCGCCACCATGGCCCGGCGTGATCACCTGCGTCTGCTCCGACGGCACGCCGATCGCGCGCGGCACCGAGTCCGCGACCAGCTGCACCGTGCGGTGCACCGCCTCGCCCGCGTCGCGCGCGGGGACGATCACGACCTCCTTGCCCGGCGCCTCCACCTGGTTCAGCTCACCGATGCCGATGCCCGAGACCAGCTCGCCGATCGGCCCCGGGTCGGGCGTACGGGAGACCACCTGCGGGCAGCGGCGGGCCGCCAGCAGATCCGCGAACACCCGGCCGGGCCCGGCCGACCACAGAACGCCCGGGTCCCCGCTCAGCACGAGCCGGGCGCCGTCCGGCAGGGACTCGACGAGCATCGCCGCCGTCTCCACGTCCAGCTGGGGCGCGTCCAGTACGGCGAGCAGGTCGAGCGCCAGCGCGCCCTCCTCGTCGCGCCCCGGGCCCTCGCCGCCGGAGAGCAGCCCGGCGACGGTCACGGCCGCGTCGGCGCCGACCTCCTCGGCCAGCCGCCGCCTGCCGTCCTCGCTGTGCGCGGCGGCGCAGACCCGCAGCCCCATCGACCGCGCGGCGGCGACCAGCGCCGCCGGTTCGGCGCGGGCCGCCTCGCCGCCGCTGTGCGCGACCAGGCCGTGCGCCGCGACGGTACGGATCAGCTCTGCGGCGGACGGGGACGGCGCGGCGGTGGCGGCCGCGCCCCAGTCCGGCGCGGGCTTGTGCACATCGGCGAAGGTGCTGATCAGCCGCGCGAACCCGTCCGCCAGGCTCTCCTCCGCGAGCGCGTACCGGTCGAGGCCGAGCAGCACCCGGACCGGCTGCTCGGCGTCCTCCTCGTCGTCGGACGCGGCGGACGCGGCGGGTGCGGGCGGCTGGGCGCCCGGGGGCGACTCCAGGGCGTCCTGGAAGACCAGTACGCCGCCGCCCGCGATGGCCGACCGCAGCGCCTCGTCCGGGTCCGGTACGGACACCTTGGCGAGGGCGGCGCGCAGCGCGGAGGACTCCAGCGCGGTGTGCCCTTCGAGGGCGGCGCGCTCCAGCAGCCAGCCGGTGAGCGCCTGCGAACGGCGCTCGTCGCCCGGCTCGCAGTCCGGGCCCAGCAGGGCGCGGGCGAACCCATCGGCCTGGTCGGGGCGCACCCCGGGGACGGCCAGCAGCTGCCAGGGATCCTCGCGCAGCGCCTCGGCGGCGCGCTCGCCAAGTGTCTCGGCGACCGATACGGCCAGCGCCTCGGGCGCTCCGCCCGCCGCCAGCACCTCCCGGACTCCGGCCACCCCCGCCGCCGCGGGCCGCGCCGGTGGCGGGACGGGAGCGGCGGCACGGGCCGGTTCACGCGGGGGAGCGGCGGCGGGCTGCGGCCGTGCGGGGGCTGGTCGGGGCTCGTTGAAGAACGAGGCCGCCGACCGCTCCCCGCTCTCCACGGCCCGCACGGCGGCAGCCAAAGCCTCAGCCGCCGCCGACCGCCCACCCCCCGCCGCCCCAGGGCTCCCGCCGGATGCGTCGGCCCCCGACATGTCCCGCGCGGCGGGCCGCTTGGCCCCCTGCGCGGCGTCGCCCCCCGACGGCTCCACCCCGGCGGCAGCGCCGCCCGAGGCCGGTGCACCGGTTCCGGGTGCTGCCTGCTCGGGCGCCTGCCCGGCGGCGTCTGCCGGAGCCGGGCGCACGGTGGCCCTGGCCCCGGTCTCGGCGTGCGCGTCGGCCCCGGCCGGGCCGGGCTGCTCGGGGTCCCCCGAGGCGGCGGCTGATGCCGGTGCGGCCGGTGTACCGGCTCCAGCGGACGCCTGCCCGGGGGCGCTTGCCGGTGCCGGGTGCTCCGGTGCGGCGTTGCCCGTTCCCGTCGGCTCGGCACTGATAGCGGTCTCGGCGTCCGTGTCCGCCCTCGGGGCGGCGCTTCCGGCGCCGGGCTGCCTGGCTTCTGCGGCAGCGCCGCCCGAGGCCGGTGCACCGGCTCCGGGTGCTGGCCGCTCGGGGTCTGCCGGGGGAGCGGTCGACGTCGCCGCGTCCGGCGATTCGGCTCCGGCGGCCGCCTGCACGGCGGCGTCTGTCGGAGCCGGGCCCGGCGCGGTGGCACCGGCCCCGGTCTCGGCGTGTGCGTCGGTCCCGGCCGGGGCGGGCGCGGGGCTCTCGGGGGTGGCGGCACCGGCGGCGGGGTGTTGCGAGTCTGCCGGGGTGCTCTCGCCGGGCTCTGCCTCGGGCCCGTCGCCCGGCCCGTGGGCTGACGCCTCAGCGGGGGCCGGGGCCCCGGCCCCATCCGGCTCCGGCGCGGCGGCGGGCGCGGCGTCCGCGCTCGCCCCGGTGGCCTCCTCGGGCGGGGGGTCGCCGGCGAGGTGGTCGGTTGTCACAGCGTGCTCCAGTCCTGATCGGGATAGCGGTGCACGGGCGCCGACACATCGTCGAGCGCCTGGCAGATCTCGTCCGGAAGACTAAGGGCCTCCACCGACAGCGCCGCGCGCAACTGCTGGGCGTTGCGCGCGCCCACGATGGGCGCGGTCACGCCCGGGCGGTCGCGCACCCAGGCGAGCGCGACGTGCAGCGCGCTGGTGGCCAGGCCGTCGGCCGCGATGGCGACGGCGTCGACGATCCGGCTCGCCTCCTCGTCGAGGTACGGGGCGACGAAGGCGGCGAGCTCGGAGGCGCCACGGGAGTCGGAGGGGGTCATGTGGCGGTACTTTCCGGTCAGTACGCCACGCCCCAGCGGCGAGGACGGCAGCAGGCCGATGCCCAGGTCCAGGGCGGCCGGAAGCACCTCGCGCTCGATGCCGCGCTGGAGCAGCGAATACTCCATCTGGGTGCTGGCGAGCCGGGTGTGGGACCCGGAGGAGGCCAGCTGCCAGGTGGCGGCTTTGGCGAGCTGCCAGCCGCAGAAGTTGGACACGCCGACATACCGCGCCCGCCCGCTGCTGACGGCTATGTCCAGCGCCTGCAAGGTCTCCTCTAGCGGGGTGACGGGGTCGAAGGCGTGCACCTGCCACAGGTCGACATGGTCCGTGCCCAGCCGCTCAAGCGAGGCGTCGAGCGCCGCCAGGAGGTGGCCGCGCGAGCCGTCGAAGCGGCGGTACGGGTCGGGGACGCTGCCCGCCTTGGTGGCGATCTGCAGATCGCGGCGCGGCACCAGCCCCTCCAACAGCCGCCCCAGCACATACTCCGCCTCCCCGTCCGCGTACACATCGGCGGTGTCGATCAGCGTCCCGCCCGCCTCCCAGAACGCCTTGAGCTGGTCCGCCGCCTCGTGTTCTCCGGTGTCCCGCCCCCAGGTGAGCGTGCCGAGCCCGAGCCGGGATACGCGCAGGCCGGTGCGGCCCAGGTGCCTTAGCTCCATGTACGTCGCTCCATGAACATCGAGATTACTGGCCGGAAAGCGGACCGTGTCAGCCTGTGGATAACCCACCATCAGCCCTCGGTGGATCACCCACGAGCTGCCCCCGGCCTACCCCGGACCCACCCCTGACGTACCGGGGTTCCGCGCGCTAGAGTCCCCGGAACAGCGACGTTACTGATCAGTAAGAGGTGTGGCATGGGTATGCGGCTCGGAATCAACCTCGGCTACTGGGGCGCCGGGATGGACGCGGACAACCTCGCGGTCGCCCGCGAGGCCGACCGGCTCGGCTACTCGGTCTGCTGGGCCGCGGAGGCGTACGGATCGGATGCGGCCACCGTGCTCTCGTGGGTCGCCGCGCAGACCGAGCGCATCGACGTCGGCTCGGCCATCTTCCAGATCCCGGCCCGTACGCCCGCGATGACGGCGATGACCGCCGCCACCCTCGACTCCCTCTCCGGCGGCCGGTTCCGCCTCGGCCTCGGCGTCTCGGGGCCGCAGGTCTCGGAGGGCTGGTACGGCGTGCGGTTCGACAAGCCGCTGGCCCGCACCCGCGAGTAC
Source organism: Streptomyces sp. NPDC001700 (assembly GCF_053596435.1). Taxonomy (NCBI): domain Bacteria; kingdom Bacillati; phylum Actinomycetota; class Actinomycetes; order Kitasatosporales; family Streptomycetaceae; genus Streptomyces; species Streptomyces sp. NPDC001700. The sequence goes on from NZ_JBSFGE010000016.1 coordinate 121,668, forward strand.
GTGGAGATCATCCGTAAGGCGATGTCCCGCGAGCGGCTGACCCACGAGGGGGCCAACTGGACGCTGCCGCTGCCCGGCGGCCCCGGCAAGCCGCTCAAGCTCACCGTGCACCCGGTGCGCGAGTACATCCCGCTCTACATCGCGGCCATCGGCCCCAAGAACCTGGAGCAGACCGGCGAGATCGCCGATGGCGCGCTGGTCATCTTCTTCGCCCCCGAGCACGCCGAGGCGACCACTGTCGGCTCGCTGCGCGCGGGCCGGGAGAAGGCGGGCAAGACCCTCGACGGCTTCGACCTGGTGCCCACCGTCCCGCTCGCGATCGGCGAGGACGTCCACGCCCTCGCCGACCAGTTCCGCCCGTACACCGCGCTCTACGTGGGCGGCATGGGCAGCGCCAAGCAGAACTTCTACAACAAGCTCGCGCAGCGCATGGGGTACGAGAAGGAGGCCGCCGAGATCCAGGAGAAGTACCTGGCCGGGGACAAGCAGGGCGCCGCCGCCGCCATCCCGCACGAGCTGATCGACTCCACCACGCTGCTCGGCCCGGTCGAGCGCGTCGCCGACCGTATGAAGGCGTACGCCGAGGCCGGTGTCACCACCCTGTCGCTCACCCCGGCGGGCTTCACGCTGGAGGAGCGGGTGGCCGGGCTGCGGGCCGGTGTCGAGGCGCTGGAGCGCGCCGGGCTCGCGTAGCCGACGCGCGGAGCCGATGCGTACGGGGAGGTTCCGCGGCCGTGGTGGGGGCTCGGGGGTCTTCCCCGCCACGGCCGTCACGGAGCACAACGCCTCCGGTGCCCCGGGGTTACGCGCCCGGCGGGACCCTCCGTATTCGCTCGTGATTCCCTCGTACGGATGAGCCGGACGTCCCACCTGTTGCCACTTCCGATACCCGGCATTTGACTCATTTCACGGAGGTGGCCATCGTGCTCTCGGCGAAAAGCGTCTTCCAGGAGATCCTCGGCAACGACGAGTCGTTCCGGCTGTTCTGCTCCATCGCCGCCAGCGGCGAGGCGCAGGGCGGCTGGGAGAACGGCCGGATCGCCGCGCTCGTGCCCGACACCCAGCGCGCCCTCGCCCCCAAGATCACCCGCCATGGCGCGGACGAGGACAAGCACGGCCGGATCTTCAACGCCCTGCTCCGCAAGCGCGGCCTGGAGCCGGTCGAGGTGCCGCGCGAGGCGGACTACACCATGCTGCTGGAGGCCCGCGGCGTCGGCCTCGCCCACGAGAAGCTGCGCCGCGACGAGCCGCTCACCGAGCACGACATCGTGATCTACCTCGCCCACAGCCGGGTCACCGAGCAGCGCGCCGCCGCGCAGATGGCCATGTTGTGCGGCTGCTTCGGCGACCATCCGGAGGTCGGCCGGGCGGTCACGATGATCTCCAAGGACGAGGAGAGCCACCTCGCCTACTGCCACGAGGAGTTGCTGCGGCTGGCCGCCGCCGGGTACGGCCGGACCATCCAGCGCGCGCTGCGCGAGTGCGCGCTCGTCGAGATGGAGGTCCACCGGTGCGTCAGCCTCGCCGTGATGCGGCACATGGGGCGCATCCTCGGCTGGTCGCAGCGGAAGTCCGCGGTGCTGACGGCGGGCGTCAAGGCCGGGTACGGGTACGAGCGGCTGGGCGGCTGGCGCCGCATGGCGACGCTGCGGATGCCCGAGCGGCGGGACGCGCTGGGCGGCGGCGGTACGGAGACGGCCACCCCGGAGGAGCCCGAGTTCGCCTGAGCCCCGCCTCGGCCTCAGCTCAGGCGTGCGGGCCGTTCAGAGCCAGCCGCGGCGCTTGAACATCCGGTACAGCAGTCCGATCACTCCGGCCATCAGCCCCACCACGGCCGGGTAGCCCCATGGCTGCCGCAGCTCCCACATGTGCTCGAAGTTCATGCCGTAGATACCGGCGATCAGCGTCGGCACCGCCGCCATCGCCGCCCACGCCGAGATCTTCCGCATGTCGTCGTTCTGCCGCACCCCCATCTGCGCCAGATGGGCCGAGAGGATGTCCGACAGCAGCCGGTCCAGGCCCTCCACATGCTCGTTCACCCGGGTCAGATGGTCATGGACGTCCCGGAAGAACGGCCGCGACCCCTCGTGTACGAACGGCACCCCGGCGCCCGCGAGCCGGGTCATCGGCTCCGCCAACGGGCCCGTGGCGCGCCGGAATTCGAGCACCTCGCGCTTGAAGGCGTAGATCCGGCCCGCCGTGTTGTGGCCACCGTTCCCGTCCGGCGCGAAGACCTCCGTCTCCAGGCTGTCCAGGTCCTCGTGGAGCCCGTCCGCGACATCCAGGTAGTGGTCCACGACCGCGTCGGCGACCGCGTACATCACCGCCGTCGGCCCGTGCGCCAGCACCTCGGGGGTGTGCTCCAGCCGCTCCCGTACCGCGCTCAAGGGGTTGGCCTCGCCGTGCCGTACGGTCACCACGAAGGAGTCACCGACGAACACCATCAGCTCACCGGCGGTGACGGTCCCGGCCTTCTCCTCGTACTGGACCGGCTTGAGCACGAGGAACAGCGAGTCGTCATAGATCTCCAGCTTCGGCCGCTGGTGCGCGGTCAGCGCGTCCTCAACGGCCAGCGGGTGCAGCCCGAATTCGCTGGTGACCAGCCCGAACTCCTTCTCCGTCGGCTCGTGCAGCCCGATCCAGAGGAACGAGTCCCCGGCCGCGCGCGCCTGGTCGAGGGCGTCGGAGAAGTCGGCGGGGCCCTCGGTGCGGCACCCGTCCTGGTAGATGGCACAATCCACGATCACGCGGGGCATTCTGCCTCGCCCGGGTAAGAAAGCGCACAGGGGGACGTCACAAGACGGCCGAAGACGGGCGCATACCCACCCTGAGCGGGCCCGGAGGGGTCGTAGGGTGGCAGGCATGCCCACGCTGATCCTCGTCCGGCACGGCCGGTCCACCGCGAACACGGCAGGCGTCCTCGCGGGCTGGACGCCCGGTGTCGCCCTCGACGAGCGCGGCGCCGCGCAGGCCGCGGAACTGCCCGGGCGGCTCGCCCGGCTGCCGCTCGCCGCCGCCGTCACCAGCCCGCTCCAGCGCTGCCAGGAGACCCTCGCGCCGCTGCTCGCCGCCCGCCCCGAACTGCCGACGCACACCGAGGAGCGGATCGGGGAGTGCCACTACGGCGACTGGTCGGGCCGCAAACTCGCCGAGCTGAGCGATGAACCACTGATGAACATCGTCCAGCAGCATCCGTCCGCCGCCGCGTTCCCCGGGGGCGAGTCCATGCGCGCCATGCAGGCACGCGCGGTCGACGCGGTGCGCGACTGGAACGCCCGCATCGAGGCGGAGCACGGCGCCGACGCGCTCTATCTCATGTGCTCGCACGGCGACATCATCAAGGCGATCGTCGCGGACGCGCTCGGTCTCCACCTCGACCTCTTCCAGCGCATCTCGGTCGAGCCCTGCTCGGTCACCGCGATCCGCTACACCCCCGCCAGGCCCTTCGTCGTACGGCTGGGGGACACCGGCGACTTCGCGGGGCTCGCGCCCCGGGAGGACGCCCCGGCCGACCGCGGCGGGGACGCGGCGGTGGGCGGCGACGCGGGGGCACCATGATCTCCGAGCGCAGTAGGGTGGTGCCGCGGCGCGGCCGCGCCGCCACAGCCGCGACCGGGCGGTCGTGACCCCCGGCAGCCCCGCCGGAACCACCCGCCGCAGCAGTCAACCAGCCGACCAGTCGACGTAAATGGAGCAGGACGTTGTCCCGTCAGGTGTTCCTCTATGACCCGCCGGACCGCTTTATCGCCGGTACGGTCGGGCTGCCTGGCCGCCGTACCTTCTTCCTGCAGGCGTCCGCGGGTGGCCGGACCACCAGCGTGGCACTGGAGAAGACCCAGGTCGCGGCGCTGGCCGAGCGGATAGACGAGCTGCTCGACGAGGTGGTGCGGCGCACCGGCGGCAACGCCCCGGTACCGGCCGTCGCCCCCTCCGATCTCAGCGACACCGCACCCCTCGACGCCCCCGTGGAAGAGGAATTCCGCGTCGGCACCATGGCCCTCGCCTGGGACGGCGAGGAACAGCGCATGATCGTCGAGGCGCAGGCGCTCGTCGAGCTGGAGGCGGAGTCCGAGGAGGACCTCGCCGAGGCCGAGGAACGGCTTCTGCAGGACGACGTGAACGGGCCGCCCATGCTGCGGGTGCGGCTCACCGGCACCCAGGCCCGCGCCTTCGCCAAGCGGGCGCTGGACGTCGTCAACGCCGGCCGGCCGCCCTGCCCGCTGTGCAGCCTGCCGCTCGACCCGGAAGGACACGTATGTCCGCGCCAGAACGGATACCGCCGCGAAGCCTGACGCCCCCGGAGCCGTCCGAGCTGCTGGCCCTGGGCGAGCTGACGGTGCGCGGCCGGGTCCGGGAGGCGTCCAACGCGGTGCTGTACTGCACGGTCGAGTACGAGGGCCACAGCGCCCCCTGTGTCTACAAGCCGGTCGCCGGGGAGCGGCCGCTGTGGGACTTCCCGGACGGCACGCTCGCCCAGCGCGAGGTCGCGGCGTACGAGATCTCCGAGGCGACCGGGTGGGGTCTGGTCCCGCCCACCGTGCTGCGCGACGGGCCGTACGGGCAGGGCATGTGCCAGCTGTGGGTCGAGGTCGCGGATGATGGCTCCGGCGATGCCGGTGACTCCGACGAGCCCGAGCTGCTCGCGCTCGTCGAGGGCGACGAGCCGGGGCCCGGCTGGAAGGCGGTCGGCTTCGCGGAGGTGGGCGAGGGCCGCACCGCGCTGCTGGTGCACGCCGATGACGTACGGCTGCGGCAGCTGGCCGTACTCGACGCGGTGATCAACAACGGCGACCGCAAGGGCGGCCATCTGCTGCCCGCCGCGGGCGGTCGGCTCTATGCGATTGATCACGGTGTGACCTTCAATGCCGAGGACAAGCTGCGCACCCTGCTGTGGGGATGGGCGGGGGAGGCCCTGCCGGACGACGCGCTGGACGTGCTGCGCGGGCTGGCGGACCAGCTCGCCGACGACGGGCCGCTCCGCGCCCGGCTGGCGAAGCTGATCACCGGCGCCGAGATCGAGGCGCTGCGGGCCCGGGTGGCGGCGCTGCTGCGGACCGGGGTGCACCCCGCGCCCAGCGGTCAGTGGCCCGCCATTCCGTGGCCGCCGGTCTGAGCCGACCGCTGCGGAAGGGTGGCTAAGCAGCTCACGGGCGACAACGCAAGACCGCCTATCCGGCCAACAAACGGTCAGCAGGGCCGGTCCGGTTCGTATCCGGAACCGGCATCCGGTTACGCTCATTGCATGTATGCCTGGCCCGCTTCCGAGGTTCCCGCCCTGCCTGGCAGTGGCCGCGACCTCAGGATCCACGACACCGCGACCGGGGGACCGATCGCCCTCACCCCCGGCCCCGTCGCCCGCATCTACGTCTGCGGCATCACGCCGTACGACGCGACCCACATGGGTCATGCGGCGACCTACAACGCGTTCGACCTCGTTCAGCGCGTGTGGCTCGACACCAAGCGCCAGGTCCATTACGTCCAGAACGTCACGGACATCGACGATCCGCTGCTGGAGCGGGCCGTGGCGAACGGCGACGACTGGACGGCCCTCGCCGAGCGCGAGACCGCCCTCTTCCGCGAGGACATGACGGCCCTGCGGATGCTGCCCCCGCGCCACTACATCGGTGCCGTCGAGTCCATACCGGGGATCATGCCGCTCGTGGAGCGGCTGCGGGACGCGGGCGCGGCGTACGAGGTCGAGGGCGACATCTACTTCTCCGTGGAGTCGGACCCCGCCTTCGGCTCGGTCAGCCGCCTCGACGCCGAGGCCATGCGGCTGCTGTCCGCCGAGCGCGGCGGCGACCCGGAGCGCCCGGGCAAGAAGAACCCGCTGGACCCGATGCTGTGGGTGACCGCCCGTGAGGGCGAGCCGAGTTGGGACGGCGGCTCGCTCGGCCCCGGCCGCCCCGGCTGGCACATCGAGTGCGTCGCCATCGCCCTCGACCACCTCGGCATGGGCTTCGACGTCCAGGGCGGCGGCTCCGATCTCGCCTTCCCGCACCACGAGATGGGCGCCTCGCACGCCCAGGTCCTCACCGGCGAGCGGCCGTTCGCGCAGTCGTACGTGCACGCCGGGATGGTCGGGCTGAACGGCGAGAAGATGTCCAAGTCCAAGGGCAACCTGGTCTTCGTCTCCGCGCTGCGGCGCGACGGCGTCGACCCGGCGGCCATCCGGCTCGCCCTGCTGGCCCACCACTACCGCTCCGACTGGGAGTGGACCGACGGCGTCCTGCGGGACGCCGAGGCCCGCCTCGCCCGCTGGCGCGCCGCCGTCTCGCGGCCGGACGGCCCGTCGGCGGACGCGCTGGTGGAGGAGATGCGCGAGGCCCTGGCGAACGACCTCGACTCCCCGACGGCCCTCGCGGCCGTCGACCGCTGGGCGGCCGCGCAGTCCTCGACCGGCGGCGAGGACGAGGGCGCGCCGGGCCTGGTGTCACGCGCGGTGGACGCCCTCCTGGGCGTAGCCCTGTAGGGACGCCCGCCCACCTCGAACCCGAGGCTGTCGCCCCGGCCCCCGCTACCCGGGGGCCGGGGCGACATGGCTGAGGGGGCGCCGCTGGGCGTGGTGCCGGAGGGCTTTCCCCAGCCCCGCCCCTTCCCGAAACCGGAGGCTCCGCCCCCGGACCCCCGCCCCCGCTTGGGGCTGCGTCCCCGGCGCCCCGTTCGGGCCCCCGGGCCAGGGCCGCATGTTGGACCCGTTGTGGGCAATCGTTCCGCGGAGGGGGCACCTCCCAGCGGTAGCTGGGGGAGGAACGGGTGGGCACAACCCGGCCACCGGGCCGCGGTCGGCGGCGAGAGCTCAGGGGGCTGCGGACCGCTCCCGCCGCGCGTACCCGCCGGGCGGACCGCAGGATCGGTCCGCCCGGCGGGTACGCGCAGCGGGCTCAGCCCTGGTCGTCCGGGCGGTCCTCCGCGTCGGTGCTCTCCGCGTCCTCGGCGCCCGCGCCGGACTCGCCGCTCCCGCCAGGGGCCTCGCCGCCCTCGTCGTCCTTCGCGGACGGTTTTCGGGGGCGGGGGTGGGCACTTCCGGGGTCGCGGAGGTACGGGCCGTCGGCCACCCCGCCGGTGCCCGTCTCCGTCGCATGACCCCCCGGCGCCCCCGGCGACCCATCACGCCGCCGCAGATAGCGCTCGAACTCGCGCGCGATCGCCTCGCCCGACGCCTCCGGCAGTTCCGCCGTGTCCCGGGCCTCCTCCAGCGACTGGACGTACTCGGCGACCTCGCTGTCCTCCGAGGCCAGTTGGTCCACGCCGAGCTGCCACGCGCGCGCGTCCTCGGTCAGTTCGCCGAGCGGGATGCGGACGCCGATCAGGTCTTCCAGGCGGTTCAGCAGGGCCAGGGTCGCCTTCGGGTTCGGCGGCTGGGAGACGTAGTGCGGGACGGCCGCCCACAGGCTCACCGCGGGGACCCCGGCGTGGGTGCAGGCCTCCTGGAGGATGCCGACGATGCCGGTCGGCCCCTCGTAGCGGGTCTCCTCCAGGTCGAGGCTGCGGGCCAGGTCCGGGTCGGAGGTGACACCGCTGACCGGCACCGGCCGGGTGTGCGGGGTGTCGCCGAGCAGTGCCCCGAGGACGACGACCATCTCGACGCCCAACTCATGGGCGTAACCGAGGATCTCGTTGCAGAACGACCGCCACCGCATACTCGGCTCGATCCCGCGCACCAGCACCAGGTCGCGGGTCTTCTCGCCGCCCTCCGCGCGGACCACGGAGAGCCGGGTGGTCGGCCAGGTGATCTTTCGGACCCCGTTGTCCAGAGCGACGGTGGGCCGGTTCACCTGGAAGTCGTAGTAGTCCTCGGCGTCGAGAGCGGCGAAGACGTCGCCCTTCCACTCCCGGTCCAGGTGCCCGACCGCGGTGGAGGCGGCATCTCCGGCGTCGTTCCAGCCCTCGAAGGCACAGATCATGACCGGGTCGATCAGCTCGGGAACCCCCTCAAGCTCGATCACCCAGCGCCTCCTTCCGACCGGGGCGGACGGCTTCGTACCGCCTCCGGCTGCAGTTCGTTTACGTGCGCCCCAAGCCTACGGCTTCAAGGGGGCCCCGCCGCAGCCCCCGTACAGCAACCCACAGTGATTCATCCGACCTGTTTCCCGAAAGTTGCGGTACACCTCTGGACGAGACCCCCAAGCCAGCGCTATACATCGGATCACCGCTAAAGGTCCGATGTTCTATCGCGCGTCGTTCAGGGAGCCCCCATTGAGTTTGCGCCCGACCGTCACTGAGTTCGAGGTCCATGACATCCGGTTTCCCACCTCGGAGCAGCTCGACGGCTCGGACGCGATGAATCCGGACCCCGACTACTCCGCTGCGTATGTGGTGCTCCGTACGGACGCCGATGACACCTCCGGAGCCGAAGGACACGGCTTCGTCTTCACCATCGGCCGCGGCAACGACGTGACCGCCGCCGCCATCCGCTCCCTGCGCCCGCAGGTCGTCGGCCGCCCCGCCCCGCTCACCGCGGCCGGGCTGGCCGATCTCTACCGCGACCTCACCCACGACTCGCAGCTGCGCTGGCTCGGCCCCGAGAAGGGCGTCATGCATATGGCGGCCGGTTCGGTGGTCAACGCCGCCTGGGACCTCGCCGCCCGGCACGCGGGCAAGCCGCTGTGGCAGTTCCTGGCCGACATGTCGCCCGAGGAACTGGCCGACCTCGTCGACTACCGCTACCTCAGCGACGCCCTCACCCGCGACGAAGCGCTGCGGATCCTGCGCGCCGCCGAGCCCGGCCGCGCCGAGCGCGCCGCGCGGCTGCGCGAGCGCGGCTATCCCGCCTACACCACCTCGGCGGGCTGGCTCGGCTACTCCGACGACAAAATGATCAAGCTGGCCCAGGAGGCGGTCGCCGACGGCTTCGGCCAGATCAAGCTCAAGGTGGGCGGCGACCTCGACGAGGACCTCAGAAGGATGCGGCTGGCCCGCGAGGCGGTCGGCCCGGACATCCGGATCGCCGTCGACGCCAACCAGCGCTGGGACGTCGCGGAGGCGCTGCGCTGGATGCGCGCCCTGGCGCCGTACGACCCGCACTGGATCGAGGAGCCGACCAGCCCGGACGACGTCCTCGGCCACGCCGCCATCCGCGCCGGACAGCCGGTCAAGGTCGCCACCGGTGAGCATGTCGCCAACCGCGTCATCTTCAAACAGCTCCTCCAGGCCGAAGCCGTCGACTTCGTGCAGATCGACGCCGCGCGCGTCGCCGGGGTCAACGAGAACCTGGCGATCCTGCTGCTCGCCGCCAAGTACGGAGTGCCGGTGTGCCCGCACGCGGGCGGCGTGGGCCTGTGCGAACTGGTGCAGCATCTGGCCATGTTCGACTTCGTGGCCGTTTCGGGCAGCTGGGACGACCGGGTCATCGAGTACGTCGACCACCTCCACGAACACTTCGCCGACCCGGCGGTGGTCGAGGCGGGCCGGTACCGCACACCGCTCGCCCCCGGCTTCTCCGCCCGGATGCTGCCCGAGTCGATCGCCGCCTACCGCTACCCGGACGGGCCCGAATGGCAGGCCCGCAACGCCGCACCACAGCACGCCGCACCCCGGAACGCACGACTGGAGGAGACCTCTTGAGCCCCACCGGCGACTTCGAAGGGCTGGCCGCGCTCGTCACCGGCGGCGCCTCGGGCATCGGCGCCGCCATCGCCGCCACGCTGCGCGACCGCGGTGCGCGGGTCGCCGTACTCGACCGGGACCCGACGGGCGCCCCGGCCGGGACCCTGCCGGTCAAGACCGACGTCACCTCCGACGAGGGCGTACGGGCCGCGGTGGACGCGGTGGTGGCCGAATTCGGCGCCCTGCACACCGTCGTCGGCAACGCGGGCATCGGCGCGATCGGCACCGTCGAGGACAACTCCGACGAGGAGTGGCAGCGGCTGCTGGACGTCAACGTGCTGGGCCTGGTGCGCACCGCGCGCGCCGCGCTGCCGCATCTGCGCGCCGCTGCGGCCGACCGGCCCGGCGCCGTCTCCATCACCCACACCTGCTCGATCGCCGCCACCGCGGGACTGCCGCAGCGCGCCGCGTACAGCGCCAGCAAGGGCGCGGTGCTGTCGCTGACCCTCGCCATGGCCGCCGACCACGTACGCGAGGGCATCCGCGTCAACTGCGTCAACCCCGGCACCGTCGACACCCCGTGGGTCGGGCGGCTGCTCGGCCAGGCCGCCGATCCGGCGGCCGAACGCGCCGCCCTGGAGGCCCGTCAGCCGACCGGGCGGCTGGTGTCCGCCGAGGAGGTCGCCGCGGCCGTCGCGTATCTGGCGAGTCCGGCCGCCGCGGCCGTCACCGGCACCGCGCTGGCCGTCGACGGCGGGATGCAGGGCCTGCGCCTGCGCCCCGCCACCTGAGCACCGCGTCGTACGCACCGCCACCCGAGCACCACGCCGTACGCACCGCCCGCCGCGCACAGGACCGTACCGCCGCACGACGTACCGTCGCGCCCGCACCACGCACCGCACCCGCACCGCCGCACCTCGTAACCGCACGCCCGCACCACGCACGTCGCACAACTCGACTTAGGACGGGACTCGATGACGAGACTCCGCACCACCGGAGCCGCGGCCTGCGCCGTGCTGCTCGCCGTCGCCGGGCTGGCCGGCTGCAACCGTGAGAGCAACGGCGCCAGCGGCGGCAAGGTCGGTATCGACATGCCGCGCACCGACACCGACTTCTGGAACTCCTACCAGCAGTACCTGGAGAAGGGCATCGACAAGGGCACGGTCTCCGCGCTCCCCCTGTCCAACTCGCAGAACGACATCTCCAAGCTCGTCTCCAACGTCCAGGCCTTCACCGACCAGGGCGCCAAGGCGATCGTCATGGCCCCCCAGGACACCGGGGCCGTCTCCTCCACGCTGGAGCAGCTGGAGGAGAAGAAGATCCCCGTCATCAGCGTGGACACCCGCCCCGACGCCGGGAAGATCTACATGGTGGTGCGGGCCGACAACCGGGCGTACGGCACCAAGGCGTGCGAATACCTCGGCCGGCAGCTGGGCGGCAAGGGCCGGGTCGCCGAACTCCAGGGCGACCTCAGCTCCATCAACGGCCGGGACCGCTCGCAGGCGTTCGCCTCGTGCATGAAGAAGAAGTACCCCGGCATCAAGGTGCACGAGCTGCCCACCGACTGGAAGGGCGACGTCGCCTCCGCGAAGCTGCAGAGCCTGCTGGCCCAGCACCGCAAGCTCGACGGCATCTACATGCAGGCCGGCGGCGCGTTCCTGCAGTCCACCCTGGCGCTGCTGGAGCAGAAGAAGCTGCTCAAGCCCGCGGGCTCGGCGGGGCACATCACCATCATCTCCAACGACGGCATACCGGAGGAGCTGGACGCGATCCGCGCCGGAAAGATCGACGCGACCCTCTCCCAGCCCGCCGACCTCTACGCCAAGTGGGCGCTGAACTACGCCAAGGCGGCGCTTGAGGACAAGACGTATCGGCCCGGCCCGACCGATCACGGCTCGGAGATCGTGAAGATCGAGAACGGCCTGGAGGACCAGCTTCCGGCGCCGCTCGTCACCAAGAAGAACGTCGACGACCCGAAGCTGTGGGCCAACCAGCTCGAAAAGAAGTAGCGATGGCAGCGGCAGCAGAGCCCACCGTGGTCCGGGCGGAGGGCATCGTCAAACGCTTCGGACCGACCGTCGCCCTGGACCACGCCCACCTGGCCGTGCGCCCCGGGGAGGCGCACGCCCTCGTCGGACGCAACGGGGCGGGCAAGTCCACGCTGGTGTCCGTCCTCACCGGTATGGAACGCCCAGACGAGGGCGAGGTGACCTTCTCCGGCGAACCCGCCCCCGGCTACGGCGACACCGCGGCCTGGCAGCGCCGGGTCGCCTGCGTCTACCAGAAGTCGATGGTGGTCCCGCATCTGACGGTCGCCGAGAACCTCTACCTCGGCCGCTTCCAGGGCACCGGGCGCATCCGCTGGCGCGCGCTGCGCGAGGACGCGCGGGCGCTGCTGGGGGAGTACGGGGTGGACGTGGACCCCCAGACCCGGGCGAAGGACCTCGGCGTCGAGCAGCGGCAGTTCGTGGAGATCGCCCGCGCGCTGTCCTTCGGCGCCCGGCTGATCGTCCTCGACGAGCCCACCGCGCAGCTCGACGCGGGCGGCATCGACCGGCTCTTCACCAAGCTGCTCGAACTGCGCCGCCAGGGCGTCGCCTTCCTGTTCATCTCGCACCACCTGCAGGAGGTCTACGACCTCTGCGACACCGTCACCGTCTTCCGCGACGCCCGCCATGTGCTGACCGCCCCGGTCGCCGACCTCCCCAAGGAGGACCTGGTCGCGGCGATGACGGGTGACGGCGAGGCCGCCGCCGAGGCCCGGGCCGCCGTCCACGCGCCCGTCACCGTGCGCAAGGCCGACCCCGGGAGCGAGCCGGTGCTGCGCACCGAAGGGCTCACCCTGGAGGACGAGTTCGCGCCGCTGGACCTGGTGGTGCGGCCGGGCGAGGTGCTGGGCCTGGCCGGGGCGACCGCCAGCGGCAACACGGCGATCGGCGAGACTCTGGTGGGCCTGCGGCAACCGGGCGGTGGCCGGGTCTGCGTACGGGGCAGGCCGGTGCGTCCCGGCAGCGTGCCGCACGCCATCGACGCGGGCATCGGCTACGTCCCGGAGGACCGCCACGACCAGGGTCTCGTCCTGGGCCGCAGCGTGGCCGAGAACGCCACGCTGACCGTCACCGACCAGCTCGGGCCGTACGGGACGGTGCTGCCGTCCCGGACCCGCGCGTTCGCCCAGCGCATGATCACCTCGCTCGACATCAAGACCTCGGGCCCTTCGCAGCCCGTCTCGGGCCTGTCCGGCGGCAATCAGCAGAAGGTCGTCATCGCGCGGGCGCTGGCCCGCGAACCGAGCGTGCTGGTCGCCATCCGGCCGACCGCCGGGGTGGACGTGAAGTCCAAGGACGCGCTGCTCGGCGTCGTACGGGATGTCGCGGCGGCCGGGAGCGGCGCGCTGATCGTCTCCGACGAGCTGGACGACCTGCGGGTCTGCGACCGGGTCCTGGCGTTCTTCCACGGGCGGGTCGTCGCCGAGTTCGGCAGCGGCTGGAGCGACCGCCAGCTGGTCGCCGCGATGGAAGGCATCACGGAACCGGGCACGACGGGCACGGACGGCACCACGCACGGCACGGCCGGTGGAACCGAAGACCGCACAGGAGGACCACAGACATGATCGGTACCGCACGGCAGCAGCCCGCCGAGGCGGTGGCGGACGGACCGGCGGGGGCCCGGGGGCGTCCGCGGATCGACATCGCCCGCTGGCGCGATCTGTCCCTGGTCCCGGTGATCTTCGTCCTGGGCGTGATCGGCTTCATCGTCTCGCCCGCCTTCCTCACCGAGGACAACCTGATCGGCGTCGTCCAGCAGTCCACCGAGCTGGGGCTGCTGGTGCTGGGCGAGGCGCTGATCCTGATCAGCGGCCGGATGGACCTCTCCCTGGAGTCCACCATCGCGGTGGCGCCCGTGATCGCCCTGTGGCTGGTGCTGCCGTCCCACGGCGCCCGCTTCGAAGGGCTCGGGCTGCTGCCCGTATGGACCGCGATCCCGCTGTGCCTGGCGGTCGGCGCGCTGATCGGGGCGGCCAACGGCTTCCTGATGCTCAAGCTGCGCGTCAACGGCTTCATCGCGACCCTGGGCATGCTCACCATGCTGCGCGGGCTCCAGGTCGGCATCGCCGAGGGCCAGTCCATCGTCAACGTCCCCGAGTCCTTCCGTTACCTCGGCAAGGCCGACTGGCTGGGCGCGCCCGCCGCCGTATGGCTGTGCCTGGGCCTGTACGCGCTCGGCGGCCTGGCGCTCGGCTATCTGCGGCACGGCCGCTCCCTGTACGCGATCGGCGGCAACCCCGAGGCGGCGCGCGCCGCCGGTATCCGCGTCGACCGCGTCACCTGGATCGTGCTCGCCGTCGGCGGGCTGCTGGCGGCCTTCGCCGGAATCCTCTACACCGGCCACTACGGCTCGGTCGCCGCGACCCAGGGCAACGGCTGGATCTTCCAGGTGTTCGCCGCCGCGGTCATCGGCGGCATCAGCCTCAAGGGCGGCCGCGGCACGCTCTTCGGAGCCCTCACGGGTGTGCTTACGCTGCAATTGGTCGTCAATGTGATGACTCTCGGCGGCGTGCCGCCACTGTGGAACCAGTTCATCAACGGCTCCATCATCATCGTCGCGCTGATCATCTCCCGCTACGCGAGCGGCGAGAAGCAGGACTGAGCCGCGGCACCGAGAACAGGAAACAGAGGCGAGAAGTCATGGCGCAGCTACCGCGCGGACCGCGCGAACTGGGGCGCTCGGGCGTCCACGTACCACCCCTCGGGCTCGGCTGCGCCCCGCTGGCGAATCTGTACGCCGCCGTGCCCGAGGAACGCGCCCTGGCGACCGTCGAGGCCGCCCTGGAACTCGGCTGCACCTACCTCGACACCGCGCCGCACTATGGCGTCGGGCTGTCCGAGGAGCGGCTGGGGCGCGCGCTCGCGGGGCGCGAGCGCGGCTCGTACACGCTCTCCACCAAGGTCGGGCGGCGGCTGCGGGACCGGGCGCCCGGCGAAGCCGTCCAGGCGGACGGCTTCGCGGACACCCCCGACCGCGTCCGCGAGTGGGACTTCACCCGGGACGGCATCCGGGCCTCCCTGGAGTCCTCCCTCGAACGCCTCGGGGTCGACGCCCTCGACATCGTCTACGTCCACGACCCGGAGAACCACATCCGCGAGGTGTACGAGACGGCCTTCCCGGCGCTCGCTGAACTGCGCGACCAGAAGCTCGTCCGGGCCATCGGCTTCGGCATGAACTACAGCGACATCCTCGCCCGCTTCGTCGCCGACCTCGACGTGGACGTCGTGCTGTGCGCCGGGCGCTGGACCCTGCTGGAGCGCACCGCGTACGACGACCTGCTGCCGGTGTGCGAGCGGCGCGGCACGTCGGTCGTGGTCGGCGGCGTCTACAACTCCGGCCTGCTCGCCGACCCCCGCCCCGGCGCGCGCTACAACTACGAGGAGGCGCCCCCCGAGATCGCCGAGCGGGCCCGGCGGCTCGCCGCCGTCTGCGCCGAGTTCGGGGTGCCGCTGCGGGCGGCCGCCCTCCGCTTCCCCTTCGGCCACCCGGCCGTCGCGTCGGCGGTCGTCGGCGCCGCCGGGCCCGACGAAGTGCGGGACAACGCCGAGATGTTCGGCTACGACATCCCCGACGAGCTGTGGCACGCGCTGGTCAGGCGCGGCCTGCTGGACGACGACATCCCGCTGCCGGTCTGAGGAGAGCCTGTGTCGCGCCGAATCGACGCCCACCACCACCTGTGGGACCTGTCCCGCCGACCGCAGCCGTGGATGGACGGCCCCTGGGCCGACCCCATCAACCGCACGTACACCCCGGCGGACCTCATCCCCCACCTCGACGAGCACGGCATCGACGCCACCGTCATCGTCCAGTCCAGCTCCTCGTACGACGAGACCCGCGAACTCCTCGCCCTGGCGGGCGCCTCCGACCGCGTCGCGGGCGTCGTCGGCTGGGCCGACCTCACCGACCCCGGCCTGCCCGACGTGCTCGCCGCCCTGGCGGCTGGCCCCGGCGGGGACCGGCTGGTGGGCCTGCGCCACCAGGTGCAGGACGAGCCGGACCCGGACTGGCTGGCCCGCCCCGACGTACGCCGAGGCCTCACCGCCACGGCCGCCGCGGGCTTCGTCTACGACCTGCTGGTCACCCCGCGCGAACTCCCCGCCGCGATCACCGCGGCGCGGGAGCTGCCGGAGGCGCGCTTCGTCCTCGACCACGCGGCCAAGCCCCCCATCGCGACCGGAGCCCGCGCCCCCTGGACGACTCTCCTGACCGACCTGGCCGCCCTCCCCAACATCGACTGCAAGCTCTCGGGCCTGGTGACCGAGGCCGACTGGGAGTCCTGGAAACCGGACCAGATCCTGCCCTACGCCCGCCACGTCCTGGACACCTTCGGCCCTGCCCGGGTCCTGTTCGGCTCGGACTGGCCCGTATGCGAACTGGCCGCCCCGTACGAGGACGTCGTAACCCTCGCGACCCAGGCCACCGCCCACCTGACCCCCGACGAACGCGCGTCAGTCTTCGGCAACACGGCCGCCCGCGCCTACACCCTGCCCACGCAGCCAGCCCCCTGAGCCCGCCGAGCAGCAGCGGCAACCCCCCTGGCGGTTTCCCCACCCCGCCCCTTCCCGAACCGGGGCTCTGCCCCGTCCCCCGGTCCTCAAGCGCCGGACGGGCTGGGGTGTGGGGGTTGTCCGGCGGTCCCGAGGCCCCACCTCTCCGTCGCTGGCGGTTTTCCCACTCGGTCCGTTCCCGTTTCGGGGCTCTGCCCTGTGCCCCGGTCTTCAAGTGCCGGATGGGCTGGGGTGTGGGGCTCGTCCGGCAAATCCCAGCCCCCGGCCCGGACGTCCCCACGTCCCAGCCCCCGGCGCCTGCGGCCGCCCAGCCACGGCCGGTCGCGTCTCACCACCAGCCTCGGCCGGCAAAATCCAGCCCCTCCGGCGCTTGAGGAGCGGGGGACGGGGCAGAGCCCCGGTTCGGGAAGGGGCGGGGTGGGGAAAGGCCCCGTCAGAGCGTCGACCGCAGCCACTGCTCCACGCTCGCCACATGCACCGTCGCCCAAGACCGCGCCGCCTCCGCGTCACGGTCACGGAGGGCGGACAGGATCGCGCGGTGTTCGTGGAGGGTGCGGCTCACCGCGTCCTCCTGGGTGAGGCCGCGCCAGACGCGGGCGCGCGTCGTGGGCCCGGACAGGCCGTCCAGGAGGGAGCACAGCACCGAGTTGCCCGACGCGGCCACGATCCCCCGGTGGAATTCGAGGTCGCAGGCGACCAGCTCCTCCACCGACGGCGTCTGCCCCAGCGCGTCCAGCTGCGCGCCGAGCGCGTCCAGCTGGGCATCGCTGATCCGGGTGCAGGCCTGCGCCGTGGCCGCGGGCTCCAGGATGCGCCGTACCGCCAGGAACTCCAGGACGGTGTCGTCCCGGTGGAAGTCCACGACGAAGCTCAGCGCCTCCAGCAGCAGCTGGGGATCGAGGCTGGTGACGTACGTACCGTCGCCCTGCCGCACATCGAGGATGCGGATCAGGGACAGCGCGCGCACGGCCTCGCGCAGCGAATTGCGGGACAGGCCCAGATCCGCGGCCAGCTCGCTCTCCTTGGGAAGCCGGTCACCCGGGCGCAGCGCACCCGAGACGATCATGCCCTTGATTTTTTCGATCGCCTCGTCGGTGACCGCCATGATGGACCTCCGGGTCAAACATCCGATGTATGGGTCCATTATGACGCGCGCGGACCGGCGGCGTCTTCGGGGGACGCCGCCGGTCCGTTATCGGTCCTCGCCGCGTGGGCTCAGAAGGTGAAGGGGCCCGGGGACTGGGCGGTGGTGGCGGTGCAGTTCACCGTGATCAGGCCGAAGACCACCAGCTTCAGCGACTTGGCCTCCAGCACGTCACCCGCGGCCACGGTGCCCTTGAGCGGGCCGGTGGTCACGTCGGCGCCGGTCTTGATGGCCGGGTTGGCGTTGCCGGTGAACGTCGTCGTGCCGGAGCCGTTCTTCGACAGCGTCAGGGTCGAACTGACCGCGCCCGCCGGAATGTCGATCGGCGCCTTGACGGCCGCCGAGGACAGAGTGATCGTCGCGGCGGTGCCGCTCTGCGTGGCGGTCAGCGTCGCCAGGCCGGAACCGTACGTTCCACAGTCGGCCGTCAGGGTCGCGGTGGTCGGGGTGACCGCGACCGCGCTCGGCGCCAGCGTGAGCGCGCCGGCGGCCAGTGCTGCTGCTCCCATTGCCGTGCCGATCCCGAGCTTGATGCGTCTCATGGGGGACTGCCTTCCGGGTGGGGGAAGTGAGCGGTGGGCTTGTGGGGGGTACGTCCGCGCTTCCTGACTGTCCGTCACGCGTGGACGGAAAGCTATTGATACGCGTGCCGCCGAAGAAGGCAAGAGTGATTCCGCGAATTTTTAACTGACGAGTAAGTTCGCGCCCCGCGTACAGCCCCCGCGCACACCCCGCACAAAAGGGCGGCCGGGTGAGAAGAAACGTGTCTTCTCACCCGGCCGTCCGCGCATCGACCAAACAGCAGCCCTCAGCCCCGCTTGGCCAGCAGCTCCTCGACCCGCCCCCGGATACCGTCGTCGTCCAGCCCGCGGATCGTCAGCGTCGTACGGCGCCGCAGCACGTCGTCCGCCGTCTGCGCCCACTCGTGGTCCCGGGCGTAGACGACCTGCGCCCAGATCTCCGGCGCGTCCGGGTGGATCCGCTCGGCGAGCGCCGCGTCACCGCTCGCCAGCCGCGCGATGTCGAAGGAGAGCGAACCGTAGTGGGTCGCCAGATGGCGCGCGGTGTCCGCGGCCATGCGCGGGCCCGGCGTACCGCCGTCCACCAGCAGCCGGTGGGCGACCGCGTGCGGATTGGCGAGCCCGGGCAGCGGCATGTGCTTGGGCAGCTGCCCGATCGGCTCCATGTCGTCCGCGAGCGGACGCCCCGGCAGCTGAGCGAGCTTGCTCATCACGGTGCGGCCGATGTGGCGGAAGGTCGTCCACTTGCCGCCGGCTATGGAGAGCATTCCGCCCTTGCCCTCGGTGACGACCGTCTCCCGCTTGGCCTTGGCGGTGTCGCCGGGACCGCCCGGCAGCACCCGCAGCCCCGCGAACGAGTACGTGATCAGGTCGCGGGAGAGCTGCTGGCCGCGGATGGAGAAGGCGGCCTCGTCCAGGATCTGGGTGACGTCCGCGTCGTTGACCGCGACATCGGCCGGGTCGCCCTCGTACGGCTCGTCGGTCGTGCCCAGCAGCAGCATGTCCTCCCAGGGGAGGGCGAAGGTGATGCGGTACTTGTCGATGGGCGTCGCCAGCGCCGCCCGCCACGGGGAGGTCCGCTTGAGGACCAGGTGCGCGCCCTTGGAGAGCCGGATGGACGGAGCCGCGCCCGGGTCCTCCATCCGCCGCAGGTGATCCACCCAGGGGCCGGTGGCGTTGAGCACCAGCCGGGCGTTCACGCCGAACTCGGTGCCGTCCGTGCGGTCCCTCAGCTCCGCCCCGGTGACCCGGCCGTCCGTCTTGCGCAGCCCGGTGACCTCGGCGTGGTTGAGCACGGTGGCGCCCGCGTCGGCCGCCCCCCGGACCGTCATCAGGGCCATGCGGCTGTCGTTCATCTGCCCGTCGCCGTACACGGCGACCGCCCGCAGCCCCTCGGTGCGCAGCTCCGGGACGTCCCGCGCGGCCTTCTCGGCGTTGATCACATGGCCGACGCCGTCGCGGAACGCGGACAGCGCCGAGTACGCGAAGACACCCGCGCCCAGCTTGGCCGCGCCGTGCGGGCCGCCCTTGTAGACCGGCAGGTAGAAGGTGAGCGGGTTGGACAGGTGCGGCGCGACGCTGCGCGAGACGGCGCGCCGCTCGAAGTGGTTCTCGGCGACGAGCTTGACCGCGCCGGTCTGGAGGTAGCGCAGGCCGCCGTGGAGCAGCTTGGAGGAGGCGGAGGAGGTGGCGCCGGCGAAGTCGCCGGCGTCCACCATGGCCACCCGCAGTCCGGACTGCGCGGCGTGCCAGGCAGTGGTGATGCCCAGGATGCCGCCGCCGATCACCAGGAGGTCGTACGAAGCCTTGGACAGCTGTTCCCGGGTTTCGGCGCGGGTCGGGTACGAACCGGCAGCCGGGTGCGTCCCGAGGGAAGGAACGCTCTGCAGGGGGGTCATTGAGATTACTCCTCGTCCTCGATCCAGCCCATGGTCCGCTGCACGGCCTTGAGCCAGCTCTTGTACTCGCGGTCCCGTACGTCCGCTTCCATACGGGGGGTCCACTCGGCGGCCCGGCGCCAGTTGGCGCGCAGCGCGTCGGTGTCCGGCCAGAAGCCGACGGCCAGACCGGCGGCGTAGGCGGCGCCGAGGCAGGTGGTCTCGGCGACCATCGGGCGCACCACGGGTGCGTCGAGGGCGTCCGAGAGGGTCTGCATCAGCAGGTTGTTGGAGGTCATTCCGCCGTCGACCTTGAGCGCGGTCAGCTCGACGCCGGAGTCCTTGGTCATCGCGTCGACGATCTCGCGGGTCTGCCAGGCGGTGGCCTCCAGCACGGCCCGCGCGATGTGCGCCTTGGTGACGTAACGGGTCAGCCCCGCGATCACGCCGCGCGCGTCGTCGCGCCAGTACGGGGCGAACAGCCCGGAGAACGCGGGCACGAAGTACGCGCCGCCGTTGTCCTCCACCGAGCTGGCCAGGGTCTCGATCTCGGCGGCGCTGTTGATCAGCCCCATCTGGTCCCGCATCCACTGCACCAGCGAACCGGTGACTGCGATGGAGCCCTCCAGGGCGTACACCGGCTTCTGGTCGCCGATCCGGTAGCCGACGGTGGTCAGCAGGCCGTTGTACGAGTTGACCGGCTTGTCACCGGTGTTCATCAGCAGGAAGGTGCCGGTGCCGTACGTGGACTTGGCCTCGCCCTCGGCGAAACAGGTCTGGCCGAACAGCGCCGCCTGCTGGTCGCCCAGCGCGGAGGCGACGGGCACGCCCTGGAGGATGCCGTCGGCGCTGCGCCCGTAGACCTCGGCGGACGAGCGGATCTTCGGCAGCAGCGCGGCCGGGATGTTCATCGACGTCAGGATCTTGGGATCCCAGTCGAGGGTGTGCAGGTTCATCAGCATGGTGCGGGAGGCGTTGGTGACGTCGGTGACGTGCACCCCGCCGTTGACCCCGCCGGTCAGGTTCCAGATGACCCAGGAGTCCATGGTGCCGAAGAGGATGTCCCCGGCCTCGGCGCGCTCCCGCAGCCCCTCGACGTTGTCGAGCAGCCAGCGGATCTTGGGCCCGGCGAAGTAGGACGCCAGGGGGAGACCCGTCTCGCGGCGGAAGCGGTCCTGGCCGACGTTGCGGCCCAGCTCCCGGCAGAGGGCGTCGGTGCGGGTGTCCTGCCAGACCAGCGCGTTGTGCACCGGCTCACCGGTGTTCTTGTCCCACAGCAGGGTGGTCTCGCGCTGGTTGGTGATGCCGATCGCCTTGACGTCGGCGGAGGTGATCTCGGCCTTGGTGATCGCGCCGGTCACGACCTCTTGCACGTTCTGCCAGATCTCGGCCGCGTTGTGTTCGACCCAGCCCGGCTTGGGGAAAATCTGTTCGTGCTCCTTCTGGTCGACCGAGACGATGCGCCCGTCCCGGTCGAACACGATGCAGCGGCTGGACGTGGTGCCCTGGTCGATGGCGGCGATGAACGGACCGTGTCCGTGGGAGGAGGCGCTCGTGGTGTGGGTGTCGGTCATGGTGGGTTGCTCTCCTGCGAGTCCGATGGGGTGGGGGCTAGGCGAAGGCGATCTCGTAGATGCCGCCGGCGATGGCTCCGCCGAGGAGCGGGCCGACGACCGGGATCCAGGAGTAGCCCCAGTCCGACCCGCCCTTGTTGGGCAGCGGCAGGAGGGCGTGCACGATGCGCGGTCCCAGGTCACGTACCGGGTTGATGGCGTAGCCGGTCGGGCCGCCGAGCGAGAGGCCGATGCCGACCACGACCAGCGCCGTGATCAGGACGCCGATCACGCCCAGACCCTTGCCCTCGCCGTTCAGGCCCTGGGTGAGGATGGCGAGGACCAGCACGGTGGTGGCGATGACCTCGGTGGCCAGGTTCTGAACGGTGTTCCGGATCTCCGGGCCGGTGGAGAAGACCCCCAGCACCGGGCCCGCGTCGCCCGCCTGCGCGGCGTCGGCCTTCTTCGTGTCCTGGGCGCCAGGACCGCCGACCAGCTCGCGGTCGGTGAGATGCGCCTGGAAGTGGCCCACGTACGCGATCCAGACCAGCACCGCGCCGATGATGGCGCCGGTGATCTGCGCGAGGAAGTAGATCGGGACGTCGCCCCACTCGATGCCGCCCTTGATGGCGAGACCGAGCGTGACCGCCGGGTTGAGGTGCGCGCCGGAGAGCGGCGCCGATATGTACGCGCCCGTGAGGACGGCGAAACCCCACCCGAAGGTGATGGCCACCCATCCGGCGTCGAACGCCTTGGATCGCTTCAAGAGAACGCCTGCGACGACACCACAGCCGAGCAGGGTGAGCACGGCGGTACCGATGGTCTCGCCGATGAAGATGTCGGAGCTGGACACCCGCGACTCCTTTGTCCTTCGTCCAGGGGAAGGCGAACCCCCGGTCCCGCCGGGGATCCGCGCCCTCGTGGGAGGGCGTTGGTCGGCCCGCGGCGAGTCCACCATAGCGAATATTGTCGTCAGGTGTTCGACAATGCCGACCGATGAACGGCAGTTTTCTTCACGGCGAATGCCCCGTCAAGGGTCGGGTGGAGGAAAACTCTGGAGGATGTGAAACCGTGATGAATGACCATAGACCTGGCCAAAGGTCCTGGTCAGAACGGACGATCAGCCTCCAGGCCAGGCCAGGCCCAGGTCGGGCGCGGTCCGGGCCGAGTCCGGCTCGGGGCCGGTGCCGGGGCCCCGTCAGAAGCGCCCGGCGCCAAGGTCGCGGGAGACCGCCCGCGCGCAGTCCCGTACGGCGGCGATCAGCTCGGAGCGAAGCTCCCCGTCGTCGCACACCCGCTCCACCGCGCCCGTGATCCCCACCGCGCCCACCGGCAGCCGCCGCCGGTCGTGCACCGGGGCCGCGACCGAGGCGACGCCCTCCCAGGTCTCCTCCACATCGGCGCCCCAGCCGCGCGCCCGGGTGAGCGCGAGGACGCCCTCGAAGGCGTCCTCCTCGGTCACCGTGCGCTTGGTGAACGGCTCCCGGTCGCCCTCGGCCGCCTCGCTGTGCGCCACCGGGTCGTACGCGGACAGCACCTTGCCCAGGGCGGTGGAGTGCAGCGGCTGCATGGCGCCGACCTCCAGCACCTGGCGGCTGTCGTCCGGCCGGAAGACGTGGTGGACGATGAGCACGCCCTGCTGGTGCAGGACGCCGAGGTAGACGCTCTCGCCGCTGGAGCGGGCCAAGTCGTCCGTCCACACCAGGGCGCGGGCGCGCAGCTCGTGGACGTCCAGATAGCTGTTGCCCAGCCGCAGCAGCTCGGCGCCCAGCTGATAGCGGCCCGAGTTCTCGTCCTGCTCGACGAACCCCTCCTGCTGGAGGGTGCGCAGGATGCCGTGGGCGGTCCCCTTGGCGAGTCCGAGGGTGGAGGCGATGTCGGACAGTCCCAGCCGTCGCTCGCCCCCGGCGAGCAGGCGTAGCATCGCGGCAGCCCGCTCCAACGACTGGATGTTCCGTGCCATCGCCAACCTCCTGACTGCGGTTCGACAATGCTGAACACTATCGGTCCATGTCGACTCCGCGGTACACACAGCCAAACGTAAATGATCACCAGGCCGCCGCGGCTGACCGGAGGATGTTCGTCCGGCTGATGGGACGCCCGCCTCTCCGCGGCCCTTGGCAGCTAGGCTGGCCTGGTGCGCCTTCTGAAGTGAGGGCGCAAAGCCGACAGCCGTCGCACTCCAGGGAGCACATCCATGGCCTCGCACACGTCATCGTCCGCATCCGCCGCCCGAGTCGACGCCCTCCGCGAGGCACTTGCCTCCCGCGTAGTGGTCGCCGATGGTGCGATGGGCACGATGCTCCAGGCGCAGGACCCCACTCTTGATGACTTCCAGCAGCTCGAGGGCTGCAACGAGATCCTGAACATCACCCGCCCCGACATCGTCCGCTCGGTCCACGAGGAGTACTTCGCGGCGGGCGTGGACTGCGTCGAGACGAACACCTTCGGCGCCAACCACGCGGCGCTGGGCGAGTACGACATCCCCGAGCGGGTCTTCGAGCTGTCCGAGGCGGGCGTCCGGATCGCCCGCGAGGTGGCGGACGAGTTCACCGCCTCGACCGGGCAGCAGCGCTGGGTGCTCGGCTCGATGGGCCCCGGCACCAAGCTGCCGACGCTCGGCCACGCCCCGTACACCACGCTGCGCGACGCCTACCAGCAGAACGCCGAGGGCATGATCGCCGGTGGCGCGGACGCCCTCCTGGTCGAGACCACCCAGGACCTGCTGCAGACCAAGGCCTCGATCCTCGGCGCCCGCCGCGCCCTGGACGCCACCGGCGCCAACCTCCCGGTGATCTGCTCGGTCACCGTCGAGACCACCGGCACCATGCTGCTGGGCTCCGAGATCGGCGCGGCGCTGACCGCCCTGGAGCCGCTCGGCATCGACATGATCGGCCTCAACTGCGCGACCGGCCCCGCCGAGATGAGCGAGCACCTGCGCTACCTCGCCCGCCACGCGCGCGTCCCCCTGTCCTGCATGCCGAACGCGGGACTCCCGGTGCTCGGCAAGGACGGCGCCCACTACCCGCTCACCCCGGGCGAGCTGGCCGACGCCCAGGAGACCTTCGTCCGCGAGTACGGGATGTCCCTGGTCGGCGGCTGCTGCGGCACCACGCCCGAGCATCTGCGCCAGCTCGTCGAGCGCGTCCGCGACCTGACCCCGACCCCGCGCGACCCGCGTCCCGAGCCGGGCGCGGCCTCGCTGTACCAGACGGTGCCGTTCCGCCAGGACACCTCGTACCTGGCCATCGGTGAGCGGACGAACGCCAACGGGTCGAAGAAGTTCCGCGAGGCCATGCTGGACGGCCGCTGGGACGACTGCGTGGAGCTGGCCCGCGAGCAGATCCGCGAGGGCGCCCACCTCCTCGACCTGTGCGTCGACTACGTCGGCCGCGACGGCGTCGCCGACATGCAGGAGCTGGCCGGACGCTTCGCCACCGCGTCCACCCTGCCGATCGTGCTGGACTCCACCGAGGTGGACGTCATCCAGGCCGGTCTGGAGAAGCTCGGCGGCCGCGCGGTCATCAACTCGGTCAACTACGAGGACGGCGACGGCCCCGAGTCCCGCTTCGCCAAGGTCACCAAGCTCGCCCGCGAGCACGGCGCCGCGCTGATCGCGCTGACCATCGATGAGGAGGGGCAGGCGCGTACGCCGGAGAACAAGGTCGAGATCGCTCAGCGGATCATCGCCGACCTCACCGGCAACTGGGGCATCCACGAGTCGGACATCCTCATCGACACCCTGACCTTCACCATCTGCACCGGTCAGGAGGAGTCCCGCAAGGACGGCATCGCCACCATCGAGGCGATCCGCGAGCTGAAGCGCCGCCATCCGGACGTGCAGACCACGCTGGGCCTGTCGAACATCTCCTTCGGCCTCAACCCGGCCGCCCGCATCCTGCTCAACTCCGTCTTCCTGGACGAGTGCGTCAAGGCCGGTCTTGACTCGGCGATCGTGCACGCGAGCAAGATCCTGCCGATCGCGCGCTTTGACGAGGAGCAGGTCACCACGGCCCTCGACCTGATCTACGACCGCCGCGCCGAGGGCTACGACCCGCTGCAGAAGCTGATGGCGCTCTTCGAGGGCGCCACCGCGAAGTCCCTCAAGGCGGGCAAGGCCGAGGAACTGCTGGCCCTTCCGCTGGACGAGCGTCTCCAGCGGCGCGTCATCGACGGCGAGCGCAAGGGCCTGGAAGCCGACCTCGACGAAGCCCTCACCGAGCGGCCCGCCCTCGACATCGTCAACCAGACGCTGCTGGAGGGCATGAAGGTCGTCGGCGAACTCTTCGGCTCCGGCCAGATGCAGCTGCCGTTCGTCCTCCAGTCCGCCGAGGTGATGAAGACCGCGGTGGCCCACCTGGAGCCGCACATGGAGAAGACGGACGACGACGGCAAGGGCACCATCGTGCTCGCCACCGTCCGCGGCGACGTCCACGACATCGGCAAGAACCTTGTCGACATCATCCTGTCCAACAACGGCTACAACGTGGTCAACCTCGGCATCAAGCAGCCGGTCTCCGCGATCCTGGAGGCCGCCCAGGAGCACCGCGCCGACGTCATCGGCATGTCCGGCCTGCTGGTGAAGTCCACGGTGATCATGAAGGAGAACCTGGAAGAGCTGAACCAGCGCAGCATGGCCGCCGACTACCCCGTCATCCTCGGCGGCGCCGCCCTCACCCGCGCCTACGTCGAACAGGACCTCCACGAGATCTACGAGGGCGAGGTCCGCTACGCCCGCGACGCCTTCGAGGGGCTGCGCCTCATGGACGCACTGATCGCCGTCAAGCGCGGCGTCCCCGGCGCCGAGCTGCCCGCCCTCAAGCAGCGCCGGGTGCCCAAGCGGGACACGGTGGTGAGCGAGCCGGAGCCGGAGGGTCCGTCCCGCTCCGACGTCGCCATCGACAACCCGCTGCCCACCCCGCCGTTCTGGGGCACCCGTGTCGTCAAGGGCATCCAGCAGGTCGACTACGCCTCCTGGCTGGACGAGGGCGCGCTGTTCAAGGGGCAGTGGGGGCTCAAGGAGGCCCGCAAGGGCGACGGCCCGAGCTACGCGGAGCTGGTGGAGTCCGAGGGACGGCCGCGGCTGCGCGGCTGGCTGGACAAGCTGCGTACGGAGAACCTGCTGGAGGCCGCCGTGGTCTACGGCTACTTCCCCTGCGTCTCCAAGGGCGACGACCTCGTGCTGCTGAACGAGGACGGCAGCGAGCTGACCCGCTTCACCTTCCCGCGCCAGCGGCGCGGCCGCCGCCTGTGCCTGGCCGACTTCTTCCGGCCCGAGGAGTCGGGCGAGACCGATGTGGTCGGCCTCCAGGTCGTCACCGTCGGCTCGAAGATCGGCGAGGCGACCGCCGAACTGTTCGCCGCCGACTCCTACCGCGACTACCTGGAGCTGCACGGGCTGTCCGTACAGCTCGCCGAGGCGCTGGCCGAGTACTGGCACGCCCGGGTCCGGTCCGAGCTGGGCTTCGCCGGGGAGGACCCCGGCGACATCGAGGACATGTTCGCGCTGAAGTACCGCGGCGCCCGCTTCTCGCTCGGCTACGGTGCCTGCCCCAACCTGGAGGACCGCGCGAAGATCGCCGATCTGCTGCAGCCCGAGCGGATCGGGGTGAAGCTCTCCGAGGAGTTCCAGCTGCACCCCGAGCAGTCGACCGACGCGATCGTCATCCATCACCCGGAGGCGAAGTACTTCAACGCCCGGTAATCGGTGGGCGCCCGCCAGAGGCGCCGCGACGCGCCGCGTCGTAGACTGGTCGATCCGGTAGAGGCCGGTCGTCTTCCACATCGTGGAAGGGGGCCGGCCTTCGTGCCCCGTATCCGGAGGTGTTTGGATGACCAGCAGCATCCCCGCCGTCGACACCCGTACGGCCGAAGGCTCCGCCCTGCAGGCGGTCCTGCTCGACATGGACGGCACCCTGGTGGACACCGAGGACATCTGGTGGGACGCGGAAGTGTCCATCTTCGCCGAGCTGGGCCACGCCCTCGCCGAGGAGTACCGCGAGGTGGTGGTCGGCGGCCCGATGGCCCGCAGCGCCTCGTTCCTCATCGAGGCCACCGGCGCCGACATCGCGCTCGCCGAGCTGTCCGGCCTGCTGAACAGCCGTTTCACCGAGCTGCTGGACGGCACCGTGCCCATGCTGCCCGGCGCGCGCCGGCTGCTGACCGAACTGGGCGCGCACGGAGTGCCGACCGCCCTGGTCTCCGCCTCGCACCGGCGGGTGATGGACCGGCTGCTGCGGTCGATCGGACGTGAGAACTTCGCGCTGACGGTCGCGGGCGACGAGATCGGCCGTACCAAGCCGCACCCCGACCCGTATCTGTTCGCCGCCGCGGGGCTGGCCGCCGACCCGGCGCGGTGCGTGGTCATCGAGGACACCGCGACCGGCGTACGGGCCGCCGAGGCGGCCGGGTGCCGGGTGGTGGCGGTGCCGTCCGTCGTGCCGATCGAGCCCGCGGCGGGCCGCACCATCGTCGGATCGCTGGAAGAAGTCGATCTTCCATTTCTGCGCGGACTGGTCACAGGAATGCACTGATCGCGTACTCAGCGTATTTCTGAAAATTGCAGTCTGAATAACGCGCTCCCCGTTTTTGTGTGGCGGCAGCGGCATTTCGGGCGTGATGTTTATCACTGCATATGCCGTCGACAGATGAGGTGGGTATCTGCTGCGCGTCCCGTTTGGTGTGATGTGGGCGAGCCCTTGTGTCCGGATTGGTGACATCCCGTACGATACGCGACCGCGTTCGGATATCGGGCGGACCTTTCGCGTTATCGGTGCGTGATATCGCCTCAACTTCGTTGTGTCTGAGCATGGCTGGCGCCTCGGACTAATCTCGTCGCGAGTGGTTGATCGATCGCAGGGAGACTCCCGACAATGAAGCGCAAGTCGCTCGCGCTGCCGGCCGTGGCGGGCCTACTGACGTCAGCGCTCACCGCGTGCGGTGGATCCGACGGCTCGGGCGCTGAGGGTGGCGCCATCGTGCTGGGGAGCACCGACCGGATCGAGGCCTCGAAGGCCGCGCCCGCCCCGCTGGACCCCGCCCAGGCATACGACTTCGCCTCGTGGAGCGTGCTGCACAACAGCCTCCAGACGCTGATGCGGCTGCCCCGCTCGGGAACCGAGCCGATACCGGACGCCGCGCAGAAGTGCGGCTTCCAGGACCGGCAGAGCGAGCAGTACCGCTGCACCCTGCGCAGCGGTCTTGAGTTCTCCAACGGGCACGCCCTCACCTCCGAGGACGTCAAGTTCTCCCTCGACCGGATGCTGCGGATCAAGGACCGCAACGGCCCGGTCTCCCTGCTCTCGAACGTGGACAAGGTCGAGACCCCGACCGCCCGCGAGGTCGTCATCCACCTGCGCGCGCCCGACGCGACCTTCCCGTCCAAGCTCACCACCCCGGCCGCGGCCATCCTGGACAGCGAGGTCTACCGGGGGAACGCGCTGCGCAAGGGGTTCGACCTGGTGGGCTCGGGCCCATACCAGGCGAAGACCGAGGTGCGCGACGACCGGCTGGTGAAGGTGGTCTTCACCCGGAACCCGAACTACCAGGGCGATGTGAAGCCGGACAACGACAAGGTCGAGATGCGGTTCTTCGACTCCGCCTCGGCCATGGAGAAGGCGCTCACCAAGGGCGACATCGACGCGGTGCACCGCGGCTTCTCGCCCGGCCAGATCGACAAGCTCAACAAGGGCGAGGTCAAGGGCGTCCGGCTCTTCGAGTCCTCCGGCCAGGGCATCCGCTACCTCGTCTTCGACACCGACAACCCGTCGGTCAAGGCCAAGGCCGTCCGGCAGGCCATCGCCCATCTGGTGGACCGGCAGGCGCTGGTACGCGACGTCTACAAGCGGACCGCCGAGCCCCTTTACTCGCTGATCCCGAACAACGTCGCCTCGCACACCAACTCGTTCTACAACGAGTACGGCGATCCTGACCCGGACGCCGCCCGCAGCGCCCTGCAGGGTGCGGGGATCAGCACCCCGGTGAAGCTGACCCTGACGTACACCACCGACCACTACGGTCCGGAGACCGCCCAGGAGTTCAAGGAGCTGCAGGGCCAGCTCAACCGCAGCGGCCTCTTCAAGGTCAAGATCAAGGGCGTCCGCTGGACCGAGTTCCGCCCCAACCTCCCCAAGCGCGCGTACGCCGCCTACGGCATGGGGTGGCTGCCGGACTTCCCGGACCCGGACAACTACATCGCGCCCTTCCTGACCAAGGACAACTTCCTCAACTCGCCGTACCGCAACAGCGCCGTGCAGGACGAGCTGATCCCGCGGACCCGGCAGGAGAGCCAGCGCACCCGCACGGCCGGAGACTTCCAGGCCATCCAGAACACCGTCGCCGACGATGTGCCCTATCTGCCGCTGTGGCAGGGGAACACCTATGTGGCGGCCCGAGAGAACATCACCGGGGCCGAATACGCGTTCGACTCCTCGACCATGCTGCAGCTTTGGGAGCTGGGCCGAGGCGCCGGCAGCTGACACAACGCCAGACGGGGGCCGGATAAAGAGACGACGAAACTGTGAGGAAACCACCCGTGAGGAAACGTGATCAGTGGCTGGCAGCTCCCCTTGGAGCTGGAATCGCCGCCGCCCTGCTCACCGGCTGTGGGAGCGAGGACGGGGACACCGCGGGCAGCGGTGAGCACGTCGTCATGGGCATGTCGGACGAAGTCCTGGCCACCGACCCCGCATCCGGTTACGACCCGGGCTCCTGGCTGTTGTTCAACAACGTGTTCCAGTCGCTGCTGAGCTTCCCCAAGGGCGGCACCACCCCGCAGCCCGAGGCGGCGGAGAAGTGCGGCTTCAAGGACAACTCCAGCCAGGTGTTCACCTGCACCCTGCGGAACGACCTGAAGTTCTCCAACGGACATCCGCTGACCTCCGAGGACGTCAAGTTCTCGTTCGAGCGCACCATGCGGATCAACGACGAGAACGGCCCGGCGGTGATGCTCACCAGCATCGGGAGCATCAAGACCCCGGACGAGCGGACCGTCGTCTTCAACCTGAAGACCCCGGACGCCACGTTCCCGCAGAAGATCGCCTCCGGCGCCGGGTCCATCGTGGACCACGCCGAATACCCGGCCGACAAGCTGCGCACCGACAACAAGGCGATCGGCTCCGGCGTCTACAAGCTGGACTCCTTCAGCAAGAAGGAGGCCGACTTCTCGGTCAACGGCTCGTACAAGGGCCCCGCCGAGGCCCAGAACACCGGGATGACCCTGAAGTTCTTCGAGGGCCGCCAGCAGGAGCTGAAGGACGCCGTCCAGAACGGCGACGTCGACCTGGCCTACCGCGGACTGGCCATGAAGGACCTGGCCGACCTCCAGGCCGAGTCGCTCAGCGGCGGCAAGAACCTGAACGTCGTCGAGGGAACCGGCGCCGAGGTCCAGCACCTGGTCTTCAACATGAAGGACCCGGTGGCCGGAAAGCTCGGCGTCCGCAAGGCCATGGCGTACCTCCTCGACCGCTCCACCCTGGTCCGGGACGTCTACAAGCGCACCGCCGAGCCGCTGTACTCGGTCGTCCCCGCCGGGATCACCGGCCACAACACGGCCTTCTTCGACAAGTACGGCGACCGGCCGCAGCCCGGGAAGGCCGAGCAGGCGCTGCGCGACGAGGGCATCACCGGCAAGGTCAAGCTGACCCTGTGGGGCACCCCGATCCGCTACGGCCCCGGCACCATGCCGGGTCTGAACGAGATCGCCAAGCAGCTCAACGCCAGCGGGCTGTTCGACGTGGACGTGAAGAGCACCGACGTCGCCACCTACGAGAAGGGCGTGGCCGCGGGCGACTACCCCGTCTACGTCAAGGGCTGGGTGCCCGACTACCCGGACCCGGACAACTTCGTCGCCCCGTTCTTCGGCGCCGGCAACGTCCTGGCGAACAACTACACCCAGGCCCAGCTCACCGGGCAGCTCATCCCGGCCACCGCGGGCCAGCCCAGCCGCACGGCCACGGTCGGCGACTTCAAGAAGATCCAGGACCTGGTCGCCGACGACGTGCCGATGCTGCCGCTGTGGCAGGGCAAGCAGTACGCGGTGGCCCAGGAGTCCATCTCCGGACTGCAGTGGACCCTGGACGCCTCCACGGTCTTCCGCTTCTGGGAGATCAAGAAGTCGCCCACGGACTGACGATCCGCGGGCCGACCCCTCACGGACTGACGCCCGTAACCGCTCCGGCGCGCGCCTCCTGGCTACTGCGCGCCGGGGCGGACCAGCCCGCTCTCGTACGCGTACACCGCGGCCTGCACCCGGTCCCGCAGCCCCAGCTTGGTCAGCACATGGCCCACATGCGTCTTGACCGTCGTCTCGCTGACGAACAGATCCGCCGCGATCTCCGCGTTCGACAGCCCCCGGGCCACCAGCTTGAGCACCTCCACCTCGCGCTCGGTGAGCGTGTGCAGCGTGTCCGGAACCGGCTCCTCACCCGACGGCAGATGCCCCGCGTACTTGTCGAGCAGCCGCCGCGTGATGCTCGGCGCCAGCATGGCCTCGCCCGCCGCCACCACCCGGATGGCCTGCACCAGCTCGGTGGCCGGCGCGTCCTTCAGCAGAAAGCCGCTGGCCCCGGCGCGCAGCGCCTCCACCACGTACTCATCGAGGTCGAAGGTGGTCAGCACCAGCACCTTCGCCGGGCCGTCCCGCCCGGGACCGGTGATCTGCCGGGTCGCCTCCACCCCGTCCATCCGCGGCATCCGGATGTCCATCAGCACCACGTCGGGCTGGAGCGCCCGCACCTGGTCGAGGGCCTGCAGACCGTCCCCGGCCTCGCCGACGACCGCCAGATCCTGCTCCGCCTCCAAAATCATCCGGAAGCCGGTGCGCAGCAGCGGCTGGTCGTCGACCAATAGGACGCGGATCGCCACGGAATCTCCTTCGCTAGACCGCGTCCATTCTGCCGGAGCCGTCGCCCCCGGAGGGAGCCGGGGACGGAGCCGGGGACTGGGCCGGGATGACGGGCAGCGGATACGGCGGGGGAGTGCCACCGAATTCCGGACAGCGCTCCTGGTGGTCGCACCAGCCGCACAGCTTGGTCCGGCGCGGCAGGAAGTCCCCCGACTCCGTCGCCAGCCGGATCGCCTCCCACAGGGCCAGCACCTTGCGCTCCACCCCGAGCAGATCCCGCTCCACCGGGTCGTACGTCAGCACATCGCCGCTGCCCAGATAGACCAGCTGCAGCCGCCGAGGCACCGTGCCGCGCAGCCGCCACAGCACCAGGGCGTAGAACTTCATCTGGAAGAGCGCCTCGCCCGAGTACTGCGGCGCGGGCGCCTTGCCCGTCTTGTAGTCGACGATCCGCACATCCCCGGTCGGCGCGATGTCCACCCGGTCGATGATCCCGCGCAGCGTCAGCCCCGACTCCAGCGCGGTCTCCACGAACAGCTCCCGCTCGGCGGGCTCCAGCCGGGTCGGGTCCTCCAGCGAGAACCACCCCTCGACCAGCCGCTCGGCCCCCGCCAGCCACTCGGCCAGCCGCTCCGGGGACTCCGCGCCGTCCTCCTCCCGGAATAGCTCCGCCAGCTCCGGCTTGGCCGCCAGCAGCCGCTCCCACTCGCCCGGCACCATCGCCCGTGCGCGCGGCGCGGTGCGCTCGGCGGCGGGCGCGTCGAACAGCCGCTCCAGCACCGCGTGCACCACCGTGCCCCGGGTCGCGGCCGCGCTGGGCTTCTCCGGCAGTTTGTCGATCACCCGGAAGCGGTACAGCAAGGGGCACCGCATGAAGTCCGCCGCCCGGGATGGCGAGAGCGACGCGGCGCGGCCGGACTGCGGTGCCCCATCCGCCTGTTCGGGCTGCCCTGAGGTGATTCCCATGGCGACGACCCTACGACCCGCCACCGACAGCCGGACGCATACCATCGACGTCCGAGCCCCTCGCACTGCATGATCGTGGGGACCGTATCAAAACAGGGTGCGACGGACGCATCCGACGAGGGGACACCGTGGACAACAGCGG
The DNA here is from genome assembly GCF_053596435.1 of Streptomyces sp. NPDC001700. NCBI lineage: Bacteria > Bacillati > Actinomycetota > Actinomycetes > Kitasatosporales > Streptomycetaceae > Streptomyces > Streptomyces sp. NPDC001700. The sequence goes on from NZ_JBSFGE010000016.1 coordinate 154,820, forward strand.
GCAGCGGCAGTCCGGCGACGGGGGAGCGGACCGCACGACCGAGCCCGAGGCGGACAAGCCGCGCCGACCACGCGAGGTGGGCGGCGGCATCCTCATGGGGCGCCCCTTCGGCGTACCCGTCTATGTCTCGCCCAGCTGGTTCCTCGTGGCGGCCCTCATCACCTGGGTCTTCGGCGGCCAGCTGGAGCGGGTGCTGCCGGAGCTGGGCGCCACCCGGTATCTGGTGTCGCTCTTCTTCGCGGTCGCCTTCTACGCCTCCGTCCTGGTGCACGAGCTGGCCCACACCGTGGCCGCGCTGCGCTTCAAGCTGCCGGTGCGCCGGATCCAGCTGCAGTTCTTCGGCGGCGTCTCGGAGATCGAGAAGGAGTCCGAGACCCCCGGCCGGGAGTTCGTCCTCGCCTTCGTCGGCCCGCTGCTCTCCCTGATCCTCTCCGGGGTCTTCTACGTCGGGATGCTGTTCGTGCGGCCCGACTCGGTGCCCGGAGTGCTGCTCGCCGGGCTGATGATCTCCAACCTCATCGTGGCCGCGTTCAACCTGCTGCCCGGCCTGCCGCTGGACGGCGGGCGGATGCTGCGCGCCGTCGTCTGGAAGGTCAGCGGCAAGCCCATGGCCGGAACCGTCGCCGCCGCCTGGACCGGCCGGGCGCTCGCCGTCGCCGTCCTGGTGGGGCTGCCCTGGCTCACCCAGGCGGGCGGCCTCGGCGGGGAGCCCAAGGACTTCGGCAGCGTCGACTCGCTCACCGACGCGCTGCTCGCCGCCATACTGGCCGCGATCATCTGGACCGGGGCGGGCAACAGCCTGCGGATGGCCCGGCTGCGGGAGCGCCTGCCGGACCTGCGCGCCCGTACGCTCACCCGGCGCGCCGTGCCCGTCGCGTCCGACACCCCGCTGTCCGAGGCGCTGCGGCGGGCCAACGAGGCGGGGGCGCGCGCCCTGGTCGTGGTGGACGGCCACGGCGCCCCGACCGCCGTGGTGCGGGAGGCGGCCATCGTGGGCGTCCCGGAGCACCGGCGCCCCTGGGTCGCGGTCAGCGGCCTCGCCCAGGACCTCAAGGACGGCATGCGGGTCTCCGCCGAGCTGACCGGCGAGGAGCTGCTGGACACCCTGCGCGCCACCCCCGCGACCGAGTACCTGGTGGTGGAGGAGACGGGCGAGATCTACGGCGTGCTCTCCACGGCGGACGTCGAGCGCGCCTTCGTCAACGCCATGGCACGCACTCCGACGGCCTGACACCAGGGCTGCCGGACGGGCCGCCGAGGCCCGCCGTCCCGGGCAGGCTCCCGGTCCCGGTAGGCTGTTCACATGTCCGAACCGACCGGTGCCGCCCGCCGTCGCGGGCCCTTCCAAGTCGGGGACCAGGTCCAGCTCACCGACCCCAAGGGACGCCACTACACGTTCACGCTCGAAGCCGGGAAGAATTTCCACACCCACAAGGGTTCCTTCCCCCATGACGAGCTGATCGGCGCCCCCGAGGGAACTGTCGTGCGCACCACGGGAAACGTCGCGTATCTCGCGCTGCGTCCCCTGCTCCCCGACTATGTCCTGTCCATGCCACGCGGTGCCGCTGTGGTCTACCCCAAGGACGCGGGGCAGATCCTGGCGATGGCCGACATCTTCCCCGGCGCCCGTGTCGTCGAGGCGGGCGTCGGCTCCGGGTCGCTCTCCACCTTCCTGCTGCGGGCCATCGGCGACCAGGGCATGCTGCACTCCTATGAGCGCCGGTCCGACTTCGCCGACATCGCCTCGCAGAACGTCGAGCGCTACTTCGGGGCCCCGCACCCCGCCTGGCAGCTGACCGTCGGCGACCTCCAGGACAACCTGTCCGACACCGACGTCGACCGCGTCATCCTGGACATGCTCGCCCCCTGGGAGTGCCTGGAGGCCGTCTCCAAGGCGCTCGTGCCCGGCGGCATCCTGTGCGCCTACGTCGCCACCACCACCCAGCTCGCCCGCACCGTGGAGTCCATCCGCGAGCACGGCACCTTCAACGAGCCGTCGGCCTGGGAGACCATGGTCCGCACCTGGCACGTCGAAGGCCTGGCGGTCCGCCCCGACCACCGCATGATCGGCCACACCGGCTTCCTGCTCACCGCCCGCCGCCTCGCGGACGGCGTGGAGCCGCCGCTCCGCCGCCGCCGTCCCGCCAAGGGCGCGTACGGCGACGACTACCCGGGCTACGGCAGCGGGAAGGACACCTCGGCCGACCGCGGCTGACGCCTCCCACTGACGCCCCTCGTATCAACGACTCGGCGCGGCCACCGACTTCCCCCGTGCGGGGCGGTGGCCGCGCCGGTGTGAGATGTGGCACGATGCGGAGCACCCCCTCCGCCGCAGCCATCTCATGGAGTCATCCCGCGTGCAGCCTCTGGGCCCGGATCTCGCGCACACTCGTCCCCGTCCGGTGCACTGGATCGCGACCGCGGCCGCCGTGGCCGCCGTCGTCGCCGGAGCGTCGGCCTTCCAGCCCGCCGACGCCAAGGCCAGCGCGGCCCCCACCACCCTCTCCGCGCCCAGCGGCGATCTGCCGCTCGCGAAGGCGAAGGCCCCCGACCCGCGGGCCGCGCACTATCCGATGGACTGCGGCCGGGCCGAGGTCGGCGTCGTGGACCGCGCCTCGGGAGATCTGGACGGCGACGGACGGCCGGAAACGGTCGCCGTGGTGCGCTGCGAGACCGCGGCCGGAAACCCGCCCAGCGGGGTCTACGTCCTCGCGCAGCCGTCCCGCCCGGGTGCGGCCCCCCAGATCGTGGCGACCTTCGTCGACCCGAAGGAGGGGATGAGCATCCAGGATTTCGCGGTGCGCGGAACGAAGGTTTCGGCCACTTTGCTGGGCTACTCGTCGACGAAGGTCCCGCGGTGCTGTCCCGATCTGCAGCGCAAGGTCAACTGGCAGTGGCGGGACGGCGAGTTCGTACTGAAGGCACTGCCCGTGCCGGGGAGTGTCTGACCGCTCACGCAGCGTCCCGCGCGGGTCCTCCGCCGCGCGGCGCCCGGGCGCTACTCGGCGTCCGGGCCGTACACCTCGACCTGGTCCGCGGCGCGCCGCACATGGATGCAGTCGCCCGGGCATTCCTTGGCCGAATCCACCACCTCGGTGAGCAGTGGCAGCGGCACCTTGGTGGTCGCGCCCTTGTCCTGCAGAAGCTCGTCGTCGGCGCTCTTGACGTAGGCTAGACCGTCGATGTCGAGTTCGAAGACCTCGGGCGCGTACTGGGCACAGATCCCATCCCCCGTGCACAGGTCCTGGTCAATCCAGACTTCAAGATCGCCGAGCTCCTCGTTCCGCACGGTGCGTCGCCTGCCGTTCCCTCGATACGCGATTCAACATTGACTAAATATCGCCAGCACTGGCGGGTGTTGACCGGGTCGACGATACAACCGCTCGCTTTCCGATGTTGTTGGGTGGGTATTCACCTGGCGTGAGGGAGTGCGCAAGGGTGAAGATCGGACACACGCCGACCGGGTTTGTGATCTAGGGGTTTCAACCCGCACCGGCCCAGGTAGGGTCAGGAAGCGTCCAGCTCCCCTTGGAGGAGGTGAGGACCGTGGCAGCCCACGACGACGACATCAACCGCGGCATCCGGCCGGGGCGGGGGTCTGATGACCCCGCCGGTCAGGTTGCCTATCTCGAGCAGGAAATCGCCGTCCTGCGCCGCAAGCTCGCCGACTCTCCGCGTCACACGAGGATTCTCGAAGAGCGGATCGTCGAGCTGCAGACCAATCTGGCGGGAGTCTCCGCCCAGAACGAGCGGCTCGCGAACACCCTCCGTGAGGCCCGCGACCAGATCGTGGCCCTCAAGGAGGAGGTCGACCGGCTCGCCCAGCCGCCGGCCGGTTTCGGTGCCTTTCTGCAGGCGAACGAGGACGGCACAGCCGACATCTTCACCGGAGGCCGTAAACTCCGCGTGAATGTCAGCCCAAGCGTCGAGCTCGATGACCTCCAGAAGGGCCAGGAGGTCATGCTCAACGAGGCGCTCAACGTGGTCGAGGCCATGGAGTTCGAGCGCGCCGGGGACATCGTCACCCTCAAGGAGGTCCTTGAGGACGGCGAGCGGGCCCTGGTCATCGGGCACACCGACGAGGAGCGCGTGGTGCGGCTCGCCGAGCCGCTGCTGGAAACCACCATCCGCCCCGGTGACGCCCTGCTGCTGGAGCCCCGCTCCGGCTACGTCTACGAGGTCGTGCCGAAGAGCGAGGTCGAGGAACTCGTCCTCGAAGAGGTTCCGGACATCGACTACACCAAGATCGGCGGCCTGGGGAACCAGATCGAGCTGATCCGGGACGCGGTCGAGCTTCCGTACCTCTACCCCGACCTGTTCAAGGAGCACGAACTGCGGCCGCCCAAGGGCGTGCTGCTGTACGGCCCGCCCGGTTGCGGCAAGACGCTGATCGCGAAGGCCGTCGCCAACTCCCTTGCCAAGAAGGTCGCCGAAGTCACCGGCAAGCCCGCGGGGAAGAGCTTCTTCCTCAACATCAAGGGCCCCGAGCTGCTCAACAAGTACGTCGGTGAGACCGAGCGGCACATCCGGCTGGTCTTCCAGCGGGCCCGGGAGAAGGCCAGCGAGGGCACTCCGGTCATCGTCTTCTTCGACGAGATGGACTCCCTGTTCCGCACCCGCGGCTCCGGAGTCAGCTCGGACGTGGAGAACACCATCGTCCCCCAGCTGCTCTCCGAGATCGACGGTGTCGAGGGCCTGGAGAACGTCATCGTCATCGGCGCCTCGAACCGCGAGGACATGATCGACCCGGCCATCCTGCGCCCCGGCCGCCTCGATGTGAAGATCAAGATCGAGCGTCCGGACGCCGAGGCCGCCAAGGACATCTTCTCGAAGTACCTGACCGCCACCCTGCCGGTCCACACGGACGACCTCGCCGAGCACAGCGGCTCGGCCAAGGCAGCCGTCGCCGGCATGATTCAGTCGGTCGTCGAGCAGATGTACGCGGAATCCGAGGAGAACCGCTTCCTGGAGGTCACCTACGCCAATGGTGACAAGGAAGTCCTCTACTTCAAGGACTTCAACTCCGGCGCCATGATCCAGAACATTGTGGACCGGGCGAAGAAGATGGCCATCAAGGCATTCCTCGACCACAACCAGAAGGGCCTCAGGGTCTCCCATCTGCTCGCCGCGTGCGTGGACGAGTTCAAGGAGAACGAGGACCTGCCCAACACCACGAACCCGGATGACTGGGCCCGCATCTCCGGTAAGAAGGGCGAGCGGATCGTCTTCATCCGTACCCTGGTCACCGGAAAGCAGGGCGCGGACACGGGACGCTCCATCGACACGGTGGCCAACACCGGTCAGTACCTGTAAGACCGCTGTCCGGCTGCGGATGTCCTGGACGGGGCATCCGCAGCCGGATGCGCTTTTCGGACGGCATTCATCGTATGAGTCCTACGAGCCGCGCAGCGGTACTTGAGCGTCGGCCCCGGCTTGGGGCGGCGTCGGGCTAGGAGGGCCGCATGACCGTACGGCGCGTAATGGGTATCGAGACGGAGTACGGGATCTCCGTCCCGGGGCACCCGAACGCCAATGCCATGCTCACCTCATCCCAGGTCGTCAACGCCTACGCGGCGGCGATGCACCGGGCGCGCCGCGCCCGCTGGGACTTCGAGGAGGAGAACCCGCTGCGGGACGCCCGCGGCTTCGACCTCGCGCGTGAGTCCGCGGACGCCAGTCAGCTCACGGACGAGGACATCGGCCTGGCCAACGTCATCCTCACCAACGGTGCACGGCTCTACGTCGACCACGCGCATCCCGAGTACTCCGCCCCCGAGGTCACCAACCCGCGGGACGCGGTGCTCTGGGACAAGGCGGGCGAGCGCATCATGGCCGAGGCCGCGAGGCGCGCCGCCGAGCTGCCCGGCGCCCAGCCGATCCACCTGTACAAGAACAACACCGACAACAAGGGCGCGTCCTACGGCACGCACGAGAACTACCTGATGAAGCGGGAGACCCCCTTCTCGGACATCGTGCGCCATCTGACGCCGTTCTTCGTCTCCCGCCAGGTCGTCACCGGCGCGGGCCGCGTCGGCATCGGCCAGGACGGGCACGAGCACGGCTTCCAGATCAGCCAGCGGGCGGACTACTTCGAGGTCGAGGTCGGTCTGGAGACCACCCTCAAGCGGCCCATCATCAACACCCGCGACGAGCCGCACGCCGACGCCGAGAAGTACCGCCGCCTGCATGTGATCATCGGCGACGCCAACCTCTCCGAGCTGTCGACCTACCTCAAGCTCGGCACCACCGCGCTGGTGCTGTCGATGATCGAGGACGGCTTCATCGCCGTCGACCTGGCCGTCGACCAGCCGGTCCGCACGCTGCACCAGGTCTCGCACGACCCGACGCTGCAGCGCCTGATCACGCTGCGCAGCGGCCGTACGCTGACCGCCGTACAGCTCCAGATGGAGTACTTCGAGCTGGCCCGCAAGTACGTCGAGGACCGCTTCGGAGCCGACGCGGACGACCAGACCCGGGACGTGCTGACCCGCTGGGAGGACGTGCTCAACCGGCTGGAGCGCGATCCGATGTCCCTGTCCGGCGAGCTGGACTGGGTGGCCAAGCGCGAGCTGCTGGAGGGCTACCGCAGGCGCGACGGCCTGGAGTGGGACGCCGCCCGGCTCCATCTGGTCGACCTGCAGTACGCCGACGTACGGCCCGAGAAGGGCCTGTACAACCGGCTGGCGGCGCGCGGCAAGATGAAGCGGCTGCTGGACGACTCCGACGTGGCACGGGCCCAGAACAAGCCCCCGGAGGACACCCGCGCCTACTTCCGCGGCCGCTGCCTGGAGCAGTACGCGGACGACGTGGCCGCGGCCTCCTGGGACTCGGTGATCTTCGACCTCCCGGGCCGTGACTCTCTGCAGCGGGTCCCCACGCTGGAGCCGCTGCGGGGCACCCGCAACCACGTCAAGGAGCTGCTGGACCGCTGCCGCACGGCCGAGGACCTGGTCCGGGTGCTGTCCGGAGGCTGAAATGGGCTCCGACCGGGAATCATGGTGGTGGCCTCCACGCGTTGTAGCGAGTGGGAGGCCGATGTCGGACCCTGCTTGTAGGGTCTGATCTTGAGACCGATCGAATCAGCGGGCGAACCGAGCGGGGTGAGGGACATGGCGACCAAGGACACCGGCGGCGGTCAGCAGAAGGCGTCGCGCCAGACCGAGGAGGTCGAGGAGCAGGCGCAGGACGCACAGGCCGCGGAGGATCTCAAGGAGCGGCAGGAAAAGCTCTCCGACGACGTCGACTCCGTGCTGGACGAGATCGACGACGTCCTCGAGGAGAACGCGGAGGACTTCGTGCGGTCCTTCGTGCAAAAGGGCGGAGAGTAAGGCGCGTCCCCCTCCGTCCTGTGTCCTCATCGAGAGGACGCAGGACGGATGACTTCCATGGCCAGGGGTAAGGTCCGAGCAGTATTTCAAGATCTGGTGGAAGGAATCGTGTGGAAGCCAACACTCGAAGCACAGGGCGTCTGCCGGCTGCCTTCCTGACGCCCGGCTCCTCGTCGTTCATGGACTTCCTCGGAACGCATCAGCCCGAGCTGCTGCCGGGCGCCCGCCCGCTGCCCCCGGTGCAGGGCGCCATCGAGGCACCGCATGGCACGACGATCGTGGCGGCGACGTTCGCAGGCGGGGTCGCGCTCGCCGGTGACCGGCGCGCGACCATGGGGAACGTCATCGCGCAGCGCGACATCGAGAAGGTCTTCCCGGCGGACGAGTACTCGGCCGTCGGTATCGCGGGCACGGCCGGTCTCGCCGTGGAGATGGTCAAGCTGTTCCAGCTGGAGCTGGAGCACTTCGAGAAGGTCGAGGGCACCGTCCTCTCGCTGGAGGGCAAGGCCAACCGGCTCTCGACCATGATCCGCGGCAATCTCGGCATGGCGATGCAGGGCCTCGCCGTCGTCCCGCTCTTCGCGGGTTACGACGTCGACCGCGGGAAGGGCCGCATCTTCTCCTACGACGTGACCGGCGGGCGCTCGGAGGAGCGCGGCTTCGCGGCCACCGGCTCCGGCTCGACGTTCGCCCGCGGCGCGCTCAAGAAGCTCTACCGCGAGGACCTGACGGAAGAGCAGGCCGGCACCGCCGTGATCCAGGCGCTGTACGACGCCGCGGACGACGACTCCGCGACCGGCGGCCCCGATCTGGCCCGGCGCATTTATCCCATCGTCACGGTCATCACCGAGGACGGTTTCAGGAAGTTCTCCGAGGCAGAGGTGGCCGACATCGTCCGCGCCATCCACGAGCGGCGGCTCGAAGAGCCGGACGGCCCGCGCGCCGCCCTGCTCTGAGGGGACGGTTGACCCGGAATGTATTCGCCAATGACAGAAAGGGACGGATAGCCGGTGACGACGCCGTTCTATGTATCGCCCCAGCAGGCCATGGCCGACCGCGCGGAATACGCCCGCAAGGGCATCGCGCGCGGCCGCAGCGTGGTAGTGCTGCAGTATTCCGACGGCATCCTCTTCGTCGCCGAGAATCCGTCCCGTGCCCTGCACAAGGTCAGCGAGATCTATGACCGGATCGCCTTCGCGGCGGTCGGCAAGTACAACGAATTCGAGAACCTGCGCATCGGCGGCGTCCGGTACGCCGATCTGCGCGGCTATACCTACGACCGGGACGATGTCACGGCCCGCGGGCTCGCCAACGTCTACGCGCAGACGCTGGGCACGATCTTCTCCAGCGCCGCCGAGAAGCCGTACGAGGTCGAGCTGATCGTCGCCGAGACCGGGGAGAGCCCCGCCGACGACCAGATCTACCGGCTGCCGCACGACGGCTCCATCGTGGACGAGCACGGCTCGGTCGCCGTCGGTGGCAACGCCGACCAGATCAGCACCTATCTCGACCAGCGCCACCGGGACGGCATGACGCTGGCCGAAGCCCTCAAGCTGGCCGTCGACTCGCTGTCCCGGGACAACAACGGCGGCGAGCGCAGCCTCACCGCCGAGCAGCTGGAGGTCGCGGTCCTGGACCGCAAGCGGCCTCAGGCCCGGAAGTTCAAGCGCGTCCTGGGCGGGCAGCTGACCCGTCTCCTGGAGGGTTCCGGGGCCGCGGCGGAGGCCGACGCCGAGTCGGAGTCCGACGAGTCCGGCGACTCCGCGGAGTCGGGCGAGGAGTAGCCACCGGCCTGGTGGGGGTGGCCCGGCCGGGCCACCCCCACCAGGCGTCAGCGCCTATCCGGCCGGTGGTGCAGGGGCGCTGGAGTCCCGTACGACCAGCTCCACCGGCAGCGTCGTGTCCCCGGCCGGTTCCCCGTCCAGGACCGCCATCAGCGCCCGCATGCCCTCCGCCCCGACCGCCTGCGCGGGCAGCGTCACGGTGGTCAGCTCCGGCTCGACCGCCGTGGCCAGCGCCAGGTCGTCGAAGCCGGTGACCGACACGTCCTCCGGCACCCGCAGCCCCAGCCGCCGGACGGCCTTGCACGCGCCCGCGGCGAGGACGTCGTCGTCGCACACCAGCGCCGTGGGCCGGGGCCCGGGCCCGGTGAGCGCCCGCAGCGCCGCCCGCCGCCCCTCCTCGACGCTCAGCGCCGCGGACTCGGTGTGCAGCGCGGTGCCGGGCACCGCGCCCACCGCCCCGGCCAGCGCCCGGGCGCGCACCTGGAACGTCCAGGAGTCCACCGCCGCCGCCACATGGGCGATCCGGCGGTGCCCCAGGCCCAGCAGGTGCTCCGCCGCCCGCCGCATGCCGTCGCCGATGTCCAGGTTGACCGTGGCCGCCGCGGCGGCGGCCGGGTCGTCGGGGTCGCTGTCGAGCATCACCAGCGGCAGCCCGCCGCCGCGCACCGCGGCCAGCGCGTCGGCGGCCATCGAGGAGGCGATCACGCCGTCCAGCGAGGCCCGCGCCGAGTCGAAGGGGTCACGGGCCGGGCCGACGCCCTCGGGGGACGGGTAGAGCACCACGCCGAAGCCGTGGTCGGCGGCGACCCGGGCGGCGCCGGTGTAGACCTGCGCGAAGAACTCGTTGGTCAGGGCCGGGACGACGAGCAGCACGGTCCGGGTGCGGCCCAGCCGCAGGCTGCGCGCCGCCAGGTTCGGCCGGTAGCCCAGCTCGCGCGCCGCGGCCCGCACGGTGCCCGCCGTGCGCTCCGACACCCGCCCGCGCCACTTGTCGCCGAGCACGAGGGAGACGGTCGCCTGGGACACCCCGGCGCGCCGTGCCACGTCCCGGCTGGTGACCCGTGCGGTAGCCGCGGGAGGTCCGGTCCCCTGTGCCACATCGCCTCCGCTCCGTGCGTCCCTGCGGTCCGCCCGCCACGGGTGGACCCGGGGCAGGCCGCCATGGTACGTATAACGACGCGTCGTTATACGTAAAACTCGATCCATCACCCACGATTCATGACCCACGATTCAGGACATCAGGAGGGGCAGCCATGGCGGCCGGTTACGGGGAACTGCTGCGCACCCGCCACGCGGCGCGGCTGCTCACCGGCACGCTGATCGGCAGGCTCCCGAACGCCACCGCCGCGCTCGCCGTGGTGCTCTTCGCCCGCGCCGAGGGCGGAAGTTACGCGCTGGCCGGGGCGCTCTCGGCCGTCTACGGGGTGGCCACCGCCGTCGGGCAGCCGCTGCTGGGCCGGGCGGTGGACCACTGGGGCCAGCCGCGCGTGATGCTCCCGGCCGCCGTGGTGTCCGCGCTCGGGATGGCCCTGTTCGCCGTCGTGGGCCTCGACCCGCTGCCGGTGGCGTACGCCGCGATGCTCGTCGCGGGGCTGTTCACGCCCCCGCTGGAGGGCGGCCTGCGGGCCCTGTGGCCGGACGTGCTGCGCCGCCCGGACCAGGTGCACGCGGCGTACGCGCTGGACGCCGTGGCCCAGGAGGTGATGTTCGCCGTCGGCCCGCTGCTGGTCACCCTGCTGGTCGCCGGATGGTCCGAGGCGGCCGCGCTACTGGTCATCAACGCGATGGGGATCCTGGGCGCGCTGTCCGTCGTGGTGTCCGCGCCGTCCCGGCGGTGGCGCTCCGCGCCGCGCGAGGCGCACTGGCTGGGCGCGCTGCGCTCCTCCGGGATGCTGGTGCTGATCGGCTCGTTCTTCTTCGTCGGCACCGCGCTCGGCGCGATCGCCGTGGCCGCCGTCGCGTACGCCGACGAGCACGGCGGCGGCCTGGTCTCCAGCTATCTGCTCTCCGCGCTCGGCGCGGGCGCGCTGGTCGGCGGCGTCGTCTACGGGGCCCGCCCGTGGGCCGGTGCGCCCGAGCGGCGGCTGCGGCTGCTGGTGGCCGCCCTCGCGGCCGGCTATCTGCCGCTCGCCCTGGTGCCGGGTGTCCCCGCGATGACGGCCCTCGCGGGCGTGGCGGGGGTGTTCCTGGCCCCGGCGCTCGCGTGCGCCTTCGTCGTCATCGACCGGCACGCCCCGGCCGGTACGGTCACCGAGGCGTTCTCCTGGCTGGTGACCACCTTCGGGGTGGGCAGCTCGGTCGGCGCGGCCGCCGCCGGACCCGCCGTGGAGCTGGGCGGTGTGGCCCTGGGATTCGCCGTCCCGGGGGCCGCCGGAGCGGCCGCGCTGGCCGTCCTGCTGGCCGCCCGGAGGTACCTGAAGGAGGCACCGCGGAGAACGCCGGATGGACGCCATCCGGAAAATGATCGCAGCCATGCCGCCGAACCCGGTTTCAGAGCAGGCCATCAGGCGTAATGTTCAGGCATGGACCGCCGCATTTTCGGGCTGGAGAACGAGTACGGCGTCACGTGCACATTCAGGGGACAGCGCCGGTTGTCTCCTGACGAAGTGGCGCGGTACCTCTTCCGCCGTGTCGTCTCGTGGGGCCGCAGCAGCAATGTCTTCCTGCGCAACGGCGCCCGCCTCTATCTCGACGTGGGTTCGCACCCGGAATACGCCACACCCGAGTGCGACAACGTGACCGAGCTGGTCACCCACGACAAGTCCGGCGAGCGCATTCTCGAAGGTCTGCTCGTCGACGCCGAACGCCGCCTGCACGAGGAGGGAATCGCGGGCGACGTCTATCTCTTCAAGAACAACACCGACTCGGCGGGCAACTCCTACGGCTGCCACGAGAACTATCTGGTGGCCCGGCACGGGGAGTTCTCCCGGCTCGCCGACATTCTCATCCCGTTCCTGGTGACGCGGCAGCTGCTGTGCGGGGCGGGCAAGGTGCTGCAGACCCCGCGTGGCGCGGTCTACTGCGTCAGCCAGCGCGCCGAGCACATCTGGGAGGGCGTCAGCTCCGCGACGACCCGCTCCCGGCCGATCATCAACACCCGCGACGAACCGCACGCCGACGCCGAGCGCTACCGGCGGCTGCACGTCATCGTGGGCGACTCCAACATGTCCGAGACCACGATGCTGCTCAAGGTCGGCGCCACCGACCTGGTGCTCCGCATGATCGAGGCGGGCACCGTGATGCGCGACCTGACCCTGGAGAACCCGATCCGGGCGATCCGCGAGGTCAGCCACGACATCACCGGGCAGCGCAAGGTGCGGCTCGCCAGCGGGCGCGAGGCGTCCGCCCTGGAGGTGCAGCAGGAGTACTACGAGAAGGCCGTCGACTTCTGCGAGCGCCGGGGCATCCGCACCGGCACCGTCGAGCGGGTGCTGGAGCTGTGGGGCCGCACCCTGGAGGCGATCCGGGACGAGGACCTGGACCGGATCGGCACCGAGATCGACTGGGTGATGAAGTACCGGCTCATCGAGCGGTACCGGGCGAAGAACAACATCACCATGTCCCATCCGCGCATCGCCCAGATGGACCTCGCCTACCACGACATCCACCGCCGCCGGGGGCTCTACTACCTGCTGGAGAAGCGTGGCCAGGCCGCCCGGGTGTGCAACGACCTGAAGATCTTCGAGGGCAAGTCGGTGCCCCCGCAGACCACTCGCGCCCGGCTGCGCGGTGACTTCATCCGCCGCGCCCAGGAGCAGCGCCGCGACTTCACCGTGGACTGGGTGCACCTCAAGCTCAATGACCAGGCGCAGCGCACCGTGCTGTGCAAGGACCCGTTCCGTTCGGTCGATGACCGGGTGGAGAAACTCATCGCTGGTATGTAGGCCGCCGTGTAGGCCACTTGGCTGAGTCGGCGTACGGCTTATGCATGACGCGGGCCCCGTGCGTTTCTCGGACGGGGCCCGCGTCACGCCGTAAAGTGGCGCGCATTGGCCATCGCAAGATCTACCTAACGAGGACTCCGTGCGCCGACGCTCCGTACTCCTTGCCGTGCCCGCGGGCCTGCTCACGCTCGCGGGCTGCGGTGACGACAAGTCAGGATCCGACAAGGCCAAGCCCTCCAAGGAGCCGACCGGAGGCCCCTCACCGGCCCCCAGCGGGAAGATCGTGAACGGACCGGTGCCGGAGATCACCGGCGGCGAGAAGTTCGGCGAGAAGCCGAAGGTCGCCAAGGGCAGCGGGAAGCCGTCCTCCGACCTCGCGGTCAAGACGGTGATCAAGGGGGATGGGGCGAAGACGGCCAAGGGCGACTACGTCCAGGTGAACTACCTCGCCCAGATCTGGAACACCGGCAAGGTCGTGGACAACACCTACGACAAGAAGCAGACCGCCGCCTTCCCGATCGGCAAGGGCCAGGTGCTCCCGGGCTGGGACCAGGGGCTGGTGGGCCGCACCGTCGGCAGCCGGCTGGAGCTGGCCGTCCCCCCGGCGTACGCGTACGGCAAGCAGGGCCAGCCGCAGGCGGGCATCAAGGGCACGGACACCCTGGTGTTCGTCATCGACATCGAGGACGCCTTCAACGCCAAGAGCTCGGCCAAGGGCAAGAAGGTGGCGCAGAGCAACATCGACATGCCCAAGGTGTCCGACAACACCGACGGCAAGGCGCCCACCATCACCATCCCCAAGAAGGACGCGCCCAAGAAGCTCGTCTCCGAGTACGTCATCGAGGGCGACGGCCCCGAGGCCACGGCGAAGGACGCGCTGCTCGTCCAGTACAAGGGCGTGCTGTGGGACGGCGGCAAGGAGTTCGACTCCACGTACAAGCGCGGTGAGCTGGCCCAGTTCTCGCTGCAGCAGGTCGTCAAGGGCTGGTCGCAGGGGCTCGCGGGCAAGAAGGCCGGCAGCCGGGTGCTGATCGTGGTGCCCCCGGACCTGGGTTACGGGAAGAAGGCCCAGAAGGGCATCCCCGCCAACTCCACCCTGGTCTTCACGGTCGACATCCTGGCCGTTCTGTAGTTCGTCGGTTCTGTAGGGTGTGCGGGTTGCCCACAACGTAACGAGGAGCAATTTCGTGAGCATCGACAAGCCTGAGGTCGACTTCCCGGGCGGCGAGCCGCCGAAGGACCTGGAGATCAAGGATCTCTGGGAGGGCGACGGTCCCGTGGCCCAGGCCGGGAACGACATCGCCGTCCACTACGTGGGCGTGGCCTTCTCCAGCGGTGAGGAGTTCGACGCGAGCTACAACCGCGGCGGCCCGATGCGCATCAAGCTCGGCGTCGGCCAGGTCATCCCCGGCTGGGACCAGGGTCTGCAGGGTATGAAGGTCGGCGGCCGCCGCCAGCTGATCATCCCGCCGCACCTGGCCTACGGCGACCGTGGCGCCGGCGGTGGCCGGATCAAGCCGGGCGAGTCGCTGATCTTCGTCTGCGACCTGATCTCCGCCTGAGACTCGCGCGCGGCGTGTGCCGAGGGTCCCCGTCCACAGGCGGGGGCCCTCGGCTTTTGCGGTGGCTGCCCGGAGCGGTACGGTCACGGTCGTAAGGTCAAGAAGAAAGGGCGTCGATGGCGATTGCCAAGGCCGAGCGGCTGATGAACCTGGCGCTGTGCCTGCTGGGAACCCGGCGTCCGCTGACCAAGCGTGAGTTGCGGGGCTCCATAGAGGCGTACCTGCAGTCCGACGCCGCCCATGACGACGCGTTCAACCGCATGTTCGAGCGCGACAAGGACGATCTGCGCGAACTCGGCCTGGTCATCGAGACGGTGGAGGGCCTTGAGGGCGAAGTCGGCTATCTCGCCCGCCGGGACAGCAACCGCCTCCCCCCGATCACCCTGGACGCCGCCGAGGCCGCCGCGCTCGGCCTCGCCGCCAAGGTCTGGCAGCAGGCCCGGCTCGCGGGCGCCGCGAGCGGCGCGCTGCAGAAGCTGCGCGCCGCCGGGATGCCGGTCGCCGAGGATCCGTACGACACCCAGCCGCAGAGCGCGCTGCAGCCGCACATCCCGGTCCACGAGGCCGCCTTCGAGCCGCTGATGCTGGCCTGCCGCGACCGCCGCCCGGTCGTCTTCGACTACCGCAAGTCCAACGCCGCCCGCCCCGAGCAGCGCCAGGTCGAGCCCTGGACGCTGGAGTGCTGGCGCGGCCACTGGTATCTCGCCGGGTGGGACCGCGACCGGTCCGCCGAGCGCGTCTTCCGGCTCTCCCGGATCACCGGCCGGGTGCGGCTGCGCTCCGGCGCGTACACCGCCGAGGTGCCCGACCACTCCACCGTGCGGGAGACCGTGGAGGCCTGGGCGGGGGAGACCGCCACCGGCACGGCGCGGATCAGGGTGCGCGCCGGGCACGGCTATCCGCTGCGGGCGAAGGCGCTCTCCACTCACGCCGGGGACGACGGCTGGGACGAGCTGGAGATTCCGTACGGGCACGGACTGGACGCCTGGCTGGTGGAATTCGGCCCGGACGTGATCGTCATGGGCCCCGGCGAGCTGCGGGCGGACGTCGTGGAGCGGCTGCGCGCCGTGGCCAAGGGCTGAGGGGACGGAACGACTTCATCATGGCCGGAAACGCCATTGACCAGACCCGCCGGATGCTGTCGCTGGTGACGTATCTGCGGGAGCGCCCGGGCGCGCGCGTCGCCGAGGTCGCCCGCGCCTTCGGCATCAGCGAGGACGAGCTGATCTCCGACCTCGATGTGCTGCCGCTGTGCGGCACCAGCTTCCGCGGCGGCGACCTGCTGGACATCGACACCGACGGCGAGCGCATCTGGTGGCACAACCCCGACGATGTCGCCGAGCCGCTGCGGCTGGCCGCCGACGAGGCCACCGCGCTGCTCGTCGCCGCCCGCGCCGTCGCCACCCTGCCCGGGCTGCGCGAGAGCGACCGGGAGGCGCTGCTGCGGGCCACCGCCAAGCTGGAGGCCGCGGCAGGCGAGGTGGCGGGCGCCAGCTCCCGGCTCTCGGTGACCTTCGAGTCCGAGGGCGGTGTCTTCGCCGACGTCGACCGGGCCATCTCCGAGCGTCGCAGGCTGTGGCTGCGCTACTACTCGCCCGCGCGGGACGAGGTCACCGAGCGCGAGGTCGACCCGATCCGGCTGTTCGCCGTCGGCCACACCTATATGGAGGCGTGGTGCCGGCTGTCGGAGGCCCGCCGTACCTTCCGGCTCGACCGGGTCGTGGAGATCAAGCTGCTGGACGAGGCGTCCGACCCGCCCCCGATCGAGCTGCGGGACCTCTCCGATCCGTCCACCGGGCTGGTGCAGACCGGCGCCGAGGACCCCGAGGTGGTTGTCGAGGTCGGCCCCGGCGGGCGCTGGGTCGCCGAGTACTACCCGCATGAGAGCGCGGAGGAGCTGCCCGACGGGGCGCTGCGCATCACGCTGCGCGCCCCCGACCCCGGCAGCTTGCGGCGGCTGGCGCTGCGGCTCGGCCGGGACGGCCGGATCGTCGCGCCGCAGGGGCTCGCGGACAGCGCTCGGGACGCGGCGCGGCAAGCGCTCGCGGCCTATGGCGAATGAAGGCCTTCGGCGAATGATGGCTTGCGGTGAGTGAAGGGAAGCGCACAGTGACCGCTGGGGGGAATCCCGCCTCGGTGATCTTCAAGGCCGCCTGCCCGGAGTGCCGGGGCCGGTTCGAGCTGGCAGCCGGTGCGCTGCGGCTGGCGATCGGGGCCAGTGACCGCACCACGTTCTACTCCTTCACCTGTCCCGACTGCGGCAGCGCGGTGCGCAAGCCCGCGGGGGAGCGGATCGTGGAGCTGCTCACCGGCGGCGGGGTGCGCACCCTGCGGCTGCACTCGACGGTCTGATCAGCGGGCCGACCGGCGCGGGGCCGCCGCGGCGGCCCCGATAGGCTCGCCCCATGCTCTGGCCGATGCTCGCCCTCGCCCTCGCTTTCTGCGGAATCGCCGTCCTCGCCGTGCTCTCCGTACGGGTCTTCGCGGAGGTGCGCAGACTGGCCCGGCAGGTGTCGGACAGCTCCGCGCGGATCACCCGGGCCGCGGAGGACCTGGAGCGGGCCACGGAACCGCTGAGTGCGCAGGTGGGGGCGGTGCGCCGGGACGAGGGCGGGGCCCGCGGCCACTGATCGACGGCGCTCTGCTGAGTCACAGCGAAGCGGGGTACGCTGGCTGGTCGTGGCCCTGGAATCGAGGCGGAGGGCCGCAACCAGGCGTCTGCATGGGGATTGCCCTGCATTTACCCCTGCGCGCTACGATCGCAGACAGCACGGCTGCCGGACTTTTGTCCGAACGGTCGGCAGCCCCACCCCAGCCGCCTCGGTGAGAAGGTAGACGAATATGTTCGGAAGGCTCGGCGCTACCGAGATCATCCTTATCCTTGTCGTCGTTCTGCTGCTGTTCGGCGCGAAGAAGCTCCCCGACATGGCGCGCTCGCTGGGTAAGTCCGCCCGCATCCTCAAGAGCGAGGCCAAGGCGATGAAGTCGGACGGTAAGCAGGACGAGAACGCCCCGGCCGACCCGCCGAACCCGGGCCAGGACCAGAGCGCGCACCGCACCATCCAGGCGGCTCCGGGCGACGTCACCAGCTCCCGTCCGGTGGCCGAACCGAGCGACACCACCAAGCGCTGACCCGGGCCCACTTGGAGGCGGGGCCGACGGCCGCCGTCCGACGCACGAGATGAGGACGTGGGTTGCTCAAGTCTGCCCGCAACAAGAAGGAGAAGGACCCTGAGGGGCGGATGCCCCTCGCGGACCACCTGCGCGAGTTGCGCAACCGGTTGATGAAATCGGTCTTGGCGATCTGCGTGATCACCATCGTGGCGATGTTCGTCTACCAGGACATCATCGACTTCCTGATGAAGCCGGTCCTGGATTCCGTCGGCTGTCCGGGCGGGACGCGGATGTCCCAGATCTCCGCGAACAGCGAACACGTCGGAAAGCGGTGCGCGGAGTTCACCGTGAACGGTCTGCTGTCGCCGTTCACGATCATGCTGAAGGTCTCCTTCACCACCGGTCTGGTTCTCGCCACCCCGGTCTGGCTGTACCAGCTGTGGGCGTTCCTCGCGCCCGGTCTGCACCGCAGCGAGAAGAAGTACTCGCTCTTCTTCGTCGGCCTCGGCGTGCCGCTGTTCGTCGGCGGTGCCTTCTTCGCGTACAAGATCCTGCCGAAAAGCGCCGAGGTCCTCCTCGACTTCACGCCGGGCGGGGCCAGCAACCTGCTCCCGCTGGACGACTTCCTCGATCTGCTCACCCGCATGATCGTCGTCTTCGGTCTGGCGTTCGAGCTGCCGCTGCTGCTGATCCTGCTGAACTTCACCGGCATCCTCAGCGGCCGCCGGATGTTCGGCTGGTGGCGGGGCATGATCATGGGCATCACGGTCTTCGGCGCCGTGGCCACCCCCAGCACCGACCCGATCGGCATGTTCGCCCTGGCCGGGCCCGTCACCGTGCTGTACTTCGGCGCGGTCGCCATCGCCCTCCTCAACGACCGGCGCAGGGCGCGGCGCCGGGCCGCCGACCCCGACTTCGGGCTGGACGACGACGAGGCGTCGAGCCTGGATCTGACGCCGGAGGCCGTCGAGGGGACCGAGCGCGTCGCCGCGGGCGAGCTGTCCTCGGCGGACGACCCCGTGCGGCGCAACGGCTACGACGACGTCACGTAGGCGGGTCACCGACGACCGGATGACCGGGGCCCGCCGGGGTCCCGGTCCCCATCCCGCCGTAAAGATCGCGTGCGTTGTCGGAGGTGGCCGGTAGTCTCGTACATACGATGACCGACGAGCTGACTCCCGCCGAGCGCTATGCGGCCGCCCGAGTCCGGGCCGCCGAGCAGGCCACCGCGCTGGCCCCCTTCCGCGAGATGTACGCCTTCGCACTGGACCCGTTCCAGATCGAGGCGTGCCAGGCCCTCGAAGCAGGAAAGGGTGTGCTGGTCGCCGCCCCCACCGGCTCTGGCAAGACCATCGTGGGCGAGTTCGCCGTCCACCTGGCGCTCACCCAGGGCCGCAAGTGCTTCTACACCACGCCCATCAAGGCGCTGTCGAACCAGAAATACGCCGACCTCGTCAAGCGCTACGGCGCCGACAAGGTCGGCCTGCTCACCGGGGACAACAGCGTCAACTCCGATGCCCCGGTGGTCGTCATGACCACCGAGGTGCTGCGCAACATGCTCTACGCGGGCTCCCAGTCGCTGCTCGGCCTCGGCTATGTGGTGATGGACGAGGTGCACTACCTCTCCGACCGCTTCCGCGGCGCCGTCTGGGAAGAGGTCATCATCCACCTCCCCGAGTCGGTGACGCTCGTATCACTGTCCGCGACGGTCTCCAACGCCGAGGAGTTCGGCGACTGGCTGGACACCGTGCGCGGCGACACCGAGGTGATCGTCTCCGAGCACCGCCCGGTGCCGCTGTGGCAGCACGTGCTGGCGGGGCGCCGGATGTACGACCTCTTCGAGGAGAAGACCGGGCGGGACGGTGATCAGTCCGCCCGCCGCGAGGTCAATCCCGACCTGGTCCGGCTGGCCCGGATGGAGAACAGCCGCCCCGCCTTCGGCCGCGACAAGCGCCGGGGGCGGAACAACATGCGGGAGGCCGACCGGGAGCGCGAGCGCCGTCAGCGCAGCCGGATCTGGACCCCGGGCAGAGCCGAGGTCATCGACCGGCTCGACGCCGAGGGCCTGTTGCCCGCCATCACCTTCATCTTCAGCCGGGCCGGGTGCGAATCGGCCGTCCAGCAGTGCCTGTACGCGGGGCTGCGGCTCAACGACGACGCGGCGCGCGCCCAGGTGCGGTCGATAGTCGAGGAGCGCACCGCGGGCATCCCCGACGAAGACCTGCATGTGCTGGGGTATTTCGAGTGGCTGGAGGGGCTCGAGCGGGGCATCGCGGCCCACCACGCCGGGATGCTGCCCACCTTCAAGGAGGTCGTCGAGGAGCTGTTCGTCCGCGGCCTGGTCAAGGCGGTCTTCGCCACCGAGACCCTGGCGCTGGGCATCAACATGCCCGCCCGCTCGGTGGTGTTGGAGAAGCTCGTCAAGTGGAACGGGGAGCAGCACGCCGACATCACCCCCGGTGAGTACACCCAGCTGACCGGGCGGGCCGGGCGGCGCGGCATCGACGTCGAGGGCCACGCGGTGGTGCTGTGGCAGCGCGCCATGGACCCGGCCGCCCTCGCGGGCCTGGCCGGGACGCGCACGTATCCGCTGCGCTCGTCCTTCAAGCCCTCGTACAACATGGCGGTCAACCTGGTCTCCCAGTTCGGCCGGCACCGCTCGCGCGAGCTGCTGGAGACCTCGTTCGCCCAGTTCCAGGCGGACAAGGCGGTCGTCGGGATCTCCCGTCAGGTGCAGCGCAACGAGGAGGGGTTGGAGGGCTACCGCGCCTCCATGACCTGCCACCTCGGCGACTTCGACGAGTACGCGCGGCTGCGCCGCGATCTGAAGGACCGCGAGACCGAGATCGCCCGGCAGGGCGCCGCGCAGCGCCGCGCGGCCGCCGCGGTGGCGCTGGAGAAGCTCCGCCCGGGCGATGTCATCCACGTGCCCACCGGCAAGTTCGCCGGGCTCGCCCTGGTGCTGGACCCGGGGCTGGCCGCCGGGCGCTCCAACGGCCACCGCGGCTTCGAGCACCAGGACGGGCCGCGTCCGCTGGTGCTCACCGCCGAGCGCCAGGTCAAGCGGCTGGCCTCGATCGACTTCCCGGTGCCGGTCGAGCCGCTGGACCGGATGCGGATCCCGAAGTCGTTCAACCCGCGCAGCCCGCAGTCCCGCCGGGACCTGGCCTCCGCGCTGCGCACCAAGGCCGGGCACCACGACGCGCGGCGGCACCGCAAGGAGCGCTCGCGGGCGGCCGACGATACCGAGATCGCCCGGCTGCGCGCCGAGATCCGCGCCCACCCCTGCCACGGCTGCTCCGACCGCGAGGACCACGCCCGCTGGGGCGAGCGCTACCACCGGCTGCTGCGCGACACCCGCCAGCTGGAGCGGCGCATCGAGGGGCGGACGAACACCATCGCCCGCACCTTCGACCGGATCTGCGCGCTGCTGACCGAGCTGGACTATCTGCGCGATGACGAGGTCACGGATGTCGGCAGGCGGCTGGCTCGGCTCTACGGCGAGCTGGACCTGCTGGCCAGCGAATGCCTGCGGGACGGTGTGTGGGAGGGGCTGGCCCCCGCCGAGCTGGCGGCGTGCGCCTCGGCGCTGGTGTACGAGTCCCGGGCGGCGGACGACGCGCTGCCGCCCAAGCTGCCCACCGGCCCCGCCAAGGAGGCGCTGGGCGAGATGGTCCGTATCTGGGGCCGACTGGACGCCCTGGAGGAGGAGCACAAGATCAACCAGGCGGAGGGGGTCGGCCAGCGCGAGCCGGACCTGGGCTTCGCCTGGGCCGCCTACCGCTGGGCGTCCGGCCACGGGCTGGACGAGGTGCTGCGGGAAGTGGACATGCCCGCCGGTGACTTCGTGCGCTGGTGCAAGCAGCTGATCGACGTGCTGGGTCAGATCGCGGCGGCGGCTCCGGACGGCGCCGTGGCACGCAACGCCCGCAAGGCGGTCGACGGGCTGCTGCGCGGGGTCGTGGCGTACTCGTCCGTCGGCTGAGGCCGGTCACGACGGGTCGTAGGTGAACGGCAGGGCGTTGCTGTTTCCGGCCGGGGTGTGGGCCACGACGCTCACCACCCCGGGCGGCCCGCCCGGAGTGGTGGCGACGACCTGGGTGTCCGAGACCGCGAAGAACGAGGCGGGGACGGAGCCGAAGGTCACCGCGTCGGTGTAGGTGAGGTCGCTGCCGACGAGCACCACCGACTCGCCCCCGGTGTCCAGGCCGTTCGGCGGGTTGAGGCTGGTGAGGACCGGGGCGCCGAGATACGTGTAGTGCGGGTTCCCGGTCCCCGTCGAGCTGGTGCCGCCGGGCGTGGTGACGGTGACCTGGATGGCGCCGGTCCCGGCCGGGGCGGTGACGGTCAGCTGGCTGTCGGAGATCACGTTGATGGCGGTGGCCGGGGTTCCCCCGAAGTCGACGGCGGTGGTGAGGGTCAGACCGCTGCCGAAGACGGTGACGGTGTTGCCGCCGGTGGCCGGGCCGAGGTGGGTGGACAGATCGGTGACGACCGGCGCGGTGATGTAGAAGTACGGCAGCGCGTTGCTGGTACCGCCCGGCGTGGTGACGCTGACGTTGACCACGGACGGCGGCCCGGCGGGCGCGGTGACGGTGATCTGGGTGGCGGTGTTGGTGAGGATGGCCGCCGCGTTGATCCCGAACATGACGGAGGTCGCGCCGGTGAGGTTGGTGCCGTTCAGGGTGACGGTGTTGCCGCCGGAGGTGGGCCCCGAGGTCGGGCTGAGGCTGGTGAGGGTGGGTGCGGGGGTGGCGGCGTAGGTGTAGCCGAGGGCGTTGCTGGTGCCGCCGGGGGTGGTGACGGTGACGCCCACGCTGCCGGTGCCCGGTGGGGCGGTGACGGTGATCTGGGTGGGGGTGTTGGTGAGGATCGCGGCGGGGCTGGGCCCGAACATGACCGTGGTCGCGCCGGTGAGGTTGGCGCCGTTCAGGGTGACGGTGTTGCCGCCGGAGGTGGGTCCCGAGGTCGGGCTGAGGCTGGTGAGGACGGGGGCCGCGACGGTGGTGTAGGTGAAGAACACGTTCTGGGTGCTGGTCCCCGACGGCCCGGTGACCGTGACCTTGACCGTGCCGGTCCCCGCGGGCGTCCTGGCCGTGATCTGCGTGCTGTTCACGACGACCATGTTCGTGGCCAGGTTGGGGCCGAACCTGACCGCGGTGGCGCCGGTGAAGCCGGAGCCGGTGATGGTGACGGGGGTTCCTCCCGCCGGTGCGCCTTGGGCGGGGCTGACGCTGGTCACGATGGGGGCCATGAGGGTGTTCTCCTATCCGTACCTCGACGGCCGCGCCCTGGCCGGAGGTGGTCGGCCAGGGCGCGGGGGACGAACGTGCGTGACGCTGTCGGTGCGCGGTCGTCTCCGGCCGTCAGGTGACGGTGAAGGCCTGGTCGTTGGAGTCCCCGCCGCAGGTGTGGACCGTGATGGTCCCGGCGCCGGTGGCGAGCCCGCCGGGCACGATGGCCACGAGCTGGTCGTCGCCGATGGGGGTGAAGACCGCGGTGGCGGTGTCATCGGCGCTGTCGGTGAAGGTGACGGTGTCGACGCCGATGAAGGACGTTCCGTTGACGACGATGCTGTCGCCCGCCGTACCCGACGTGGGCGCCACGGAGGTGATGGCCGGGGCGAGGTAGTAGTCGACCATGGTGGTGCCCGAGGTGCTGGTGCCCCCCGCGGTGGTGATGGTCACCGCCTGGGTCGACACGTCGGCGACCTGCCCCGGGTTGGCCGGTGCGGTGAAGGTGACCTGGTTGGTCTGGGTGGGGGTGACCGCGACGTTGCCGACGCTGCCCACCGCGACCTGCGTCCCGGTCAGGAAGTTGGTGCCGAACAGTGTCGCCGCGCCACCGGTGGCGGCGGGCAGACAGGTGACGCTCATCCCGGTGGTGGTCGGGTTGGCGATGACGAAGAACGGCAGTGCGTTGCTGGTGGCGCCGGTGTTGCTGGACACGCTGACGGCGACCTGGCCGGAGCACGGCGCCGTGTTGGGCACGACGAAGGTGACCTGGGTGGCGGTGACGCCGGTCGGGGTGACCGCTGTGGAGCCGAAGTTCACGCGGGTGGTGGTGGCCATCGCGGTGCCGTTGATCTGGACGGTGTCCCCGGGTTTGCCTTGGTTGGTGGTGGTCGTCGTGTCCACCAGCGAAGTGATGGTTGCCATGATCTTTCTCCTTCGATGTGCCGCCTCGCCGGGGGCGCGGAGAGCAGCCCGATGGCTGACGTGCTCCGCTGCCGCGGAGGACGTCCCGGTGGGCGGGAAGGCGCGGTGAAAGACCCGTGGCCTCGGGGCCGGCTCCTGGGGGCGGGTCTTCGGGGTGAAGCGACTCGGCGCCGTCAACGCGGGGCGCCGTCAATCTCGCTGCTTCCGATTTAACCCATCGGGTGACGGAGCCGGAAGGTGGAACTGGAGCGACCGGGAATTCATGTGTAAGTAGGGTTAAATCCTGTTAGCGGCTTTTATGTGCCGTCGTACGCCCCTCGCGGACGCCAGAAGAGAAGCGGGCGGGTGGGCGGCCTCGGCCGTCCACCCGCCCGCCGTAGCAGCGTCGCGGTCTCGCGCGGTGTCCTACGCCGCGGCCTCCTCGGGCCGCGCCCCCTCCTGCTCGGCCTCCACCTGCTGGTTCCACTCCCGCTTCGAGGCCTGCCAGCCGTCCTCGTTGTGGCCGCGCCGCCAGTAGCCGGAGATGGACAGCCACTCGCGCGGCACCTCGCGCTCCACCCGCAGATAGCGGCGGATCTCCTTCACGAAGCCCGCCTCGCCGTGCACGAACGCGTG
Source organism: Streptomyces sp. NPDC001700 (assembly GCF_053596435.1). Classification (NCBI taxonomy): domain Bacteria; kingdom Bacillati; phylum Actinomycetota; class Actinomycetes; order Kitasatosporales; family Streptomycetaceae; genus Streptomyces; species Streptomyces sp. NPDC001700. Next base: position 179,265 of record NZ_JBSFGE010000016.1, read on the forward strand.
GATCTGACCGGCCGGGAAGTCCAGCCCGCGGACGGCCGCCACCAGCGCCTCGCCGACCGGCGCGCTGCCCCGGTGCAGCCACACCACCTTGACCCCCTCGGGCACGGCCAGTTTGTGCTCCTCCTCCGGGCCCTCGACCTCGATGAAGGCGTGCACCGGAGCGCCGCCCGCGCCCTGCGGCCGGTGGGCCAGCCGCTCCAGCGCGGCGGCGATCGCGGGCAGCGCGCTCTCGTCACCGGCGAGCAGATGCCAGCCGGCGTCCTCGTGCGGGGCGTAGGCGCCGCCGGGCCCCTGGAGGTAGATCTCCTCGCCCGGTCGCACCCGCGCCGCCCACGGCCCGGCCAGGCCCTCGTCGCCGTGGACCACGAAGTCGAGGGTCAGCTCGCGGGCCGCCGGGTCCCAGGCCCGCACCGTGTACGTACGGGTGACCGGCCACTGCTCGCGCGGCAGCTCCTCGCGGATCCGCTCCAGGTCCAGCGGCTGCGGATACGTGGCGCCCGCGGCGGGGAACAGCAGCTTGACGTAGTGGTCGGTCCATTCGCCGGCGCTGAATTCGGCGAGGCCGTCGCCACCGAGCACCACCCGCACCATGTGCGGGGTCAGCCGGTCGGTGCGCACCACCTGTGCCCGGTGCGGCCGCGGACGTTTACGGGCCGGACGTTCCGCCATGGCGGCCTCCTTGATCGACAATGGTTAGGTAAAGCTAACCTAACACCTTATCCCTCAAGGGTGGAGAGCACTCGCCTCAAGGATCCCCCTAGTCCCCAGCGCTCCGCGAGCGCGTCCACCGCACGCGGGTCGCGCGGCGCCCGCGGTACGGCGGCGTCGAACGGGGGCAGCGGGACGTCCGAGGCGACGCGGACCACCTTAGGGGCGACCGCGAGATACGGCCGCGCCTCGTCCAGCCGCTTGCGCTGGGTGGGGGTCAGTTTGGAGCCGGGGTCGTCGACCGCGGCCATGATCCCGGCCAGATCGCCATGGGCGGCCAGCAGCTTGGCGGCGGTCTTCTCGCCGACCCCGGGCACCCCCGGCAGCCCGTCGCTCGGGTCGCCGCGCAGCAGCGCCAGGTCCGCGTACCCGCCGCCGTCCACTCCGTACTTCTCGCGCAGCAGGGCCTCGTCCACTAGCTGCAGCGTGCCGACGCCCTTGACCGGGTAGAGCACCCGCGCCCGGCGCTCGTCGCTGACCAGCTGGAAGAGGTCGCGGTCGCCGGTGACGATGTCGACCGGTCCGGCCGCGCGCCCGGCGAGCGTGCCGATCACGTCGTCCGCCTCGTAGCCCGCCGAGCCCACCCGGGCGATACCGATCGCGTCCAGTACCGCGTCGATCACCGGGACCTGCGGGGAGAGGGTGTCCGGAACCTCCTCCTGGTCGACGCCTGCCCCCTCCGGGGCCTCCTCGGCGACCCGGTGCGCCTTGTACGTGGGGATCAGTTCGACGCGCCAGGCGGGTCGCCAGTCGAAGTCCATACAGGCCACCAGATCGTCCGGGTGGTGGTCCTGGACGAGCCGGGCGATGAAGTCGAGCAGCCCCCGTACGGCGTTCACCGGAGTGCCGTCCGGAGCCCTGACCGAATCAGGCACCCCGAAGTAGGCGCGGAAGTACAGAGAGGCGGTGTCAAGAAGCATCAAACGTCGGGTCACATCTCGATGATGCCGCACTCCACTGACACTGCCGGACTGGGAATGTGAGCTGGATCACCGTATGGTTTACGCCATAAGGAGCGGGGCAGGCGCGCAGCCGGAGCGAAGCACTTGCGCAGTCAACTATTGCGTAGGGCATGCGGTCCGGTGCCGTGCTGTTCCACGACCTGCCGGCGGGGGTGGCGGGTCGTTTTTTGGTGCGATCTGAGAGGTATATGTGTCCAAACTGCGAGCTGAAGGCCTCTACAAGGTCTTCGGCAGAAGACCCGATGAGGCGGTAGCCGACCTCGAGGGCGGTGCGGACCGCGAGAAATTGCGAGCGGAGGGCACGACGGCCGCGGTCGTCGACGCCTCCTTCGCGGTCGAGGCGGGCCAGACCTTCGTCGTCATGGGTCTGTCCGGGTCCGGGAAGTCCACGTTGCTGCGCATGCTGAACGGGCTGCTGGAGCCGACCGCCGGACGCGTCCTCTTCGACGACGACGACCTCACCGCGCTCACCCCCCGCGAACTGCGCCAGGTGCGCTCCCACAAGATCAGCATGGTCTTCCAGCACTTCGCCCTCTTCCCGCACCGCAACGTGCTGGAGAACGCCGGGTACGGCCTGGAGGTCCAGGGCATACCGGCCGAGGAGCGCGAGAAGCGCGCCACCGAGGCCCTGGAGATGGTCGGCCTGGCCGGCTGGGAGAAGTCCTGGCCCGACGAGCTGTCCGGCGGTATGCAGCAGCGCGTGGGCCTCGCCCGCGCCCTGGCCACCGACGCCGACGTGCTGCTGATGGACGAGTCCTTCAGCGCGCTCGACCCGCTGATCCGCCGCGATATGCAGGACCAGCTGGTCCAGCTGCAGAAGCGGCTCAAGAAGACCATCGTCTTCATCACCCACGACCTCAACGAGGCCATGCGCCTCGGCGACCGCATCGCCGTCATGCGCGACGGCCGGATCGTCCAGATCGGCACCGCCGAGGACATCCTGGTCACCCCGGCCAACGACTACGTCGCCTCGTTCACCCAGGACGTCGACCGGTCCCGGGTGCTCACCGCCGGGGCGATCATGTCCGACCCGGCTGAGGTGCTGGGCACCACCACCGACGACGGTACGACGCTCCGTACCGAGCAGGACGTGCTGGACGCCGCCCCCGCCACCGTCCCCACCAACACCCCGATCGCCGAGCTGTTCACCCCCTGCTCGCGCAGCGGCACCGCGGTCGCGGTGACCAACGGTGACGGCACTCTCGTCGGCGTCGTCGGCCGGGGGCGGCTGCTCGCCGTCCTCGGCGACGGGGACACCGGGGGTGACGGCGCGACGCCGCCGTCCCCGGGCACCCCGGACGCCCCCGAGTCCGCGAAGAAGGTGATCACCGGTGCCTAGGCTCGAACTCGGCGACTGGATCAATTCCGGCGTCAACTGGCTCCGTGACAACCTGAGCTGGCTCTTCGACTTCATCTCCTCCGTCGTGCAGGGCATGTACGACGGAGTGAACTCGGTGCTCAGCGCGCCCGAGCCGCTGCTGCTCGCGGGCATCCTCGCGGTGCTCGCCTGGTGGCTGCGCGGGCTCCTGCCCGCCGTCCTCGCCTTCCTCGGCTTCGCGCTCATCGATTCGATCGAGCTGTGGGGCGAGGCGATGAACACCCTCGCACTGGTGCTGGTCGCCGGTGTGATCACCATCGTGTTCGCGGTGCCGCTCGGCATCTGGGCGTCCCGTAACCGCGGCGTGAGCGCGGCGATCCGCCCGGTGCTGGACTTCATGCAGACGATGCCCGCCTTCGTCTACCTGATCCCCGGCATCTTCTTCTTCGGCCTCGGGGTCGTCCCCGGTGTCGTCGCGACCGTCATCTTCTCGATGCCCCCGGGCGTCCGCATGACGGAGCTGGGCATCCGCCAGGTCGACGCCGAGCTGGTCGAGGCGGCCGACGCCTTCGGTACCCATCCGCGCCGCACCCTGATGCGCGTCCAGCTGCCGCTGGCCCTGCCCACCATCATGGCGGGCATCAACCAGGTGATCATGCTGGCGCTGTCCATGGTGGTCATCGCCGGTATGGTCGGCGCCGAGGGCCTGGGATCCACGGTCTTCCAGGCGATCAGCTCCGTCGACGTGGCCATGGGCTTCGAAGGCGGTATCGCGGTCGTCATCCTGGCCATGTACCTGGACCGGATGACCAGCGCGCTCAATCAGCGCGTCTCCCCGCTCGCCCGCCGCGCGCTGGCCAAGGAGCGGGCCAAGGCGCTCAGCGGTTCGCGGGTGCTCCACTGGCGGCCCGCGACCTCGGTCGCCATGGTCGGCGTGGTCGTCCTGGCCCTGGTCGCCGGTGGCATGAAGATGTTCGCCAGCGACGACACCGGCCCCACGGTCTCCGCCAATGTCGGCAAGGGCCAGTCGGTCAACCTCGGCTACATCAACTGGGACGAGGGCGTCGCCTCCACCTTCCTGTGGAAGGAGCTGCTGGAGCAGCGCGGCTTCAAGCCCAAGGTGCAGTCGTACGACGTCGGCGCCCTGTGGACCGGTATGGCCGCGGGCAACATCGACCTGCAGACCGACGCCTGGCTGCCCGCCACCCACGCCACGTACTGGGCGAAGTACAAGGACAAGCTGGAAAACCTCGGCTCCTGGTACGACAAGACCTCGCTGGAGGTCGCGGTCCCGTCGTACGTCAAGGGCGTGAAGTCCCTCGACGACCTCAAGACCAAGTCCGGCACCTTCAAGAAGAAGATCATCGGCATCGAGCCCGGCGCCGGTGAGATGAAGCTGATGCAGGACAAGGTCATGCCGGGCTACGGCCTGGACAAGGACTATCAGCTGGTCAAGGGCTCCACCGCGGCGATGCTGTCCCAGCTGGACCGCTCGTACGCGAAGAAGGAGCCGATCGCGGTCACCCTGTGGTCCCCGCACTGGGCGTACAACAAGTACAAGCTCACCAAGCTGAAGGACCCCAAGGGCGCCTTCGGCAAGGGCGACCACATCGACACGATCGCGCGCAAGGGCTTCGCGAAGAAGAACCCGCAGATCGCGAAGTGGATGAAGGACTTCAAGCTGAGCGAGAAGCAGCTCACCAGCCTGGAGGCGGCCATCCAGGACGCCGGTAAGGGCAAGGAGCAGCAGGGCGTGCGCGCCTGGCTGAAGGACAACCCCGGCATCGCGAACAAGCTCGCCCCGGTGCCCGGCGGCGCCGACCAGAAGGGCAAGGACGCGGGCGCCGCGCCGAAGATCGGCTACTTCCCGTGGGACGAGGACATCGCCACCACGTACCTGTGGAAGAACGTCCTGGAGAAGCGCGGCTACAAGCCGTCGATCAAGCAGTACGACGTCGGGTCCATGTTCACCGGGATGAGCACCGGGCAGATCGACGTCGAGTTCGACGGGTGGCTACCGGTCGCGCAGAAGCAGTACTGGGACAGATACAAGAAGAACCTGGTCGATGTCGGAGCGTGGTACGACAAGACCTCGCTTGAGATCGCCGTCCCGTCGTACGTCAAGGACGTGAAGTCCCTGGCCGACCTCAAGGGGAAGTCCGACCTCTTCGGGGGCAAGATCGTCGGCATCGAACCGGGCACCGGCGAGATGAAGATCCTCAAGAGCAAGGTGCTGAAGCAGTACGGCCTGGACAAGGAGTACAAGGTCACCGACGGCTCCTCCCCGGCGATGCTGGCGGAGCTGGAGCGCTCGTACGCCAAGAAGGAGCCGGTGGCCGTCGTCCTGTGGACCCCGCACTGGGCGTACAGCAAGTACAAGCTCACCAAGCTCGCGGACCCGGACAAGGCCTTCGGGGCCAACAACCAGCTCCACACCCTCGCCAATAAGTCCTTCCCGAAGAAGTTCCCCGAGTTCAACGGGTGGCTGAAGAAGTGGCACATGACCGAGAAGGAGCTGGCCACGCTGGAGCAGGCCGTGCAGGACGCGGGCAAGGGCAACGAGGAGGAGGGCGTCCAGAAGTGGATCGACGCCAACCCCGGCATCGTCGACAAGATGGCGCCGGTCACCCCCTGATCCCCGTTCCCTCCTTGCGGTAACGCCATCCGCCGCCGCGGACCGGAGCCCCTTTCGCTCCGGTCCGCGGCGGCGGCCGTATGTCCGCCCCGCGCGCGTACGGTGGGGCGATGAGGTCTTCCGCCGCCGTACGCAGCGTGGTGTCCCTGGTGCCCTCGCTCACCGAGTCCGTCGCCGCCACCGCGCCCGGCCTGCTGACCGGGGTGACCGACTGGTGCAGCCATCCGCCCGGGCTGCGCGCGGAGCGCGTCGGCGGCACCAAGAACCCGGACACCGCCCGGATCGCGGCCCTCGCCCCGGACCTCGTCCTCGCCAACGAGGAGGAGAACCGCGCCCCCGACCTCGCCGCGCTGCGCGCCGCCGGGCTCGAGGTGATGGTGACCGAGGTACGGACGCTGGAGCAGGCGTTCGCCGAGCTGGACCGGGTCTTGGTGCGCGGCTGCGGGCTGCCCCGGCCCGGCTGGCTGGACGAGGCCGAGGCCGCCTGGGCGGACGTACGGGCGGGCCGGGCGGCCGGGGCGGAGCGGCGGGCGGTGGTGCCGGTGTGGCGGCGGCCGTGGATGGTGCTGGGCCGGGACACCTTCGCCGGGGATCTGCTGTCCCGGCTGGGCGTACGGCACCTGTACGCGGACCACCCCGAGCGCTACCCGCGCATCCCCATCGACGAGCTGACGGGGCGCGGGGCGGAGCTGGTGGTGCTGCCGGACGAGCCGTACCGCTTCACGGCCGACGACGGTCCCGAGGCGTTCCCCGGGCTGCCCGCCGCGCTCGTCAGCGGCCGCCATCTGACCTGGTACGGCCCCTCGCTGGCGGAGGCGCCCGCAGTCCTCGGGGCGGCGCTGGCGGGGGCGCGGTGAGGATGGGGCTCAGGGCGTGAGCAGCGTGCCGCGCGCCAGGCCGAGCGCCGTGCGCGCCGCGACCAGCGCCCACGCCGCCACCAGGGCGCCGTACAGCACCACCGCCAGCCAGCCGAACGCGTGCAGACCGGTGTGCCGGGACAGCGCCGCCGCCCCCGTGACACACGTGCCCACGGGGAAGGTGAACCCCCACCAGGTCATCGCGAACGGCATCCCGCGCCGTGCCGCCCGCACCACCAGTGCTCCCGCCGACGCCAGCCACAGCAGCGCGAACCCCATCACCGGCACCCCGTACACCACCGAGGCGAACCGGGCGGCGGCCTCCGGCACCCCCGCCGTGTACGCCACGGCGTCGGCCATCCCGCCCGCGGCCGTCGTGGACTGCCCGAGCGGGCCCAGCACCAGGAACAGCGCGGGCGTCAGCGCCGCCGGGAGCGGACCGTGGCGGACCAGCCGCTCGAAGATCAGCGGCAGCATCAGGAACGTCCCCAGCAGGCTCGCCCCCGCCAGCGCCACGCATCCCAGCAGCAGCGCCTCCCGCCCCTGCCCGGGCGGCAGATGCGGCACCAGCGCCGGACCGGTCGCCGCCGACACCATCGGCGCCACGACCGGCAGCAGCCACACCGGGGACGCGTCCCCGGGGCCGATCCGGTGCCGTACGACCATCAGCGCCGGGATCCCGGCCGCCATCAGCAGCGCGGTGAGCGTTCCGGCCGTCCACAGGACCGCGTCCACGGCCACCGCCGCCCGTACGCCGATCACCTCCGCGCCCACGGACAGCGTCGCCGCGCCGACCGCCGACAGCGCCATGGGCAGGCAGCCGTGGAAGGGCGCGACCGCCGGGTCGAGGAGATCGGCGCGCGCCCGGTCGCGATGGAGCGCCCAGTGCGCCGCGCGGGCGGCCAGTACGGCGACGAGCAGCAGTGCCGACAGCACCCACACCGCCCGGCAGACCCCGCGCAGCCCCGGGATGTGCACCGGCAGCCCGGCGCCCGCGGTGGCCACGATCGCGGTGCCCATCACCGTGGCGTACCAGTTGGGGCCGAGGTGGCGTACGGACGGCCGGGGGCGGCGAGCGCGTATGACGGCGGCAGCAGGAAGGGGCGGGGCGGGCGCGGCGGTGACCATGGACGCAGCCTCGCCCGCCGCCGCGTCACCCACCAGGCCCCTTCGTTCTATGAGGGCATAAGCTGACTTTATGAGCGAGCGGAAGAGCCTTACGGCCGGTGACGACGGCCCGGTGCCGTCCCCGCTCGCCCACCGCGTCCCCGACCTCGGCGCGCTGGAGCTGCTGCTCGCCGTCGCCCGGCTCGGCAGCCTCGGCCGGGCAGCCCGGGAGCTGGGCATCACCCAGCCCGCCGCGAGCAGCCGGATCCGGGCGATGGAACGGCGGCTGGGCGTCGCGCTCGTGGACCGCTCGCCGCGCGGCTCCCGGCTCACCGCGCCCGGGGCGCTCGTCACGGACTGGGCGCGGCGCGTGGTGGAGGCGGCCGAGGCGTTCGACGCGGGCGTCCACGCGCTGCGCGACCGCCGCGACTCCCGGCTGCGGGTCGCCGCCAGCATGACGATCGCCGAGTATCTGCTGCCCGGCTGGCTGATCGCGCTGCGCGCCCTGCGCCCCGACACCGCCGTCTCGCTCCTGGCCGGGAACACGGCGGCGGTCGCCGGGCGGCTGCTGGACGGCGAGGCGGACATCGGTTTCGTCGAGGGCCTGGACACCCCGAGCGGGCTGGACGGCGCGGTCATCGGCCATGACCGCCTCACGGTGGTCACCGCCCCCGGCCACCCCTGGGCCCGCCGCCGCACCCCACCGGCCGCCGCCGAACTCGCCGCCACCCCGCTCATCCTCCGGGAGCGCGGCTCCGGCACCCGGCAGGTGCTGGACGCCGCCCTCGCGGCCCACGGCGGCCTGGCCGCGCCGCTGCTGGAGCTGGCCTCCACGACCGCCGTCAAGGCGGCGGTGGTGAGCGGCGCGGGCCCCGCGGTGCTCAGCCGCCTGGCCGTCCGCGAGGAAGTGGCGGCCCGCCGCCTGGTGGAGATCGCGGTCCCCGACATCCCCCTGCGCCGAGATCTGCGCGCCGTCTGGCCGTCCGGCCCCCACCCCACCGGCCCGGCCCGCGACCTGCTCGGCCTGACCCGGCCCTCACCGTCCGACTCGGCCTGACCCGGCCCGCACCGTCCGAGCCGGGCCGCCGTGCTTGAGCGTGCTCAGCTGTGCTGCTCGCAGCATCCGTCGCGCCGCAGCTGCCGCCCCACCTCCAGCCAGTGGTCCGCCGACCGCCCGTGCGCCGCCATCGCACCGGCGGGCGCCGGGAACGCCTCGACGAGCCGCCGCTGTTCGTACGGCACGCCGCCCCGCAGCACCGAGACCGTCCGTACCATCGCGTCGAAGTCGGTGAAGGGATCGCCGTCCACGACCGTCAGGTCCGCCAGCTTGCCGACCTCCAGGGTGCCCAGGTCCCGTTCGGCGCCGAACGCCCGCGCCGGGAGGACCGTCACCGTACGCAGCGCCTCCGCGGGCGACAGCCCGTACCGGTGCAGCGCCCGCAGCGTCACATGCAGATGGAGCCCCACCGGCACCAGCGGCTGGTCCGTCCCCAGGGCGACCACCCCGCCACCGGCCAGGATCCGCCGGTATATGCCGATCTCGGTGCGCAGGGTCGCCAGCTGGGCGCCGGTCGGCGGCGTCCCGGCGAGCTGCCGCACCAGCGCGGTGTCCCACGGCGGCATCAGCCGGGTGACCCGCTCGTCCTCGGCGAGCGCCGGGTCCGCGCCGACCAGCGGCTGTGCGGTGAACGGGGTGGCCACCAGCCGGAAGTCGCAGGCCGTGTAGATCTCCTCCAGGTCCTGGAACGCCCGTCCGGTCGCCGTCGTCGCATGCCCGTACTCCAGCCGCTGGGTGGCCTGGAGATGGGTCGTCAGATCCTGACCGAGCTGAATGCCGGGCGTGCACAGATGGCTGCCGGAGCGCACCCCGAGCTTTTCGTGGGCGAAGCGGGCGGCCTCCGCCATGATCCAGCCGGGCGCGCGGACGTACGTCTTGACGAAGTCCCAGTCGAGCGCCTCGGCGCGGTCCAGCGAGCGCCGCAGCCCGTCCCGGGTGCGGTGCGCCCGGCCCATGCTGTACGCCACCCGCGGCCCGTCCAGCAGCTCGCCGGTGGCCAGCAGCCGAGGCCCGGCCAGCGCGCCCGCCGCGACGGCCTCCCGCAGCCGCGCCTGCTCGTACGCGAAGCCACCGAACGAGACGGCGGTGGTGATGCCGTACGCGAGCTGCAGCGCGGTCTGGCGGCCGCCGTACGACGATTGCCAGGGGTGGGTGTGGGCGTCCCACAGCCCGGGGACGACGGTACGGGCCGAGGCGTCGATACGGCGCTTCGCGGGCCGCCCGCCACGGTGCGCCTCGACGGCGGCGATCCGGCCGCCGCGCACCACGATGTCGACGTCCTCGCGGACCGTGCCCCCGCCGCCCGTGCCGTCCCAGAACCTCCCGGCGTGCACCACGGTGTCGGCCGGGCGCGGCCGCCGGTGGTCGAGCGGGACCCGTACTGTACGGGCGTCGCCGCTCGCGACGTCCAGCAGCCGCAGCTTGCCCGCCGACAGATACAGGACGCTGCCCGAGTCCGCCGACCAGGACGGATGGTCGGCCGCCTCGTCGGTCACCCGGCGCGGGGCGCCGTCCGGGCTGCCGTCCGGCCGGACCGGCAGCAGCCACAGCGCGGACTCGACGATGACCGCCATATGACGGCCGTCCGGGGACCACACCGGGCCGGAGTCGTAGCGGTCGGTGAGGGAGGTGTGCTCCGCGACGGCGTGCAGTGTCGCGGCGCCGCTCGTCGTATCGACGACCCGGATGAGGTTGTAGCCCTCGCGGAATCTCTGGTTCAGCCGGTTGCGGTCGCACAGCGCGACGTACCGGCCGTCCGGCGACCAGCTCGGCCGCCCGGGCAGCCCGCCCGCCCCGAGCGGCGCGGCCAGCACCCGTTCCGTACCGGCGCCGAGGTCCCGTACGACGAGGTTTCCCGACATGTCGATACAGGCGAGCCGTTCGCCGTCGGGGGAGAGCGCGGGGTGCACCCGGCCGCCCGACGCGAGCACCGTCTCCTTCCCGGAGGCGAGGTCCCGGCGGCGCACGGCGAGCAGCCCGTCGCGGTCGTCGGCGTACACCAGGGCACGCCCGTCGCGCGTCCAGGAGGGGGCGAGCAGATACCGGGTGGCGTCCGCCCGTACGACCCGGCGCGGGGCGCGGCCGCCCGAGGTGTCCGCGATCCAGAGGGAGTTGAGCGCGGCGAAGGCCACCTTGCGGCCGTCGGGCGACAGCGCGGGCAGATGCAGTCCGCGCACCGGACGCGCCGCGCCGCCCTCGAAGTCGTACCGCTTGACGGTGTACCGGGGGCGGTCGACCGGCAGGGTGGCGGCGAACGGGATCTCCTCGCCTTTCGCCGGGGTGTCCTGCGCCTGGGCACCCTTCGCCGGGGCGTCCTGCGCCGGGGCGTCCGGGCGCACCAGCCGGAAGTGCCCGTCCACCGTCAGCAGCAGCTCCTCGCGCTCCTCGCGCGAGACCCACCGAGGCGGCACCGGCTGCACATCGCCCTCGACCGCGACCTTCGCGCCGTCCACGACCAGCGTGCAGGACGCCTCCGGCGCGGGCGTGGTGCGCAGATAGGCGAGCCTGCCGCCCGCCGACACGGACGGCGTCATCACCTGGGCGCCGATGGTCGCGTCGGCGCGCTCGACGGTCACCGGACCGGTGCCGTCCGCCCGTACGGAGGCCACCGTACGGGCGTCCAGCGCGGTCCCGGCGAGCGCACCGCGCACGAACAGCACGCGCGCGCCGTCCGGGGACCAGGTCGGGTCGAAGTCCTCCCAGGCGCCGCCCTGGAGCGGCCCGTCCTGGCCCGGCAGCCCGGTCAGCCGGGTCAGCTCGCCGCTGGCCACGTCCAGCACCCACACCCGGTACGGGCTGCCCGCCACCGGGTCGCCGCCGCGCTCGGAGGCGAAGGCGATCCGGGTGCCGTCGGGCGACCAGGCCGGACCACGGTCGTCCCACGGGCCGTCGGTGCGCTGCCGCAGACCGGAGCCGTCGGGGCGCAGCGTCCAGATGTGGAAGCCGCCGCCCCGGTACGCGCATACGGCCAGCAGCTTCCCGTCGGGGGAGTGGACCGGACGGGTCGGCTCCAGATCGGGCGGGGTGAGCGCGACGGCGTCGCCGCCCTCACGGGGGACGGACCACAGCACGTTCTGGACCTCGGCGATCAGCCGGTCGCCGGTGGGGGAGAGGGACGCGGCGCCGTTGGTGGCGGCGGTGAAGGAGAGCGAGACCCGCCGCGCCTCCGTCTGCGCCCGGGCCGCAGCCTCGGCCACCGCCTCGGCGGGCAGCGCGGCCGTGGCGGCGACGGCGGTGCCCACGGCGGCGGCGGCTTGCAGCAGGCGCCGCCGGGAGAGTTCGGACGGAGGCTGATTCTCCGGGGCCGCGTCAGATGCTTCGAATGTAACCAACAGTCCTCCTGGGGCGGGGAGTTGCACGGTTCAGGAGTTGCGAGTGGTACGGAAAGCGCCTGATCGTTACACACGGCCCGCGTCCCGCAACACCCCGTCAGCACACCTGTGCATGCCCTTGGCATGGCGGCCCGGCGGGGGAAGAGTGGGTTTCGCCTCATCCCATCGGCCCAGGAGACGGATACGCATGCGAGCTGGCGGCATCACCCACCGCACGGACCACCTGACCGCCCCGGACGGCGCGCGTGTCGCGACGTACACGTGGCAGCCGGAGGCGGGCCCCGTGCGCGCGGTCGTCCAGATCGCCCACGGCGCGGCCGAACACGCCCGGCGGTACGACCGCTTCGCCCGCTTCCTGGGCGGGCACGGCTACGCGGTCGTCGCCTCGGACCACCGCGGCCACGGGGCGACGGCGGAGTCCACCGGCGGCCTCGGGGTGGTCGCTACCGCTGGCGCTTCTGCTGGCGCTTCTGTTGGCGCTTCCGCTGGTGATGAGGGCGATGCCTGGCGGGCCATCGTCGCGGACCTGCGCGCCATCGGCGCCCGCGCCCGCGCCGACCACCCCGGAGCGCCACTGGTGCTGCTCGGCCACAGCATGGGCTCCATGCTGGCCCGCGACTGCGCCCAGGAGTACGGCGGGGAACTGGCCGGGCTGATCCTCTCCGGCACCTTCCGCTCGCTCCCGGGGGCGGAGATCGAGGGCGCGTTGGCGGCCATCGAGCAGGAGATCGCGGAACGCGGCCCCACCGCGCTGTCCACCTTCGTCCCCACGCTCTTCGCCTCGTTCAACGACCCGTACGAGTTCGGCACGGGCTTCGAATGGCTCTCCCGGGACCAGGCCGAGGTCGCCGCCTACGCGGCCGACGACCACTGCGGCTTCCCCTTCAGCACCGGCCTCTCCCTGGCCTGGCTGCGCGCCGTCCGCAAGATCAATGACCCGCGCCACCAGGCCCGCATCCCGGCCGAGCTGCCGGTCCACCTGGCGGTGGGCACCGAGGACCCCTGCAACCAGCGGATGACCCTGGTCTACGAACTCCTCGAAGACTTCCGCTACGGCGGCACCCGGAACCTGAGCTGGAAGGGCTACCAGGGCGCCCGGCACGAGATCCTCAACGAGACCAACCGCGACGAGGTCCAGCAGGACCTCCTGGAGTGGCTGGAGAAGCACATCCCCTGAGCATGAGGACGGTCCTGACGGCGACGGTGGTGGGTGCCGTGCCACCCACCACCGCTGCGAATCCGCTCGCGCAACGCCTGCCCGAACTGCCGAGACCCTGCCTGCCGCCACCGGAATCGACCAGGACGGCACCGTGCTGGTCGAGGCGGACGACGGCAACAGCCGGGTGCCTATCGCCGCCGAGGGACGACGGCGATGCAGCCTCGTCTGCCCGCCCCCGAAGCCGCCTCCCCGCACGACCCGGCGCCCGCAACCTCCTCGACTACAAAACGCGACACTCGCGAACACTCCGTAATCGCCGGGCTGCCCCGGAGTCCTGCCCAGGGGTGGAGGCGAGCACCCCCTGAGGTGCGGTATTGTTCTTCATGCGCGCCCGGCAAGGGAGAAACCCCGAGCCGGACAAGCACCGGGACGTGGCGCAGTTTGGTAGCGCACTTGACTGGGGGTCAAGGGGTCGCAGGTTCAAATCCTGTCGTCCCGACCAGCGTTTTCGCAGGTCGGAGGTCGTTTCCTCGAAGTGAGGAAGCGACCTTTCTGACGTTTTGTCGGCTTGTGGTCGCAAGGTGGTCGCATGCGCCCGAGCGTTTCGGGGCCGGGCTTTTGCAACTCGTGGCTTCTGCGGGCCGCCTGATGATGGTCACCTGGTTGTGTCGTTTCGGGATGTGGTCGCAGTGTGGTCGCGGGGCCGGTATGGGCCGTGGGGGAGTGGTCGGCCGGGCGGCCTGGGTGAGGGTCTTGTCGATGGCGTCAACGGCTTCGCGTGCTGCTTGCGCGGTGAGGTGGCTGTAGATGTTCGCGGTGGTGGACAGTGTCGAGTGGCGCAGGGTTTTCGAGACCACGGTCAGCGGGACGCCGGCGTTGATCGAGATGGTGGCCGCGAGGTGGCGGAGGTCGTGAAGTGTGGTGCGGGGGACGCGGGCTTCTCGGCACAGTAGATGGAAGCGGTTGAGTGCGTATTGCGGGTGGAGTGGCCTGCCGTCGGGGCGGTGGAAGACGAAATCGCCCCGGAGCCCTTGCATCGTCGAGGCGCACTTCTCCCGGGCACGGTGGCGGAGGGCGATGGCGACGCGGTCGGAGATGGCGACCCAGTTCTTGCTGCCTCGGGTCTTGGGTGTGGTCAGCGCGAGCTGGTTGTTGTCGACGGCGGAGAGCGTGCGGCGTATATAGAGGACGCGCTCATCGAGGTGGACGTCCTCCCATCGCAGTCCGAGAGCTTCTCCCTTGCGGATGCCGGTGCCGATCAGCAGCTCGACCAGGTCGGCCATGAGCGGGTCGACTGTATGGCTGTACTGGAGGAAGGTGAGGGCTTCCTGGACGGTCCAGGTGTGGCGTTCGGCTGCTGCGGGGCGGGGGATGATCGTGGGCCGGGCGGGGTTGCGGTCGAGGCGGTGGTGTTTGACGGCCTCACCGAGGGCGCTGGAGAGGGTGGCCAGGATCCGGTGAACGGTGACCGGCCCGCGGCCGTGGGCGAACTGGTTCCGGACGAAGGCGGCGATGTGTGCGTAGCCGAGGTCGTCAAGCTTGATGTGTCCGAGGGCGGGGATGAGGTCGGCCTGGACATAGGCGCGGTAGCGGGCCATGGTGGTCGGCTTCAGCGTCATGGCCTTGGCCTGGAGCCAGGCGGTCAGGTAGTCGCCCACCGTTTGGTTCGGATCGGCGAAGAACCCGTTGCCGTCGCTGGCGACCAGCCGCTCCAGGGCGTCCGAGGCATCGTGCTGGGTGGGGAAGCCGCCGCGGCGAACGGTGCGACGGCGATGGGCGGGGGAGGGAAGGTCGACGGCAAAGGTCCAGGTGCCGTGATCAGACTCGCCGGGGAGCCGTGGGCAGCGTGAGCCGAGCTGCTTGTCCTGCTGGTCCCGGCAGCCGCACCGGCGGTAGACGCGCCCGCGAGCGGTGGCGGAGCGCATGGTGATCGCTTCCAAAACTTGCACATTGAACCGCTACGTCCATTGTCGCGCACGGCCTGGGTAATCCTGCGACCACATGCGACCACAATGGCATCTGTAGTCCTCCTGACCTGCGGCGATCCCTTGGTGGGGCGACAAGTGCGGTAGCGCGGCACTTGGCGTGTGCGCGGACGACCAACACGAAATAGTGTGCCAAGCATGCCATCGAGGGGGGCTGAGTGAGGCTGACGGCTTCCTCGGGCGGATTCCGGAAGCTGCCGGAATCGCTCGCTGCCCGTATGGTCGGGCGCATTCACGCATGTGACACTCTGGCCGCATGATGTGGAACGGTGATGAGTACCAGTCGCGGTTCGACCGCATCGCCGCCGGTGGAGGGGATGTCCACGGTGAGGCGGCGCTGGTCCGTTCCTTCCGGCCCACCACGGTCCTCGATGTGGGTTGCGGTACCGGCCGGGTGGCCATCGAGCTGGCCCGTCACGGGATCGACGTGGCGGGTGTGGACACCGATGAGTCGATGCTCGCCACCGCTCGGCAGCTGGCCCCGGAGATCCGCTGGTACCTGCGGGATCTGATCAACCTTGACCTGGGGTTGTCATTCGATGTCGTGGTGCTGGCGGGCAACGTCCCTCTGTTCACCCCACCGGGGACGGAACCGGCCCTGGTGGCTGGGGCGGCGGCCCACGTGCGTCCGGCCGGGCGTCTCGTCGCGGGTTTCGCCCTGGACCGCGGTTACACCCTGGACGACTACGACGCGCACTGCCGTGCGGTGGGACTCACCATTGAAGCCCGGTACGCGACGTGGGCTCGCGACCCTTACAGCGACGGGAAGTATGCCGTTTCCGTGCATAGCAAGCCCTGATGTCCTGTGCGCTCGGAAACTCGTCGTTCCTGGCCAGGCGGCGTATCGGTACTAGTGCCGCATCAATCAACGTTCGCCCTGTAGTGCCGCGCTATTTTGAAGGACGTGGCCCCAAAGGGGGAGAAAGCCACGCCAACTCCGAAGGCCGGACGCTCCATTGCTACCGAAACGGTCATGAGGTCAGCGGTTGCCGTCCGTGGAGCCAGCGGAGGTGGGGCCGAGGACTGTGGGACTGGCGATGGTGTGCGTGGTGAGGTTTTCGCCGTCCTGGGTCGCTTAGCGGGCTCCCGCAGGGGCGCGGAGCTGTTCGGCCAGCCGCTCGAGTTCGGCCGCCGTGGCAGGCGAGGGGTCGTTGAGTCCGCTGTGCACGGCCGTCGGGCTCTTCAGGAAGCGCCGAAGCACGGCCACAAGGAGCCCTTGCGGCAGAGCCCGCAACGCGGCGAACGCGCGGGGTACCGGCGGCGTCTCCATCGCGGCGAGGTTTTGCCGCATGAGGTGGAGCATGCCGCGTACCGCGTCCGGGGCGTCGGCCAGCGCTACCGGGCCGCCCGCCGCGTGTACCGCCTGGCCGAGCGGGACCTCGAACGCGGCGTGCGTCCTGAGCCAGGCATCCATCTGCGGCTCGGCCTTGGCGTTGATCCCGGCAGTACGGAACGTCTCCACGATCCGTACCAGTCGCGGGGTGGTACGGCCGTCGGGCTCGCCGATCGGCATCGCGACCCGGCGGGTGATGAAATTGGTCTTGGGGTAGCGGACCACGTCGCCGTCCATCGTGCCGCCAGTCGCGGGGAAGCCGAGCAGCACCCGCTCGTGGGTGATCACCGCACCCAGCGTCTCCGGGCCGGCTGCCCAGTTGAGCAGGAACAGCACGTCACCTTGGACACCAGCGAGTGATTCCAGCACTGCATCCACCTGGTGGGTGCGGACGAAGACGGTGATCAGGTCGTACCCGCCGTCCGGGTGCTCTATCACCGGTACCGGCACCCGCCTGACCGGGCCGTCCTCCTCGGCGAGCTGCACTCCCTGCCGGCGCAGGGCGGTCAGGCGCTCGCCCCGGGCGAGGAGCGAGACGTCGTGGCCGGCCTCATGCATGCGGGCGGCGAACAGGCTGCCGCAAACCCCGGCGCCGTACACGAGCAGCTTCATGACAGCCCTCTTTCACACGGTAGCTTGATTCGTACGTTCGTTTCATTCAAACATATGTATAGTCCCTCGTGTGGCGACCCCAGACACCCGCACCCAGATCCTCGACGCGGCCGAGCACCTCTTCGCCGAGCACGGATACCGCGGCACCTCAGTCCGCGCGATCACCAAACTCGCCGGAGCGAACCTGGCCGCCGTCGGCTACCACTTCGGCTCGAAGGCAGAGCTGATGGCGGCAGTCGCCCGCCGCGTGGTCGAGCCCATCACCGCTGCCCAGTGCGCCGGGCTCGACAAAATGCTCGCCCGGACCCCCGACCCATCGGTCAGCGAACTGGTGGAGGCATTCGCGGGGCCGCTGTTCGACGAGATACCGGCCGGCGGCGAGGGCGGCGCCCGGACGTCCCGGCTGATCGTGACGATCCTCAGTGACCCGGCCGAGGAGGCACGCAGTTGGACCGGCCCGGCCGAGGACTCGGTCCGCGAGCGCTACTTTGCAGCCTTCGCGCGCGTACTGCCCGGCCTTTCCCCGGAGGAGCTGTGGTTCCGGATTCGGGGGATCTTTGCCGTGACGGCCGTCGACCGCCTCCAGGTCCACCAGCAGCCCTCCCCTGGCTGCGTGTCCCCGGTAGCGGGCGAGGCGGCCCGGCGATGGGCGATCACGTTCCTGACGGCAGCGATGAGTGCGCCACCGATCCGGCCCTGACGACCAAGACAGAGGCTGGCGGCGCGGGTCAGGCGGCATTCGTCCTGTGGACGAGGGCAGTGAGGCGCTTGTCGGCGGCGTTCTTGTTCCGCCAGATGATGTATCGGCGGATCATACTGCCCTGGGCCTTGTGGGTCCGGTGGTCGGTGCCGTCGAGGGCGAAGGGCGGTGAACTGGGCCTCGATCCTGTTCAGCCAGGAGCTGTTGGTCGGGGTGTAGACGATCTCGGCGTTATTGGCAGCCGCCCACGCGCCGACCCGCTGGCAGCGCTTGGTCGTCAAGTGCGGCGAGTAGTTGTCACAGACGATCGCGATGCGTACGTCCGCCGGGTGCAGCGAGCGCAGGTAGCGGCAGAATTCCAGGAACTTGCTACGGTTCTTGGTCTTCTTGATGTGGCCGTAGAGCTGGTTTTTGCCCAGGTCGTAGGCTGCGAAAAGGTGGCGCACGCCGTGCGGGCGGGTGTAGGTGGCCCGGCGGCGCGGTCGAGGTTCGCGGCCGGGGTCCTTGCCCTTGCCGCCGGGTTCAGTCCACTGGCGTCCGGGATGGGGCTGGAGGTTGTGCGGCGAGGTGGACGTCGTCCCAGTGCAGGCCGAGGGCTTGGCCTTTGCGGAGGCCGGTGCCGATGAGGAATTCGATCAGGTCGGCGAAGTCCGGATCGTTGGCGTGGTAGTGACGCAGGAAGCGGATCGCCTGGGCCGGTCCAGATGGTGCGCTCGCCGGAGGCCGGGCGGGGGATGACGGTGGGCCGGACGACGTTGGTGGGGAGTCGGTGCTGGCGGACGGCGTCGCCGATGGCGCTGGAGAGGGTGGCGAGGATGTGCCACACGGTGGGGCGTCCGCGGCCGGCGGCGAGCTGGGCCTTGTACGTAGTGGTGGATGTGTTCGTAGGCGAGCTCGTCCAGGCGGATCGGGCCGAGGGCCGGGATCAGGTCGTGGTGGATGTAGTCGCGGTAGCGGACCCATGTGGTGGCCTTGAGCCGCAGCCGTTTGGCCGCGAGCCACTGGACCAGGTAGTCGGAGACGGTCTGGTTCGGATCGGCACTGACGCCGATCCAGCGTCCGGCACGGTAGCGATGCAGGGCGGTGCGGGCGTCGTTCTCGGGCGGGGCCGCGTGGCCGAGGCTCCACATGGCGCCGCGGAAGGGGCGGGTGGTCGATCAGTATGACGCTCGCGCCACGGGCGGCCACCAGTGGCCGCGGTGGCCGCTCCGGTGATGCCGCTGCCGACGATGCTGGTGTCGGTGCTGGAGAGCAGGGACACTGTCGGCGTTCTTCCGTCGGGGTGCTGGGGCGGGGCGGTGGTCAGGATTGGGCGCGGGCGTCCAGGCGGCGCAGTTCGGTCTCGTCGACGGTGAAGCCGAGGCCCGGGCCTTCGGGGACGGCGATGTGGCCGTCGACGACTTCGACCTGCTGGTCGGTGATCTGCTGGCGGTACTTGAGGGGGCCCATCAGGTAGGAGGGGTAGGCGAGGTGGGGGAGGGCGGCGGCCAGGTGCAGGCCCATGGCGGTGGCGATGCCCATCTCGATGACGCTTCCGACCATCAGGCCCATGCCGCTCGCGTGGGCTATCTGTGCGGCCTGGAGGGCGGCGGTGGGGCCGCCGAGCTTGGAGTGGCCGAGGTTGAGGACGGTGGCGGAGCCTTCGCGTATGACCGCGGTGGCGTCGGCGACGGTGCGGACGGCCTCGTCGGCGGCGATGTCCACCTGGAGCCTGCCGACCAGGTCGTGCTGGTAGGAGGCCGCGGCCGGGGGGAGCGGCTGTTCCAGCAGACTCAGCCCGATTTCCGACACGCGCGGCAGTGCCCGGACGAGGTCGCTGGGTGTCCACATCGCGTTGATGTCGACGAACAATCCGATGTCCGGGCCGACGGCCTCGCGCACGGCCTGGAGCCGGTCGAGGTCGGCGTCGAGGTCGCCGCGGCCCGCGTACAGCTTCAGCCACCGATAGGTTTCGGCCTGCTCACCCGCGACGTCGGCCATCTTGCCGGAGTCCTCGTCCCAGCCGACCGATCCGTGCACTTCGGTCCGGTCGCGGAAGGCGCCGCCGAGCAGGGTGTGCACCGGCACGCCGAGGGCCCCGCCGACGAGGTCCAGCAGGGCGGTGTCCGCGGCCGTCGTGGTGAAGGGCGCGGACTTCAGGACACGCCCCAGGTCCCGCAGGAGGGGCTGGCGGTGCTCCGGGTCGCGGCCGACGAGGACCGGTGCCACCCGTTCCTCCACGAGTTCGACGATGGACTTCTGGGTCTCGCTGGTGAAGGCCGGGACCGGGCAGGCTTCGCCGTAGCCGACCGGGCCCTCGTCGGTGCGGATGATCACTACGACGTTCGGTGAGGTGGTGCGGTCGGTGGTGCCGAACCGGAACGTCGACTTGAACGACGCGGCGACGGGGATTGCTTCAACGGACTGGATCTTCATGAGCGTACGGATGCTCCTGCACAGTGGGGATCAGATGGTCGTTGCCAGGGCGTCGGGAACGGTGGGTTTCACGGTGTCGTGGACGCCGGACGAGGCACACCCGCCGGGGTACGGATCTGGTGGCCGGCGCGGCCGTGCCCGCACCAGCGGTTGGTCAGTGCCTGCCGGTCGCCTTGGCGTCCGCCGTGGTCACGCCGCCCGTCGCCCAGTGAGTGTCGGGCACTTCGCGCAGCAGGATCCGGACGCGTTCCTCCGGGACGCCCAGGGCACGCGTGGTGGCCGAGGTCAGTTCGCTCACCAGGGCGCGCAGTTGGTCGTCCGTACGTCCGGGGCTGAGTGAGACGTCGATGATGGGCATGTGCGTGTTCCTTCCTTGGAAGTCCCGCGTCGCGGGTGTGGTGATGGGCTCGCGCCCGCATGGCACGCCGGTTCCCGGGTCCGCCGGTCGCCGGTTCAGGAGGCGTGGCGCAGGGAAACCCCGGCGGTCTCCTCCAGCTGCCGGACCGCGAGGAGTTGACCGCCGTCGCCGTAGGTGAGGAGTGCACGGCTGTGGATCTGTTCGACGAGCGCGGACACCTCCAGTGGTACGCCGACGCTGCGGCCGAGGTCGACGGCGAGGCGGAGGTCCTTGAGGACCAGCGCGAGGCGGAAGTACTCCTTGTAGTCGCCGGCGAAGAGGTTCCGGGCCGCGTCGTTCTCCAGGAACGCGCTGCTCGCGCCGCTGTGTGTGAGGGCCTGATGCAGGACGCCGAGGTCGACGCCGGCCTTCGTGCCCAGGGCGAGCACTTCGGCTCCGGCCATCACGTGCAGGAAGAAGCCGAGGTTGAGGCAGAGCTTGACGGTGTAGCCGGTGCCCTGCCCGCCGACATGGATGATCCGCTCCGGGTCACCCATCGCGGACAGTACGTCGAAGGCCCGGTCGTAGTCGTGGCGTTCGCCGCCGACGAAGAACTGGAGAGTGCCGGCCTGAGCACCCGGTACACCGCCGGTGACCGGCGCGTCCAGGGCCGTCCACCCTGCGTCGGGGTGCGC